>NZ_LAVL01000077.1 GCF_001083785.1 Nonomuraea sp. SBT364
CGCCAAGCCCACCCCCACGACCGGCCCGGCCACCACTCCCCCGGCCGGCGCGGTGGGCACGGCCGAGGAGAACGAGGTCGTGCGCCTGACCAACGCCGAGCGCGCCAAGGGCGGCTGCGCCCCGCTCAAGCACGACCCGCAGCTGCGCAAGGCCGCCTTCGGCCACTCCTCGGACATGGCCACCCGCGGCTACTTCAGCCACACCTCGCAGGACGGCCGCTCCTTCATGGACCGCATCCGCGCGGCCGGATTCACCGGCGGCACCGGCTGGGCCGAGAACATCGCGATGGGCCAGCGCACCCCCGCCTCGGTCGTCAGCGGCTGGATGAACAGCTCCGGCCACCGGGCCAACATCATGAACTGCAAGTACACGCTCATCGGGGTCGGCGCCGCCAAGAACGCCAAGGGCCAGATCTACTGGACCCAGAACTTCGCCGCCCGCTGACCCACCCGGCTCCCGTACGGTGCCCGCGCGCCAGGGCACCGTACGGGCTCACTCCTGGAACGGCCGCGGCCCCGCCGCGTTCTCCATCACCACCACGCGCGGCGCCACCCCCGTGATCGCCACGTGCAGGCCGAGCATGACGAAGTTGTAGGCGACGTGCACGGCGATGGCCGCGAGCAGCCCGTGCTCGAACATCACCAGGAACAGGAACATGCCCATGTACCAGGACCAGATCCACCCGATCAGCCCCTGGTAGAGGTGACCGTTGCGGAAGCGGCCGTTGCTGGTGAGCACGGCGGCGGCCACCGCCCAGGCGCCGAGGGTCAGCTGCTCGTGCAGCATCCCGAAGGTGGCGAAGTCGGCGACCGGCACGAGCACCTCGGTGAACAGCCACCGCACCGGGTGCAGATCGGCGAAGCCCAGCAGGACGAAGTCGGCGAACGTGGCTCCGGCGATGGCCGCGTAGAACAGCAGCCAGCGGAACGCGATCTCCTCCAGCGCGCTCTGGAACAGCATCCTGGCCGGCCCCAGCCGCATCACCTGCGCGCCCTCGACGCCGTACCAGGCGATCTGACGCTGGGCAAACCGTTGCCGGGGCGCCCGGATGAGCGTGAGCAGCAGCCCGGCCGCCAGGACCGGCCAGATCAGCGCCACCGAGGCGGTGAACGCCGTCCAGATCGGCTGGTCGAAGGTCCAGAACGTGCCGAGCTCGAACGGGATGACGTCCGGTGCGAGCCATTCGAGCGCCAGCACCAGGAGGGCGGAGAATCCCAAGCCGAAGGGGAGGATGCAGCAGGACAGGGCGAAGCCTAACAATGGCATGCCGGAGGCCCTTCTGAAGGTTCAGCCTCTTCCCATCATGCCGACAGAAATCCGCCGTTGTCAGGACGCGACCGGGCGGCGGAACAGACCCCTGGCGCGGAGGTCAGGCGGGCACCCGCCCGACGGCGGCGTCGATGCGCAGCTTCGGCATGCCGTCCATGAGCGGGATGTCGCCCTCGTCCGCGGCGGTGAGGCGCCAGTCCTGGACGGGCACGAGCCCGGGGCCGATCAGGTCGAAGCCGTCGAGCAGCGCCAGCACCTCGTCGTGCGAGCGGAACGTCGGGTGCGCCGGGGTGTTGGCGGTGGCCCGGTAGAGCTCGCCGAGCGCCTCGGGGTCGCTCTCGGACATCGCGTGCGAGAGCACGAGGTGGCTGCCGGGGGCCATGCGCTTGCGGAAGGCGCCGATGATCCCGGTCGGGTCCTCCTCGTGCTTGATGAAGTGGAAGATGCCGACGAGCAGCACCCCGACCGGCTGGTCGAAGTCGATCAGCCCGGTGACGTGCGGGTCGGACAGGATGTCGGCGGGCCGGCGCAGGTCGGCCTGGATGCTCTCCACGCCGGGCGAGTCGGCCAGCAGCACCTCGGCGTGCAGCCGCACCACCGGGTCGTAGTCGACGTAGATCACCCGGCAGGCCGGGTGCACCTCGCGGGCGACCTCGTGCACGCTGGGCGAGGTGGGGATGCCGGCGCCGACGTCGATGAACTGCCGCACGCCCTGCTCGGCCAGATGCCGTACGGCCCGCACCAGGAAGATCCGGTTGGCCCTGGCGACCAGCCGCGAGTCGGGCGCGACGGCCAGCAGCCGTTCGGCGACCGCCCGGTCGACCGCGATGTGATCCTTGCCGCCGAGCAGATAGTCGTAGACCCGGGCGGAACTCGGGACGCCGGGGTCGACGCCGGGCGGCACCCGCTCAAGCTCGGTCACGGAAGGATCTCCTTCGCCTCAAGCAGCTTGATCGACATGCTACTCGGTAAGGCGGGGAGGATGTGGGCATATCAGGCGGACAACGGGTTGACCCGCCGATGGTGCAACCCGACCACCGGCACCTCGTGCAGGCTGCCCGAATACAGGAACTGCGTCATACCGACCAGCAGCCGCCGCACGTCCTCCTGCGGGCGCACCACCAGGCGCAGGAACTGGCTGGTCGTGCCCAGCTTGTTGCCGCATTCGCGCACGTACACGCCGTGCTCGGCGAGCAGGTGGTCGCGCAGCGGCACCCCGTCGAACCCGGGCGGGAGCTTGACCAGCAGGAAGTTGCCCTGCGAGGCGAACACCGACAGCTCCGGCATGCAGCTGAGCTGCTGGAACATCGCCCGCCTGTCGTGGGCGAGGCGCCGCAGGCTCTCCTGGTACTCGGGCAGGCACTGCCTCATCATGAAGACGACGACCTCGGCGAAGGAGTTGAGGTTCCAGCGGGGCAGCGCGTCGCGCACCTTGCCGGCCAGCGCCGGGTTGGCCACCAGATAGCCGAAGCGGACGCCGTGCAGCCCGAAGTTCTTGCCGAGGCTGCGCAGCACGATGACGTTGGGCCGGACGGCGGCCTCGGCGGCCACCCCGGGATACGGCTCGGCGTCCACGAAGTCGCCGAACGACTCGTCGACGATCACCAGGTCGAGGTCGATGAGCCGGTCGAGCAGGTCGAGCACCTCGTGCTTGGGCAGGTAGCCGCCGTCGGGGTTGTTCGGGTTGCAGATGACCGCGACGCGCGAGCCCCGGGCGCGCACGAACGACACGTAGTCCCGTACGCCGAGGGCGAAGTTGCGGCTCTCCAGCAGCGGATACATGTCCACCCGCTTGCCGGTCTCCAGCGGCTGGTCGGTCCAGCGGCCGAAGGTGGGGATCGGCACCGCGAGGCTGTCGCGCACGAGCAGGTGGTCGATCCAGGTGATCAGCTCGGTGGACCCGTTGCCCATGGCCACCGTCTTGGGGTGCAGGCCGAGCGTGGCGCAGAGCTCGGCGGTGATCGTGCCGGCGTCGCTCGGGTAGAACTTGAGTATCGTCTCCAGGTTCCTGCCCAGGTGCTCGAAGATCTCCGGCGTGGGGAAGTACGGGTTGCACGGGATGCAGAAGTCCACCGGGGGCCGCTGCCCGCCCCAGTCGCGCAGCAGCGAGAAGTACGAAGGGCTGTGCGCCTGTGCGCGCAGAAGGCTGAGCTCCACGACACCTCCACGAGGCCTGACCGATGTGTGTAGGTACGCGTGGATGCGTGGAGCGGTTCAGCGGGGCGGCGCGGTCGACTCCCTGGACACCAGCCGCACGGCGATCCTGGTGTCGCGGCCGGTGAGGCCGGGCCGCTGGATGCGCTGCACGAGATGCCAGACGGCCTGCGCGCCCAGCAGCTCCTTGTCACTGGCGATCGTGGTGAGCGGCGGCGAGGCGTGCGCGGCCATCGCGATGTCGTCGTAGCCGATCACGCTGACGTCGCCGGGCACGCGCAGGCCGCGCTCGCGCAGCGCGGCGAGCGCGCCGAACGCCGATTCGTCGTTGACGCAGAAGACGGCGGTCGGCGGCACGGGCAGCCCGAGCAGTGCCGCCATCTGCTCGTGGCCGGTCTCGGAGGTGAAGTCGCCGCGCCGCACGTAGCCGGCGGGCGCGCGCAGCCCCCGCTCGGCCAGCGCCCGCCGGTAGCCGGCCAGCCTGCGGGCGGCGGGCAGCGCCCGCTCGTCGGCGGCGATGACGGCGGGCGGCGGGTCGGTGTGGCCGAGCTCCAGCAGGTGGCGGGTGGCCAGGTAGCCGCCGGTCTCGTCGTCGTGGCCGACGTGGTCGACGGGCAGGTCCTCGGCGGCGTGCTCCAGCAGCACGCAGGTGACGCCCGCGTCGAGGATGCGGCGCAACTGGTCGCGCGGCGCGGAGCTCAGCACGAGCAGGCCGCCGACCTGCTCGCGCGCCACGCACAGCGGCAGCCGGTCGCCGCGCGGCTGCACCACCTCGTAGGTCATCGACAACCCCAGCTCGGCGCACGCCTGCTGGGCGCCGAACAGGACCGGGGCGTAGTACGGGTTCGCCGGCGAGAACAGGTCGCTCACCCAGGAGACGAACCCGATCATCCCGCCCGGCGCGGCGGCGGCCCTGCGGGTGCGGGGCCGGTAGCCGAGCTCCTCGGCCGCCTGCCGCACGGCCGCCCCGGTGCCCGGGGACACCCAGGACTTGCCGGCGAACACCGCCGACGCCGTGCCGATCGCGACGCCCGCCCGCTCGGCGACCTCCTTGAGCGTGACCCGGCCCATCGGCTCCCCCTGGCACTGAAATCTTCAGCCGAGCTTACTGAACTTTCAACACGACAGGGAACGGACGAATGCGACATCATGCCTTCGGTGAAGCTTCGAACGCCTGTGACCGTCGCCGTCCTGCTGGCCACCTCGGCCTGCGGGCTGACGGGCCGGGCAGTACCACCCCCATCGGAAAGCCCGTCCGCGAGCCCGTCCGCGAGCCCGTCCGGCGCGCCGCCGGCGACGTCCCCCGCGCCGGCCACCCCGCCGGCGCGGGCCGCGCTGGCCGAGTCACGCAGCACGCTCACGCCGGACCTGAAGATGGAGGTCACCGGCCTGAACCGGATGGGCGGCGAGCACCTGGCCGTTCAGATGCGGCTCACCAACACCGGCACCGGCACCGGCATCCCGTGGACCGGTCAGCTCGGCGACGAGACCCGGCCGCTGGGCGAGATCCGCTGGGCCTCGGGGATCGGCGTGCTCGACGCGGCGGCGCGCTCCTGGATCCTGCCCTACCAGCCGGCCGGCTCCCCGTGCCTGTGCAGCGACCAGCGACGCGACGATCTGCCGTACTCCCTCGACCCCGGGCAGTCGGTCGACCTGTACGCGATCCTGCCCGCGCCGGCCGGCTCCCCCGCCACCGCCACGGTGGTCACCCCGGCGGGCCCGCCCATGCCGGACGTGCCGATCAGCGACGAGCCTCCCGTCACCCCGCCCGGCGTCACCCTTCCCGACCCCGCCGACGGGCAGGTCACCACCCTGATCCGCCGGATCGTGACGCCGTCGGAGTCGCCGGACCGCTCGGAGGAGACCGCCGACGACGGCACCGACCTGCGCGTCAGCCTCTCCTCCGACGTGCTGTTCGCGCTGAACCGGGCCACGCTCACCGCCAGGGCCAAGGCGGTGCTGGCGCGCACCGCCGGGCTCGTCGACGCCTCCCCCGGCGGCATCGTCACGGTCGAGGGGCACGCCGACTCCTCCGGCACCCACGCCGTCAACGACCCGCTGTCGGTGCGCCGCGCCCAGGCGGTCCGCGCGGCGCTGTCCGCGCTGGTCACCCGGGACGGCGTCGGTTTCACGGCCCGGGGGTACGGATCGCGGCGGCCGCTGTACGACAACGGCACCGACGAGGGCAGGAGGCGCAACCGGCGGGTCACGGTGACGTTCGCCAAGCCGGAGCCCGCACCGGCGGCGAGCCCGTCCGCCGAGGCCGCCGCGACGCCGGCGGACACCGGCCTGACGGGCTCCACCAAGGCCGACGGCCAGCCGATCGGCCTGGAGGTGACGGGCCTGCGGCGGCTGTCCGGCGGGCTCGGCCTGCTCACCTACCGGGTGACGAATCAGGGCGACGCCGAGGCCTGGTACAACGAGCTGCATCACGCCAAGGACTGGATGTCGTTCAAGTACCAGTCGGCCGCCAACGTCACGCTGACCGACGAGGCGGGGCGGCGGCGTTACCTGCCGGGCCGGCTCCAGGTGCCGGCCGGGAACGGCGGCGTCGACTCCTACTGCGCGTGCACCGGCGTGTCCGGGGTGCGCCTGGCCGGCGAGAAGTTCGCGCCGGGGCAGGAGCGGGAGTTCTGGGGGCTGTTCGAGCTGCCCGCGACGGCGCCGGAGGTCACCGTCAAGATCGCCGACTTCGGTGCGCTGCGCGTCCCCGTCGGCGGGTGACGGCTCTCCCGGGCAAGAGCGGCGCCCGGCCCCTCACCCACGTGAGGGACCGGGCGTCCTCGCGATCGGCTACCGGCGGTGGTGACGGCCGTAGACCTTGACCCAGTCGGTGTCGTCCGACGCCTCCAGGTGGCGCGAGCCCTCGAAGACCGCGCGCCAGGTGCCCGAGGAGCGGGCCTCGACCCTGGTGTGGAAGTAGCCGTCGCGGCCGGTCTTCAGCGTGTCGACGTACTCCCACCGGCCGCTGTAGGACGGCTTGAAGAGGATGACGATCCGCTTCCAGCCGAGGCGGTGCCAGCTGCCTTCCTTGCAGCGGTTGTCGTGCAGGACCGCGACGAAGCCGTTGATGTAGTCCTCGTCGCACTGCACGGACAGCTTGCCCTCGATCGTCAGCGGCTTGCCGCGCCAGGCAGGCTCCGGATTGACGTCCAGGTCGAGGCGGGTTTGGCCACTGTCGTAGCCGGGGTCGGCCATAGCGGGTGCGGCCGCGCCCGCGAGCACCGAGGCGCCCACGGCGGCCGCCGCCACTCCGGCGGCGAGACGTCGCATCATGAAACTGACTTCCTTCCCCGTATCGGACGCGCACCGGACGGCACACGTCACCGTCCAATGACGCGTAAGGGTAAGGAAAGGTTGTGAAGTAGCTGTCACAATTTCACAACGACAATTCCGGAGATGCCCTTTATGTAGTTATATTTGCGCTTTTATCCGGTTATTTGGTGGCTTTTGGAGAGGTCGGGTGCGTAGCGGCCGGTGCCCTCGTACCGGACCCGCCAGTAGCCGCCCGCCCGGTCCCGCACCGTGTGCGTGAAGGAACCCTTGGCGTCGGTGGTGGCGTACGCGGTGTGCGACCACTCGGCGGACGGGCTCTCCCGCCACAGGATCTCCACCCGCTGCCTGCCGAACGGCGCGAACCCGGTCAGGCCACGCCCGTCGACCCTCTTCAGCGAGCCGTGCAGCCGCACGCCCTCGGCGTGACGGGCCCGCTCCACCTCGACCTCCGTCAGCCGCGTCTCCCGCTTGAGCTGGAACGACTCGTACGCGGTCACGCTCGTGCCGTTCGGCCCCTTGGCGGTCGCGGCGATCGTCCAGGTGCCGGCCGGGTAGAAGCGGGTCAGCTCCTTGTCCGGCAGGAAGCGCCAGGTCTGCCAGCCGTCGCTCACCAGCAGCGGGCTCGGCGCCAGCCGCCACACCAGCCGCCCCGGCACCTCCGGAGCCCCCTCGGCGCCCGCCTCGGCCCGGCCCGCGCCCGAGCCCTGGGCGCCCCCCTCGGGCCGCAAGGCGCCCGCCGCCGACCGCACGGCCTCGGCCGCCGACCGCACCACGTCAGCCCCCGACCGGATGACATCCGCCCCGGAGCCGGCGCCCTCCGCGCCGGAACCGCCCGTGTCCGTGGCGGGGGGGGTGCCCGGGTCGGCCGGGGGCATCGCGCCGGTGTCCGGGCGGCCCCCGGCGGCGTCCGCCTCCGGGGCCAGGACGTGGGGCGGGCCGGGCGGCGACGGCCGTTCGGCGCCGGCGGGCGGGGCTCCGGGCTCGACCGAGACGGTCACCCCGTCACGCCCACGCACCCCCTTGGCGACCACGTCGATCACGAGGCGGACGGAGTTGCCGGCTCCGACCACCGGAGCGGCAGGCCGTACGGTGATCTCCCGGATGGCGAGCTCGGTCGCGGCGGAGGACGCCGGTGCGGGCACCGTGAGCGCACCCGCCGCGAGCGAGACGAGAAGAAGGCTTCTGGTCATGATCAAGACGGTAGGAACCGGCCGGTAATGACCGGGACCACGACACACGCCCCCAATGGCAAAGGTCAGGCGTCGTACAGCCCGGCGATGAGGTCGGCGTACCTGGCGTGCACCACCCGCCGCTTCAGCTTGAGGCTGGGCGTCAGCTCCTCGGTCTCGGCGGTCCACTCGGTGCCGAGCAGCGCCCACCGCTTGACCTGCTGGACCCTGGCGAGCTTGGCGTTGGCCGTCTCGACCGCCGCCTCGACCTCCTTCAGCACGTCGGGGTGGGCGGCCAGGTCGGCGAGCGTGGTGAACGGGATGCCGCGCGCCTGCGCCCAGCCGGGCGCGACCTCGCCGTCGAGGGTGAGCACGGCCACCGGGTGGGGCCGGTTGTCGCCGTAGGCGAGGGCCTGGCCGATGAGGGGGTGCTCCTTGAGGTGGTTCTCGATCTCGGCCGGGGAGATGTTCTCGCCCCCGGCGGTGATGATCAGCTCCTTCTTGCGGTCGACGACCCGGTAGAAGCCGTCGGCGTCGACGGCGCCGATGTCGCCGGTGTGCAGCCAGCCGTCGGCGTCGATGAGCTCGGCGGTGGCCTCGGGGCGGCCGAGGTAGCCGGTGGTGTTGAGCGGGCTGCGGGTGAGGAGCTCGCCGTCCTCGGCGATGCGCACCTCGACGCCCGGCTCGGCGCGGCCGACGGTACCCAGCCGGTAGCAGGTGGGCCCGTTGCCGGTGAAGGCCCCCGTCGTCTCGGTCATCCCGTACACGTCGATGACCTTCAGCCCGAGCCCGGCGTAGAAGCGCTGCACCTCGCCGGCGAGCGGGGCCGCTCCGGTGGCGGTCCACCGGGCGCGGTCGAAGCCGATCATGCCGCGGATGACGGACAGGAGTGAGGTGTCGGCCTGCTCGTAGGCGGCCTGGATCTCGGGGGTGACGGTGCCGCCGTACTGGCCCGCCTCGACGTAGGCGGCGCCCGCCGCCATGGCCTGCCGTACGGCCTCCTGCTGCTCCTCGGGCTGGGTGGCCAGGACGGCGAGCAGGCGGGCCATCATCTTCTCCCACACGCGCGGCACGCCGAAGAACAGCATCGGCCTGACCTGCCCGAGCGTGGCGCCGAGGTTGGCCAGGTCGGTGCAGAAGTACACGTGGGAGACCTTGACCAGCGGCAGGTAGAGGCTGAGGACCCGCTCGGCGATGTGCGCGTAGGTGAGATAGGAGATCTGGGTGCCGAGCAGCGGCAGCGCGGCCATCCGGTCGGTCGACTCCACCTCGTAGAAGATGTTGGTGTGGCTGAGCGGCACGCCCTTGGGCATGCCGGTGGTGCCGGAGGTGTAGAGGACGGTGACGACGTCGGCCGGGGTGACGGCGCGCCATCTGGCCTCGACGGCGGCGGGGTCGGCGGCCAGGCGGGCGCGGCCCAGGTCGAGGAAGTCCTGCCAGGACATGAACCGGTCGCCGTCAGGCGCCCCCTCCAGCATGATGATCTTGCGGAGGCCGGGCAGCCGGTCCAGCGCGGGCTCCCAGCGGGCGAGTTCGGCGGGTCCGCCGAGCACCGCGTAGCGGGCGCCGACGTCACCGGCGACGAAGGCGATCTGGTCGGGCGCGAACGTGGAGTAGACGGTGCAGCCGACGCCGCCCGCGTGCACGGCGCCCAGGTCGGCCAGCACGTGCTCGCTCCGGTTGACCATCATCAGCGCCACCGTCTCGCCCGGCTCCAGCCCGAGCGCGGCGAAGGCGGCGGCGATCTCCAGCACCCGCCCGCGCGCCTCGGAGTAGGTGAGCGTGGCCCAGCCGCCCTCGATCGGGTCGGAGTAGGCCGGGGCGTCGGGGTGGCTCTCGGCGACCTGCCTGAGCTGCTCGCACACGGTGCGACCGGCGATGAGCCGCTCGATCTCCGCCCGGACTTCGAGGACTTCTGCCATGGCGCGGGCCTCCAGTCAGCGACCACTTACACATTTGGCATGCATCGCACCACACCGCGCGGGTAGCGGCAAGAGTCTGGCCGATCCGTGACGTAGAGTAATCTTTCACATTCTCGCAGTGACCATCGGGGGCTCGGATGAGTAACGGCGGCAGGACGTTCTTCGGTCACCCGTGGGCCCTGGCGACGTTGTTCGGCACCGAGATGTGGGAGCGGTTCAGCTGGTACGGGCTGCGCGCCATCCTGGCGACGTTCATGGTGGCCTCCCCCGCCAACCAGGGGCTGGGCATGACCGAGGAGACCGCGCAGGCGGTCGTCGGCATCTACGGCGCGCTGATCTACCTGGTGGCGCTGCCCGGCGGCTGGATCGCCGACCGCATCCTCGGGCCGCGCAGGTCGGTGTTCTGGGGCGGCTTCGTCATCATGTGCGGCCACATCAGCATGGCCCTCCCGGTCCAGGGGCCGGTCTTCGTGGTGCTCGGCCTGCTGCTGATCATCGCCGGCACCGGCCTGCTCAAGCCGAACATCTCGGTCATGGTGGGCAAGCTCTACCCGGACGACGCCGACGCGCGCAGGGACGCCGGGTTCTCGCTGTTCTACCTGGGCATCAACCTGGGCGCGTTCTTCGCGCCGATCGTGGTCGGCTGGCTGGCCGCCGGTGACCGCTGGCACCTGGGCTTCGGCGCGGCGGCGGTCGGCATGGCGCTGGGCCTGCTGCAGTACGCCTGGGGCGGGCGCCGCAGCCTGCGCGGCGTCGGCGACCGGCCGGGCATGCCGCTCTCCCCGGCCGAGCTGCGCCGCTTCGGCCTGCTGACGGCCGCCGCGGTGGCGGTCGTGGCCGTGGCGCTGGCGGCGTGGGCGGCGACCGGCACGCTCACGCTCAGCCGGTTCACGCTCGTGGTGACGATCGTGATCCTGGCCGTGCCCGTCGTCTACTTCGGCTACATCATGCTCGGCAGCCACGACCTGACCGAGGACGAGCGGTCGAGGATGAAGGCCTACATCTGGCTGTTCGTCGCCGCCGCGATCTTCTGGATGATCTACGACCTGGCGCCGAGCAAGCTGCTGTTCTTCGCGCAGAACAACACCGACCTGTCGCTGTTCGGCGTGCCGATCCAGGCGGCGACCACGCAGTCGTTCAACCCGCTGTTCATCATGATCTTCGTGCCGGTGTTCGCGGCGCTCTGGGTCAAGCTGGGCAACCGGGTGAGCACGCCGCAGAAGTTCTCCTTCGCGCTGGTCATGGTGGGCATCAGCTTCGTCATCATGGCGCTGGCGGCCTCGCTGGCGCAGAGCGGCCGGGTGTCGGTCTGGTGGCTGGTGCTGGTCTACCTGGTTCAGGTGTTCGGCGAGCTGTCGCTCAGCCCGGTCGGGCTCTCGGTCACCACCAAGCTGGCGCCGCAGGCGTTCAAGGGGCAGATGCTCGGCGTGTGGTTCATCGCGGTGTCGGTGGGCGACGCCGTCGGCGGGCAGACCGGGCGGCTCGGCAACGTGATGTCCGAGCCGGCCTACTACCTGCTGCTGGCGGCACTGGCGATCATCGCCGGGCTGGCGCTGTTCATGTTCACCCGCAAGCTGCGGGAGATGATGTCCGAGCACCATGTGCCCGCTGTGCCGCCCATCCGGTAGACATTGCCAACGTGTCAGAACTTCTCGATCTCGCCGGCATCTTCGTCTTCGCCCTCTCCGGCGCCCTCATGGGGGTGCGCAAACGGCTCGACGTGGTCGGCATGGCGGTGCTCGCCGAGATGACCGCGCTGGGCGGCGGCATTGTCCGCGACCTGGTGCTCAACGTGCGGCCCGCCGCCTTCCAGAGCCTCGGTTACGTGCTGGTGCCGGTCGCCGCCACCGCCGTGGTCTACTTCTGGCACCCGCACGTGGCCCGGGTCATGCCCGCCATCCTCGTCCTCGACGCCGCCGGGCTCGGCCTGTTCTGCGCCGTCGGCACGGCCAAGGCCCTGGAGTACGGGCTGAGCCCGCTGCACGCCGCGCTCCTGGGCGTGGTCACGGCGGTGGGCGGCGGCATGCTCCGCGACGTCCTGGCCGGGGAGATCCCCACCCTGCTGTACGACCGGCAGCTGTACGCGCTGCCCGCGCTGATGGGTTCGGCCGCCATGGCCATCCTCTCGGCGGTCGGCCTGCACGGCTGGCCCGCCACGCTGGGCGCCGCCCTTCTCGCCTTCGGCCTGCGCATCGCCGCCATGCGCCTCAACTGGCGCGCCCCGCTGGCCAGGGGGCTGACCGAGTGAGAGCCGCTCACACCATCGGGCTGAGGGAGTCCGGCACCCGGGTGGGTCCGACGGGGCCGTGCCGGTGGGCGGCCGCGATCCGGGTGACCGCCTCCTCCAGGAGCTGGGGCGGCAGCGTGTACGGCAGCCGCAGGTAACCCTCCAGCGCGCCCTCCAGGCCGAACCACGGGCCCGGCGCGAGCCGTACCCCATGGCCGGCGGCCGCCTCGGCGAGGGAGACGGCGGAGCCGGAGCCGAGCCGGATCCACAGCGTGCCGCCGCCGCGCGGCACCGCGAACTCCCAGTCTGGCAGCCGCGCGCGCAGCGCCGTCACCAGGGCGTCGCGGGAGGCGCGCAGGGCGCGGCGGCGCTCGGCCCTGGTCTCCTCCAGCCGGTCGAACAGCCGCGCCACGACGAGCTGCTCCAGCACCGGGCTGGCGATGTCGGCGGCGGCCCGGTGCAGCGCCATGCGGCGGGCCAGCGCGGCCGTGGTGCGGATCCAGCCGATGCGCAGCCCGCCCCACCACAGCTTGGACGCCGAGCCGATGCTGACCACCCGGCCGTCGGTGTCGAAGGCCGCCATGGGGGCGGTGCGCGGCACGTCGTCCAGCGCCAGCTCCGACCAGGTCTCGTCGACGAGGAGCGTGGTGCCGCAGCGCCGGGCCGCGCCGGCGAGGAGGGCCCGGGTGGCGTCGTCCATGAGCGCGCCGGTCGGGTTCTGGAAGTCGGGCATCAGGTAGGCCAGGCGGGCGGCGTGCTGGCGCATCGCGGCGGCCACCAGGTCGGGCTGCCAGCCCTCGTGGGTGACGCCGACGGGGACGATCCGGGCGCCGCGCAGCCGGACCGCGTCGATGGCGTGCGGGTAGGTGGGCGACTCGACCACCACGGGGTCGCCCGGCCCGGTCAGCACGCCCAGGACGAGCTGGATGGCGTGCTGGGAGCCGGTGGTGACGACGATCTGCTCGGGCCGGGTGGCCAGGCCGCGCCCGGTGTAGTGGGCGGCGATCCGCTCGCGCAGCTCCGGCAGGCCGAGCGCGTGGTAGCCGTTGCCCATCCCGTAGCGGGGCATGTCCTCGACGGCGGCGGCCATGGCCTCGCCGAGCGCGGAGGGCGCGGGCGGCGCGGCGGCCTGCATCTGGATCAGGCCGCCGTCGTCGACGGCCAGCCACGGGTTGTCGGCGGACACGGCGGGGTCGGGCAGCGCCGTCCAGCTTCCCGACCCCTGCCTGCTCTCCAGGTAGCCGCGTTCGCGCAGCAGGTCGTAGGCGGCCGTCACGGTGGTGCGGCTGACCCGCAGGGTGCCGGCCAGGTGCCGCTCGGCGGGCATGCGTACCCGCACCGGGATCCGCCCGTCCAGCACGAGCGCGCGCACGGCGTCGGCGAGCGCCCGGTAGTAGGGCCGCGCGCCCGGCGGGACGTCGACCAGCCGGGCCACCTGCTGAGCCGACAAATGCTGCATAAGGCCACTTTTCACGATTGGCCCTGTTATGGCAAGCGACGGGCGTGCCACCCTGGGGCCATCATGAGCGAAGCGACTGTCACCCGGATCGGCTCCCTGCCCACGCGCCTCCTGCGCCTGTACGGCGGCCTGGCTCTCTACGGCACCGGCATCGGCCTGCAGGTCGAATCAGGGCTCGGCAACGGCCCCTGGGACGTCTTCCACCAGGGCGTGGCCCGCTGGACCGGCCTGAGCATCGGGACCGTGATCATCATCGTCGGCGCGCTGGTGATGTTCGCCTGGATCCCGCTGCGGCAGCGGCCGGGCCTGGGCACGATCAGCAACGTGATCTTCGTGGGCCTGTTCGCCGACGCCGCCATCTTCCTGCTGCCCAGCTCCCCCGCCCCGCTGCTCGGCTGGCTGTACGTGGCGCTCGGCGTCTCGGCGATCGCGCTGGCCACCGTGCTCTACATCAGCGCCGGGATGGGCGCCGGCCCGCGTGACGGCGTCATGACCGGCCTGGTCCGGCTCGGCCTGTCGGTCCGGCTGAGCCGCTTCCTCATCGAGATCACCGTGCTCGCCGCCGGCTGGCTGCTCGGCGGCCTGGTGGGGCTCGGCACGCTGGTGTTCGCACTCGCGGTGGGCCCGCTGACCCAGCTCTTCACCCGGTGGATCCCGCTGCGGTGAGCGCCCGGCCGGACCGGTCATGACGCGACACGACCGGTCCGGCCGCGTGTAGCGTCGGAGGCATGCGGATCGAGGACTACGCGCTCATCGGCGACATGCAGTCGGCGGCCCTGGTTGGCAGGGACGGCTCCATCGACTGGCTCTGCCTGCCCAGGTTCGACTCCCCGGCCTGTTTCGCGGGCCTGCTCGGCAGTGACCGCAACGGCCACTGGTGGCTGGGGCCCACCGGGAGGAAACCGGCCGACCGGCGCCGCTACCGGCCCGAGACGCTCATCCTGGAGAGCGAGTGGGACACCCCCACCGGCACCGTCCGGGTGATCGACTTCATGCCGGCTCGTGACGTCAACCCGGACGTGGTCCGCATCGTGGAGGGCGTGTCCGGCACCGTGGAGATGTCCACCCAGCTGCGGGTGCGCTTCGACTACGGCCGGATCGTGCCGTGGATGCGCCGCTCCGACGGCCACCTCCAGGCGGTCGGCGGCCCCGACTCGGTCTGGCTGCACTCCCCCGTGCCACTCAAGGGCGGCGACTACGCGCACGTGGCGACGTTCGAGGTCAAGGAGGGAGACCGGCTGCCGTTCGTGTTCACCTGGCATCCGTCGCACGAGCCGATGCCGCCGCAGATCCACTGCGAGAACCAGCTCGCCGAGACCGAGGCCATGTGGGCCGAATGGGTCTCCCGCTGCACCTACGACGGCCCCTGGCGCGAGGCCGTGGTCCGCTCGCTGATCACGCTGAAGGCCCTCACTTACGCGCCCACCGGCGGCATCGTGGCCGCCCCCACCACCTCACTGCCCGAGGACCTGGGCGGCGTGCGCAACTGGGACTACCGCTTCTGCTGGCTGCGCGACGCCACGCTGACGCTCGACGCCCTGATCGGCTCCGGCTACCTGGAGGAGGCCGGCGCCTGGCGGTCGTGGCTGCTGCGCGCGATCGCCGGCCGCCCGCAGGACCTGCAGATCATGTACGGGGTCGCGGGCGAGCGCCGGCTGCCGGAGCTGGAGCTCGACTGGCTGGAGGGCTACGAGCGCTCCCGGCCGGTCAGGATCGGCAACCAGGCGGTCAACCAGCTCCAGCTCGACGTCTACGGCGAGGTGATGAGCTGCCTCTACCTCTCGCGCACCTCCGGCCTGGCCCCCGACGACCGCGGCTGGGCCGTCCAGCGCGAGCTGCTCAACTACGTCGAGGAGCACTGGGACGAGCCGGACGAGGGCCTGTGGGAGGTCCGCGGCCCGCGCCGCCACTTCGTGCACTCCAAGATGATGTGCTGGGCGGCACTCGACCGGGCCGTGAAGTACGTCGAGAACTTCGGCCGCACCGGCCCCGTCGACCGGTGGCGGGCGCTGCGCGAGAAGGTCCACGCCGAGATCTGCGACAAGGGCTACGACGCCACGCGCAACACCTTCACCCAGTCCTACGGCTCCCACGAGCTCGACGCCTCGCTGCTGCTGATGCCGATCATCGGCTTCCTGCCGCCGAACGACCCCCGCATGATCGGCACCGTGGCCGCCATCGAGAAGGAGCTCATGTCGGAGGGGTTCGTGCTGCGCTACCCGGTGGCGGAGGACAACGACGTCGACGGGCTGCCGGGCGGCGAGGGCGCGTTCCTGGCGTGCAGCTTCTGGCTGGTGGAGGTGATGGCCATGCAGGGCCGCCGCGACGAGGCGTGCGAGCTGTTCGAGCGGCTGCTGTCGCTGCGCAACGACCTCGGGCTGCTCGCGGAGGAGTACGACCCGCGCTACGACCGGCTGGTGGGCAACTTCCCGCAGGCGTTCTCGCACGTCCCGCTGATCCACGCGGCCCGCGCGCTCGACGGCGACCCGCGTGAGCCCAGGTCGCTGGACGAGCCGCCGCGCGAGACCTAGACGGCCAGCCGGGCCAGCACCCGCGCGAACTCCGGCGGCGGGGCCACGACCAGGCGGGTCTGGTTCCGCCGCCGCACGATGTCGGCCCTGATGAGGGTCAGCCGCCCGTCGTGCCACCAGTGCACCTGCGGGCTGAGCCCGCCGGTGCGGGCCGCGTGCAGACGCAGCCGCTCGATCGCCCGCACCACGCCGATCCCGTCGACCGGGTGCACGAGCAGCGTGTACGGGTCGGGCAGCACGACCATGACCCCGTCGGCGGGCACCGGCAGGTAGCCGTCCAGCCAGCGCAGGTGCGTGGCGGCGGCCGGGATGCGGCCGGTCAGCCGGGTCACCGGGGTGCCGGACAGCTCGATGGACTCCACCGACAGCTTGTCGTCCAGCCGGACGTTGGAGACGGCCAGCTCCAGCGCCTGCCCGGTCGGCAGCGGCCAGCAGCCGGCCTCCTCGGGGCGCACCGGCCGGGAGCCGACGGTGAGCAGCTCCACCACGTCGCCGTTGAGGTGGCGGCCCACCACCCGGGTCAGGTCGGGGACCTCGTCCACCGCCTCCACCCGGGTCCGCAGCAGCGGCCTGACCTGGTCCAGGTCGCACACGTCGAGCAGCTCGTCGGTCGCCGCGACGGCGCCGGCCAGGTGCTCGGAGACCAGCGTGGGCCAGTCCTCGCGGGCCCGGCGGCCCGCCTCGCGGCGCAGCCCGGTGAGCCTGACCAGGATCTCCCGGCCGCCGCCGAGCGTCAGTGAGGCGCCGTCGGCGGCGAAGCGGCAGGTGTAGCCGAGCGAATCGGCGACGAGGGCGAGCAGCGAGTCGAGGTCGACGTCCTCGATCGCCCGGCGTGAGGGCTCCCGGTCACGTTTGAAGAAGTTCACGCGCCGCATCCCCTCATGTCCGGTTCGTCCCCTATGTGACTCCTACCTTGCCGGTTCCTCGCTCCAGTTCGGGCCAGCCAGCGAGCACGATTCGGTATCGATAACCCCAAGCGCCCCAAGCCACACACTCATCTGGGGAGACCCATGTCCCACGGGCAGCCCCGCCACGATCGGCACCCCGAGCGGGAGCAGCCGGTCGCGCAGCACCGGATAGGGGTCGCCGCAGTCGACCCAGGAGCCGAGCGCGACCCCCCGCACACCCTCGAACGCCCCCGAGGCCAGGAGCTGGGTGAGCATCCGGTCGATCCGGTACGGCTCCTCACCGATGTCCTCCAGCAGGACGATCCGGCCGGCGAACGACGGCCGGTGGCGGGTGCCGCACAAGGAAGCCAGCAGCGACAGGTTACCGCCGGTCAGCACGCCCTCGGCCCGCCCCGGCGCCAGCACCAGCTCCCCGCGCACCGCCGGCGCCGCGCCGGCCAGCGCCGCCCGCAGGTGCTCCCACGTGGCGGGCTCCGGCCCCTGCTCGCCGCCCATCAGCAGGCAGCCCGGCATCGGGCCGTGCAGCGTCGGCACCCCCAGCTCGACCGCGAACGACTGGTGCAGCGCCGTGATGTCGCTGGAGCCGACCAGCACCTTCGGCCCGGCGGCCCGCATGGCCTCCCAGTCGAGCAGGCCGAGCAGCCGGGCCGCGCCGTAACCACCCCTGGCGCAGAAGACCACCGAGACGGCCGGGTCGCACCAGGCGGCCTGCAGGTCGGCGGCGCGGTCGGCGTCGGTGCCGGCCAGGTAGGGCAGCTCCTGCCCGTCGAGCGCGTGGGCACCGAGGACCACCTTCAGGCCGAGCCTCTCCAGGCGCTCGATACCCCGCCGGAGCTGGACGGCGTCCGCCGGGCCGGACGGGGAGACGATCGCGACAGTGTCGCCTTGCTCGATCGCGACAGTGTCGCCTTGCTCGATCGCGACAGTGTCGCCTTGCTCGATCGCGACAGTGTCGCCTTGCTGCGGAGCTGGGAATGGCACGTTCACCCGGCAAACGGTGTCACACTTTGCCGTCCGCGTGCGACTCGCGCGGTCAGCTCCCCGACGAGGTGAACTGGGTGCGGTAGAGCTCGGCGTAGTGGCCGCCGCGCTCCAGCAGCTCCTCGTGGCGGCCGCGCTCGGCGATGCGGCCGTCGTGCACGACGAGGATCTCGTCGGCCTCCCGGATCGTCGACAGGCGGTGCGCGATCACCAGCGACGTGCGGCCCGCCAGCGCGGTCTTGAGCGCCTGCTGGACGGCCGCCTCCGACTCCGAGTCGAGGTGCGCGGTGGCCTCGTCGAGCACGACCACCCGCGGCGCCTTGAGCAGCAGCCTGGCCAGCGCGAGCCGCTGCTTCTCGCCGCCCGACAGCCGGTAGCCGCGATCGCCCACGACGGTGTCGAGCCCGTCGGGCAGCGACTCGATCAGGTCGCCGATCTGCGCGGCACGCAGCGCCGCCCACATCTCGGCCTCGTCCGCCTCGGGACGGGCGTAGCGCAGGTTGGCGCCGATCGTGTCGTGGAAGAGGTGCGGGTCCTGCATGACGACGCCGATGGTGTCGCGCAGCGAGGCGAACGTGGCCTCGCGCACGTCCAGGCCGTTGATCCGCACCGCGCCCTCGTCGACGTCGTAGAGCCGCGACACCAGCGAGGTGATCGTGGTCTTGCCTGCGCCCGAGTGGCCGACCAGCGCGACCAGCCGGCCCGGCCGGGCGGTGAACGACACTCCGCCGAGCACCGGCTGGGAGGGGCCGGTGTCCTGCCGGGCGACCGACTCCAGCGAGGCCAGCGACACCTCGGCGGCGCCCGGGTAGCGGAAGCGCACGTCGTCGAACTCGATGGTGACCGGCCCCTCCGGCACCGCGCGGGCGTCGGGCCGTTCGGCCACCATCGGCTTCAGGTCGAGGATCTCGAAGACCCGGTCGAAGCTGACCAGCGCCGTCATCACGTCCACGTGCACGTTCGACAGCGAGGTCAGCGGCCCGTACAGGCGCATCAGGAGGGCGGCCAGCGCCACCAGCGTGCCCAGCTCGAACACGCCGCGCACGGCCAGCACGCCGCCGATGCCGTAGACCAGCGCCGTCGCCAGCGCAGCCACCAGGCCGAGCGCGACCCGGAACACCGTGCCGTACATGCCGACCGTCACGCCGACGTCGCGCACCCGGGCGGCCCGGCCGCCGAAGGTCCGCGCGTCGTCCTCGGGCCGGCCGTAGAGCTTGGCCACCATCGCGCCGGCCACGTTGAAGCGCTCGGTCGTGACCGAGCTCATCTCGGCGTCGAGCTGCATCTGCTCGCGGGTCAGCGCCGACATGCGGCGGCCCACCCACTTGGCGGGCACGATGAAGATCGGCAGCAGCACCAGCGCGACCAGCGTCACCTGCCACGACAGCACCAGCATCGCGCCGAGCACCAGGACGAGGCTGACGACGTTGGACACCACCGACGACAGCGTGCTGGTCAGCGCCCGCTGGGCGCCGATCACGTCGGTGTTGAGCCGGGAGACCAGCGCGCCGGTCTGCGCGCGCATGAAGAAGGCCACCGGCATCCGCTGCACGTGGTCGAAGACCTCGGTGCGCAGGTCGTAGATCAGCCCTTCGCCGACGCGCGCCGAGAACCACCGCTGCACCAGCGTCAGCCCCGCGTCGACCAGCGCCAGCGCGGCGATCGCCACCGCCAGGCCGACCACCCCGCCGGGCTGCCCGGGCAGGATGCCGTCGTCGATGATCGCCTTCATCAGCAGCGGGTTGGCGATCACGATCACCGCGCCCGCCACGACGAGCAGCAGGAACGCGGTGATCTGTTTGGTGTAAGGCCTGGCGTAGCGCGCGATGCGCCGCACCGTGCCCGGCGCGAGCCGCTGCTTGGTCACGTCGCCGTCACGCCGCAGCGACGCCCACACCTGAGGCCCGAAGCCTCCGCCCATCATGGCCATCAGGCAGCCCTCCTCCCCCAGCAGAGCACCGGGGGGCGGCCCGCCGATTCCCGTATCCGCTGAACGCGAAACCGGCCGGCGCGGCCCGGGGCGCCGTCAGGCGGGCGTGCCACCCCCGAACAGCGCCCGCAGGCGCTCGGCCTGCTCGGCGCCCTCGGCGGCGGCCTGCTCCTCCAGGGTGCGCGAGCGCGCCCCCTGGAGGAGTCGCTTGGTCGCGACGGCCGCGTCACGGTTGGTCGACAGCAGCTGCGCGATCTTGACTTGCACGGCCCCGGCCAGGTCGCCCCCGGCGACCACCACCTCGGCCAGGCCGATGCGCGAGGCCTCCTCGGCCTCCACGATCCTGGCCGTCAGGCAGATGTCGATCGCCTTGGCCAGGCCTACCAGCTCGACCAGCGGCTTGGTGCCGGTCAGATCGGGCACCAGCCCCAGTGCGGGCTCTTTCATGCAGAACTTGACGTCGTCGGCCACGATCCGCAGGTCACAGGCGAGCGCGAGCTGGAATCCCGCGCCGATCGCGTGTCCCTGCACGGCCGCGATGGAGACGATCTCGGGTCGGCGTAGCCACAGGAACCCCTGCTGGGCCTCCTTCAGCCGCTGCTCGAACGAGGTGCTGTCGAGTCGCGCCGCCGAACTGAACGAGCCCTGTCCGGGCACCCCCTCAGGTGTGAACATGCGCAGGTCGATCCCTGCCGAGAAGGACGGTCCCTCACCTTTCACCACGACCACGCGCACCTGCTCCGGCAGGCTGTCGCCGATGCGAGCCAGACCCGACCACATCGCGGACGTCTGGGCGTTCCGCTTGTCCGGCCGGTCCAGCGTGATCGTCGCTATCTCACCGTCCACCTCGAAGCGCAGGCCGGCCTCCGCCAGTGTTGCGGCAGAGACGTCCTCCGCATTCCCCCCGCGCTGTCGTTGCGCCTTCGCTTCCGCCATCGCCTGCTCCCTCGTCCGCCTGACCGTCGCGCCCGAGCTTACAGAACATGGTTCTGGCTCGGGCGCGACGGCGGCTGACTAGGAACGGGCGGCTGCGGTCGCACGTTCCGAGGCGGCCGTCAGCGCTTGGACTTGCCTCGGGTCGCCCCGCCGCGCCCGCGCAGAGTCACGCCGGACTCGCTCAGGATGCGGTGGATGAACCCGTAGGACCGGCCGGTCGAAGCGGCCAGGGCGCGGATGCTCTCGCCCGCGGCATAGCGCTTCTTGAGATCACCGGCCAGTTTTTCACGATCGGCCCCGGTGACCCGGGTGCCCTTCTTCAGTGTCTCGGCCACGAGTACCTCCTGTAGTGCCGGACTTCCGCAGCGTTACTCCGCCATGATCAGTCATTTCAGCGGGATCGGCTACCTACTCCACGGGAAAAGATCCGTACCCACCCAAATTAAGATCAGGCAAGTGCCACAAGATCGGAAAATTCCTCGCTCCACGCGTCTTCAGTTCCGTCTGGCAGCAAGATCACCCTATCCGGTGAAAGGGCGTCAACGGCACCCTCGTCATGGGTAACCAGCACGATCGCTCCTGAATACGATCTCAGAGCATCCAGAACCTGCTCTCGACTGACCGGGTCGAGGTTGTTGGTGGGCTCGTCGAGCAGGAGCACATTGGCGCTCGAGAGCACCAGGATGGCCAGTGCCAGACGGGTCTTCTCGCCTCCGGAGAGCACCGAGGCCGGCTTGTCGACGTCGTCGCCGGTGAACAGGAACGAGCCGAGAACCTTGCGCAACTCGGTGTCGGTGAACGTGCCGCCCGCCGAGCGCATGTTCTCCAGGAGCGTGCGGGAGCCGTCGAGCGTCTCGTGTTCCTGGGCGTAGTAGCCGACCTTGAGGCCGTGGCCGGGCTTGATCGCACCGGTGTCGGGCTGCTCGATCCCGCCCAGCAGCCGCAGCAGCGTGGTCTTGCCCGCGCCGTTGAGGCCGAGGATGACGACCCGGTGACCTCGGTCGATGGCCACGTCGACGTCCGTGAAGACCTCCAGGGAGCCGTAGGACTTCGACAGGCCCTCGGCCATGAGCGGCGTGCGCCCGCACGGCTGCGGCTCGGGGAAGCGGAGCCTGGCGACCTTGTCGCCCTTGCGCTCCTCCTCGGTGCCGGACAGCAGGCGGTGGGCGCGGCGCATCATGTCCTGGGCGGCCTTGGCCTTGGTCGCCTTGGCGCGCATCTTGTCAGCCTGCGCGAGCAGCGCGCCGGCCTGCTTCTCGGCGTTGGCCCGCTCGCGCTTGCGGCGCTTCTCGTCGGTCTCGCGCTGCGCCAGATAGGCTTTCCAGCCGACGTTGTAGTGGTCGACGACGCACCGGTTGGCGTCCAGGTGCAGGACCTTGTTGACCGTCGCTTCAAGAAGCTGGACGTCGTGGCTGATGATCACCAAGCCGCCCTGATGGGATCGCAAAAAATCACGAAGCCACCCGATTGAGTCCGCATCTAGGTGGTTTGTCGGCTCATCGAGTAGGAGAGTTTCCGCTCCGCTGAAAAGAATTCGTGCCAATTCCACACGCCTGCGCTGGCCGCCGGAAAGCGTTTCCAGCGGCTGCCCGAGGACGCGGTCGGGCAGGCCGAGGCTGGAGGCGATGGAGGCGGCCTCCGACTCGGCCGCGTAGCCGCCCAGCACGTGCATCTGGTCCTCCAGGCGCCCGTACTGCCGCACCGCCTTCTCCCGGGTGCGGTCGTCGGCGGAGGACATGCCGAGCTCGGCCTGGCGCAGCTTGCGCAGCACCTCGTCCAGCCCGCGGGCGGACAGGATGCGGTCGCGGGCGAGCACCTGCAGGTCGCCGGTGCGCGGGTCCTGCGGCAGATAGCCGATGTTGCCGCTGGTGGTGACGCCGCCTGCGGCGGGCAGCGCCTCTCCGGCCAGGACCTTGGTGAGCGTGGTCTTGCCGGCGCCGTTGCGGCCGACCAGGCCGATCTTGTCGCCGGGGTTGACCCGGAAGGAGGCGTTCTCGATGAGCAGCCGCGAGCCGGCGCGCAGTTCGATATCACTAGCAATGATCATGGTTGGCTCAGCACTCCCGAGCTAGGGAAACGAGGGATTCAGAGGCGTGCGACGCCGGTCAATCGGGAGTGTGCATACAGATCAGTGTAGGGCCCTGACTCGGCGTTATGGCTGGGCCAGCCGCTCGCCGATCAGGGCCAGGTTCTGGATCGCGGCCAGGGCGTACTGCGAGGCGTCGTTGGTGCTCACGTACGGAGCCTCCAGGACGGCCGACAGGACGGCGGGGCCGCCGGCGACGGTGAGCCGCCAGTCCGGCTCGCGCTGCAACGGGTTGCGGTTGAGCTGGTCACCCTCGTCGACGAAGAACGCGCGCCAGGCCAGCGCGGCCAGTCCGGGGTCGCCGAGGCGGGCGGCGGCGACGGCGGCCAGCCGGCTGTGCGCCTGCACCAGCGAGATGCCGGTCAGCGGCGCGCCCAGCTCGGCGGCCTGCGCGGCGGGCGGGGCCAGGTAGAGGCGGCAGTAGTCGAGCCAGGCCCGCTCGAACCCGGGCACGCCGAGATCCAGGGCGAGCAGCTCGGCGCAGATCTCGGGCAGCCCGAAGACCGCCGACAGGTGGGAGACCTCGACCGTGTCGCGGGTGACGTCGAAGCGCCCGGTGGCCAGGTCGAACCGGGCCTCGCCGGTCAGGAACCCGCGCGGCAGCGCGCCGATGCCCGCCATCGTGCCGAGCAGCCGGTCGCGGGCCCGCTCGTCGCCGTGCCGCTCCCAGCGGGTGAGCCAGGCGGCGGCGAGCGCGCCCCAGTCGGCGCCGAGCCCGACCGAGAGGGCGGCCGGGTCGGGCGTGTAGACGTCGCGGCGCACCTTGCGCAGCGGGTCGACGGCCAGGAACGTCTCCTCGGGCGCGGCCAGCTCGTCGAGCAGGTCGCCGGTGCGCTCGTCGGCGGTCAGGTAGTAGAAGAAGCGCCGGTAGGCGGCGTTGGAGACGCGCAACTGCTTGCAGCTGCATCCCCAGTGCTGCACGTTGTGCCGGCTGCCGAGCCCCTTCCAGCGGCCCAGGTGGTAGACGTCGACCTCGCCGGTGTGGCGGGTCATGGCCTCGGCGAAGCGGAACACGTCGGCGCGGCCGGTGCGCAGGAACTGGTACCACAGCCACAGGTCGGGCGACAGCTCGGAGTTGTCCCAGGCGTAGCCGCCCACGTCGTAGCGCCAGGTGTGGCGGTCGGCGTCGTAGGTGTGCATGACGTCGCCGTAGTCCCAGAACCCGTACCACCGTCGCTGCTCGCGCTCGCGCGCGTAGAAGTCGAACAGGAAGTCCAGCCGGTCCTCGATCGCGGCGTGCGCCGGGGTGGGGCGGCCGGGCGGCGCCCAGTCGCCGAACACGCCCGCCTCGCGCAGCCGCGCCGGCTCGGCGACCAGCAGCGGGGGCTCGTTCATCGTGGCGGCGTGCGCCACCAGCTCCCGCCCGGAGGGGGTGGCCGCGTGCGCGCGCAGCGTGAGCTCGTGGGTGCGGGCGATGCCGTACGGGTCGCCGAAGCCGGGTTCGTGGTCCTCGTAGGTGATCTCCAGTCCTTCGAGCTGCTCGGCGAAGGTGTCCTGGCCCAGGCCGTCGTGGTAGAAGCGCAGGTCCATGGCGGGGGCGGACGGGGACCACAGCCAGACGGTGGCGGTGGCCAGCGGCGTGGCGGCGTTCCTGACGTCGAGGCGGGGGGGGTGCAGCCGCCAGAAGTCGCGCAGCCCGACCCCGGCCCCGCCGCTGACGCCGCCGACGTAGCCGTAACCGGCCGACCGGGTGCCCGACGGGATCGTCACCCATGCGTGGCCCTCCGCGGTGCGTTTGCGCAGCGTGAAGCCGTCGGCCGAGCTCTGGTCGAGGGTGTAGTCGTTCCAGGCGGGGATGAGGTGCAACCGGCTCGCGACATCGGGGGCGATCTCCCCCGCGGGCCGGCCCTCGACCTGCGCCCGCCGTACCGGCTCGCCGGGGTCGCCGGCGAGGCCGGTCAGGCCGCGCACGGCCTCGGTGAGGAAGCCTCCGGCCCCGGCCAGCCGCACGTGCCTGTCGTGGAGCTCGTCGCGCATGACCACGTCGGCGCGCAGCCCGAGCCCGGCCAGGAAGTCCCGGCCGGGGTCGCCGTCCCAGACGAACGTGTGCAGGATCCGCACCTGCTCGGCGCCGGCGTAGAAGTACAGGCGCACGGTGAACGGCAGCCAGTCGCCGTGCCTGCCCTCCAGGCGCACGACGGCGCGCACGGGGCCGTCCTGCTCGACGGTGACGCTCTCGACGACGCCCTCGGACTGCTCGCGGGCCACGGCGCCGCCCTCGTCGGGGGTGGGCCCGTCCTGCCGGAGGCTGACCAGGCGGACGTCCCTGGCGATCTCGCGGCTCCCGCGCGAGATCGACCGGGCGATGGTCCCCCCGCCGATCCTCCAGGTGACGACACCGGTGCTCACGACCAGCCCGCCGGGCTCGCCCGCGACGGTGACCACCGTCGCGGGGGCGGCGGGCGCGGCGGGTGGTCGGCCCGGCCGGAGCCGGTACGTCCGCGCGGGGCCGGGCCGGGCGCCGATGGCGTGGGCCGACCACTTGACCGAGCCGTCGGGCCAGGTGGCGCTCACCCAGCTCTGCACGGGCACCTCACGCCCGTCGTCGCCGGCGGTGGCGAAGGGCGCGTCCCGGCCGACCGCGCCGCGCGGCCAGCAGACCCCCCAGGTCGTCCCCTGTTCTCCCGGCCGGTCCAGCCAGCGGAGCGCGGTCGTGTGATCTTCCCCGGCCGCCCGCGTCATTCCTTGACCGACCCGATCAGCACACCCTTGACGAAGTGCTTCTGCAGGAACGGGTAGAACAGCAGGATCGGCAGCGTGGCGATGACCACGACGGCGAACTTCAGCCCCTGGGTCGGGAAGAACACCGTCTCCAGGGCCGAGAGCGCGTTCTGCGCGTCCGCGCCGGTGAGCTGGCGGACCAGCACCTGCAGCGTCCACTTGCTGGAGTCGTCGATGTAGAGCAGCGGCGACATGTAGTCGTTCCAGATGCCCACGGCGTAGAACAGCGAGAACGTCGCGATGATCGGCTTGGACAGCGGCAGCACGATCTTGAAGAAGACGCCCATCTCCGTGCAGCCGTCGATGCGCGCCGCTTCTTCCAGAGCCTCGGGCAGCTCCTGGAAGAAGCTCTTGACGATGATCAGGTAGAAGGGGTTGATCGCGAGCGGCAGGATCAGCGCCCAGTAACTGTTGAGCATCCCCAGGTCGCGGACGACGAGATAGGTGGGGATGATGCCGCCGCTGAACACCACCGTGAAGATCACCAGGTTGAGCATCAGGGCACGCCCGGGCAGGTACCGCTTGGCCAGCGGGTAGGCCATGGTGAGCGTGAGCGCGAGCTGGACGACCGTGCCGACCAGCGTCACCACGACGGTCGTGAGCAGCGCCCTGATGAACACGTCGGTGGCGAAGATGTACTCGTAGGTGCTGGTGACGAACTTCTCCGGCCACAGGAAGAACGTCCGCGAGGAGATCTCCGACTCGGAGGCGAACGATCCGGCGAGCACGTAGAGCAGCGGAACGAGCGTGATCAGGCCCAGCCCGGTGAGTACGGCGATGTTGACCGCGTCGAAGACGCGGCTGCCTGGGGACCTGTATTGGTTGACGGACATGGGCGCTCCTAGAACAGGCCTCGCTGGCCGAGGCGCTTGGCCAGCCAGTTGGAACCGAAGATCAGCAGAACTCCCGCCACGCCCTTGAACAGGCCGACGGCGGTCGCGTAGCTGTATGCGCCCTGGTTGATGCCGACGTAGTACGTGAAGGTGTCGAAGACGTCGGCGGTGCCGCGGTTGAGGTTGTTGGTCATGAGCCAGATCTGCTCGAAGCTCATGTCGAGCAGGTTGCCGGACATGAGGATGGCCATGACGACGATCGTCGGGCGGATCGCCGGGAGCGTGACGTGCCAGAGCTGCCGCCAGCGTCCCGCGCCGTCCATCCTGGCCGCCTCGTACTGCTCGTGGTTCACCCCGGCCAGCGCCGCCAGATAGATGATCGTGGTCCAGCCGGTGGTCTTCCAGAGCGTCTGCAGGATGATGATCGGCCTGAACCACTCCGGCTGCGCCACGTAGTCGATCTTCTGCCCGCCCAGGATCTCGTGGATCCAGCCCGCGAGCACGCCGTAGTCGACGGAGAACAGGATGTACGTCAGCGACGCGACGATCGTCCAGGACAGGAAGTGCGGGATGTAGATCAGCGACTGCACCGAGCGCTTGAGCACGTTGATCCGCAACTCGTTCAGCATCAGCGCCACGATGATCGGCGCCGGGAAGACGAAGACGATGTTCAGCAGCGCCAGGAACAGCGTGTTGTACATCAGGCGGCCGAAGTCGGGCCCGGTGAACAGGTCTTCGAAGTGCTTGAAGCCCACCCATTGGCTGCCGTTGTAGCCCAGGAACGGCACGAAGTCCTGGAAGGCGATCTGCAACCCGCGCATCGGCACGTACTTGAAGATCAGGAAGTACGCCAGCCCGGGAATGATCATCAGGTAAAGCCATCGGTAGCGCCACAGCGCCCGGGCCCTGCCGGGACGGTGTCCCGTTGCCTTGACCGCCTTGACCGGTGGCGTCGCCAGGTCGGTGGCCACTCGGCCTCCTTTCTAGGAGAGGGGCCCGGTCGCGGGCCCCTCCCGGTTCACATCACTGGCCGAGCTTGGACACCAGGTCGTTGATCTCCTGGGCGATCTGCGTGCCGCCACTGTCGTACCAGCGCTTGATCTCCGCCTTCAGCTGCTCCTCGGTGATCTGGCCGGCGAGGTACTTGATCCGCGCGTCGGTGACGATCGGGTTGAGCGTCGCGCCCTTGGCCACCACGGTCGGCGAGACCACCGGCAGGCTCGGGTCGAACACGGCCGTCTTCAGGTCCTCGGCCACCCGCTCCTTGCGCTCGGCCAGGTCCTTGCGGTACGGCTCCTCCGGGGGGACGCGCAGGTAGGCGATTCCGGTGGCGCCGGTGCTGGCCTGGGTGCCGAGCTGGATGAACGCCTTGTCGACGTCGTCCTGGAGCTGCTTGACCTTGGGGTCGTCCTGGTTGATCAGCACGGCCTCGTTGTTCTCGACCTTGAAGTTGCGGCCCTCGATGCCGTTGGCGAGCAGGATCTGCCCCTCCTTGCCGGCCAGCTTGTCGAGGGTCTTCAGCAGCTCGTCGAGCTGGGCCTCGGTCCGCACCCGCTGCTTGGAGACGGCCAGGATGTCGAGGTAGCCGCTGCCGGGGAAGGAGAACTTCTTGCCGTCGGGGCGGGCCAGGTTGCCGACCGTGAGGACCTTGTCCCCGTAGGTCTGCGGGTCCTGCTCCTTGAGCAGGTCCAGGAGCTGGGTGGTGCGCACGTCGACGTCGATGATGATGCCGCCCTTGTCCTGGACGAACGGGTCCATCCACTTGGCGGTGTCGAGCGTGTTCCAGTCGGGGTTGACCAGGCCTTCGTCGATCATCTTCTTCATGAAGCGGTTGGCCTCGAAGAACTCGGGCGTGTCGAACTCGGGCACCAGCTTGCCGTCGCGCTCGCCCCAGTTGTTCGGCGCCCCGAACCAGACGTCCATCGTGTTGAACGGGCTGGAGGCGGCGAAGCTGGTGCCGGGCCACTTGGGCAGGATGAGGCCGTAGGTGTCCTTCTTGCCGTCGCCGTCGGGGTCCTTCTCGGTGAAGGCCTTGGCGACCTCGTAGAGGTCGTCGGTGGTCTTGGGCGCCTCCAGGCCGACCTTCTTCAGCCAGTCCTTGCGGATCATGACCGCCGACCGGAGCAGCGGCCTGATCCGGTACGGGCCGTAGACCTTGCCGTTGACCGAGGAGTTGAGCAGGACCTTGGGGTCACCGACCAGGTTGGGATACTGCTTGATCTTCTCGGTGAGGTCCCAGAACGCCCCGGCCTCCGCGGCCTTGCCGAACGCGGGGGACTTGGGGTCGACGACCATCACGTCGGGGATGTTGCCGGAGGCCAGCGTGACGTTGGTCTTCTCCTGGTACTCCGCGTTCGGCACCCAGGTGACGCTGATCTTCTTGCCGAGGAACTTCTCGATCGCCTGGTGCAGCTCGCCCTGCGGGCTCGGCGCGGTGCCGAACAGCTTGGTCATGAAGGTGATCGTGTTGCCGTCGGCCTGGCTCGCCTCGCCGCCGCCGGTGCCTGAGCAGGCGGAGGCCAGCAGGGCGGTGGTTAGCGTTAACGCTCCAGCCAGAAGTCGACTACGGGATGCGCTCATAGGTTCCCTTTCGAATGCAGGCGCGCCTCGTTCTCCTGGAAGAAGCGCAGGCAGAGCCACGTGTTGATATGGATCCACGCGCCGATGCTGATGACCGGTGCGAGAACGGGCAGCGTCATGGTCACGTAGACGATCGCCCACAGCGCGAACAGCAACAGCACGGTGGAGGCCGGCCGGGTCAGCGCGAGAAGCGACGCCTTCGGGATGTAGCCCCGGATCGGCAGGTCGTAGTGCGCGTACAGCGGCCCCAGGAAGGTCCCCACGCCCGCCAGGACGAGGAGCGCCACGAAGGTCGCGAGCCGCCACACGCCCAGGTCCGGCCCGAGGGTGAGGAAGTAGAGATAGTTGCCGACCAGCACGACGGCGAGCACGGCCACCGGCAGGACCAGCAGCGAGCCCCGGGCGAACTCACGCCGGTAGGCGTCCCGGAATTCGGCCCAGGCCTGAATCGATTCACCCTGAGCATGCCGCCTGGCCAGCGCGTACGCGGCCAGGGTGGCGGGCCCGATCCCGAACACCACGCCGCCGGCGAGTGTGAACACGATCCAGAGCAGGTTCAGTTGTGCCATCCACACCACCTCTGAGCAGGCGGTGTAGATCCTGGTGGACAGGAAGGGAGTGCTCATCCGGCAACAATCTCGCGGCGTGCGCACAGACAGGGGGTGGGTATTGCACCGTGGTTCCTGCCCTGTTACACGGGGGTGAACGGCGGTTGGTTTCTGCGAAAGTAGTGTTGAATCGACTCAAAGTCAATGACGAGAAACCCGCAAATTCGCATACTCCCCGATCAGTGGGGCCATCTGCCTGAAACCGATCTTGCCGCCGGGCAGCACCGGCCCGTCGTCGTGCCACCAGAACGATGTCACGTCGTTGATCGAGAACGTGATCTCGCCGCCCGCCACGTCCAGGCGCACGGCGTACGGCCCGTCCGCGTCGAGCACGCCGGGCAGCGGGTCGGCGCCCTGCGCCACCAGGTGGAAGCCGTGGCTCTTGCGCAGGTTGCAGGTGTGCAGCGCCCGCTCGGCCGGCCACATGCGGCGGAAGTAGGAGACTTGGTAGGCGTCGATGTCGCCGTGGTGATACTGCTCGTACGGCCCGGTCCGCGCGGCCAGCGCCGGATCGAACAGGTCCTCGCCGCCCCGCCCCCGGGCGTGGAAGAACATGATGGCCAGCCCCGGCTCTCTGACCGGCCAGAAGTCCCACTCGATCCGCACGTCGGCCGGGAACTCCTCGGGGCACCACAGCACCAGGTTGGCCGCCTGCCCGTCGGCGGGCGGCCGTCGGCTCTCCAGCCGCATCCGGCCCAGCGGAAAGGAGAGCGCCCCCTCCCCCTCCATCCGGAACCCGGCCAGGTCCCCCGGGCCCGCGAGCGGGTTGCGGTAGATCTCGTCCACGGGCGCTCCTTCAGTTGTCGCGGCGCGACTCGCTCGACGCGCGGATCACCAGGTCGGGCTGGAAGATGACCTGCCGGTGCCGATGCCGCTCGGGCTCGGTGACCTCCTCCAGCAGCAGCTCGATCGCGGTGCGGCCGAGCAGCTCGCGCGGCTGGCGCACCGACGACAGGGGGACGGCCGCCGCGGCGGCGAACTCGATGTCGTCGTAGCCGACGATGGCCATGTCATCGGGCACGCGCAGCCCGCGCGCCGCCATGGCCTGCAGGAAGCCGATCGCCACCACGTCGTTGGCGCAGAAGGCGGCCGTGGGCCGTTCGCCCGGCGGCATCGCGGCCAGCCACTCGCCCGCGTGCCTGCCGGTGTCGAAGCTCAGCGTGGACATCGAGCATTCGACCAGCTCGACGCCGTCGCCGGCGGCCTCGACGGCGCTCATGACGCCCGCGTGGCGGTCGGCCACCTGTTTGATCGACGGCGGCCCGCCGATGAACGCGATGCGCCGGTGCCCGCGCTCGATCAGGTGCTCCCCGGCGATCCGGCCGCCGAGCCGGTCGTCGACCGCCACCGAGCACTGCGTGCCCGCGGCGGCGCTGTCGACCAGCACCACCGGCGTGCCCCGGGCGGCCAGCTCGGCCAGGCGCGGGCTGGCGGCGTCGACCGGGGTGATGAGGATGCCGAGCACGCGCTGCTGTTCGAGCTGGTCGAGGTGACGGCGCTCGCGGACGGGGTCGGCGGCGCTGTTGCAGAGCACGACCATGGTGTCGTGCTCGTCGGCCGGCCCCTCGGCGCCCTGCGCGACGTCGGCAAAGAACGGGTTGGACACGTCGAGCACGACCAGGCCGACCGTGCGGCTGCGGCCCACCCGCAGGTGGCGGGCCACCTCGTTGCGGACGAACCCCAGCTCGCGGATCGCCTTGAAGACCCGCTCACGCGTGGCGGGCGAGACGATCTCGGGCCTGTTGAGCACGTTGCTCACGGTGCCGACCGAGACCCGCGCCAGCTGCGCGACCTCCTTGATGCTCCTGGTCCCCATTGATCCTCACGAGGCCGTGCCGCTGTGAACGCGATACAGCATAGCGGCATTGAAGATTTTTTTGAATCGTCTCAAACGGGCGTTCCGGCCTTCATGCCGTCGAGCATCAGCTCCAGGAACCTCACCGGCCGGGCCGCCACGTGCGCGGGCAGCGCCTCCGGATGGCAGGCGAACAGGTTGAGCGCGGCCACCACGTCGTCGGTGCCGACATCGGCGCGCATCAGGCCGCCGGCCTGCGCCCGGCGCACCAGCGCGCCGAGCCGCTCCAGCCAGCGGCCCCGGGCGCGGACGAACGCGGCCCGGTCCTCATAAGTCTCCTCCGGCAGTTCGGCCAGCGCCGCGGCGAGCGCGCCGCGGCCGGGGTCGCCGGCCCACAGGGCGAACGCGCGCAGGCCCTGCCAGGCGTCGGGCGCCTCGGCGGCGGCCCGGTCGAGCGCCTCGGCCAGCGATTCGACGTAGTGCTCGGCCACTGCGGCGACGAGCGCGCCGCGATCGGGGAAGCGGCGGTAGAGGGTACCGACGCCGACCCCCGCGCGGCGGGCGATCAGCTCCATCGGGGCGCTTACGCCGCGCTCGGCCATGACGGAGGCCGCCGCCTCGACGATCTTGGCCAGGTTGCGCCTGGCGTCCGCACGCACGACGCACAGCGTACCGGCCCTCAAGTGGACGACGCCATTCCGGTTACTGTACGGTCCAACCGGAATCCCATCGTCCACTTAGGAGTGTGTCATGATCGTGGTCACCGGGGCGACCGGCTCCATCGGCAGGACGCTCACCGGGCTGCTGCCCCGCGAGGAGGTCGTGGCGGTCGTCCGCCGCCCGGCCGGGCTCGGCCGGGCGGAGGCCGTGGCCGACTTCGAGCGCCCCGAGACCATCGGCCGTCTCCTGTCGCCGGGCGACCGGCTGTTCCTCAACAGCTCACTCTGGCCCGGCGTCGCCGACGCCCAGCGAGCCGTCATCGACCTGGCCGCGGCGGCTCGTACGGGACCGCCCGGGTCAACTACATCGACACCCGGGACGTCGCCGGGGTGGCGGCCGCGCTGCTGACCGGCCCGGTGCGGCCCGGCGCGATCCATACGCTGACCGGGCCGCGGTCGTACACGCACGAGGAGATCGCCGCCGCGATCAGCGCCGCCGGGCGGCCGGTCGCCTACGTGGACCTGCCCGTCCCCGAGATGACGGCCCGCCTGGCGGCGCAGGGCATGCCCGAGGTCGCCGCGCACGCCCTGGCCGTCATGATGCGGGACATGGGGAGCACCGACTGGTGGTCGCTCACCACGGCGGTCCACGACCTCACCGGCCGCCCGCCCCGCACCCTCGCCGCCTTCGTCGCCGAGCACGCGACGGCCTTCGGCGCCTGAGCCGCCCCCGAAGACAGTTGACGCGCGCCCGTACAGGCAGCGATCAGGACGGGTCGGTGATCAGGACGCGGACCGCGCGGAACTGGGCCGGGGTGTCGCGCAGGACGGCCAGCCGGGGATCGGGCACGTCGAGGAACGGCCCGGACTCCAGCGCCAGCACCGGCGCCAGCCTGCGGTCGGCGCGCAGCGCGTCCACCGCCTTGCGGTCACCGCCGAGCACCACCGCGTCGAGCTCGGCCAGGTGCGGCGTCAGCACCCGCAGCGCCGTCTCGGCCGCCGCCTCGAACGCCTTGCCCGCCTGGTTGTCCCTGCGCCTGGCGAAACGCTGCTGCGACCAGCCGCCCGCCGCCGTACGGCCCTGGACCAGCCGCGAGCCGACCTTGGAGCCGACCAGCTCCGTCCCGTGGAACACACCCGCCGCGTAACCGCCGAGCCGCACCAGCACCACGCCCACCCGCCGGGCCGCCCGCGCGTGCTCGGCGGGCCGGGTGACGTGCGGCGGGCCCGGCCGCATCGGCGGGAAGGGCACGTGCAGCTCGGCCACCGCGCCGTCGGCCGCCGTCAGCCGGACCACCCGCTCGTCGCCGGTCGCCTCGAAGGGCCCGTGCCGCCCGGCGAACCCGTCGATCCACGGATGCACCCGCTCCGGCGGCACGCTCACCCACCGCCCGCCGCCCTTCGCCGGCCGCGCCTTCACGCGGGGACGCCTCGGCCCGGGGCGCCCCCGGACGTCAGGCCCGCCGGCACGTCGCGCGGATGTCCGGTTGTCACACGGCCAGCGTAGACCCCGGCCGCATTCCCCTTCGGGCGGGTGTGAAATATCGCAAGAAATGTCGGTGAACTTCGCCGCTCCGCCCTTTCGCGCGGCCTCCGCCGACACCATCATCTCAACGTGTCCTCCCTGCTCACCGGCCCTGTCGTGGACCTCGACACCGGGTCGGTCATCGCCTACCCCGCACTCCTGGACGCCTCGGGCCGGCTGCGGGCGGCGCCACTGCCGATCGTGCTGGAGCTGCCCATGCGCGTGCTGCTGTCGGGCGCCGGGGCGCTCGTGCCGCTCCACGAGGCGCTGCGCCGTGCCGGGCGGCATCCGCGCGAGGCCATCCTGCTGCTGTCCGGCCCCTGCTCGGCGGGCGACCGGCCGGTGCTGAAGGTGGCGCTGGACGGGCTGCGCAACCTCGGCTACCTCCTCGGCTTCGGCGGCGCCGGGGCGGAGAGCGTACCCCTGGACGTGATCGCCGACGCCGCGCCGTACCTGGTGGCGATGGCCCCCGACGTGATCGCGCGGGCGCCGCGCGATCACCGGGCGGCGGCGGTCGCGCGGGGGCTGGTGGCGCTGGCGCGCGGCGTCGGCGCGCACGTGCTGGCGCCCGGTGTGGAGGAGCCCGCGCAACTGGAGGCGGCGCGCGGGTGGGGGGTGCGGCTGGCGCACGGGCCGCTGCTCGCGCCCGGCCCGGACGGCCGGGTTCGGGTGCCGCTGCCGCCCGCCGACGACTCCCCCGAGGCGGTCCGGCTGGGGCCGCGCGTGCAGGAGCTGCTGCTGCCCGCGGTGACGCTGCCGGTGGCGGCGAACGCGGAGGACGCGGTGGCGGCGTTCGGGCACGAGCCGACGATCACCAGCGTGATCCTGGTGGACGAGTACCAGCGGCCCAAGGGCAGCCTGGACCGCAGCCGGTTCCTGCTGTCGATCGCCTCCCGCTACGGGCACGCGCTGCACGGCTCGAAGCCGGCGCAGCGGCTGGCCGACCCGCCGCGCACGGTGCCGAAGACGACCCCGGCGGTGGCGGCCATGCAGGCGGCGGGCCGCGACGCCCTGCGCGTCTACGACGACCTGGTGGTGACCGACGAGCTGAGCCGCTGCCTGGGCATCGTGCGCGTGTCGGACCTGATCCGCGAGGTGGCGGCGATGCGCGGGTAACGACTCGGTCCCGGCCCTGGGCAGCGCCCCGGGCGCGGGATAGGAAGAGGGCGTGACTCCTCGGCTGAACAGACGGGCCCTGCTCGGCGCGGGAATGCTGGCGGGCGTGGCCGCCTGCACGTCCTCCCCTGCGGCTCCGGCTCCCACCAAGGCGGCCACCGCGGCGTCGCCCGCGTCCTTCGACCCGCAGGACTGGGCGTCGGTGCGCGCCCAGTTCGCGCTCGACCCGGCGTACGCGCAGTTCGCGGCGTTCATCCTGGCGCCCGCTCCGGCCCTGGTCCGCGAGGCCGTCCGGAAGCACCGCGACGGCCTGGACGCCGATCCGCACTACCTGCCGGACGGCGGCGACCCCGACGAGGCCGTCCGCGCCGCGGCCGCCCGCCACCTCGGCGCCGAGCCGTCCGCCGTCGCGCTGACCGACAGCACCACGATGGGCCTCGGCCTGCTCTACTCGGGCCTGCGGCTGCGGCCCGGCCAGGACGTGCTCACCACCGAGCACGACTTCCTGGCCACCCACGAGGGCCTGCGCCTGCTGGCCGCGCGCACGGGGGCGAAGGTGCGCAGGGTCAGGCTGTACGACGACCCGGCGCGGGCGTCGGCCGACCGGATCGTGACCGCGATCAAGGAGGGCCTCGGCGACCGCACCCGGGTCGTCGCGGTGACCTGGGTGCATTCGAGCACCGGCGTCCGCCTGCCCGTCCGGGAGATCGCCGGCATGCTCGCCGACGTCAACAAGTCGCGCGACGAGCGGGACCGGGCGCTGCTGTGCGTCGACGGGGTGCACGGTTTCGGCGCGATGGCCGACGACGTCACCGCCCTGGGCTGCGACTTCCTGGTCAGCGGCACGCACAAGTGGCTGTTCGGCCCGCGCGGCACCGGCATCGTGTGGGGCAACGCCTGGGACGCCCTCGACCCGGTCATCCCGGCCTTCAGCGAGGAGTCGTTCGAGGCCTGGCGGACCGGCCGGCCGCCGGAGCGGACCACCGCCCGGCTGGCGACGCCGGGCGGCTACAAGGCGTTCGAGCACCGGTGGGCGATGCCGGCGGCGTTCGCCTTCCAGGAGGTCATCGGCCCGGACCGCATCCAGCGGCGCACCCAGGAGCTGGCCACCCGGCTCAAGGCGGGCCTGGGCGACCTGCCGAACGTCACCCTCGTCACCCCTGACGACCCGGCCCTCTCCGCCGGCCTGGTGTGCGTCTCCGTCGACGGCACGGACCCCGGCCGGGCGATGCAGCACCTGCGCACCGAGATGATCAGCACCAGCCTCACCCCGTACGACCCGCCGCTGCTGCGCTTCGGCACCAGCATCGTCACCACCCCCGAACAGGTCGACCAGGCGGTCGCGGCCATGCGGAAGCTCGCCTAGAGCCGACCCCGGCGTCCATGCCGGAACGCCAGTCGCGGAGTGGTCACCGGCTGGTCACAGGCGGCAGGCGTAGATGTCGGTGACCAGGATGGCCCGCGCGCCGATGTCCCACAGCTGGTCCATGACGTGCTGGTGCCCCCTGCGCCGGACCATGGCGCGGACGGCCACCCAGCCCTCGCGGTGCAGCGGCGAGACCGTCGGCCCCTCCATGCCGGGGGTGAGCGCGATGGCCTCCTCGATCCGCTCGGCGCGGATGTCGTAGTCCATCATCACGAAGTCGCGGGCGTGCACGACGCCCTGCAGCCTGCGCACGAGCTGCTCGACGCCGTTGGTCATCGAGGCGGAGTGCTGCCTGATGAGCACCGCCTCCGACTTCATGATCGGCTCGCCGAACACCTCCAGGCCGACGTTGCGCAGCGTCGTGCCGGTCTCCACCACGTCGGCCACCGCGTCGGCGACGCCGAGCCTGATCGCGGTCTCGACCGCGCCGTCGAGCTTGATGACGCGCGCGTCGACGCCCTGGTCGGACAGGTATTTCTCCAGCAGGCCCGCGTAGGCGGTGGCCACCCGCAGGCCCTGCAGGTCCTTGACGGACGTCATCGTGCCGGCCCGGGTGGCCAGCCGGAAGGTGGAGGCGCCGAAGCCGAGCGGCATGACCTCCGCGACCGCCGCGCCGGAGTCGACGAGCATGTCGCGGCCGGTGATGCCGGCGTCGAGCGTGCCCTCCCCGACGTAGACGGCGATGTCGCGCGGGCGCAGGAAGAACAGCTCGCAGCCGCTCTCCTCGTCGACGACGACGAGCTCCTTGCTGTCTCTGCGGGACCGGTAGCCGGCCTCCTTGAGCATGATCTGGGCGGCCTCACTGAGAGTGCCCTTGTTCGGTACGGCCAGGCGAAGCATGTCTGTTTCCTCGGTGTCCAGGGTCGATACGGAAGACCGGAGGCGGGCGCGGGGGCGCCCTAGAGATGCTTGTAGACCTGGTCCAGGCCGATCCCCTTGGCGATCATGAGCACCTGGACGTGGTAGAGGAGCTGGGAGATCTCCTCGGCGGTCCGGTCGTCCGACTCGTGCTCGGCCGCCATCCAGCTCTCGGCGGCCTCCTCGACGACCTTCTTGCCGATGGCATGGACGCCGGCGTCGATGGCCGCCACGGTGCCCGAGCCCGCGGGCCGGGTCCGGGCCTTCTCGGACAGCTCGGCGAACAGCTCTTCGAAGGTCTTCATGGTCTCTCTCGTCGATCGGCTGACGTGCGATACCAGCCTAGTCGCCGCGCGGCCCCGCTTCGTGCCGCGTCCGGCAGGCGAGACGCCGCGAGTCGCGGTGGCTAAAGCGAATCAAAAGCGCCGGTGGATAGCCTCCGCCGCGTGTCGAGCATTGATCAGCAGCTGCTCGAAGGGCGCTATCGCCTGCTCACACCGATCGGAAGCGGCGGCATGGGCACGGTCTGGCACGCGCGCGACGAGAGGCTGGACCGCGACGTGGCGGTCAAGGAGATCCGGCTGCCCCCCGAACTGGGCGAGGCGGAGCGCGCCGAGCTGTGCGCGCGGACCGTCCGGGAGGCGCAGGCCGCCGGCCGGCTGCGGCACCCCGCGATCGTCACCGTGCACGACGTGGTCACCAGCGGCGGTCATCCCTGGATCGTCATGCGCCTGCTGCGCGGCAGGCCGCTCGACCGCGTGGGGCCGCTCGACCCGCCCCGGGCGGCGCGCCTCGGGCTGGCGGTGCTGGACGCCCTGACCCTCGCGCACGCCGCCGGCATCCTGCACCGCGACATCAAGCCGGCCAACGTCTTCGTGTCCGACGACGGCTCGCCGGTGCTGACCGACTTCGGCATCGCCACCGTCGAGGGCCAGGCGACGCTCACGCAGTCGGGCATGCTGCTGGGCTCGCCCGGCTACATCGCCCCCGAGCGGCTGCGCGGCGAGCGGCCTGGCCCGCAGTCGGACCTGTGGTCGCTGGCCGCGACCCTGTACGCGTCGCTGGAGGGCGAGCCCGCCCACCCGGGCGAGGACGGGATGGCGGTGCTGGCCAGGGTGCTCACCGAGGACCCGCGCCCGCCTCAGCGGTCGGGGCCGCTGCTGACGCGCATGCTGGCACGCGATCCGGCGGCCCGCCCGCCTTCGTCGGCCGTCCGCGACACCCTGGCGGCCGTCGCCGGCGGCGTCACACCGCCACCCCGGCCACCTCCACCC
>NZ_LAVL01000078.1 GCF_001083785.1 Nonomuraea sp. SBT364
GCTGTGTGCGGGACCTGGGATGAGGGGAGAGCGGGCGGAGGGGGCATCGGCCGAGCGTGGTGTTCACGCACCAGGGGGCGGCCGATGGGTGCTGCCCGGAAGCTGGCTAGGGCATCTATCAGGTCCAGATTACGCCCCGCACGATGAGTGCTCCTTTCCGAACGGTTGCTCGCGGACTGAGCGGTGTCCCCTGCTGACCACATCACGTATGTGGTCGCTCCGCCCAACGTATCGTTTCCCTTCGCACATCGCACACTCCGCAACTATTGTGTTACACATCGTTAGTCAGGGAGGAGACGAGATGGCGGCGACCAGTCACACCTCGACGAAGCCTCGCGGCGGTGTGTCGACGCTGGCCGGCCGGTGGCCGCTGCTCAGCCAGGGGCGGACGCTCGTGGCCTATGTCAGCGTCATCGTCCTGCTCGACCTCGCGGCGATGGTGTTGTTCGCCGCCTCCACCACGATTCGCCGGCACGATGTGCTGACCTTCGCCGCGCTGATGAGTTGCGGGGCGGTGTGCATCGAGGCGACCAGGCGGCTCGGCATGCCCGCCGGCGTCTCGCGTGACCTGCTGTCGGCGTGGTGGCTGCCGGTCGCGCTGCTGCTGCCGCCGCTCTACGCGCTGCTGGCGCCGATCCTGCTGCAGACGCTGCTGCAGGTGCGGGTCCGCGCGACCGTGCTGCATCGGCGGGTGCTGAGCTCGGCGGCGATCGGGCTGGCGGGCGGCGCGGCGTCCCTGACGTACCAGCGGCTCGTGCCCGACCCGCTGATGCTGTCGCGGGGGAGCGGTAGCGCGATCCTGTTCGCGGTGGTGGCGGCGCTCGTGTTCGCGCTGCTCAACACCGGGCTGGTGGCCGTCGCCGCGCACACCGCCAATCCCGACTCGCGCTGGCGTGAGGTTCTGTGGGATCGGGAGAGCGCCCTGCTCGACGTCGTGGAGCTGTGCCTGGGCGTCATCGTGGCCATAGCCTGCGGGCTCAACCTCGCCCTGCTCGTGCTCGCCCTGCCGCCGGTCGTCCTGCTTCAGCGCAGCCTTCTGCACGCCCAGCTGCAGGCGGCGGCGCGTACCGATCCCAAGACGGGGCTGCTCAACGCCGCCGCCTGGCAGCGGGAGGCCGACACCGAGATCGTCCGGGCCCGGCGCACCGGTGAGACGCTGGCGCTGCTCATCGTCGACATCGACCATTTCAAACGGGTGAACGACGCTCATGGGCACCTCGTGGGCGACCAGGTGCTGATCGGTGTGGCGGGGATGTTGCGCAGTCAGTTGCGCGACTACGACGTGGTGGGGCGGTTCGGCGGTGAGGAGTTCGTCGTCCTGTTGCCGCGCGCCGACCTGCAGGAGGCTCGTCGGGTCGCCGAGCGCCTGCGCACCCGCATCGGTCACATGGCCGTTCCCGTTGACGAGGCGCTCATCACCGTGACCATCTCGGCGGGGGTGGCGCTCATGAACGTGCACGGTGACGATCTGATCGATCTGCTGGCGGCCGCCGACCTCGCCCTCTACCGGGCCAAGGAGCTGGGGAGAAACCGCGTGTGCATCCCGGCCGCGCCTCCTCGGCCCCGGCTGCCAGGGGAGACGTCGGCCTGAGGGGTTACGGACCTCCTGGGGAGGGTTGCAGACTGCCCGAGGGGCTACGGACTGCTTTGGAAGGTTGCGGACTGCCTGGGGCGTTCCCGTGCGGGTTCGCGCGCCGGGAGCTCGCCGGGCTGCCGGTCACTCGAGGGGATCGGTCCGTACCGAACCCGCGGGGCCGGGATCCCGCGTCGGCCAGCGCGGGGCGGACGTGAGCCGAGGCAACGGGCGGATGTGAGCCGACGTGTGGGGTCGGACGTAGCCGAGGCAATGGGCGGATGTGAGCCGACGTGTGGGCGGTGGGTGTCGGGGACGGGCGGTGGGTGCGGGGTGCTGGGCGGCGGAAGCGCGGGGCCGGAGCCCCTAAGCTAGATGGCATGCCGGAGTACATCTACACGATGCAGCGCGTGCGCAAGGCGCACGGCGACAAGGTTGTCCTTGACGACGTCACGCTGTCGTTCCTGCCCGGAGCCAAGATCGGTGTCCTGGGGCCGAACGGCACCGGGAAGTCGACGCTGCTCCGGATGATGGCCGGTCTGGACCAGCCGTCCAACGGTGACGCCAAGCTGATGCCGGGCTTCACGGTGGGGATGCTCCAGCAGGAGCCGCCGCTCAACGAGGAGAAGACCGTCCTCGGCAACGTGCAGGAAGGCGTCGCCGAGACGATGGCGATGCTCCAGCGCTACAACGACATCGCCGAGCAGATGGCCACCGACTACAGCGACGAGTTGCTGGAGGAGATGGGCAAGCTGCAGGAGCAGCTTGAGCACCGCAACGCCTGGGACCTCGACAGCCAGCTAGAGCAGGCGATGGACGCGCTGCGCTGCCCGCCGCCCGACGCCGACGTGTCGAAGCTGTCCGGTGGTGAGCGCCGCCGGGTCGCGCTGTGCAAGCTGCTGCTGGAGGCGCCCGACCTGCTGCTGCTCGACGAGCCCACCAACCACCTCGACGCCGAGAGTGTCCAGTGGCTGGAGCAGCACCTGGAGAAGTACGCGGGCACCGTGCTGGCCGTCACCCACGACCGCTACTTCCTCGACAACGTCGCCGGCTGGATCCTGGAGCTCGACCGGGGCCGCGCCTACGTCTACGAAGGCAACTACTCCACCTATCTGGAGGCCAAGGCCGCGCGGCTCAAGGTCGAGGGCCAGAAGGACGTGAAGCGCAAGAAGCGCCTGGAGGACGAGCTCGACTGGGTGCGCTCCAACCCGAAGGCCCGCCAGACCAAGAGCAAGGCCCGGCTCCAGCGCTACGAGGAGATGGCGGCCGAGGCCGACAAGCATCGCAAGCTCGACTTCGACGAGATCCAGATCCCGCCGGGCCCCCGCCTGGGCACCACGGTGATCAAGGCGGACGTTCTCACCAAGGGCTTCGGCGACCGGCTGCTCATGGAGGGCCTGACGTTCGACCTGCCGCGTAACGGCATCGTCGGCATCATCGGCCCCAACGGCGTGGGCAAGACGACGCTGTTCCGCATGATCACCGGCAGTGAGACGCCTGACGACGGCTCGATCGTCGTCGGCGACACCGTCAAGATCTCCTACGCCGACCAGAGCCGGGGCGGCATCGAGTCGAACAAGAACGTGTGGGAGGTCGTCTCCGACGGGCTCGATCACATCAAGGTCGGCAACGTCGAGATGCCGTCGCGCGCCTACATCGCCGCGTTCGGGTTCAGGGGGCCCGACCAGCAGAAGAAGGCCGGCGTCCTGTCGGGTGGCGAGCGCAACCGGCTCAACCTGGCGCTCACCCTCAAGCAGGGCGGCAACGTGCTGCTGCTGGACGAGCCCACCAACGACCTCGACACCGAGACGCTGTCGTCGCTCGAGAACGCGCTGCTCGAGTTCCCGGGCTGCGCGGTCATCACCTCGCACGACCGGTGGTTCCTCGACCGGATCGCCACCCACATCCTGGCGTGGGAGGAGGGGTCCAACTGGTTCTGGTTCGAGGGCAACTTCGCCGACTACGAGAAGAACAAGATCGAGCGCCTCGGCGCCGACGCGGCCCGTCCGCACCGGGTGACCTATCGCAAGCTCCACCGCGAGTGATCGGGTGACGTCTTCCGCACGGCAGGTCCGCATGGGCCTGCCGTGCGGCGTTTCCGGCCCCTTTCCGGTCCTTCTGGCCCGTCCGGTCCTTCCGACCCTCCCGCCCCTTCCGGGCGGGGCGGGCGTCGGCGAAGGGGAAGATCCCTACCGCGCGGATGGGGGTTCGTGCGGGGCGGCACGGGCATGACTAGAATGAGGTTCTAGGATTCGCTCGAAGCCGAACCCCAAGCCCGAAGGGAGTCCGCATGGACCTGGAGCTCGACGGTATCGAGGTGGCGTTCGACCACACGGCTGTGGCCGCGCCGCGCATCAGGGACCTGCTGCCCATCTACCGCGACCTGCTGGGCGGCACGCATCTGGGCGGCGGCGGGGACAACCGGGTGAGCGGTTACCGGACCTTCCAGCTGACCTATGCCAACGGCAGCAAGGTCGAGCTGATGGAGCCGCTGGCCGGGTCCACGTTCTTCGACAGCTTCTTCGAGCTCACCCGTGGCCGGGGCGGCGTGCATCACCTGAACTTCCACGTCAGCGACCTCGACGCGGCCGTCGCTCGCCTCACCGGCCGGGGCTACCGGCTGCACGGGCTGAACGTGTCCGACCCGCGGTGGCGCGAGGTGTTCCTGCACCCGAAGGAGGCCCACGGGGTGCTGATCCAGCTCGCCCAGCCGGGGCCGCGCTCCGACGGCGAGCCGCGGCCGACGCTGGAGGAGGTGCTCGCCGGGGCCGGCAGGAACGGGAACGGCGTGCCGAGCCCTTGAGTCTGGGCAGAACTAAAATCTAGAATGGGGTTCTAAATCCGATGAGATTGGGGACCCCCATGAAGGCGGTACCGAAGCCCACTCCGGACACTCAACCGTTCTGGGACGGCACGGCGGCCGGCGAGCTCAGGATCCAGCGCTGCCTGACCTGCGAGCGGCACTACTTCTACCCCCGCCCGAGCTGCCCGCACTGCGGCTCCGGAACCGTCGAATGGGTGCGGGCCAGCGGGCGGGCCAGCCTCTACTCCTACGTGATCAACCACCGCCCCGCCCCCGGCTTCGAGGAGGGCGGCCCGTACGCGATCGCGGTGGTGGAGCTGGAGGAGGGGGTGCGGATGATGACGAACATCGTCAACATCGAGATCACCCCCGAGAACCTGCCGCTCGACCTGGACCTGAAGGTCGTCTTCGAGCGGCGCGGCGAAGTGCACGTGCCGCTGTTCGAGCCCGCCGGAGGCGCCGCGTGAACACCGGGAACACCACGAAGACCACGAACACCGGGAACACCGCAAACATCGTCATCGCCGGCGCCGCCGAGACCGACGAGGTCGGGCGGCTGCCCCAGCACTCTACCCTGTCCCTGCACCTGGAAGCGGCCCGCAACACGCTCGCCGACGCGGGCATGACCAAGGACGACATCGACGGCATCGCCACCGTCGGCACGCCCGGCCCGATCCAGGTCGCGCACGCGCTCGGGATCACGCCGTCGTGGCTCGACGGCACCGGCGTGGGCGGCTCGTCGTTCCTGTTCCACGTACGGCACGCCGCGGCGGCCATCCGGGCCGGGCTGTGCACCACGGTGCTGATCACGCACGGCGAGTCGGGCCGGTCGCGGATCGGGGCCGGGCGGTTCGGGCTGGGCTCCGACTCGCTCATGGGACAGTTCGAGCTGCCGTACGGGGTGGTGGGGCCGCCGTCGTCGTTCACGCTGACGGCGCTGCGCTACATGAAGGAGACCGGGCTCACCCACGAGCAGCTCGCCGAGGTGGCCGTGGCGCAGCGGCGCTGGGCGCACCTGAACCCGCGGGCGATGTACCGGGACCTGATCACCGTGGACGACGTGCTGGCCTCGCGGCTCGTCGCCTACCCGTTCCACCTGCTGGAGTGCTGCCTGGTGACCGACGGCGGCGGGGCGCTGATCGTCACGTCGCAGGAGCGCTCGCGGCGCGACCCGGTGCACCTGCTGGGCGCGGGTGAGGCCATGGACGCGCCGATGATCTCCCAGATGGAGGACTTCACCACATCCAAGGGGTTCCGGCTGTCGGGCGAGGCGGCGTTCGCCGAGGCGGGGATCTCGCACGACGACGTGGACCACCTGATGGTGTACGACGCGTTCGCGCACGTGCCGATCTACGGCCTGGAGGACCTCGGGTTCGTCAAGCGGGGCGAGGCGGGCGCGTTCATCGCCGAGGGGCACACCTCGCCGGGCGGCCGCCTCCCGCTCAACACGAACGGCGGCGGGCTGTCGTACACCCATACCGGGATGTACGGGATGTTCGCCATCCAGGAAGCGGTCAGGCAGCTACGCGGCGAGGCTGCCGCGCAGGTGCCGGGCGTGGAGGTGAGCGTGGTGCTGGGCAACGGCGGCATGTTCGCCTCGGCCGCCACGCTGGTGCTGGCCAACCGGCTGCCCTGAATCGCTGGCCGGGCATCGATCTTTCGTTCACGATGGGGGCGCGGATCATCCCCTCACACGGAAGGTCGATGCCATGCGTGCACGTGCATGGGCGGTGCTGGCCGCCGCTCTGCTGGTGGTTCAGCCCGCGACGGCCCACGCGGACGCCCGGGCCGCGGTGAAGTTCTACGCCGACTCCGGTGACTCCTGCCCGCACGGGGTCACCGAAGGGGTGCTGGACTGGGTGGAGGGCCCGGTGGTCAAGCCGGTCGTCCGCGTGGACGGCTCACTGTCCGACTCCGGGCCCCTCTCGGTCTGCCGCGCGGACGACATGTACTCCAGGGCGTCCTTCACGGCCTACAACGGCACCGGCGTGGTCCACTCCGAGTCCGTCAAGGCGGACGACCAGAAGATCGCCTTCAGCTTCGCGCTCGCCGACCCGGCCGGGGTCACCGCGATCGACCGCGTGGTCGTGCGGGTGTGCCGCTACAGCGACACCCCGATCGGGATCAGCTACTGCGGCCCGGCGGCCACGTACAAGAGGCCCTGAGCCCTCGGGCTCGGCGCCGTCACTCGCCGATGGCGCCGAGCCGGGCGTGGCCCTTGAGCAGGTTGCGGGCGATCGTGCGGCGCTGGATCTCGTCGGTGCCCTCGAAGATGCGCAGCAGCCGCAGCTCCCGGTACCACCGCTCGATCGGCAGCTCCTTGGTGTAGCCCATGCCGCCGTGGATCTGCAGCACCCGGTCGACGACCTGGTTGGCCATCACGGCCCCGTTGAGCTTGGCGATCGAGGAGGCGTGCCGGGCGTCCATGCCCTCCTGCACCTGCCACGCGGCGTACAGCGTGAGCCACTTGGCCGCCTCGATCTCCACCTGGGAGTCGGCGATCATCCACTGGATCGCCTGATACTCGGAGATCGCCTGGCCCATCGACTTGCGGATCTTGGCGTAGTCCACGGCCATGCCCAGCATCCGCTCGGCCGATCCGATGGCCCGGGCGGGGATCATGTACCGGCCCTGCCCGATCCACTCCATGGCCAGCTCGAACCCCTTGCCCAGCTCACCCAGGATGTTCTCCTCCGGCACCCGTACGTCCTCGAACACGAGGGAGGCCGGCCCCCACTCGCCCATCGTCGGGATCGGCTCGGACTTCCAGCCCATGTCGCGGTCGACCAGGAAGCAGGTCACCCCGTACGGCTCGGTCACGGCGAACACCATGACGAAGTCGGCCTCGCTGCCGCCGGTGATGAACGTCTTCTCGCCGCTGATCAGCCATTCGGAGCCGTCGCGCACGGCGCGGGTGCGGATGTTGCGGGCGTCGGAGCCGGCGCCGGGCTCGGTGATGGCGAAGCACGAGCGCCGCTCGCCCTCGATGGTCGGGATCAGGTAGCGCCGCTTCTGCTCCTCGTTGCCCGCGTACAGGATGTTGTCGGCGCTGCCGCCGAAGGTGAACGGCACGAACGTGCGGCCCATCTCCATGGCGATGATCGCGGACATGATCGGGCCGAGCGCGGCCCCGCCGTACTCCTCGGGCGTGTTGATCCCCCAGAAGCCCATCCGCTTGGCCTTGAGCCGCAGCTCGCGCAGCACGTCGGCGGGGACCCCGGGCTGCCCGGCACGCTCGTTGCGCAGGACCTCGGGCTCCAGCGGCATGACCTCCTTCTCGACGAAGGCCCGCACGGTGTCCCTGATCTGCCGTTCCTCGGTGCTGAGCGAGAAGTCCACGCCGCCTCCATTTTTAGAATGGTCCTCTAGGAAGAGATTCCAACGTGGGCGGCGGCGTGTCAAGAATAAGATTCTAGAATTTGGCGGAGTACGATGTCCTCCATGGCACGCAAGTCCTCCTGGGAGTGGAGCCGCACCGCCCAGACACGCAAGAGCATGTTGCAGGCGGCGCGCGAGGTGTTCGGCGAGCACGGCTTCGCCGAGGCCAACGTCTCGGAGGTGGTGGCCCGCGCCGGATCCAGCGTCGGCAGCCTCTACCACCACTTCGGCGGCAAGACCGAGCTGTTCCTGGCCCTCTACGAGGACCACCAGGCCGCGCACGAGCAGGCGTCGGCCACCAGCGTGTCACGCGCCAAGCAGTCCGGCGTCGCCGACCCGGTCGAGCTGCTCATCGCCGGCGCCCGCGCCTACCTCGACGGCGCCTGGGAACGGCGCGACCTGGTCAGGCTCTTCATCGACGGCGACGGCCCGCCCGGCTTCGAGCTGATCCGCCGCACCCGGGGACGCGAGTGGGTGCGGCAGAACGCCGTGCTGCTCGGCGCCGGCGGCGACCCGCTCGACAGGTTCACCGTCGCGGTGCTGACGAGCATCATCGGCGAGGCCGCCCGCGAGGTCGCCACCAGCGACACCGAGGAGGAGGCGCGCGAGGTGGCCGAGGCGGCGATGGCGCTCATCCGCCGCCTCGACCCGCTCAAGCCTCTGGGCTGACCTCCGCGCGACCCCGGTCGATCACCACGGTCCCGTCGTCCTTCGCCGTGCGGAACAGCACCGCGGAGCCGTCCACCCAGATCGACACGGTCAGCGACTCACCCGGGAAGACCGGGCTGCTGAACCGCCCCGACATGGCGCGGAACCGCGCCGGGTCCGATCCCGCCACCGCGTGCAGCAGCGCCCGCCCGGTGACCCCGTACGTGCACAGCCCGTGCAGGATCGGCCGGTCGAACCCGGCCGGCGCGGCGAACTCCGGATCGGAGTGCAGCGGGTTGTAGTCGCCGGACAGCCGGTAGAGCAGCGCCTGGTCCGGCCTCGTCGGGTAGGTCACCTTGTGGTCGGGCGCCCGGTCCGGCGCCGCCCACTCCTCGCGGGGTCCCCGCTCGCCGCCGAAGCCGCCCTCGCCCCTGATGAAGACGGCGCTGCGGCTGGTGACGACCGGCTCGCCGCTCTCCGGGTCGACGGCCAGCGCCTCGGTGGTCACCAGCGCGCCCGACCCCTTGTCGTAGATCCCGGTGACCTTCGAGGTGGTACGGACCCCGCCCGCCGGCGGCAGCTCGCGGTGCAGCTCGAAGGACTGCTCGGCGTGGACCAGCATGGCGGGGTTGTAGTCGCCGAGCCGCCGCCCCGGAGCCTGTGCCGCGAGCACCGCGAACGTGGGCAGCACCCGCTGGCCCTTCTCCGTGGCGAACGCCGGCTCGTCCGTCCCCGAGCCGACGCCGAGCGCGTACAGCATGGTGTCCTTCGCGGTCCAGGTCCGCTCGTGGGGCGCGCTCTCGACGCCGATGACGGAGTGGTCGAGCGGCATGTCAGGCCTCCCGTCCGGGGATCTGGCCGTTGGTCAGCGCGTTCGGCGCGGCCTTGTCGACCAGGGCGGGGATGACCTCGCCGAGCGCCGCCGGGTCCCAGCGGCCGCCGTTGTCCACCGCCGGGCCCGCGTGCCAGCCCTCGGCCACGCTGATGACCCCGGCGCGCACGTTGAACACCCGGCCGGTGATGCCGCGCGCCTCCGCGCTCCCCAGCCACACCACCAGCGGCGCGATGTCGTCGGGGTCGGCGTTGGCGCCGCTCGGGATGAGGCCCTCGGTCATGCGGGTCAGCGCGGCTGGGGCGATCGCGTTCACCGTGACGCCGTACCGCTCCAGTTCCCTGGCCGCGATCACGGTGAGCCCGGCGATGCCCGCCTTGGCCGCGCCGTAGTTGCCCTGGCCGGGGTTGCCGTAGATGCCGGACGAGGAGGTGGTGTTGATGATCCGGGCGTCGACCGCCTCGCCCGCCTTGGCCTTGCCCCGCCAGTAGGCGGCCGCGTGCCGCAGCGGCGCGAACGTGCCCCGCAGGTGCACCCGGATGACCGCGTCCCACTCCTCGGCCGACATGTTGACCAGCATCCGGTCACGCAGGATGCCGGCGTTGTTGACCAGCACGTGCAGGTCGCCGAAACGCTCGACGGCCGCCCGGACCAGCCGCTCGGCGCCGTCGAAGTCCGAGACGTCCTCGCCGTTGACGATCGCCTCCCCGCCCATGGCCTCGATCTCCGCGACGACCTCGGCGGCGGCGCCGGACGAGCCGGTCCCGTCCACCTCCGCGCCCAGGTCGTTGACCACCACCTTGGCCCCCTGCTTGGCGAACTCCAGCGCGTGGCCGCGCCCGATGCCCCTGGCCGCGCCCGTGACGATCACCACGCGGCCGTCGACGATCCCGCTCATGTGTCTCCTCGCTCCTTCGCAGACGATGCGAACAAAATTCTAGTAACCAAATCTAGAAATGGTAGGCCCCAACAGAGCTCGCGCACCGAACCGGTAGCGTTTGTCCCGTGGTTCAACACTCCCTCGCACAGCGGCACGTCTTCCCTCGCATGGTGAGATTCGCGGACATCGACTCACAAGGACATGTGAACAATGTCCGTTTCCTCGACTACCTGGAGGACGCCCGCTGGGGGATGTTGCACGTCGACCCGTTCAAGGCGGGCGAGGTGCCGTTCAAGGGCCTGGTCGTGTCCCGCCACGAGATCGACTACCGCCGTCCGCTCGGCTACCGCGCCGAACCCGTCCGCGTGGAGACCTGGGTCACCGAGATCAGGCCGGTGCGCTTCACGCTCAGCTACGAGATCCGCGACGACGAGGGCCTCTACGTGACCGCCGCCTCGGTGCTCGTCGCCTACGACGTGGAGCGCGAGGCCCCGCGCCGGCTCACCCCCGACGAGCTGGCCTACCTCAAGCGCTTCGCTTGAGCGAGCCGCACCGGCGACGCTGGCTGATGCTGGGCCTCGGCGTCAACGCGCACGCCGGTGTCACCCTGGGCCTGTCCGGCCTGCCACTGGTCATCCCAGACATCCAGCAGCATTTCGGCGTGTCGCTGGCGGTCGCCGGCATCATCGGCAACGCGCCGGGCATCGGCGTCCTGTTCGCGCTGGTGGCCTGGGGGTGGCTGGCCGACCGGCACGGCGAGCGGCTCGTGCTGGGCGTCGGCGTCGGGCTGGCCGGGCTGCTGTTCTTCGCCGTCTCCCTCGTCGAGCGGACCTGGGCCGTGGTCGTGCTGCTCGCGCTGGCCGGGGCCGCGGGGTGCGCCGCGCTGGTCGGCGGCGGGCGGATCGTGCTGCGCTGGTTCCAGCCGCCGGAACGCGGCGTCGCCATGGGCGTGCGCCAGGTGTCCTACACGCTCGGCATGGCCGTCGCCGCGTTCCTGCTGCCGCCCGTGGCCCGGGCCCACGGGATCTCCGGCGTGCTCGTGGTCTGCGCGGGCGTCTGCCTGCTGGCCGCCGTCCTGGCCGCGCTCTTCCTGGCCGAGCCGCCGCACAACCCGGCCCGGGTCGTCGCCGTGCCCGCCGGCTCGCCGTACAGCCAGCCGGCGCTCTGGCGCGTGCACGCCACCAGCGCGCTGCACGCGGTGCCGCAGGTGATCGTCGGCACGTACGGCGTGGCCTGCCTGGTCAACCTCTACGGCTGGGGCGGGGTGGACGCGGGGCAGCTGTTCGGCTTCGCGGCCATCGGCGGGGCCGTCACCAGGGTCGCCGTGGGCCGCTGGTCCGACGTGAGCGGGTTGCGGATGGCGCCGCTGCGGTTGCTCACCTTCGCCACCCTCGCCGTGCTGGCCCTGCTGGTGGCGGCCACCTTCGCCAGGTCCTGGCTCGCCGCGGGCGCGCTGGCGGCCGGCGCGGTGATCACCGTCGCGGGCAACGGGCTCGCCTACCTCAAGGCGGGCGAGCTCGCCGGGCCCGCGGCGGCCGGCCGCGTGCTGGGCCTGCACAACACCGTCCAGAACGTGGTCGTCCTGGCCGTGGCGCCGCTGGCCGGGCTGCTGATCACGGTCTCCGGCTACTGGGCGGCGTTCGCGGCCGGGCTCGTGTGCGCGCTGCTGTCGGTGCCCGTGATCCCGGTACGCGACGAGAAGAAGGGCGTTACGTGACCGGGCGCTGCAACCAGACCGCGTGGTCCGGAGGCAGCAGGCCGTCCTCGGCCGGGCCGGTGGCCAGCAGCACGCTCTCGTGCGGCGGCAACCGTACCGGCCCGGTGCCGCAGTTGACCGCGCACACCAGCGGGCCGCGCGCGAACACCAGCGTGTCCGCGTCCGAGGGGAGCCACTCCAGCTCGTACGGGATCGTGCGGATCAGCTCACGGCGGCAGGCCAGGGCGCGCCGGTAGAACTCCAGCGTCGAAGCCGGGTCGCCGGTCTGGCTCGCCACGCTGAGCGCCCCGAACGAGCCCGGCTGCGGCAGCCACGGCCGCACGCCGCCGGGGGAGAAGCCGTAGGAGTCGCCGCCGGGGGACCAGGGGATCGGGACCCGGCAGCCGTCGCGGCCCGGCAGCTCGCCCTTGGACTGGACGAACACCGGGTCCTGCCGCGCCTCCGGTGGAAGATCCTCCACCTGGGGGAGGCCGAGTTCCTCCCCCTGGTAGAGATATGCCGACCCGGGCAGCGCGAGCATGGTGAGCAATGCGGCTTTCGCCCTGGAAAGGCCGGTGCCGGGATCGGCGGCCTCATAGCGAGTGACGTGCCGGACCACGTCATGGTTGGACAGCACCCAGGTGGCGAACGGGACCGTCGCCAGCGTGTCGTCGATGACCTTCCTGAAGGCCGTCGCCGACCAGGGCGCCTGGAGCCAGGCGAAGTTGAAGCTCTGGTGCAGCTCGTCCGGCCGCACGTACAGCGCCAGGTCCTCCGGGCTGTCGGTCCACACCTCGCCCACGGCCATCCGCTCGCCCGGGTAGGTGTCGAGCAGCTCGCGCCACTCCCGGTAGACGCCGTGCACCTCGGGCCGGCCCCACACCGGCGAATCCGACATGAACGACTGGTCCTTGACGTCCGGCAGCCCCTCGGCCTTGAACAGCCCCATCGCCACGTCGATCCGGAACCCGTCGACCCCCCGGTCCAGCCAGAACCGCAGGATGTCCAGGAACTCCGCGCGCACCTCGGGGTTGCGCCAGTTGAAGTCCGGCTGGCCGGGGGCGAACAGGTGCAGGTACCACATGCCGTCCGGCAGCTTCGTCCACGCCGGGCCGCTGAAGGTGGACTGCCAGTTGTTGGGCCGGTCGCGGAAGATGTAGCGGTCGCGGCCCTCGCCGCGCAGCGCCGCCCGGAACCACGGGTGCTCGTCGGAGCTGTGGTTGGGCACGATGTCGACCAGCACCCGCAGCCCGAGCGCGTGCGCGTCGGCCACCAGCGCGTCGAAGTCGGCCAGCGAGCCGAACAGCGGATCGACGTCGCGGTAGTCGGCCACGTCGTAGCCGCCGTCGGCCATGGGGGAGGTGTAGAAGGGGGTGAGCCAGACGGCGTCGACGCCCAGCTCCTTCAGGTGCGTCAGGCGCTCGCGCGCCCCGGCGAGATCGCCGACGCCGTCTCCCGAGGCGTCGGCGAAGCTGCGGACGTAGATCTCATAGACGACGGCATCACGCCACCAGGGGATATCCATGTGGCGTGTCATGCCCGCTATGTCGGCGAGTTCACCAGGCTCTGCGCGGCGTAGACGAGGTAGTCCCACAGGCGCTTGTCCTGCTCCTCGGTCAGCTCCAGCGAGTCGACGGCGTCGCGCATGTGCCTGAGCCAGGCGTCACGCTCGGCCTCGCCGATCACGAACGGCACGTGCCGCATCCGCAGCCGAGGGTGCCCGCGCTCCTGGCTGTAGGTGTTGGGACCGCCCCAGTACTGGATCAGGAAGCCGCGCAACCGCTCCTCGGCACCCGTGAGGTCTTCCTCCGGGTAGAGGGGACGCAGGAGCGGGTCGTCGGTCACCCCTTCGTAGAAACGATGGACGAGACGCCGGAACGTCTCCTCACCGCCGACGGCCTCGTAGAAGGAGATCTCAGTCACGTCTCCAGCCTATGCGTTGGGGACCATGGCGATGTCCGCGGCGTCGAGCGCCGACTTGACCCGCACCCTCAGCTCCCGCGCCACCTGAGCCTGGTGGGAGGGCAGCGTCTTGGCCGACAGGCGGAAGACCAGCGTGCTGTCGGACAGCTGCTCCACGCCGAACACCTCCGGCGGCTCCACGATCATCGACTCGCGGAACTCGGAGTCGGCCCAGATCTCCTCGGCCACCTGCTCCAGGACCAGCCGGACGGTGGTGATGTCGCTGGCGTAGCCGACCGGGACGTCCATGTAGGCGCGCGACCAGCCCTGCGACTCGTTGCCGACCCGGGTGATGGTGCCGTTGCGCACGTACCAGACGCGGCCGTCGGCGTCCCGCAGCCGGGTGACGCGCAGGGTGACCGCCTCGACCGTGCCCACCGCGGCGCCCGCGTCGATCACGTCGCCGACCCCGTACTGGTCCTCCAGCAGCATGAACATGCCCGCGATGAAGTCCTTGACCAGCTCCTGGGCGCCGAAGCCGATGGCCACGCCCAGGATGCCGACGCTGGTGAGCAGGGGCGCGATGGGGATCGTCAGCCGGTCCAGCACGGTCAGCAAGGTGGTGCCGATGATGACGATGGTGGCGACGTGCTTGAGCACCGAGCCCATGGTCTCGGCACGCTGCCTGCGGCGCTCGTGCAGCAGGGCGTCGATGCCCTCGGGGGCGGCCCCGCGCCGGAAGCGGCTGGCGAGCGAGCTCCGGGTGGCGGCCCGGTTGACGACCCTGGTGATCAGCCGGTGCGCGATGTTGCGGATGACGAAGCCGATCACCAGGATCAGCAGGATGGTGATCGCGCTGGCCACGAACGGCGCCCAGGTGGCGTTCTCGAACCAGTTGACCAGGGCGCTGCAGAGGAACGTGTCTGCTTTGCAGATGTCCGCCATCTGGCTACCCACTTTCTCGAGATCGGGTAGTCCAGTCGACTCCGGGGTCGCGCTCGGCGACGGTGAAGCCAGCAAGAACACGGACAGGTCCTCCTTGGAAGCGGTTCGGTCGGCGGCATTGGGCCGTTTCGCCCCAAAAGATACCGCCGACCGAACCGGCCGCCGTCACATCACGCCGGGGAAGACGGGGTCGCCGGGCACCTGGGCCGCGGAGGGCGGTGCCTGACGCTCCGATGACGGACGGCTCGGACGTGACGCGCACCCGGAAGCGCGTCGCGTTCCGTTTCCGGGGAGGGGGTCCCCGAACGTCCGCCTGGCGAGCCGGGCGGACGGGGTCTGGTCACTCTCTGTGATGGGCCGGAACCGGCGGGGCGGCCAGAGGTCCCCGTGGCCGGGGACCCTCCGCACCGGCCGCCCCGCCGGCTCCGCGAAGCCGCGGTGGGCGCGGTGAACCGTGGTGGCTGCGCTCCACCCGGATCACCGCCCTGTCATTCGCCCACCGCGGCGAGCACGCGGGCGACCTTGGTCGCCGCGCCGGCCGGATCGTCGACGGTGTGCATCCGCTCGCCCCAGGACCAGCAGTACCACCAGTCCGGAAGGTCGGCGGCCTGCGCCGGTCGACAGGTGACGTTCTCGGACAGGCTTGTCGCATTCGGATTGATCACTCGGACGAAAACGCGTCCGCTCTGTGTTCTGACCACTCGCGCGAGCATGCCGCGGGCGTCGAGCTCGGACACCAAACGCTCCAAATGCCCGAAGTTGTCGTCCCCCACCTTTCGTCCCTCCCTGTAATTCCGCTGCCGGTGCGCCAAAGATGACTCATGGTGGCGGGCGGCGCAACGCGTCCCCCTGCTCACAGGGAGTTGCCTTCTCACTCGGGGGATGTAAGAAACAGTCCGCGGTAGGACGATTCTTAACCGTAAGCTTCAGAGGAACGTTTTCAACCTGTCATGGATAGTCCATAGTCATGGTTAGGCGGACTGCAACCTAGACGCTACTCACAGTGACTAGGCTGTAAGCCGGTCAGGACTCAGCGTGAGAGGGGCCGGGATGTCCGGCAGACAGCATGGGGAAACGGAGATGGCGCGGCGGATCAGGGCCAAGGGCCTTGCCGTCGGCCGCACCGCAGCCCAGATCGCTGAAGAGATCTACGAGGCGACCAGCTCCCAGTACGGCACCACCCGGGTCAAGGCGCAGCGCCTGGCGTGCGGCATCGCGCTCGCCGACGTCATCGAACAGATCAGGGCGCTGTTCCAGCGTGACGACAAGGCGGCGCCCGGCATCGGCGAGACGCTGCTGTCCGCCTACGAGAGCGGGCTGAAGCGCCCCGGCCCCGAATACCTTCACTACCTGTGCACCGTCTACCGGGTGGAGCCCGCCGCGCTCGGCTACGAGGGGCCGTGCATCTGCGGTCACAACCACCGGATGCCCGGCACGGTCCCCCTCGACCTGGAGGGCCGGCACGGCGCCGCCCTGGCCGTGCCGCCCGACCTGCCGAAGCCCTCGGCCCACCCGGACAGGAGCAGCGACAGCGAAGAGGATGAGAACATCCTCCGGCGCACCCTTTTACAGCTTCTGTCCAGCAATCCGGGGCAGGCCCAGCTCGACGGGCCGGTGCTCGGCGCCTGTGAAGGCATCCGGCGGCGGATGGACTACACGCTCGTGTCGGCCACCGTCTCGCCCGCCATGCTCGACCAGTGGGAGGAGGCGACGCTCGCGTTCGGCCGGCAATACACCACCACGGCTCCGCTCAGGCTGCTGTGCGACGTGCTGCTGGAGCTGAGCGCCGTACGCAACGCCATGTCCCGGCGCCAGCCGATCGACCTCCAGGAGCGCCTGTGCCGCATGGCCGCGCAGCTGTCCGGGCTGAGCGGCATGATCATGATCAACCTCGGCGACCACCGGCTCGCCCGCTCGTTCTTCCGCACCGGGCGCACCGCCGCCGACGAGACCGGCGACCGCGCCCTGCGCGCCTGGGTGACCGCCCGCGAAGCGCTCGTCCCGCTCTACTACGGCGACGCCCGCGAGGCGCTCAACCTGGCCAAGAAGAGCCGCGACCTGGCCGGCCAGACACCGTGCGCCGCCCAGGCCATGGCGCCGGTCGTCGAGGCCAGGGCACTGGCCATGCTGTCGGGGACCGACAGCAAGAAGGAGGTCGTCGACCAGGCCAAACGGGCGCTGGCCCGGGCCCGCAACGCCTTCGCCCACATGAAGACCAACGACCAGGAAGACATGGCCTTCGGCTACACCGAGAAGCAGCTCTACTTCTACCAGGGCGACGTGCTGACCAAGCTCGGCCAGACCCTCGAAGCCGAGGTCGTGCTCGACCAGGCGCTGGACAAGTATCAGGACCACATCCTCGACCAGACGCTCATCAGGTTCGACCGGGCGCAGTGCCGTCTCATCGAGGGCGACCTCGACGACGCGCTGACCGTCGGCATCGAGGCGCTGAGGCTGCTCGGGCCCGAATACCGTACCGACTTCATCATGCGGCCGGCGCTGGCGCTCGAACAGGCGATCATCGCCAAGCAGCCCAACCACCCGATGCTGCCCGCCTATCGGGAGCAGCTGCGGTCGCAGCACCTGCTTCAGGGAGAAGGGAGTGGCGGTGCATGAACCTCCGCATACGCCGCTACCGCTGGTCTGACCTCGACACCATCCTCACCCTGCACCAGATCTGCCTCGCCGAGGTGGGCCTGACCCCGGGTGACGGCGTCTACTACGACGACGACTTCCCCCGCATCCAGGAGCTCTACCTGGCGTGCGGGGGTGACTTCCTCGTCGGCGAGACGGGCTCGCGCGTGGTCGCCATGGGCGGCCTCAAACCCGTCGACACCGAGACGGCCGAGGTGTGCCGGCTCCGTGTCCACCCGGCGCACCAGCGGTGCGGCTTCGGCGCCGCGATGCTGTCGGCGCTCGAAGCCCGGGCCGTGGAGCTCGGCTTCCGCTGCCTGCGCGGCGACACGACCCTCAACCAGGGCGCGGCCCTGGCCCTGTACGCGCGCCAGGGCTGGCGCGAGACCTCCCGCCGCCAAATCGGCCCGCTCACCGTCGTCTACGGTGAGAAGCGCCTCGTCCCGGCCACCGTAGAGCTCTAGCTCCGGTCCCTTTCCTCCCTGTCCGTGCGACGGCCCACGCCTGTCGCCGGGCTCGACGCGTGCCCGATTCCCCTTCTCCCGCGGGAGGCTGGAGGGGCGCTGCGATATGGGGGGAATCGGTGTTTCGGTCGGGCCAGAGGATAAGGTTGTCCGGTCCTTTGAGTGAGGGTCTTCACTCCAGGTGGTAGAGGAGCCTCACCAGACGCCGTCCGTGCCCCGGCGGCTGCGAATCGTAGTGGCATGCTTCCTGCCATGGCAGTCGTGCCCGCTCCCCGCCCCCTTACGGGAGCCGTGCTTCTGTTGTTCGTCAGCGCCGCTTGGGGGTCGGCGTTCCCGCTGATGAAGGATCTCATCGAGCGGTTACCGGTGGAGGATCTGCTCGCCGAGCGCTACTCGCTGGCGGCCATCACTCTGCTGCTCATCCGGCCCCGCTGCCTGCGCGGGCTGTCGCGGGGGACGTGGGTCAACGGGATCGTCCTGGGGGTCATGTTCGGGGTCGGGCAGGCCGCGCAGGCGGTGGCGCTGGACAACCTGTCCGCGTCGGTCTCCGGGTTCGCCGTCGGGTGCAACGTGGTGATCACGCCGCTGATGGCGCTGGCGTTGTTCCGGGTACGGGTGCCGGTGCGGGTCTGGATCGGGGTGGTGCTGGCGCTGGCCGGGATGACCGTGTTCACGCTGCTGCGCGGGTCGGAGGACCACCCGGTCGAGATGCTGGCGCTCGGCGTGACGCTCTCGGCGGCGGCCCTGTATTCCGGCCACACCCTGATGCTGGCGCGGCTGTCCAGGAAGGGCGAGACCTTCAACGCCTACGCGCTGACCGTCATCCAGCTCGGCTCCATCGGGGCGCTGACCGGGGTGCTGGCGGTGCGCGACGGGATCTCGCTGCCGGCGACCGTGCCCGACTGGGCGGTGCTCGCGCACCTGTCCGTGATCTCCTGCGCGCTGGGGTTCCTGGCTCGCTCGTACGGCCAGGCGCACGTGCCGGCGGTGGCCGGTGCGGTGCTGATGTCGTCGCAGCCGTTCTGGGTGTCGGCGATCGCGGTCATCTGGTTCCAGGAGCAGCTCGGCTGGAGCATGGTGGTGGGCGGCGGGCTGATGGCGGCCTCGATGCTGCTCGCGGTGCCGTCGTCCGGCGCGGTCGACGAGTCCGCCGCCGAACGCCGCCGCCTGCTCGTGGTGTCGCGGCGGGCCTCGCGGGTGCTGGGCGAGCTCAAGGTCAAACGCGGCGACCCGCTGAACCTGACCGGCGCCGTCACCCCGGTGCTCGCCAAGAGCGCGTGCGCGGACACCGGGAAATGCCCATGGAACGAGCATTCCATGAAGGGTGTCCGGGAACCCAGCCTGGAGCGGCTGATCGAACGGGCGACGCTGATCGTGCGTTCCAAGAACCTTTCGACCCCGGGGTGCTGTCAATCGGTGACGCTGCTGGGACGATGCCTGTGCGACCTGATGGCGGAGTCCGAGGAAAAGGGATCTTCACCCTCATTGCCTGGCTGGTTTCGGCCCCAATAGGGCACATATCACCACAAAATAGCAGGCGCTTCTGTCAATTAGTCTCGCACTTATTCACCGTTAATCTTGATAATCGCTGGAGTGTCCGAATAATAGAATTAACCCCCAGTGGAGGTGCACCATGAAGCGCATCGCCGTCCGCAAGCCCGGAACCGCGCGGCTAGGCGGGACCTCCAGCGTCATTCACAAGGGGTGATCGAGGACAGGTCCCACCTCAAGGTCCAGGGCGGTCCGCCCGCCCGCACTCCAGAGGCGCGGCCGCTGATGCCGATGATCGACGGGCATCGGCGGCCGCGCGGTCCTTACACGGTGGGAGCGGCCTTGCTGGCCCACCTCGTCCCGGCCGTTTTGGAACGGTCCGCCGGCCTGGTGGCCTCCTACGACATCGAGATCAGGGCGGTCGCGCCCGAGGTGCGGCATCTCGTCCCCGCCAGGCGGGTGACCGTGGACGCCGGCCTGCCCGACGACGAGCGCATCCTGGTGCCCGCCCCCCGCCGTACGCTCCGGCTGGCCAACGGCATCGCCGAGTTCGTCCGTACGGCCGTGCCGCCCGGCAGCACGCTGGCCGTGTGCAACGGCGACCAGGCCGACCCCACCGACGCCGAACTGATCGACGTGCTGATGCGCCGCGTCCCGGCGTCCACCCTGGCGATCACCCTCTACTCCGGCGGGCCCGAGCCGCCTGCCGACACCCGTGACGCCGGCGAGCTCTGGAAGCTCGTGGACCGTTGCGTACAGGAGGGGTTCCTGCCGGCGGTGGCGGAGCTCGCCGAGCGCGGCCTGGCGCTGACCGAGCCGGGTGGCGAGCGGTGGTGGCGGTTCGCGCAGCGGGCCGCGACCGCGCTCGGCGGGCTCGGGCGGCGGGAGGAGGCTCGGGCGCTGTGGGAGCAGGCCCGCCGCTCCAGCCGGGACCCCGCCGTGCACGCGGCCTGCGCGTACGGGCTGGCCATGCTGGACGCCCGTGACCCGGACGGCGCGCGGCGCGACCTCGGGCGGGCCCGGGGGTGGATCAACGAGGCCATCGCCATCTCGACGCTGCTGCCCGACCCGGCGCAGCGGGCGTTCAAGCTGGGCTTCGACCGCAACGGGCTGGCGCTGATCGAGTTCAGGCTGGGACGGCCCGACCGGGCGCTGGAGCTGGTGGAGTCGGCCATCGAGCTGGCCCGCGAGCTGGGGGAGCGGCATCCGGTGCACCGCATGGTGCTGCTGGCCAACCGGGCGCAGCTGCTGGCGGCGATGGGCCGGGCCAAGGAGGCGCTGGAGGACTACGCCGCCGCCGTCGCGATCGACCCGATGTTCCCCGACTACTACCTCGACCGCGGGAACCTGCTGGTCAAGCTGGGCCGTGACGCCGAGGCGCTGGCCGACTACGAGGCGGCGCTGCGGGTGGGGCCGCCGTTGCCGGAGGCGCACTACAACCGGGCGGAGCTGCGGATCGGCCGGGGCGACGCCGAGGGGGCGCTGGCCGATCTGGACCGGGTCATCGACCTCGACCCGTCCTATCTGGACGCCTACATCAACCGCGCCGGGCTGCTGGCCGCCCTGGAGCGCGACGAGGAGGCCAGGGCCGACGTCACGGCGGGGCTGGCGCTGGAGCCCGCCAGCCCGCACCTGCTCACGGTGCTCGGCCAGCTGGAGACGGCGGCCGGGCGGCTGCCGGAGGCCAGGCGGGCGCTGGACCTGGCCATCGGCCTGTCTCCCGGGCTGGCGGCCGCGTGGGGGAACCGGGGCGTGCTCCGCTACGAGGCCGGCGACCTGATCGGGGCCGTCGCCGACCTGACGCAGGCGATCACGCTGGAGCCGCAGCCCGACCTGTACGCGAACCGCGCCGTCGCACTGCGCGCGCTGGGCCGTACGGCGGAGGCCGAGGCGGACGAGCTGCGCGCCGCGCAGTGACATCATTGCCGCATGGCAGGACGAACCGGGCGGTCAGCGGGGGTGTACGCGGCACTCGGGCTCCTCTGGTGGGCCACGATCCGGCTCGCCTGGACCGGGATGTCCTGCGGCGACTGGCCGTGCCTGTTTCCCGCCACCGCCACGCTCGTCCTCATCACCGCCGGGGTCCTGGCGGGGGCCGCCTGGGCGCTCGGCCACGTGGGCGTGGCGAACGGGCGCCGGGTGGCGGTGAAGGCGGCCTGGATGCTCGCGGTGCTCAGGCTCGCCGGTGAGGCGCTGCCGTCGTGGAGCGCCTCCTGGCCGCAGGCGATCAGCGCGGTGGCGGCGTTCGCGGTCGCCGGCGGCGCGGCCGGGCTCGCCACCACGCCGGGCCTGGCCGCGAGGTGGCGCCGGCTGACCGGATTCGGCGTGCTGGCGCTCGTGCCGCTGGCCCTGATGGCGATCTGGCTGCGCGCGCCACTCTGACAGACGCCGGAATGCCGTTACGGTGGGCGGGTGGGCTTCAACGCGCTGCTACATGATCTGCAACCGGGAGCCGGTGCCCAGGCGGCCGGCATCAGCAGGGGCCACGGCGGCCCGCCCGCGCGCACCGTCGCCATCAGGTCAGGGCAGCACCGGCTGCGCTGCGCCTCGCTGCTCAAGCCGCTGTACGCGTGGGTGACGGCCGGGCGCATCCCCGACGCCGAACGCTGGCGCCGCCACGCCGAGCCGGCCGTGGTGATCTCCTCCAACTCCGACACCCGCAGCCTCTGGCTGGCCGTCGGGCCGCTGGTCATCCTCGACGACATCTACCAGCGCACCGGCGTCTCCTGGCCGATGCACAACGGCGACCCGTCGCGGTTCGGCTCCGTCGAGGTGGCCGCCGAGGAGGTCGCCCTGGCCTACGCCGCGCTCGCCCAGGCGGCGCTGGCCGGCGACCCGGTCGCGGGTGACGTGCTGGAGTGGATGCGCCGGGTCGAGGGCTCGCAGGCGTTCGGCGCCCGCGAGGTGCTGGACGCGCCGGAGGCCGGGGTCAAGTGCGGCTGGTTCGGCGAGCCGGACGAGACGTGCCTGCGCACCCACGCCGTGGCCGTGCTGCCCAGCGGCGGCACCCGGGCCACGGTCGTGGTCGCGCTCACCGCCCAGCCCTACACCGACGCGCACGAGCGGGAGACCTACCACGCCAGGGTGGCCGAGGGGCAGCCGGTGGAGGGCGAGCACGAGCGGGTGTCGGGGCCGCTGTTGCGGGCCCTGATGGCCGAGACGCTGGCCGAGCTGGGCTACCGCGACGCGCCCTGACCCAGCTCGGCGATGACCTCGGCCAGGGTGGGCGGGTCGACGCGGTCGGGCAGCTCGCGGGCCCAGCTGTGGCCGAGGTAGGCCTCGCGCTCCTCCGCGGAGAGCTCGGCGGGCTCGACCGCCGGCCGGGCGGCGTCGAAGCGGGCCAGGAAGAACGACTCCGTCTTGACGTAGCGCACGCCCAGCCAGGTGAAGTCGCGCTCCACCGCGACATGCCGGTCCAGCACCGCCGAGCCGGGCAGCCCGGTCTCCTCGGTCAGCTCGCGCCTGGCCGCCTCCAGCGGCGTCTCGCCCGGGTCGAGCCCGCCGCCCGGCGGCTCCCACACGTCCTCGCCGCTGACCTTGTCGTACCAGTGCATCAACAACACCCGGCCGTCGCGGTCGAGGCAGACGACCCGGGCGGCGGGGCGGTCGCTGGTGAGTTCCATCGGGTCAGCGTTTCATGGCCCCGTCGGCGATGGCGTCGGCGGCCTCGCTGATCGCGATGCCGACGATCTCCAGGCGGCGTACCAGCTCGCGCTCCTTCATGGCCTCGGCCGTCAGCTCGCCGGAGAAGATACGGGAGATCTCGTACTGGTACATCCGGCGGATCGCGCTGCCCGTCTTCTTCGCCTCCAGCGCGTCCTGGACCACGGCCGACGGGCTGGAGACCAGGTCGCGCACGGCGTTCTCCAGCGCGTCGATGCCGACGATCACCTGGTCGAGCAGCGGCGTGAAGCGGATCTGGTCCTTCACCTGATACAGGTGCGACTCGCGGACGAAGTCGCGCAGCGAGTCGAGCACGTCGTCGATCGAGCGCGAAAGGCGGAAGAGGTCCTCCCGGTCGATGGGCGTGACCAGGGCCGACTTGAGCTCCTCGACCAGCCGGCGGCGTTCCTCGTCGCCGAGGTGCTCGATCGAGCGCATCTGCTCGTGCGCGCCCGTCCTGCCCACCTCGCCGCCGATCATCGCCATGGCCAGCCAGGCGCCCTCCTTGGTCGCCTCCAGCTGACCGAGCAGCGCGTCCGACAGCGCGCTGTCCATGCGTCCGGCGAGCAGGTCCCGGATCCGGCGCAGCCGCCTCACCCCGCAACTCCCTTCCCCGCGTACGCCGCCAGGGCGGCCAGCAACGCGCTGGCCGGCAGCGTCAGCAGCCACGCGATCACGATCTTGACCGCGGCGTACCAGCGGACCCGGCCGCCGCCGTGGTTGACACCCGCGCCGATCAGCCCGCCGGCGATGGCCTGCGTCATGCTCACCGGCATGCCGAGGGCCGAGCAGCCCAGCACCGCGGCCCCGGCCGACAGCTCCGCCGACACGCCGTGCAGCGGCCGGAAGGCGATGATCTCCCGGCTGAGCGTACGTCCCGCCTTCGGCAGGCCGTACAGGGCCCCGACGCCGAACAGGACGGCCACCAGCGACGTGTACGGCAGCGGCGCGTCCGAGAAGCCGAGCGCGATCATGAAGACGGCGAGCATCTTCTGCCCGTCGTTGGCCGCGTAGGCGACGGTCTGCAGCAGGAAGCCGGCCCGGTGCCAGTTCCACAGGCCGCGCGCGGTGGTGAGCTTGACCAGGACCACGGTCACCGCCCACGCCAGCAGCCCGCCGACGATCGGGGCGGCCAGGCCGAAGGCGAGCACCAGCGCGACCGACCCGGCCGAGACCGGCAGCCCCCAGCCGAGCCCCGCCCCGGTGAGGCCGCCGACGATGGCCAGCGTGAGGCTGGTCGGCCGGCCCTTGGCGCTCAGCACCAGCACCACGGCCAGCGCGCTCAGCACGGCGATGATGGTGGCGATCCGGCCGCCGGGACCGTCGAAGGTGGCCAGCCGCGTCACGAACGTCAGCGCCACCTGATGCGTCGCGAGCGGCACCGCCGCCACCAGGACGACGAGGGTGACGATGCCCGTGACGGGCCGGACCGTGGGCAGCTTGAGACCGGTGGCCAGCAGCGCCCCGCCGTCGTTCATCCCGGTCACGACCGCGAACAGGCCCGCGATCGCGACCAGCAGCACGGCGTCGAGCGGCACACGCACTCCTTTCGTGGAAAACGTCCGTATTGTCCAAATACCTACCCAAGATCGGCTGGATCAGCCGACCCGGGCCTCCCGGTAGGCTCGGACGCACCATGAGCGCTGCCGAATACGTCCTCACGCTGTCCTGCCCGGACCGGCCCGGAGTCGTGGCCGCCGTCGCCGGCCTGCTGGCGCGGCACGGCTGCAACATCACCGAGAGCCAGCAGTTCGGCGACCAGGAGCAGGCGCGGTTCTTCATGCGGGTGCAGTTCACCTCCACGCTGCCGGAGGACGAGGTGCGCGCCGAGTTCGCCGCGCTCGCTCCGGAGTTCGGCATGCAGATCCAGCTCCGCGACACGGCCAGGAAGCCGCGCGTGCTCATCATGGTGAGCCGGTTCGACCACTGCCTCAACGACCTGCTCTACCGCGTGCGCTCCGGCAGCCTCGACATCGAGATCGCCGCCGTCGTCTCCAACCACCCCGACCTGCGCCCGCTCACCCAGTCGCACGGCATCGACTACCACCACCTGCCCGTCACCCCCGACACCAAGCCCAGGCAGGAGGCCGAGGTGCTGGCCCTGGTCGAGCACTACCAGGTCGACCTGGTGGTGCTGGCCCGCTACATGCAGGTGCTGTCGGAGGGCCTGTGCGCGAAGCTGACCGGCCGGGCGATCAACATCCACCACTCGTTCCTGCCGTCGTTCAAGGGCGCCAGGCCCTACCACCAGGCGCACAGCCGGGGCGTCAAGCTGATCGGCGCGACCGCCCACTACGTCACCTCCGACCTCGACGAAGGCCCGATCATCGAACAGGAAGTGGCCAGGGTCAACCACAGCCACTCGCCGGAAGACCTGGCCGCCATCGGCCGCGACGTCGAGTGCGTGGCCCTGGCCAGAGCCGTGAAATGGCACGCCGAGCAGCGGGTTCTTCTTGACGGGCACAAGACGGTCGTGTTCCCCCGCTGACGTTAACCGGCCCCCGGCCGGGGCAAGGCGTCGGCATGCCAGAACAACCGAACTCCACACCACCCGCGCAGGAGCAGCCGTACCCGGGCCACACCGGGCAGATGGCGCCCGAGCCGCGCGACGAGATGCGCGGCTACGCCGGCCGGGGCCTCCTGGAAGGCAAGCGCGCACTGGTCACCGGGGGCGACTCCGGCATCGGCCGGGCCGTCTGCGTGGCCTTCGCCAAGGAGGGCGCCGACGTCGCCATCGCCTATCTGAGCGAGCACGAGGACGCCAACCACACCAGGAAACTCGTCGAGGAGGCCGGGCGGCGCTGCGTGCTCATCCCCGGCGACCTGGCCGACCGCGACCAGTGCCTGCAGGCCGTCGAACGGACGGTGGCCGAGCTCGGCGGCCTGGAGATCGTCGTCAACAACGTCGCCTACCAGGCGCCGGTCGACTCCCTGGACGAGCTGACCGACGAACAGTGGGAGCACACGTTCGCGGTCAACATCCACAGCTACTACCGGGTGACCAAGGCCGCGCTGCCGCACCTGCGCGAAGGCGCCGCCATCATCAACACCTCGTCCATCAACGGGCTGCGCGGCAACAAGACGCTCATCGACTACGCCGCGACCAAGGGCGCGATCAACGCCTTCACCTACTCGATGGCGCAGAACCTGGTCGAACGCGGCATCCGGGTCAACGCCGTGGCGCCCGGCCCGGTCTGGACCCCGCTGATCCCCGCCACGTTCCCGCCGGAGAAGGTGGACGAGTTCGGCAAGCAGGTGCCGATGAAGCGGGCGGCCGACCCCGACGAGATCGCGCCCTCGTACGTGTTCTTCGCCGCGGAGCGGCTCTCCTCGTACTACACCGGCGAGATCCTGGCGCCGATCGGAGGGGAGACGCTGCCCGGTTGATGAGAGCTTTCTCATCTCAGGCTCAGCGTGGTCTCCTCCGGAGGCGGCATGCTCGATGCCATGAAACGTCGAGCACCCCTGGTCGTGATCCTGGTCGGTGTGGCTCTGGCCGGGTTCATGGCGTACGGGCTCGCGCAGGTCGCGGGAAGGGGGCCGGAGCTGGGCGGGCCCGTCGTCGTGTCGCACACCGCGAACTCCGGGGGCACCCCGGCCACGACCCCGGAGCGGACCGCGACCCCGGGGACCACACCCCCCGAGACGCCCACGCCCACACCCACGGCCTCGCCCTCGAAGCGCAAGACCAAGGCCGAGCCGGTCAAGCCGCCGTCACCGAGGCCCGGTGGCGACGACGATGACGACGGCGGCGACGATGACGGCGGCGATGACGACGACTGATCAGGCTCCGGCATGCGCGTGACCGCCCGGGGGCGGATCGTGGGCTGGATGCTCGCGGTCGTCGGCCTGGCCCTTTCCGTGTCCATCTTCGCCACCTGGACCATCCTGCTCAACCGGCTCGACAGCCGGATGGAGTCCGAGCTCAGCAACGAGGCCGAGAAGCTGCGCCGCTACGCCGCCACGGCGCTCGACCCGCAGACCGGGCAGCCGGTCGCCGAGGTGGCCAAGCTGATGTCCGGCTACCTCGCCTACAACCCGCCCGACCGGTGGGAGACGTTCTTCAGCATCGTCGACGGCTCCCCCGACAAGGAGAGCGGCGTCACCCCGCCCGCCGACCTCGACGGCGACGGCGCGTTCGTCGCCCGGCTCGCCGCAGCCACCGAGCCGGTCGACGGCAGGTGGGAGAGCGCCGCGGGGACCGTGTGGTACGCGGTCATCCCCGTCACGGTGGCCGGTGACCCGCGCCAGGGGCACTTCGTCATCGCGCTCTTCTACGACCAGTACCGCGACGACACCACGGACGCCATCCGCGTGCTGTCGCTGACCGCGCTGGGCGCGCTCGCGCTGGCCGGCACCGCCGGCTGGTTCGTCGCCGGCCGGGTGCTCGCCCCGGTGCGGCTGGTGCGCCAGACCGCCGAGCAGATCAGCGACTCCTCCGACCTGACCCGGCGGCTCGACGTGCCGGGCAACGACGACGTGGCCGCGCTCGCCGCGACCTTCAACACCATGCTCGACCGGCTGGAACAGGCGTTCGCCGTGCAGCGGCACTTCGTCGACGACGCCGGGCACGAGCTGCGCACCCCGATCACCGTCATCCGCGGCCACCTGGAGCTCATGGGCGACGACCCGGCCGACCGGGCCGAGACGCTCGCCCTGGTCACCGACGAGCTCGACCGCATGAACCGGATGGTCGACGACCTGCTCACGCTGGCCAAGGCCGAGCAGCCCGGCTTCCTCGACATCGACGAGGTCGAGCTCGCCGACCTCACCGTCAGCGTGGTCGCCAAGGCGCGGGCGCTCGGCGATCGGCGCTGGCGGGTCGACGAGGTGGCCGAGGCCCGCATGCCGGCCGACCGGCAGCGGCTCACCCAGGCCATGATGCAGCTCACCGCCAACGCCGTCCGGCACACCGGCGACGGCGACCTCATCGCCGTCGGCTCAGCCGTCCGCGACGGCTCGGTGGAGCTGTGGGTCCGCGACAGCGGGCCAGGCGTGCCGCCGGCCGACCGCGAACGCATCTTCCGCCGCTTCATGCGCGGCTCCGGCCGTACGGGCGGCCACGACGGCGCCGGGCTGGGCCTGGCCATCGTCACCACCATCGCCGAGGCGCACGGAGGCACCGTCACAGTGGTGGACGCCCCCGGCGGCGGGGCGTGTTTCGTCATGACCATTCCGCTCCGGGAGATGCTGTGAACCGCATTCTGATCGCTGAGGACGAGGCCAGGATCGCCTCCTTCCTGGAGAAGGGGCTGCGCGGCAACGGCTTCGTCACCGCCGTCGTCGAGGACGGCGTCGCGGCCTACGACGTCGCCAGCAGCGGTGCGTTCGACCTGCTCATCCTCGACATCGGGCTGCCGCTGAGCGACGGGTTCACCGTGCTGCGGCGGCTGCGCGAGGCCAAGGTCGCCCTTCCCGTCATCATCCTGACCGCCCGTGACAGCGTCACCGACACCGTCGCCGGGCTGGAGGGCGGGGCCGACGACTACATCGCCAAGCCGTTCGCGTTCGAGGAACTGCTGGCGCGGGTGCGGCTGCGGCTGCGCGCCGACCGGGCGCCCGAGGTGACCGTGCTCCGGGTCGCCGACCTGGCGCTCGACCTGCGCACGCGGCGGGCGTACGTGGGGGAGCGGTCGGTGGACCTGTCCACGCGGGAGTTCGCTCTGGCGGAGGTCTTCTGCCGGCACCCCGACCAGGTTCTGACGCGCGAGCAGCTGCTGAGCCACGTGTGGGGGTTCGACTTCGACCCCGGGTCGAACGTGGTGGACGTGTACGTGCGTTACCTGCGGCGCAAGATCGGCGCCGATCGGATCGAGACCGTCAGGGGCACCGGGTACCGGCTGCGGGCCACGTGACAGGTCTCTCATGTGGTGCTCACGGTGGGCCAACCGGCGGGCCGGAGGGTGGAGACGTCCACAGGAACGGCTCCACAGGAGGCACCGATGGTACTGGCACTACGGCGGCTGATGCTCGCCATCGCGATCGTGTCCGGGCTGGGCATCGCGAGCATGCCGCTCGTCACCCCCCACGCGCACGCCACCACCACCCCGGCCACCACGCACGTCACGGCGGCCGACGACGATGACGACGACGATGATCGCCCGCGCGGCGGCGTCGACACCGGCCACGGTGGCACGGTGCGCGACGACGACGACGATGATCGGCCGCGCGGCGGGGTCGACACGGGCCAGGGTGGCACCGCCCGTGACGATGATCGGCCGCGCGGCGGGGTCGACACGGGCCAGGGTGGCACCGCCCGTGACGATGATCGGCCGCGTGGCGGGGTCGACACCGGTCAGGGTGGCACCGCCCGTGACGACGATCGGCCGCATGGTGGGGTCGAGACCGGGATGGGCGGGTCGGTGGTGGTGGAGGGGAGCGCCACCCGGCTGAGCGAGCAGCGGGCCGTTTCGGCGGAGAGCACGGATGGCACCGGCGTCACGGCGGTGCTGCTGGCCCTGGGCGGCATCAGCGTCATGCTGATGGGCGCGTACCTGATCTCGCGGAAGCTGGGCAGGGGCTGACGTGGCGGCGCGACGGGCCCAGGCCGCACTCGCCGCCTGCGTCATCGCCGTGACGGCCGCCGCCTCGCCGGCGAGCGCGGCCACAGCGCCGGTGGGCGCCGGGGCGGTGGTCGCCGTACGGGACGCGGCGAACCCGGTCACGTTACGCATCCCGTCCATCGGCGTCACCACCAGGGTGGTCCCGCTGCGGCTCGACACCGAGGGCCGCCTGGTCGCTCCCGAACGGTTCGACCGGGCGGGCTGGAACCAGGCGGGCCCCGAGCCGGGGGAGAAGGGCGTGGCGGTGATCGCGGGCCACGTCGACTCCCGCACCGGCCCCGCCGTCTTCTACCGGTTGCGCGAGCTGAAGCGGGGCGCGCGCATCCACGTCGACCGGGCCGACGGCACCACGGTGACCTTCACGGTCTCCGGCCTGGCCCGCTATCCGAAGAACCGGATCCCCAACGCGAAGGTGTACGGATCAGGCAAGGGCGCCCAGCTCCGCCTGATCACGTGCGGCGGCGACTTCGACAGGAAGCGCCGCAGCTACCGCGACAACGTGGTCGTCTTCGCCTCCTAGAGGAACACCGTGCCGCCGGGGGACCCTCCCCGGCGGCACGCGCATGAGAACTCCCTCACGATCGCCTCACTGACGCTTCACCGCCGCTCGCCAGGCTGTTCACCAACAGCTCACCATTACGGAGGCAACCTTGCGAGCGACCACGATTCTCGGGTTCGCGATGGACCTGGCGGCGATCATCACGCTCGCCTACGGCCTGTACTTCCGCCGCCATCACCGGCGCGACCTGTTGTTCGCCTACGTCGCACTGAACGTGGGCATCTTCGCCGTGGTGTCCCTGCTGCTCGTGCAGAGAGTGGACCTGGCGGTCGGGTTCGGCCTGTTCGGCGTGCTGGCGATCATCCGGCTCCGCTCGGACGAGATCACCCAGGAGGAGATCGCCTACTACTTCGTGGCGATCGCGCTCGGCCTGGTGAACGCCATCGCGGCGACCTGGCCGCTGACCGCGCTCTTCCTGGACGTGGTGCTGCTGACCGTCATGTACGTGGCCGACCATCCACGCCTGCTGGGCCGCACCCGCCACCAGGTGGTGACGCTGGACGTGGTGCATTCCGACCCGGCCGTGCTCCGCGCCGACCTGGAGAGCCGCCTCGGCGCGCAGGTGCTGCAGTGCGCCGTCACCCAGGTGGACTACGTCCGGGACGTGTCCGTGGTGGACGTCCGCTTCCAGGTGCCGCAGACGCGCGAGACGAAGGCGGGGGCGTGGCGATGACGGACGCGGGGATCCTGCTCGCCGGGGTGGCCGCCGAGCTGCCGCCGGTCACGCTGGAGGAGGTCACGGCGACGTCGAGGCTGATGTCCCGGGTGGACCGCAAGTATCTGGTCAACGCCGCCACGATGGCCCGGCTCGCGGCCGAGCTCGGTGACGGGTTCGCGGTGCTGCGGATCGGCGGGCGGCGCCAGTTCCGCTACACCTCGACCTACTTCGACACCCCCGACCTGCTCACCTTCCGCCATCACCGGCAGGACCGCCGCCGCCGTTTCAAGATCCGTACGCGCACGTACCTGGACGGGGGCGGCCGGTGGCTGGAGGTCAAGCTCAAGGGCGCGTCGGGCAACACCGACAAGCATCGCATCCCGTACGACGTGGCCCCGTCGGACGCGCTCACCCAGGAGGCGCTCGACTACGTCACCGACACGCTGGCGGGCGGGCTGCGGCTGGCCCGGCCGGAGTCGCTCGGGCCGGTGCTGTCCACCGACTACCGCCGGGTGACGCTGGTCGACAGGTCGGGCTCGGCCCGGCTCACCTGCGACACCGGGCTGGTGTACGGCGACGGGCGGCGGGCGCTGGCCGCCCGGCACGACCGGATCCTGCTGGAATCGAAGTCGGCGGGCGGCGACGCGGCGGCCGACCGCATCCTGCGCCGGCTGGGCGTGCGGCCGGTGAGCGTCAGCAAGTACTGCCTGGGCGTCGCGGCGCTGCACGGCGTGGCGGGCAACCGCTGGCATCCGGTGCTGCGCCACTACTTCCCGAGGCCGGCCGGCACGCCGAAGTGATCGCCGCACGAGGATGTGGCCGTCACCGGCGGGACGGGCATGCGCCCAGGCGTCGCCGGCGGGCTCTCACACCTCCGGGCGGCGCGGCGGTCAGGGGCGGTAGGTGCCGAAGTACCAGGTGTTGCCCTGCGGGTCCTTGCAGCCGTACTCGCGGGACCCGTACGGCTGGTCGGTGAGGCCCATGGTGATCTCGGCGCCGGCCGCCCTGGCCCGGTCGTGGTGGGCGTCCACGTCGTCGACGGCGACGTAGACGCCGGGCCCGCCGGTGACGCCGGGGCCGACCATGACGAGGTCGTCGCCGACGAGCAGCTCGGCGTGCTCGACGGCGCCCCGGTCGTCCTTGGACAGCTCGTGCACGGTGAACCCGAAGGCCCGGATCAGGAAGTCGATCCCGGCCTCGCAGTCCTGGTAGCGGGCCCGGGCGTAAACGGTTCGCGTCATGTTTCCCAGTCTGCGGCCGGCACGCGCCAGGGTCTTGGACATATCTGACCGGGTGTCGTGTCGCCCAGCGCCCTGAACTCGCGGTTCATGTGCGCCTGGTCGTAGAAGCCGCACTCGGCGGCCACCGTGGCGATGCCGCGACCGGCCCGCAGCAGGCGCGCCGCGCGGGCGAACCGGATGACCCGGGCCGCGGTCTTGGGCGTGAGCCCGATCTGGTCGTGGAAGCGGGAAACCAGGTGGCGGTGGCTCCAGCCGAGCGATTCGGCCAGCACCGGCACGCCGAGGTCGCCGCCCGACCTCAGCAGCCGCGCCCACGCCCACGCCACCTCGGGGCCCAGCTCCGGCCCGGCCCGGATGCGCGCCGCCAGCAGCCGGTCGGCCAGCGCCAGCCGGCCGCGCCACGACCGGGTCTCGGCGAGCCGGGCCACGAGCGTCGCCGCCCAGGGGCCGAGCAGGTCCTCGACCGGCAGCACCCGGTTCGTCAGGTGCCGCATCGGGATCCCGTACAGGCGTCTGGCGCCGATCGGGGTGAGGTCGATCTGCACGCCCTCGATCGGCCCGGCCGTGCGGGTGGGGGTGAAGCGGTCGGTCAGGCCGCCCGCGAACGAGATCACCCGCTCGCCGGCGACCTCCATCGCCTCCCCGAAGTGCACGATGAGCACCGAGCCCGGCATCGCCGCCTCCGCCCGCGTGACCGGCCCGGCCTGGCGGTAGGCGCTCAGCCGGATCGCGTACGGCCGGAGGGCGGCGCTGGGCGCGACCTCCAGGACGTCGAGCATGCCTCCGACTATAGGCGCAGATGTTTGGCCAGGAAGGTGAGCGTGTCGGCCGACAGGTCGACGCTGCGGCTGATCGAGCGGGCGCCGTGGCCCACCTCGGTCTCGTTGCGCAGCACGATCGGCCGGTCGCCGGTGGAGGCGTGCTGCAACGCCGCGCACATCTTCCACGCGTGAAGGGGATGCACACGCGTGTCGGACTGGAAGACCGTGAACAGCGTCGCCGGATAGTTCACCGACTCCACCACGTGATGGTAGGGCGAGTAGCCCAACAGCCAGCCGAACTGCTCGGGATCGTCGGCGGAGCCGTACTCGACGTTCCACGTCGCGCCGAGGCCGAACCGCTCATACCGCACCATGTCGAGCAGCGGCGCCGAGCAGACGGCCGCCTCGTACAGCTCGGGGCGCTGCGTCAGCGCGGCCCCCACCAGCAGGCCGCCGTTGGAGCCGCCGGAGATGCCGAGCCGGTCGGCCGTCGTCACACCGGTCGCGATCAGGTGCTCGGCCGCCGCGTGGAAGTCGTCGAACACGTTCTGCTTGTTGCCGAGCATGCCCGCCCGGTGCCACTCCTCGCCCTCCTCGCCGCCGCCGCGCAGCTGGGCGATGGCGTAGACGCCACCCGCCTCCACCCAGGCCAGGATCGACGCCGAGTAGCCCGGCGTCATGGACAGCCCGAACCCGCCGTAGCCGTACAGGATGGTGGGGCGCGGGCCCGAGCCGGACACCGGCGAGATCACCAGCATGCGCACGTCGGTGCCGTCCGCGGACCGGTAGACCACCTGTTCGGTGCGGACCGGCGGCACCACGACGGCGCCCGGCGACGCCGCCCAGAGCGACGTCTCGCCCGTCCTGGCGTCGTAGCGCTGGATCGACGGCGGGGTGGTGTTGTCGGTGTAGCCGAACCAGGCCTCGTGGCCGCCCTCCGGCCGCTCGGCCAGGCCGCCGATCGTGCCCAGCCCCGGCGTCGGCACCTCGCCCAGCCGCTCGCCGGTCTCCAGGTCGTGCACGGTGATCTCGCTGATCGCATGGCGCGTCCAGCTCACCAGCATGACCGGGCGTTCCAGGTCGTCGAGGATCGCGAAGTCGGACAGCACCGCCTCCGGATCCTGCGGGATCAGGTCGCGCCAGCTCTCGTGGCCCGGCTCGGCCGGGTCGGCGACGCAGATCCGGGCACGCGACGCGTCGCGGTCGGTGTGCACGTAGAGCCTGCCGTCGCGGCCGAACACCAGCCCCGTCTGCGCGTCGACGCCCTCCTGCACCACGCGCAGCGCCGGCCGCTCCGGCGGCGAGGCGGTCAGGTCGGCCACCCACAGGTCGTTGCGCGGCGCGGTGCCCTCGCTGGCCGACACCTGCAGCCAGCGGCCGTCGCGCGACACCGAGACGCCGTAGTAGTTGGTCATCTTCATGCCGTCACCGAAGATCAGCACGTCGTCCTCGGTGGACGTGCCGACCCGGTGCAGGTAGACGCGCCGGTGGAACTGCCGCTCGTTCTCCGGCAGCTCCGTGGCGGGCAGCCGGCGCACGTAGTAGTACGCCTCGCCGCCCGGCAGCCACGCCACCGGCGAGTAACGGCAGCGGTCGATCGGCCCCTCGACGCGCCCGCCCGTCGCCACGTCCAGCACGTACAGGACCGACTCCTCGGTGCCGCCCACCGAGATCTGGTAGGCGAGCAGCCGGCCTTCCTTGTCGGGCTGGACCGTGTCGAGCGTCGTCAGCCCCGTCGCGTCCAGCGCCATCGGATCGATGAGCGCCCGCTCCTTGCCATCGGCGTCGGCCACGTAGTAGACCGCGTGCTCCTGATCCGGCGTGCGGCGGCTGAAGAACCGGCGCTCGCCCCGCCACGTCGGCGTGCCCACCGACCCCGACCTCAGCAGCTCCCCGATGCGCTCCTTGAACCGCTGCGGCTCCGCCTCCCGCTTGAACAGCTCCGCCTGCGCGAGCAGCCAACTCTCCGTCTCCGGACTGTCCGGATCCTCCAGCCAGCGGTACGGGTCGGGCACGGGCGTCCCGTGGACCAGATCGACGGTCTCCTCGCGGGGTGCGGCTGGATAGGGCTCTCGCGTCATGCTCGAACCCTACGGCAACGGCGAAGGCGCCGTGGATGGCGTAAAGCCCAGGTGATGCGGGCATAAAACGTACCGTGCGTCCCTCTGGTCATTCCGGCTGGAGGTTAAGGGGTGGCGGGGACCACGCGGGAAACGCCAGACTGCTGACAGGACGGTGCCGTGGTGTCCATCCGCTGGACCGTCCGGCGGAGGTCCACGTGACGGGAACGTCCAAGCCCCAGGAGGGGCGAATAGCCGGGACATGCCGTGGCATGTCTCCTTTGATACGCGCGCAGCGGGGAGAGGCCCGATGATGCGCCAAGTCCTGCTGCTGAACGCCACCTACGAGCCCCTGACCACGCTCTCGCTGCACCGCGCCATCGTGCTGGTGCTGCGGGAGAAGGCCGACGTCGTGCACCGCGACGGGCGGGGCGCCGTGCTGCGCTCCGCGAGCTGCACGCTCGACGTCCCCTCGGTGATCAGGCTCAGACGATACGTCCGCATCCCCTACCGGTCGCGCATCCCCCTGACCAGGGCCGCCCTCATGCGGCGCGACGACTACCGCTGCGCCTACTGCGGGCAGCGGGCCGAGACCATCGACCACGTCATCCCCAGGTCGAGGGGTGGCCCCCACTCGTGGGAGAACTGCGTGGCCTCGTGCTCGCAGTGCAACCACCGCAAGGCCGACAAGTTCCTGGAGGAGCTGGGGTGGACGCTGCGCGTCGCCCCGGCGGTGCCGCGGGGTGCCCACTGGCGGCTCATCGGCGCCTCGCTCGTCGGCGACCCCCAATGGGCGCCCTACCTGGAGGCCGCCGCCTGAAAACCTTTGTGTGCCTTCGTCATGCCCTGGCACCATGCACGCATGTGGACCATCACGACCGACGTCGAGGCGTACGCCCGAGAGGCTGAGCCGTTCCTGCTGAGCGACCCGGTGGGCAACACGGTGCTCCTCACGGTGCTCGCCAACCTGCGCCGGGGCATGCCGGCCGAAGGCGCCTACTTCGGCTGGTGGACCGACGGCGGCCAGGTGCGGGGTGCGGCCTTCCGCACCCCGCCCCGGCCCATCTGCCTGGGCCTCATGCCCGCCGAGGCCGTCCCCCCGCTGGTCGAGGCCCTCGGCGGCGACGTCCCCGAGATCGTCGGCCCGCTCGAACTGACCCGGGCCGTCGCCCGCACCCTCGGCCGCGACGGCGACGTGATCAGCGAACGCCTCTACCGGCTCGGCACCCTCACCGTCCCCGACGTGCCCGGCTCCGGTCGCCTCGCCACCGGCGCCGACCTGCCCATGCTCGTCGCCTGGACGCAGGCGTTCTTCGCCGAGGTGAAGCTCAACGCCGGCGAGGACATCGCCGCCGACACCGCCCGGCGGATCGCCGCCCGCGAGCTGTTCCTCTGGGAGGACGACGGCACCCCCGCCTCGCTCGCCGGCCTCTCGCCCGCCGCCGGCGGCGTCTGCCGCATCGGTCCCGTCTACACGCCGCCGTCGCGGCGCAGGAGAGGGTACGGCGCCGCCGTCACCGCCTTCGCCAGCCGCACCGGCCTGGCCGAACGCTGCGAGGAGGTCGTCCTGTTCACCGACCTGGCCAACCCCACCAGCAACGCCGTCTACCGGTCGATCGGCTTCGAACCCGTCTCCGACTACGCCCAGGTGACCTTCCAGGCTTAACCTGGTGGCATGCCGCGTTACGACTACCGCTGCCGCGCCTGCGGCTCCACGTTCGAGCTGTCCCGCCCCATGTCGGCGTCCGACGATCCGGCCACCTGCCCCGACGGGCACGCCGACACGGTCAAGCTGCTGTCCACGGTCGCCATGACCGGCTCCGCCGCCACCCCCCGGCCCGCCGGTGGCGGTGGCGGTGGCGGCTGCTGCGGTGGAGGGTGCTGCGGGTAGCTCTTCCCGTACGGGTCAGAGCGCCGACGCCGTGACCGCCCGGACAGCGAGCTTGGCGACGTGCTCCACCGTGGCGACACCCGTCGCCATCGTGGGGCTGCGCTCCGACAGCACGGCCACCAGCAGCTCGTGCCCGTGCACGACGAGACGCCCCACGCTGTTGACCGTCCACAGGCCGTCGTGCGCGTCGGCGGGCAGCCAGCCGTTCTTCAACGCCGCCCGCTCGCCCGCCGCGCTCACGCCCCACGCCTGCGACGGCTCCACCGACGACATCAGCCCGAGCGCGTAACGACGGTTGGCCGCCGACACCGGGCCCGCCGGATCGGTGAGCCGCTCCAGCACCCGCACCTGGTCCGACGGCCTGCTCATGGTCGCCCCCCAGTACAGGCCCGACCCCGGCGTGGTGTGGCGCACCCCCTGCGCGCGCAACATCCCGGCCAGCCCCCGCCGGCCGCCGATGGTCAGGTAGAGCTCGTGCGCGCAGTCGTTGTCGCTGTAGCGGATCATTCGTGCGGCCAGGGTCCGCTCGTAGGCGTCCAGCTTGCGGTGCTCACGCTGCCTGCGCAGCAGCAGGGCCAGCAGGATGTCCACCTTCGCCACGCTGGCCAGCATGAACGGCTCCCGGTCCCGGAACGCGTACCGCACGCCCGCGGTCCTGTCGTACACCGCCACCGCCACCCTGCCCGGCCGGCCCTTCACGTACCGGCCCAGCGTCCGGTCCAGCCGCGCCCGCGCCTCTCCGGACAGCTCCCCGCCGGTCCCGGCCGCCTCCCGGGGGACGTGCTGGGCCACCACCCCCTGAGCGGCGGTACGCGGCGCCCCGGCCCGCACCTCGGCGCAGCCGGACACGGCGACCAGCAGGACGCCTAGCAGCGAGATCCCCCGAGCGCGCATGCAGGCGAGCCTGCCACCCCCGATGTCAACCCCCGGGGTCACCCAAGGTCAAGCCACTCCCAGTTTCCCCCGGATCCCGCACCCCCCCGGCCGCCCCTCCCGCCCCGGCGGGCCCCTCTCTGAACG
>NZ_LAVL01000079.1 GCF_001083785.1 Nonomuraea sp. SBT364
GGCCTGGGGAGTGCCGGGGGCGGCCTCGGAAGTGGCCGAGGGGGTGGCCGACGGGCTAGCCGTGGGGGAGGTGAGATCCAGGCGCGGGATGACGCCCGTCGCCTCCGGATCGAAAGGCACCTCCGACTCCTCTCCCGTGTCCCCCCGTACGCCGGAAGAGCCGGTGATCCCCGCTGTCATTCCATCGCCGTCCCGTTGCCTCACGTTGACCATCATGGAGCCCCGGGCGACCCATGAGCGACGTCCAACTGCCGGGTTTCGCCGTATTTAAGAATTTTGCGGAGTTTTCCGAAGATCAAAAGTGCGACCACCGTCTGGCTCAGAAGCATCCCGTACCCCACCGCGTTCACGCTCGCGAAGGGGAACAGCGCCGCGATGGACACCAGCACGAGCGCCGCCAGCCCGATCTGCACGGTGGCAAGCTTGCGCGCCTCGCTCCGGGCGCGCAACGCGCTGAGGTAGATCTCGATCAGCACCCGGGGCAGCACCGCCAGCGCCATCAGCCGCAGCAGCATCGTCCCCTCGTCGGCGAACTTGGCCCCGAAGACGTGCAGGATGAACGGCGCCGCCACGTTTGCGATCACGATGATCGGCACGATGACGAGCAGCGCGCGCCGCAGCGCGTTGCGGCAGTTGGCGGCCAGCTGGGACCGGTCGAACGAGCCCTCGACGGTCAACGACACGGCCATGTTCATGGCCAGCAGCTCGATCATGCACCCCAGCGTGTGCGCCATCGAGAAGCGCCCGAACACGGCCTCCCCGACCCGCGTGGCGACGACCACGGGCACCAGGTAGACGATCGCCAGGACCGACAGCGTGCCGGGGAAGTCGCCCGCCAGGAACCGGCCGACCTCGCGCAGCCGGGGTGCCTCGCGGTGCGGTCCGGCCGTCTGCCGGACGTGCCGCGGCACCACCACCCCGAAGATCAGCCAGTTGACCGGGATCAGCGCGATCGCGGTCGGCACCACCCACGAGACGAAGATGCCGCCGTCGGGCAGCGCCCCCGCCAGGGTGACCAGCAGCCCCATCTTGACCAGGCCGAAGATCAGGTTGTTGAACGGCACCCAGGTGGCGTTGCGCAGCCCGGTCAGCACCACGTCCTGGAGCGTGAAGACCGCCCACACGACGACCGCGGCGAGGAAGAACAGCCCGGGCCCGAACCCGGCCAGCACCGAGTACGTCTCGCCCCACAGCGGCAACGTCAGCAGGAAGCCGACCGCCGCGGCGCCACCGGTGGCGGCGGCGATCCCGTACCCGCGCAGGATGAACTCGGGCGTGCGGCGGCCCGCCACCGGCAGGAAGCGCGCGAACGCGCCCACCAGGCCGAGCGCGGTCAGCGACGCGAACAGCCGCATCAGCGTGATCACCGCCTGGCCGCGGCCGAACTCCTCCTCGGAGAAGTAGTGCGCCGCGAGCAGCCAGTAGCCGGCTCCGAGCACCGCCGTGATGCCCGTGTTGGCCATCAGCGCGTAGCCGTTCCTGAACAGCGGATTGCGGAGGTCGAGCAGCACCCTCCGCCGGAGGCTAGACATCCCCGCGGACCCGTCGCAGCCCGTAGCGCGTGCGCCTGACCACGGCGTAGCCCTTGGTCAGGATGCGTTCGCGCAGGTAGATCAGGGGTACGCCGGTGCCTTCGACCGCCCGCTTGAACATGCCGATCGTGGTGTGCCTGGCGACCGTCAGGCGGGGGATGGCGAGCATGTCGTGCCGGTCGGCGGCGATCGTGTTGCCGACGGCGCAGGCGGCGAAGTAGCCGGCCTTGCGCACCTCCCGGCGCACGCGGGCGCTGGAGTAGCCGTAGGGGTAGGCCATGGTGGCGACGGGGGTGCCCAGGGTGTCCTCCAGCAGGCCCTTGTTGCGCCGCAGCTCCTGGCGCAGTTGCTCGGTGGGGAGCTGGTCGAGCTGCGGATGGCTGTGGCTGTGGCCGCCGATCTCGATGCCGCTCTGCGCGGCCTCGCGTGCCTGGCCCCAGGTCAGCATGTCGTCCAGCGGCCGGCCCGCCGCGTCGTCGCCGGCGTCGGCCACCCAGCCGCTGGTCAGGAAGACCGTGGCGGGATGGCCGTGCTTGTCCAGCAGCGGCAGCGCCCGGCCGTGGAAGTCGGCGTAGCCGTCGTCGAACGTGATCACCACCGGCTTGGCGGGCAGCGACCGCCCGTTGTTCTTGTTCAGAGCGGCGACCAGGTCGCCCAGCGTGAGCGGGCTGAACCCGGCCTCCGACAGGTAGGCGAGCTGCTCGTCCAGGTCGCCGGGCCGTACGGAGTGCGGCCGGGTCTCGTCGTTGGGCCGGTCGCTGACCGAGTGATACATCAGGATCGGCACCCGGATCATGACCGCACCGCCTTGAGACGTACGGAACCCACCAGATAGCCCCAGGCCGTCCAGGCCAGGCCGACGACGATGGCGCCGGCCCTGCCGAGCCCGCCGGGATCGCCCTTCACCGCCTCGCCGAGGCCGCGCAGCGCGCCGAGCGGCAGCGTCTTCAGCGCGTGCGCCCGCTCGCTGGACAGTCCGTCCTGGGTGCCGACCTCCTGGGTGACCAGGGCTTTCGACAGCCCTTCCGCGTAGCAGCGGGAGCGGAAGTAGGCGAACCCCTCCCGCTGCCTGGACACCTTGTGCCCGATGAGCGCCCTCGGCTCGAACAGCATGACCGAGCCGGGCTTGCGCTGGCTCAGCCGGATGCAGAACTCGGTCTCCTCGCACCCGAGCGGGCGCGACTTGCGGCCCTGCACGCTACGCCCGATGCCGCTGTGGAACCCGCCCACCTCGGACACCACCTGGCGCAGGAAGGCCGCGTTGCCTCCCATGACGTTGCGGATCGGCGCCCGGACCGCGGGCATGCCGCGGTAGGTGCAGCCGACCGTCCAGTCGAACTCCTGCGGGAACCAGCGCGGCCTGCGCTCGGACGCCCAGATCGGTTCGGTGCGACCGCCCACGCCGACGACGCCGGGATCCTGGAAGCCCTCCTCCAAAGCCTCCAGCCACCCGGGATCGGCGACCGCGTCGTCGTCGAGGAACGCGACGATGTCACCGGTGGCCGTGGCCACCCCGGTGTTCTTGCCGCCGGACAGCCCCTGCTCGTGGGTGTTGGCCACGACGATCGCGCCGGGGTAGGCGCGCTTGAGCTTCAGGTGCAGGTCCGGGTTGTGGTCGACGACCAGGATCAGCTCGTACGGGCGGCGGCTCTGCTGCTCCACCGACTCGACGGCCTGCCTGATGTCCTCCCACCGGTCCTCGGTGTAGACACAGATGACGACAGACGTGTTCACGACGCATCCTTCAGGCGCTCAGGCTTACGCGACGCCCCGGTCGGCGGCGGGTTTCCTGGCGGGTTCCGGGCGTGGCGGCGCGGGCTGGCGGCGCCACTCGCTGAGGATGGTCCTGAGCACCCGGAGCCCGTCGCGCACCACGTGCAGGTTGCTCTCGCCGTGGATGCGGTTGCGCTCGTGGCTGGGCACCTCGTGCACCTTCAGCCCGGCCTTGGCGGCGCGGATGTTCATCAGCGTCTCCACCTCGAAGCCGTCGCAGTCGAGGTTGAGCACGTCGAGGTGACGCGCCCAGAAGGCGTTGTAGCCGTAGCACAGGTCGGTGTAGGACGTGCCGTACATCTTGTTGACGATCCCGGTGAGGATCCTGTTGCCGAAGCGGCGGTTGAAGGTCAGGTCGTCGCTGCCGCCGCCGGCCGCGTAGCGCGAGCCCTTGACGAAGTCGGCGCCCGTGACCAGCGCGCCCACGAACGAGATGATCTCGTGGCCGTCGGTGGAGCCGTCGGCGTCGATCATCACGATGATGTCTCCGGTGCACGCGGCGAACCCGGCGGCCAGGGCGTCGCCCTTGCCCCTGCCGGTCTGCGTTACGATCTTCACGTTCGGCCGCAGGCGGCGGGCGACGGCCACCGTGTCGTCGACGGAGTTGCCGTCCACGAGCACGATCTCGTCGATCCACTGCGGCAGGGTGGCGAACACGTGGGGCAGGTTCTCCGCCTCGTTCATCGCCGGCACCACAACACTCACCGTCGGTGAGATGGCCAGATGTGGGGTGACCGGTGTGAACCGCTCGAGGGGCGGCATGGAGCGCAAGGGCGTGATCTGCGCCTTGCCGTTGTGCTTGACGGACTCGGGACTCATGGCGAGGTTAATCCTTCCGGGGCGCTACCGGTGCAACGCTGTGACAGTTGTTCCCGGGTGCTGCGGGAATGGCTGCTGGGGCGAACGGTGCATCGGTGCGTCCAAGTGAGGGCTTTGCTGGGGGTCTGCTGCTGCCTGGTGCCGGGGGGTGGTTTGAGTGCGAGGGTCAGCCTGCTCCGGTCGGTTCCTTCACGTCTTGCTGGATCGATCTGCGCATACGACCGAAACCCTTGAGGACTCGATCGGCTGCCTTATAGAGAGACGGTCGGTCCAGGACAATTGTTCGGGCCTTGTTGAAGGGGGTCCGCCCCATCCAGTGCACCGCGGCGGCCGGGGAGGGGCGGGAGACCCGGCCTTCGGCGACGTACAGGGTTCCGCTCTTGAGCCAGTCCTTGTACTCCTTGCCGCCCTTGCCCATGTCGACCATGTGCAATCCGCTGGCCGCGGCTGCCTGGGCCATCTGCAGGTGGTGCACGATCCCGGGGGAGTAGCGGGCGAACTCGGTGTCGTAGGCCGGGAACCAGCCCACGAGCGTCGTGGCCGTGCGCAACCCGAAGTGGCCGGCGACGGGTACGTCGCCCGAGTAGAGCATGGTCAGCACGCCGGAGAAGTCGTCGGACCGTTCGGCGTGCATGAGGTCGGTCAGCTCGACGATCCACGGCTGCGCGAACCTGTCGACCCGGCCGGTCCGCTGATACTGGTCGGACTTCCAGGCCAGCAGGGTGCGCAGCACCCCGGGGTCGGCCGACGCCCACTCGAATCGGAGCTCGCCCTGCTCCCTGCCGAGCTTGCGTTCCTTGTAGCGAACGGTCTTCAGGTTCTTCGGGGAGTTGGCCCTGACCTGCTCGATCCAGGCGTCGAAGCCGGAGGTGAAGTCCATGACCGGGGCCGGCCGCACGTCGCTCTCGAAGGGGGCGAACGTCGGCTGCCCGGCGACCAGGTGGTCGAAGTCGAACACGGTGAGCTTGCAGGCCCGCAGCAGGGCCCGCGCGTCGATCGCCAGGTCGGGGACCGCGATCAGGCCGTGACAGGTGGTGAGGAAGCCGCCGAGCGGTTTGCCGATCCCGAAGCTGTGTCTCTCGTACGGGAAGAAGCCGGCGATCCGGCCGCCGTCCCGCAGGACGGCCACGCGCACGTAGTCGCGCAACCGGTCCATCGCGACGGCGAACTCGACCGAGAGGAAGGGGTTGTCCAGGCTCCGGTCGGCCTTCTGCAACTCGCGCCAGCGGGCCCGCTCGGGGGCGCCCAGCTCCGCGGGGCGGACGACATCGATTCTCACCTTGCGCCGGCCCCCTGTTCGGTCTGCATGTTCTTCCCCCGGTAGAGCACGCGAAGCACGTACATGAACCCGCCGAGCACGGCGATCGTCGCCACACCGGCCCGGGGCGACCACGCGTCGAAGAGCAGCATGGCCTGGGCCAGCAGCACGTTGAGCACGAGGCTCGCGGCGGCTCCTACCGATAGTGCAGCCAGAGGGTCACGATCACGCAACAGCCCGACGACGGCCGCTCCCGGCACGAAGAGAAGAAACATGGAGATCAGAAGCGGGCGCAGCGGCGTGTCGATGTCGAAGAGCGCGATCACCGCTCCCGCGATGCAGGCGAGCGCGAGCAGCCATGTGAGCGCTCTGCGGTGCTTGAGCATCTGCTGTGTCTCTCCCGGTTCCCGACGTGATCGCCATTTCATGGGATCAATCCGTGCGCGTACGCGTCAACGCCGACGCTTGGCGGCACAGTCAGGTTTACCGGTTCCCATGTGAAGTTCAACACAGTGTCAACGAGCTCCGGGTCCCCGACGTGCTCCACAAGCACACCAGGATGCCTTATTTGTCACAGCGGCATCGGCCTGAGCCGGTAATTCGCAGCTTTCTCACATAACTGTTGCGAGGGTCTCCGTCGGTGTGCTGGACGGCTCCGGCGACGGGGTCGGCTCCTCGTCCGGCTGCTCCGACGGCCGGCCCGGCTGCCCCTCCCAGGTGAGCGCGCAGGTCACGGCGCCGCCGTTGGAGGTGAACGACACCGTGCCGCCGCCTGGCAGGCCGGGGTCGTCCACCGTGACCCACACGGCCGCCGACGCGCCCGCCTTGATCGTCCCGCTCGCCGGATGGACTCCCAGGCCGTTCGTGGCGGTGGCGTCCCAGGTGATGGCGGCGTTGCGGGCACGGAGCCGGACCTGCGCCGCGCCCTCGATCGCGGCCGGCCGGGTGGTGGCCACGCCGACGGCGGGACGCCGGGTCGGGGGCGGCGTGGCGATCCCGCCGGTGGTCCCGCCGGTGGTCGCGCCGGTGGTCGGGGACTCGCCGGGCGTGGGCTCGGCATCGGTCTCGGCGCCGGGTTCCGGGCTGTCGGCGGCGTAGTCCTCGTCGGGGGGAGGCGGGGCCGCGGGGGCCGGCGCGCGCAGCGCGGTGTTCGCGCCCTCCTGGCTGCTCAGCGCGACCGTCACGCTCGTCCCGGCCATCAGCAGCGCGCCGGCCAGCAGCGCCGGGGCGAGCCTGCGCGGCCTGCGCCGCCGCGACCGGTGCTGGGGGGCGACCGGGAAGCCGGTCCGGTCGAAGCTGTCACCGCGATCGGTGATCAGCGTGCGGGTCGCGTCCTGCTCCGGGTCGAGGCAGGTGCCGATCACCCGCTCGCGCAGCGAGAGCGGCGGGAACGCCACGGGCACCAGGTCGAGCAGCCGCTCCGCGGAGACCGCGCGCTGCCTGCGCTCGGTGCACACCTCGCAGCCGGCGATGTGCCCCGCGAGCCGCCGTCGCAGCAGCGGCGTGAGCGGGCCCTCCCAGGAGTCCACCATCGCCGACAGGTCCGGGCAGTGCGCCCGCCCCGTCCTGGCCAGCACCACCGCCGCGGCGGTGTTCTCCAGCTGGGTGCGGGCCCTGGTCAGCCGCCCGGCGGCCTGCCGCGAGGTCAGGCCGAGCACCCCGCTCACCTCGGCGGGCGTCAGCCCGTGCCGCACCGACAGCTCCAGCACCTCGCGCTCGGGCCCGCGCAGCTCGCCGAGCGTCTCGTGCACCAGGGCGGTCAGCTCCGGGTCGTCCGGCTCGTCGAGCATCCGACGCGCGGGCCGCTCGGCGCCGCGGTGCCCCAGCCGCGCCACCGCCTGGAACCTGGTCAGCGCGTACAGCCAGGCCCGCAGCCGGACCGCGTCGCGCAGGCGCTCGGCGCGGCCCTGCGCGGTGACCAGCGCGTCGTGCACCGCGTCCGCCGCGCCGTCGCACTCGCCCAGCAGCGAGCAGGCGTAGTCGTAGAGGCGCTCGGCGTAGGCGCCGTACAGCCGGTCGGGGCCGTTCGGATCGGCGTGGCGCAGCACCGCCACGAGCTGCCGGTCGTCGGCGCGATCGACTGTCGGCCATCCAGGCACGAGTACCCTCCCCGCGGGTTGCAGGACGTCCCCACCGCGGTAGGACGCCCGCCTCCTCCCCGCGGGTTGACGATCGGGCCCTCATTCATGCCGAACAGGCATCAACCATCGCAATTGGGCGAGCAGATGCGGCGCTCCATGCCTTGCAGGAAGAAGTCGCGGACCTGCAGCGGGTCCTTGGCGATGTACGCCTCGCCGCCCGTCGCCTTGGCGACCGCGTCCATCTGCCGCTTGCCCGCCTGCGCCTCCGGCCCGAACGCGATGAGCAGGATGCTCACCGGCCGCTCCGGGTCGTAGGCCGTCTTGAGGTAGTCGAGGATCTGCGCGTTGGTGACGCCGCCGTCGGGGTCGTCGTTGCCGGCGCCGTCGGTCAGGATCAGCAGCGTGTTGATCTTGTCCCGCTTGTACGTCTCGGTCATGTGCGTGTAGGCGGCCTTGAGCGAGTCGTTCAGCCCGGTGTCGCCGGTCGCCTTGGCCTCGACCGTGGACAGCTGCTGGGCCAGCACGTCCTTGCGCAGCGCGCCGTCGATGCTCTCGGCCAGCGGGCCGACGGAGACGACCTCCTGGTAGTCCTTGCCCCGGCCGTCCAGATGGGTGGAGAACTTCCACACGCCCATCTCCGAGTCCGGCGGGAACAGCGCCAGCCCCTCGGTGGCGATCTTGCTGATGGCCTTCATGCGGGTCAGGCCGGTGCCGGGGTCGGGCAGCGCCATCGTGCCCGACACGTCCAGCAGCGTGAGCAGCCGGGTGCCCAGGTTCAGCCGCGACCAGGTCTGCGTCATGGTGGCGACGGTCTTGACGTCCGGCGCCGGCATGGCCTTGGGAGGCGCGGGCGTGAAGCCCTTGGACTCCGACAGCGTCTCGCTCGCCTTGCCGTCGGGGCTGCGGAAGCCCTGGGCGCGCAGCACCTTGAGCGCCGACTCCTTGCCGAGCTCCTGACGGAAGTCGGCGGCCGCCTTCAGCTTCTCGGCGTCCTTGGTGACGACGGTCAGCGGGTAGTCCAGGCTCAGCGTGCCCTCGCTGGGGTACAGCGCCACCACCGGCGTGTCCGGCTTTTTCGTGTTGTGTACGTGAATCGCCTGCTCGGACGTGACGCCGATCGGCACCCGGTCACCGGACTTCACGGTGAGGCTGGCCAGCAGCGCGGTGGGGTCGGCGACGAGCTGCCCCGACAGCTCCTTGAGCGCGCCCACCAGCGCCTTCTCCTGCTTGGCCGCCTTGGCGGTGCCGGCCGCGGCCAGCAGCGGCGCCAGCCCGGCGGAGTTCTTCTGCGGATCGAGGGCCAGCACTCGGACCTTCTTGCCCGGCCCGTCGACGTTCGCCACGTTGGAGGCCGCGACCATGCCGGACCAGCTCGGCTTGAGCGTGCCCTCCAGCTTGGCCGCCGAGCTCTCGGCCGTGGCCAGCACCACCGGCGAGGCGGCGACCGAGCCCGCCGGCTCGGGCAGCGTGACCGACTCCTGGGTGCGCACCCGGTTCACCACGAGGCTGGAGTCGGCCACCCAGACGTCGCCCTTGAACTTGCCGGCGGTCAGCGCGTTCTCCGACCGGGTCGCGCTCTCCTTGGCCACCGTGACCTCGACGCACTTGCTGTCGATCGAGTGCAGGGCCTTGTTGTAGTTGCCCGCGATCTTGTTCAGGGCCGGCTGAATGTCCGGCGTCGCGACGACGGCCAGCGGCAGCTTGCCGCTGGAGCAGTCGTGCTCCCGGTTGAAGATGACGAACGCGGCCACACCGAGGAGCACGGCGAGCGCCACGGCTCCCGCGAGCGGGACGAGCACCCGGCCGCGGCCGCGGCTCGCTCGTCTTCTGCTGGGGGGTGGATCCTGGGCTCGGTAGCCGCCATCGAACTCGTCTGTGCGGTGTCGCCCCACGATGTCCTCTTGGTGTGTGTTTGAAAACCTTCCGGAGACCCTAACCGGTGATGCTCCGCAATACTCGGGGAACGATACTCGGTGTGCTTGCTGTGGCAAACCACCTGTTTTGGTGCGCTAATAACGCTCTGTAGCGTTCAGTGGCAGCATGCGTGACCGCGCCACGCCCGCCAGCCCTCACGGACGGCGACCACCGCGAGCGCGAGCGCCATCGCCGGATCGACCCACCACCAGCCGATCGTGCCCGCCCACAACCCGGCCAGCACGCCGGCCGCCATCGCGCCGCAGATCAGGTTCTGCGCGGCCTCGCCCGCCGTCGCCCCGGAGGCCAGCCGCTTGGCCAGCCGCCGCTTGACCAGGCCCAGGATCGGCATGCTGACCAGGCTGACCGCCGTCACCACGATGCCCAGCACGCTCGGCACCGCCCGATGCCCGGCATCCAGGTCGTGACCCACGTGGATGATCAGATAGGGGGCGAGCAGCCAGAAGCTCACCGCGATAGCCCGCCGTGCCCGATGCTCGGCGCTCGCCGACAGCGTCCGCGTCCCGGTGAACCGCCACACCACGATCAGGCTCGCCGCGACCTCCACCAGAGCCGACAGCCCCCACCCGATCAGCGCCACCGAATGCGCCGCCAGCCCGGCCGCCAGCCCGAGCGAGCTCTCCACCGCCAGCCACACGATGGTGACCACGGAGAGTGACCGCGCCAGCCGCGCAGTCCGGATCCAGTCGGCTGACGCGGCCGGATGCGCATGAACCCGCTGGTCAGGCACCTTGAACCTCCGCATTCCGGCTTCCGGCCGTCGACAGCACTCTGTGCCGTACCCATTACCAATCGTGACCTTAGAGGCTCGCGGCAAAGAATGTTCAAGCTTCGCGGGTAGTGTGCAGTGATCATCCATGGGATATGGGGAGCCGATGCCGTTCACGCCCAGTCACATCGCGGCGGTGCTGCCGCTCGTGTCGTCACCGCGCATGCGCAGGCTGGCGGATCCGTGGGCGCTGGCCGTCGGGGCCATGGTGCCCGACCTGCCGATCTTCCTGCCGTTCCTGCCCGACTACAGCGACTGGCACTCCTGGCAGGGGGTCGTCACCGTGGACCTGGCGGCGGTGCTGGCGCTGCTGGTGCTCTTCCACGGTCTGCTGCGCGATCCGCTGATCGGGCTGCTCCCGCCCGCGTTCGCCGGGCGCGCCGCGACGCTCCTGCCGAGCCGCCGGGAGCTGCTGACCAGGCTGCCCGCCATGGTCGCGGGGGCGCTGATCGGCGCGGGCACGCACGTCCTGTGGGACTCGTTCACGCACTCCACCGGTCCGGGGGAGTGGGGCCACTGGCTCGGGGTCTCCGTCCTGGGCGTGCTGCCGCTGTTCCGCGTGCTGCAGTACCTGTCGTCGGCCGTCGGCCTGGCCGTCGTCGTGTGGTGGGCCTGGCGCGGCCTGGCGGCGCTGCCGCCCGCCCCGGTCCCCGGCCGCCTGCGCGTCTCCGCGCGCATGCGCGGCACCGTGCTGGCCGGCGGCGTCGCCGGCATCCTGACCGGCGCGTTCGTCTGGCCGATGGTGGACGAGCCCAACCCGGCCTACGGCCTGCCCTCGGTGATCACCAAGGTGGGCGCGGGCACCGTCATCGGCCTGTGCCTGGTGCTCGCCTGCTATGCGGTCGTCTGGCAGGTCAGGCGGCTCATGGCAGTATCGGAAGGTGCTTGAGTACGTAACCGACGCCGCCGACCCCCGGCTGGCCGACTACACCCGGCTGCGCGACGTGGAGCTGCGCAAGAGCCTCGAAGCCGAGCGCGGCCTGTTCCTGGCGGAGGGCGAGAAGGTGATCAGGCGCGCCATCGCCGCCGGCTACCCGATCCGCTCCGTCCTGACGACCCGCCGCTGGCTCCAGCCCCTCGCCGACGTCCTCGGCGACGCCACCGTGTACGTCGTCAGCGACGAGATCATGTCGGGCGTCGCCGGCTTCGAGATCCACCGGGGCGCCCTGGCCTCCATGGCCCGGCTGCCCCTGCCCGCCCTGGGCACGGTGCTGGCTCCGGCCGCCCGCGTCGTCGTCCTTGAGGACATCGTCGACCACGCCAACGTCGGCGCGATCTTCCGCTGCGCCGCCGCCCTGGGCGTCGGTGGCGTCGTCCTGTCGCCCCGCTGCGCCGACCCCCTCTACCGCCGGGCCGTCAAGGTCTCGATGGGCGCCGTCTTCTCCATCCCGTACGCGCGGATGGACAACTGGTACACCGGCCTCGACGAGCTGCGCGCGGCAGGCTTCCAGACGCTCGCGCTCACCCCCGACCAGTCCGTCACCCCGATCGACACGGTCAAGCTGGGCGACCGGGTGGCGCTGCTGCTCGGCGCGGAGGGCGACGGCCTGTCGTCGCGCTGGCTGCACGAGGCGGACGAGGCGGTGTGCATCGCGATGAGCCCGTCGGCGATGGCCGCCGGCGTCGACTCGCTGAACGTCGTGGCCGCCGCCGCGATCGCCTGCCACGGGCTGATGCGAACCGTTTAGACGCTTCACACCGGGCATGGGCATATCTATGCATGGTGTGGAGAAAGTCTTGTCAGTGGGGACGGGAATGCTCAGCGGCGCGCTGGCCGCCGCGATGTTCAAGCGGACGTGGAAGCTGGTGTCCGGCGACGACGACGCGCCGGACGCCGGTGACCTGGAACGCGGCTGGACGGAAGTGCTCGTCGCCGCCGCGATCCAGGGCGCGCTGTTCGGCCTGGTCAAGGCCGCCGTGCATCGCGCCGGCGCGCGGACGTTCCGGCACCGGGCGATCGAGGGCAAGTCCTGACGGTCGCGGTCAGGCGACCTTCGACGACGAGGCCGCCCAGGTGTTGCACGAGCCCGGGTCACCGGTGGCGAAGCCGCGCTTCATCCAGGCCCGGACGTTGGACGTCTTGCCGTACCAGCGCTCGCCGCCGGGCTCGTCGCCCATGAGCTGGTTCAGCATGGCTGTCCAGTCCTTGCTCGAACGGCCCTTGAGCGGCCAGACGCTCTTCACGAACGCGCCGCCGAAGCAGTCGGACTGCAGGCTGTAGCGCCGGTTCTGCTCCTGCCATTCGGCGTCGTCGTCATAGGTCTCCTCGGACAGGGCCGAGGTGATGCCCGCCATGTTCTGGATGTGGAGCCCGTACATCCTGGCTGTCGTGGTGAACAGCCAGAGGTCGTGCGGCTGGCCGAGCCAGTCCTTGCCCAGCTGGACGATCAGCGTGCGATTCTCGTCACAGTAGTAAGCCTGGGAATTGTCGTTGCCGACCTCGTGGCCGCAGTACTTCTTGGGCACCTTGTTCACGTGCTTCACGCGGAGTTTCTGGAAGTCGATTCCCGCGTCCCTGAGGTGCTTGCTCCAGGTCTTGTCCAGGCAGGCGGCCACGGCGTTGACATAGGCCCTGGCCATCGGCTTGTTGTTGCGCTTAACGGGCTTTTCAGCGCATTTACTCTTGGGCAGGGCGCCTGTTTCGTAGAGCGCGTTCTCCGTGAGCTCGGTGCCCTCGACGGGGTCCTGTGCGGACGAAGCCGCGGCCGTGCCGGTCAACGGCAGAAGGGCGGCGGCGGTAAGCGCGGCGATCACGCGAATTTTCACAAGCCGCGACATTAGGGCTTCAGGGGCGGATAGGGCAACAGAGGCGGAAACGCCGCGGAAACGGGCAGGCCGGAAAGCTGCCGATCATGAGGTTTCCGGTCCTGCGAGGGGCGGCGGTGGTCGCGGTCCTGGCGAGTGTGACGGCTTCGGTGCCGCTGGAGGGAGTCATGCCGGTGGAGGAGGCCGTCCCGGTGCCGGCGGCGGCTCCTCCCGCGGCCCGGACCGCCGAGCCGGAACGGGCCGCCCGGACGTCGTTCGGCGCGGCCGAGCGTAAGACGTTCGGCGCGGCCGAGCGCAAGAGGCTGAGCCGGGCGCTCGATCGCTACCTGGACGGCCGGGCGGGCCGCGTGTCGGTGGCCGTGCGCGATCTCACGACGGGGCTGGCGTTCTCGTACAACACGAGCCTGCGCCCGGCCACGGCCAGCATCGTCAAGGTGAACCTGGTGATGGCGCTGCTGCTCAGGGCGCAGCGCGAGCGGCGCCGGCTGAGCGCGCGGGAGCGGGCGCTGGCCGGGCGGGCCGTCCGGGTGAGCGACAACGACGCCGCCACCGCGCTGTGGAACGCCGTCGGCGGGGCGGCCGGGCTGGCCGCGGCGAACCGGAAACTGGGCCTGCGGGCCACGGCGCCGGACCCCGGCGGCGCGTGGGGTGCCACCAGCACGAGCGCCGCCGACCAGGTGCGGTTGCTGCGGGCGCTCACGTCGGACAGGAGCCCGTTGTCCGCCCGGCACCGCCGCTACGTGCTGGGGCTGATGAAGGACGTGGCGCCGGAGCAGGCGTGGGGAGTCAGCGCCGCCGTGGGCGGGACCGACGTGGCGCTGAAGAACGGCTGGCTGCCCAGGCCGCGCCACGGCGGCCGGTGGACGGTCAACAGCGTCGGGCGGGTGCGCGGCGACGGCCACGACTACCTGATCGCCGTCGTCTCCGAGCGGCACGCGTCGATGGGCGAGGGCGTCAAGGTGGTGGAGAAGGTCGCGAAGACGGTCACCGCGACCCTCTCCCGCAACTCCTAGATCACCACCCGGGTCCCGGTGCGTACGGACTCCAGGCAGGCGGTCACCATCGCCAGGCTGCGGATGTTGTCATGGCATTCGCCCTGCGGCACGCTCCCGGTGCGCAGCCCGTCGACGAACTCGGCCAGCCCCTCGGCCAGCCCGGTGAAGCGTCCGGGCCGTTCGGGGTAGGGGTCCGGCTCGGACCGGTGCGCCTTGAGCGACTCTCCGGCGGCGGCGGACACGGTGGGCGGGGAGCCGCCGTCCCACAGCGCCGTGCCCCTGGCGCCCGACGCGCGCCAGCCGCCGGTCCACGAGGTCGGCGCGCCGGGTGCCGACCAGCTCCCGGTGAACGAGTAACGCACCCCGCCGGTCATCTCGAAGATCGCCATGGCCGAGCACGCGCCCGGGTACCACGTCCACGGCGGCCGGAACGACTCGCAGTAGACAGCCACCGGATCGGTGCCCGAGACGGCCCGCGCCGCGTCGAACAGATGGATCGCCATGTCCTGCAGCAGCGGATGCTCCAGCACGCCGAGGAACTCCGCGCCCTTGTACGGCATGAAGAACTCCGACGCCAGCATGCCCAGCGGCCCCAGCTCGGCGACGGTGCGGCGGAAGGCCACCAGGTCCGGCATGTAGCGGCGGTTCTGGTTGACGGTGAACAGCCGCCGCGACCGGTCGGCGGCGGCGACCATGTCGCGGGCCTCGCCGAGCGTGACGGACATCGGTTTCTCGCTGAGCACCGACACGCCGCGCTCCAGGGCGGTGACGGTGACGTCGTGGTGGGCCTCGGGGACGGTGCAGTTGACGATGAAGTCGGGCTCCTCGCCGTCGAGCACGGCGGTGAGCGAGGTGCCCGCCGGTAACCGCTCCAGGCCCAGCTTGGCGGCGGCGGCGCGGGCCCGGCCGGGCTCGACGTCCACCCAGCCGACGAGCCGGGTGCCGGGGTGGGCCAGCAGTTCAGGCGCCCACTGGCCGCCGATGAACCCGGCCCCGACCACCACGCCCTTCAGCGGCCGGTCCGCGTCGATGGTGTCGAACGTCATGGGTCTCCCTACCACTGGATGGGGGTGTGCGCGTTGTCCAGCGGCGCGCCGACGGGGCTCGACGGCGCCGCCCAGCGCACCGCGTTGGCGAGCACCCGGTGCACGTCCGGGTCGTGGTAGACGGGATAGTTCTGGTCGCCGGGGCTGAAGTAGAAGATCCGGCCCAGCCCGCGGGTGTAGCAGCAGCCGCTGCGGAACACCTCGCCGCCGCTGAAGTTGCTGACGAACACCAGCTCGTCCGGCTCGGGTATGCCGAACGGCTCGCCGTACGTCTCCTGCTCCCCGATCACCAGCGGACGCGGCACACCCTCGGCGATGGGATGGCCGGGGGCGACCGTCCATACCAGCTCGCGCTCGCCGGCGTCGCGCCAGTTGAGGCTGCAGGTGGTGCCCATCAGGCTGCGGAAGATCTTGGAGTAGTGGCCGGAGTGCAGCACCACCAACCCCATGCCGCCGAGCACGCGCCGCCGTACCCGGGCCACGACCTCGTCGGCGACCTCCTCGTGGGCCATGTGCCCCCACCAGGTGAGCACGTCGGTCCCGGCCAGCTCCTTGTCGGACAGGCCGTGCTCGGGGTCGTCGAGCACGGCGGTGCGCACCCGCACCCCGTCGCCGAGTCGTCCGGTCAGGCCGGCCGCGATCGCGCCGTGGATGCCGTCGGGGTAGCGGCGGCGTACGTCCTCTTCGCGTTGTTCGTGGTAGTTCTCGCTCCAGACGGTGACTCTGATCGGCATCGTGCTCCCCTCGTCCAGATCAGGCGTACCCATCCAGGGGCGCGGGAGGCTCGAACGACGACGTGAGCTCGACCGGCCCGCCCTGCTCGTAGGAGGCGCGGATGGCGCAGAGGATCTCCACCACGTGCGCGGCCTGCCGCCCGGTGGCCCGGTGCGGCCGGTCCTCGCGGATGGCCGCCGCCATGTCCCGCACGGCCCTGCCCCACTCCACGCCAGGGAACGGGGTCCGCGACAGCTCCACCGGACGCGGCGTCTCCCCGAAGGCGGCGATCTCCAGGACGGAGTCGAAGTCGTGCCAGGAGTGCAGCAGCAGCGAGCCGGTGTCGCCGTGGAACTCCAGCCCCTGCTGCCGGGTGCCGCGGTTGGGCACGTAGAAGTCGCAGGTCAGCCGGAGCAGCACGCCCCCGTCGAACTCGACGTTGGCCACCACGTAGTCGGGCGTGGTGATCGTGAACGGCCGCCCGTCGAGCCGCACCCGGTCCGGACGCACGACGGAGGCGAACGCGGTCACCCGCCTGGCCGGCCCGAGCGCCGTCGTGACGATCGTCAGCGGATAGACGCCCACGTCGAACAGCGGCCCCACCTCGTAGAAGCCGACCGGATCCGGGTGCCACGTCTCGATGCGGCCCCAGTTGACCTCGCCGTAGACGAGCCTGAGCCGCCCGGCGGCGTTCTCGCGCAGCAGCCTGAGCGCGTCCTGCTGGGCCTCGCCGAGGAACGTGGCGGGCGCCCCGCCCAGGCGCAGCCCGCTCTTGCCGGCCAGCTCGACCAGCTCGGCCGCCTCCTCGTAGCGCAGGGCGAGCGGCTTCTCGCTGTGCACGTGCCTGCCCGCCTCCAGGCAGCGGCGGATCACCTCGTAGTGGGCGTGGTGCACGGTCAGGTTCACCACGATCGCGACGCCGGGGTCGGCCAGCAGCTCGTCCAGCGACCCGTAGGCGCGCACCCCGTGCACGGCCGCCAGCGCCTCGGCCCGCGCCGGGTCCACGTCCTGGACGCCGCGCAGCTCGATCTCGGGATATCCGGCGAGGTCGGCGGCGTAGCGCTGGGCGATGTTGCCGCAGCCGACGATCGCCACTCCGGTGGTCTCCATGCTCACGCCTCCAGCCACTGCCGCAGCCGCTCCCGCGACGTCAGCACCTCGGGGATCGGATCGCGGTCCTCGGGCTCGTGCTCGATGCTGATCGTGCCCGTGTAGCCGATGCGCCGCAGCTCCTCCACGCACCGCCGCACCGGCACGCAGCCGTCGCCGAGCGCCACCGTGTCGTGCCCGCCGGGCGCGGCCACGTCCTTCAGGTGCACGTGGAAGATCCGGTCGCCGAGCTCCTTGATCGCGTCGGCGGCGTCGTAGCCGTGCGTGCCGAACCAGCCGGTGTCGAGCGCCGCGCCGATCCGGCCCCCGGCGTCGTCGCCCATGGCCTCCAGGTACTCCTCGGGGGTGCGCTCGGGGTGGTTCTCCACGCCGAGCTTGAGGTCGTGCTCCTCCAGCGCGGCCACCACCGCCTCGCGGTCGGTGCGCAGCACGGGCGCCATCCCGCCGATGACGGGGGCGCCGACGGCGCTCGCGATCCGGCACAGGCCGCGGAAGTACTCCACGTCCGCCCCGGCGGACCCGGCCAGGCTGGGTACGGACAGCTCGTGGCCGGCGAGCAGCCCGGCGGCGATCTCCAGATGCCGGTCGGTGGCCCAGGCGGGGTTCAGGTGGGCGGTCCAGACGTCCATCGAGGTGAAGCCCAGCTCCCCGACCTCGGCGACGATCCGGCCGAACCGCTCGGCGAACCCGTCTAGCGGGGCGAACCGCTCGTTGGTGACCCGGTCCGCCTCCCCCCAGCCGGGTTCGGGCATGCGGTTGCCGGTCTCCCGGGTGACGAAGTTGGCGCCCATGAACGCGATCGTGTTCACACGTCTCCTCGCGCGATTGCGATTTTCGGAGGCTTTTCAGTGAACTTACGTCGCCGCCAGGGTGGCGTCAATGGGGTATTAGGGAGAAAGTATCCCTTTTAGTGGAGTCCCGGGTCCGGAGTTTCATTGAAATTTCAGTGCGGAGCGGCCGTCGACGAGCGCACGATCAGCTCATGCGGGAAGATCAGCCGCTCGGGGGCCGGTGGCGGATCGGAGAGCAGCAGGCGTCCCGCCTTCTCGCCGATCTCCTGCTTGGCCTGGCGGATCGTCGTCAGCCCGGCCTCTTGCGCCGCGCTGTCGGAGAACCCGACCACCGACACGTCCTCCGGCACCCGCAGCCCCAGGTCGGCGGCGGCGTCGAGGATGCCGAGCGCCAGCACGTCGGTGTTGGTCAGGACGGCGGTCGGCCGGGGCTCGGCGCGGAGCAGCGCGTGCCCGGCCTCCCTGCCCGCCGCCCGAGAGTTTCTCGACAGCTCGTAGAACGGCACGCCGGCCCAGTCGAGGCCGGCCGCGACGCAGGCGCTCTCGTAGCCGGCCCGCCGGCCCCGCATCGCCTCGAACGGCGCCGCCCGCTGCCGCGCCGGGTCGGCCCAGCCGGTGCGGCCGTCGTCGTGCAGGCCCACCATCGCCACCCCGATGCGCCGATGGCCCAGCTCCAGCACGTGCCCCGCGGCCAGCGCCCCGGCGGCGGGCTCGTCGATGCCGACGAACGGGTGCCCCGGCACGTACGGCTCGTCGACGACCACCATGGGCAGCTTCCTGGCCAGCACCTCCGCCAGTGCGGGATGCCCGTCGGGCAGCGAGACCACGCAGAAGGCGTCGACCACCGCGTCACGCACCGGCACGGTGCGCCGCTCACCGTGCGGCAGCGGCAGGATGAGCAGCCCGACGCCCGCGTCCTCGGCGGCGGCGGCCAGCCCCTGGAAGAAGCCGACGGCGTAGGGGTCGGCGAAGGCGTAGGGAAGGGTCTCGCTGAACAGCAGGCCCAGCGCGCCGGCCCGGCCCCGCCGCAGGGAGCGCGCCGTCGCGTTGGGCCCGGCGTAGCCCAGCTCGTCGGCCACCTCCAGGATGCGCCGGCGCAGCCCGTCGCTGAGCTGGTCGGGCCGGGAGAAGGCGTAGGACACGGTGGCCCGCGACACGCCCACCCTGTCGGCGATCGTCTGCAGCGTCACCTTGGCCATCGTCCAACCGTATCGGAGTCCCTTGCGGGAGCCCTCTTAATCAATTAAGGTCTTAATTGATTAAGGAGGTTTCATGGACGCCATGCAGGTTCTGGCTCACCGAACCGCGATGGGGCACGCGAGCACGCTTCACGAGGCGCTGCCGGACGCGCCGGTGAAGTCCTTCACGGAGAGGCGGCGCGTCCGGGTGCGGCTCGCCTACACGCTCCGGGTGACGGCCGACAGGCTCGACCCCGCCTGCCCGGGGATGCCGGTCAGCCGATGGTGATCTGGCTGCCGGCGTAGTCCAGCAGCCGTTCCGCGGTGCTGAAGCGGCGCTCGTTCTGGTCGTTCAGCAGCACGCCGATCACCTGCCTGCCGCCCCGCTCACCCGCGAACAGCAGGCAGAAGCCCGCCGCGCGGGTGTAGCCGGTCTTGACGCCGGCCACGTCGTCGGCCTGCGAGAGCAGCTTGTTGGTGTTGCGCCAGGTGTGCGCGCGGTGCACGGCGCTCTTCGGCACCCGGTGCACCTCGCGGCCCACGATCGTGCGGAAGACCGGGTTCGCCAGCGCCCGGCGGGCCAGCTCGACCTGGTCCACGGCCGTCGAGTAGCCGCCGAGGGCCGGCTCGGGCAGCCCGTCGGCGTTGGTGTAGCGGGTGTCGTCCAGGCCGAGCGAACGGGCGGTGGCGTTCATCTTGCGCACGAAGGCCGCCTTACCCGGCCCGTACCTGCGGGCCAGCGCGTTGGCCGCGTCCGCGCCCGACGGCAGCATGAGTCCGTGGAGCAGGTCCCGGACGGTGAGCCGCTCGCCCTTCCCGAGCGCCGCCGTGGTGGCGCCGTTGCTCTTCGCGTGGCGCACGTCCGCGGCGGTCACGGTGACCGTGTCGCCCAGCCGGGCCTCGCGCAGCACCACGTAGGCGGTCATCACCTTGACCAGGCTGGCGACCGGCAGGCGGGCCGTCTCCCGCTTGTCGAAGTGGATCGTTCCCGCCGAGTCGACGACGTAGGCGGCCTTCGCCTTCACCGCAGGCGCGTCGGCCGCGTACGCCGGACTACCGGCTATCAGGACGAGCAGGGCTGAACCTATGCATGCCGCGATTCGCATGCCGAACATGGTGACATCAGAACAACCCGGAGGCGCGCCGAACCCACCCCGAAAGGGGAAAACAACCGGAAAACGTCAGCCCACGAGGGTGCGCTTCCTCCTGCGCCGCACCACCAGCGCGACGACCCCGGCCACGGCCGCCACGGCCAGCACCCCCGCCGTGACGGGCGAGGACGCGGCGAGCTGGAACCAGCCCCAGACCAGCGCCGTCAGCCCGAACCACCACATCGGCGCCCAGGTCAGGCAGCCGAGCGCGCTGGCCACGACGTACCACGGATACGACACCCGCAGCGCCCCGGCCACCCACGGCAGCGTGTGCCGCAGCATGGGCACCCAGAAGCAGCCGTAGACGGCGAACGCCCCCCACCGCTCGACCACGCGTTCGACCTTCTCGATCCGCTCCCGGCCCACCCTGACGCCGACGCGCGACTCGTACAGCTTCTCGCCGAGCCTGCGGCCCACCCAGTAGTAGACCTGGAACGCTCCGAACAGGGCGAGGATCAGGATCGCCCCGACCAGCCAATAGGGGAGCCCGAGCAGGAAGGGGTCGGCAGGCGCGGGGACGGCGAGGACGCGTGATGCCATGAGCCGACTCCCCCCACGCCAAACCATTAGGTCAGGCTTACCTTAGTTCACCCTTCACGTTACCGCCACAGGCGGGTTGCAAGCGCGTGACAAGCCGCGCTCAATGCTCATGCCCCACTCTGACGGTGAGCGAAGAGGGGTGTTGACCATGACGACGAGAAGCCGAACGGCTCTGGCCACCGGCACGGCGAGCGCGGCGAAGTTCTTCGTGGCGGCCCTCGCCTTCACCGCCGCCTACGCGGGCCTGTCCGCCTACGGCGCCGCCAGCTCCGCGCCCGTGCCCCCGCCCGTCCCCGCCCAGGCCGTGACCCTGTCGGCGCGCGAGCTGCCCGCCGCCGTCGCCGGCGAGATCACCGTCGGGACCCTCGACACCGCGCCGGGCTGCCTGAAGACCTTCCTGGCCCGCACCGTGATCGTCAACCCCGACCCGGCCGCGACCGTCTCCTACCGCTGGCGGCTGGCCCGCTGGAACCCCGGCACCAACAGCTGGCGCACCTACCTGGTGCACTACTCCGGGTTCGCGGGCGCCGAGGAGAACGCCGTGTGGGACCCTGCCGTCTCCGCCAACCCCGGCTGGTATCGCGTCGAGCTCAAGGCCGAGGGCCGCGAGAGCGTCAAGAGCGACCGCTTCCAGGTGAGCTGCTGACCGAGCGCTGCGCCGCCTCCACCCAGCGCGGCACCCCGACCCGGTGGGCCACCTCCAGCGCCTTGCCGTAGTGCTCGCGCGCGGCGGCGGGCTGGCCGAGCCGGATCGCGAGGTCGCCCAGCGTCAGCGCCACCGGCCACAGCGCCACGACCCCGGTGCCGGCGCCCGCGATGCGGTCGGCGAACGGCTTCAGCTTGTCGTAGCAGTCGACCATCCGCTCCCGGTCGTCGAGCAGCATCCCGGCCAGCGCCCGCCACGTCATGGCGAGCTCGTACAGGAAGTCGGGACGCACCGGCGGGCGGACGGCGGCGACCGCCTTGGCGTCGGCGAGGTGCCCGGCCGAGGCGAGCGCCAGCGCGTAGGCGTCGAGGGTCCACTTGGCGCCGCCCTGGTGTTTCTCGGCGAGCAGGTCGACCGTCTCGGCGGCCCGCCCGTCGACCAGGTGCAGGCAGAACGTGGTGATCAGCGGCAGGTCCTGGCGGCCCTCCAGCATGCCCGCCCGCGCCGTCATCCGGGCCGCGTCGCGGTAGGCCCGCTCGGCGCCCGCGTAGTCGCCGGCGATCATCTGCCGCTGCCCGGAGTACCAGGCGTGCACGGCGGCCGGGGCCGGCAGGTCGTACTGCCGGGCGAGCCGGTCGGCGGCGGCGGCGTGCTCGTCGGCGACGCCGAACTCGCCCCGCGCGGCCGCGCACTCCAGCAGCACCAGGTGGGCCAGCGCCTGGGTGGCGATCTGTCCCGAGCGCTGGGCGACGTCGAGCAGTTCGCGGCCGATGCTCTCGCGGGTGTCGACGGCCGGGATGTCGTAGGACTGGCGCAGCCGCCCGCTCAGCGCGACCGCGATCAGCACCGGGTCGCCGCTCTGCCGGGCCACCTCCAGCGCCTCCAGCGACGCCTGCCGCCCCCGCTCGGGCGAGGAGGAGCCCTCCAGCTCCAGCGCCAGCGTGGTGAGCAGGCTGGCGCGCAGCGACTGCTCGCCCTCGGGCAGCTCGCTCAGCGCCTTCTCGGTGACGTCCACGATCTCCCACGCGGTGCGGGTGAAGTCACGCGCCATGCCCTTGTGGGGCACCGCGAGCGCCGCCGCGACCCGCGCGGTCAGCTCCAGGTCGCCCAGCGGCAGCGCGGCGTCCATCGCCTCGCGGCGCAGCAGCCGGGCCGCGGTCATGTCGCCGCACAGCGCCAGCGCCTTGATCCGGCGCAGCATGAGCTGCAGCCGCTGCTTGGTGTCGCCGCCGGTGCGGTCGAAGGCGGCGATGGCCTGCTCCCACAGCGTCGCCGCCTCGCGGTGCGCGAAACGCCGCTCGGCCTGCTCGGCGGCCAGCCCCGCGTAGTGCACCGCCTTGTCGGCGGCGTCGGCCAGGAAATAGTGGTGGGCCAGCGCCGCGACGTCGGACGGCGCGCGCCGCTCGATCACCGCGGCCACGGCGGCGTGCAACCGGGTGCGGCGCAGCCGCGAGGCGTCGGAGTAAAGCGTGTCGCGCACCAGGTCGTGGTCGAAGCGCAGCAGCCCGGGACCTGGCTCGGTCACCAGCCCGGCCAGCAGCGCCGCCTCGACCGCCTCCACCACGGCGTCCTCGTCGCCGGCCACGTCGACCAGCACGTCCACGTCCACGTCACGGCCGATCACGGCGGCCTGCAGCAGGATCTGCTGCGCGCCGGCGGGCAGCCGGGAGATCCGCCGCCGCAGCACGTCACGCACCCCGGAGGGCACCCGCGACAGCACCTCGGCCGCGCTCGCCCGGTCGGCCGCGCCCTCGGCGTCGAGCAGGCGTACGGTCTCGCGGACGAAGAACGGGTTGCCGCCGGTGCGCTCGACGATCGACTCGACGGCGTCCTCGTCGATCTCGCGTACGCAGGTGGCTCTGACCAGCTCGGCCACGGCCTTCGGGGCCAGCCCGGACAGGCCGACCCGCACCGGGCCCAGCCTGGCCAGCGCGGCCAGCACGTCGGCCTGCCGGTCGTCGAGCTCGCTCTCGCGGCAGGTGACCACGAGCAGCACCCGGCTGGTGGCCAGCAGGCTCGGCAGCGCGCGCAGCAGCGCCAGCGTCTGGTCGTCGGCCCAGTGCAGGTCCTCCAGCGTGAGCAGCACCGGGGCCCGGCGGGCCACGCCCGCCAGATAGCCGCCGACGGCCCGGTGCAGCCGGAACCCGCCGGACACCTCGTCGTCGTCGGGATCGGGCGCGGCGTCGTCCAGCAGCGGGGCCAGGAGCTGGGCGTACTCGCCCGCGCCGGTCGCGCCGACGAGGGCGCGCAGGATCTCCACCCAGGCCCAGCCGGGCGGGGTGGCGCTGGAGTCGGGGCACGCGCCGGAGGAGGTCATCCAGCCGTCGGCGGTGAGCCTGCTCTCCAGCTGGCGCAGCAGCGTGGTCTTGCCCGCGCCGGCGACGCCGGTGACGATCGCCACCTGGAAGCGGCCGGTGCGGGCGGCGGCCGTGGTCAGCCTCGACAGCTCGGCGTCGCGGCCGACGAACGGCTCGGGCTCCAGCGGCGGCGGCTCGATCGGGGTGGCGGGCCGGGGCGGCCAGGTGTCGGCGACCGGCACGGGGCGCGACGGGCGGGGCGCCGGGGCCAGCTCCAGCCCCGGCGCCTGGGCGAGGATGTCGGACTCCAGCTTGCGCAGCGCCGGGCCGGGGTCGATGCCGAGCTCGTCGGCCAGGATGCCGCGCGCCCTGCGCAGCGCCGCGAGCGCGTCGCCCTGCCGGCCGCACCGGTAGAGGCCCAGGCCGAGCAGCCGCCAGCCCTCCTCGCGCAGCGGGTGCTCGGCGGTGAGCGCCTCCAGGTCGGGCACGGTCTCGGCGGGCATGCCCAGGCGCAGGCCGGTGTCGGCGTGCCGCTCACGGGCCACCAGCCGCAGCTCGGTCAGCCGGTTGACCTCGGCCTCGGCCCACTGCTGGTCGGCGAAGTCGGAGTAGGGGGTGCCGCGCCACAGGCCGAGCGCCTTCTCCAGGCGGCCGCGCGCGGCCTGCGGGTCGCCTTCGTCCAGGTGCTCGCCCGCGGCCCGGACGAGCTGCTCGAACCGGAGCGCGTCGACCTGCTCGGGCGCCACCCGCAGCGCGTAGCCGGAGGCGACGGTCACCAGCAGCCGGTTGGGGCCGCCGCGCGGGCGGCCCGGCTCCAGCACCCGGCGCAGCCGCGAGATGTAGACCTGGAGCCCCGACTGCGCGCCCTTGGCCGTGTCGTCGTCCCACAGGTCGTACAGCAGCGTGTCGACGGGCACCACTTGGCCTCTGGCCACGAGAAGCCGGGCGAGCACGGCCCGTTGCCGCAACCCGCCGAGGTCGAGTTCGCCGTTTTCGTACGCCTCGACTGGCCCCAGAACCCGGAACGCCACCATGTCAGCCGCCACGCTATGCGTGCTTCCGAATCACGCACAAGGCCCGGGGTTGATTACGTGTGGGGTTCGGGATAGTCACTGCGGGGCCTTCGAGATCGCGGACGGGGGATCCGCTGCGGCGCCACGGCTGTTGCGCCTGCGCAGGAGCGCCCACGCGCCCAGCGCGAGGCCGCCGAACGGGATCTCGATAGTGTAAGTCCAGAAGCCGAAGAGCAGTGCCGCGGCCGTCGCCGGCGGGGCGGCCACGCCGAACGTGGTCAGCAGCACCACCACGCCCGACTCCATGATCCCGGCGCCGCTCGGCGTGACGAGCACGGCGGTGAGCACCCGCGACAGGGCGAAGACCGCGATCGACTCGGCCAGCCCCGGCCAGGCGCCGGTGGCCAGCATGCAGGCGGCCATGATCGCCCACTGGAAGCCGAGGAAGAACACCATGCCGAACGACATGATCGGCCACCGGGTCCGCACGACCGTCGCGGTGTCGTGGCGCAGCCGCTCGAACGCCTGCGACGGGCGTGCCTTGAGCCGCACCAGCCGGGCCAGGAAGTCCAGCCCACGGCCCAGCACGGCGGCGGCCCGGTCCCAGTAGAGGGCCGCGGCGACCACCACGCACAGCGCCAGGATGGAGATCGCGCCGACCCAGCCGGCGTTGGCCACGGTCGCGTTGGGCGCCTGCCCGGCCAGCAGCAGCGCGATGATGCCCACGGCCGGCAGGACGAACCTGAACAGCGTGTTCCAGATCCCGCTGACCAGCGTCATCACCACGATCGGCCGGTTGCCGAACCCCCAGCCCCTGGTCATCGCGAACGTCAGCGCCACCCCGGCGGCTCCGCCGAACGGCAGCAGGTTGCTGACCGCGCTCCCGGCGGCGTTGAGCGTCAGCGCCTGCGTGTGGCCCAGCCCAGGCAGCGACCCGGTGAGCACGAACGTGTAGGCGAGCAGGCTCAGCAGCCAGACGGCCGTCATCAGCGAGATCATGCCGAGGTCGAGCGTGCCGAACACGACGCCGATCTCCCGCCAGGACACGGGCTTGCCGGTCAGCGTCTGCACGATCTGCGGCAGGTAGACCACCAGCAGCACCGCCAGCCCGAGCGACAGGACCGACAGCGTGATCTGGAGCCATTTGTTCTTCATCGGCACCCAGTCTGCCGGTAGCGGGAGGCGGCCGCGCCCGCTCCTGGGACTATTTCGGCCATCGGTCGAAGGGATGACGCAGCCGGGCGCCCGGCGGCAGGTCGCGGCGGACGAACCACTCGGTGCCGAACACGAGCCGGTAGAGCGGCCCCGGCACCTTGAGCATCACGGCCAGCGTGCGGTCGGTGTCGCCGCCGGTCGCCTGCGAGGCGTGCGCCTCCATGGCGGCCCGCTTCTGCCTGGCGTATCTGCGTACGTTGACCCGGTGGGTGATGGTCTCGCTGGAGGAGTAGGCGCTCTCGAACGTCCGCACGTCGAACTCCGGCGGGAACCGGTAGACCTTGCCCGCGGCCTTGAGCAGCTTGACCAGCGGGTCGCGGTTGACCGTCGCCTCCAGGACGATCTCCGTGCCCGCGATCTCCGCCGCCCGCCTGCCCACCCGGTGCACCTGCACGTGGTCGGGATGGCCGTAGCCGCCCGCCGGGTCGTAGATCGACAGCAGGTCGGCCCGCTCCTCGCGCAGGATGTCGGCCAGCGCGGTGGCGGCCTTCTCGGTGTCGGCGTCGATGAAGGCGTTGTCCGGCCGCTCCTCGGCGATGCCGCCCTTCGGGCTCAGCCCCGAGTCGCCGTAGCCCAGGCATTCGACCCGGGCGCAGCCGAGCGCGGCGGCCGAGGCGTAGAGCTCCTTCATGCGGGTCTCGCCGAGCGCTTCGCCGGGCCGCATCTCCGCCAGGCCGCGCTCGCCCGCGGTGGCCACCACGAGCACCACGCGGTGCCCTTCGGCCGCGAGCATCGCCATCGTGCCCGCCGTCAGCAGGGCCTCGTCGTCGGGGTGGGCGTGGAAGAACACAGCGGTACGTGGAGGCACAGGCCCAGATTAGTCTGGGAGGGGTGCGGATCTTTCACGTGAGTGACTGTTACCTGCCGAGACTCGGGGGAATCGAGGTGCAGGTCGCCGATCTCGTCCGAATGCAGCGCGAGTCCGGACACGAGGTCGAGCTGGCCACCGCCACCCGGGGCGAGGCGCTGCCCGGTGTGCACCGGATCGTCGCCCGCGTGCCGTTCGACCTGCCGGTGCACCCGTCGGGCGTGAGGCATCTCACCCGCCGGCTGGCCGGCTCCCGGCCGGACGTGGTGCACGTGCACCTGGGGGCGGTCTCGCCGTTCGCCTGGCAGGGCGTGCGCGCCGCCGTCCGGCTCGGGCTGCCGTGCGTGGTGACGGTGCACAGCATGTGGGACCCGGTCACGCGCGCCCTCTACCGGCTGCTCGGCCTGGCGTACGGGTGGCAGCGGTGGGACCTGGTGGCCACCACGGTGAGCAACGCGGCGGCGGCCCCGATCCGCGCGGTCGCCGGTTCCCGGGTGCCCGTGCACGTGGTGTCCAACGGACTGGATCTGTCGGGCTGGCGGCGCTTCCCCGCCGGGAGCCCTCCGGACGGCCGCGGCGAGGTGCACGTCGTCGCGGTCGGCAGGCTCGCCCCGCGCAAGCATCCGGTACGCCTGCTCAAGCTGCTGGAGCTGGCCCGTGCGCGGGTCCCGGCGGCGATCACGCTGCGCGCGACCGTGGTCGGCGACGGCCCGGCCCGCGCCTCGATGGAGCGCTACCTGGCCAGGCACGGCATGACCGGCTGGGTGTCGCTGCCCGGCCGCTACACCCGCGAGCAGATCGCCAAGGTGCTGGAGTCGGCCGACGTGTTCGTGGCGCCGGCGCCACGGGAGTCGTTCGGCATCGCCGCCCTGGAGGCGCGCGCCGCCGGGCTGCCGGTGGTGGCGCGGTCGCAGAGCGGGGTGGCCGACTTCGTCAGCCACGGGACCGAGGGCCTGCTCGGCCGCGACGTGAACGCCCTGGCCGGCGCGGTGGCCGAACTCTGCGCCGACGCCGCGCTGCGCGAGCGGATCACCCGGCACAACCGCGCCACCCCGCCGGCGGCGGGCTCCTGGCCGGTGGTCCTGGAAGGGTTCGACCACGCCTATGCGCAGGCGACCGGCCGCCCGGTTTGAGGTATATTGTTACCATGGTAACAGCGGAGCGGACCCAGACCGGGCTCCGCGTGGAGAAGAACCTGCTCAAGGTCCTCAAGGGCCTGGCCGAATATCTCGACATGTCCCTGGGCGACCTCGTCGAGGGCATCACGCTGCACGCCTTCGAGGGGCGGGCGCCGTTCTCGCCCGAGACGCTCGACAAGATCGGCCAGCTCAAGTCCGTCTACGGCCTCACCATGACCGCCGAGGACGCGCACCGGCTGGTGGACCGGTGACGGGGGTGCAGTATTCGCTGAGCGGCCTGGTCGCGGTGCCGCTGCCGCCCGCCGAGGCGCTCCTGCTGTTCACGCCGCGCGGCGAGGAACGGTGGGTCAGGGGCTGGCGGCCGCGCTTCCCGATGCCGTCCGACGACGACTGCGCGCCGGGCACGGTCTTCGAGACCGACACTCACGGCGAGCGCACCACCTGGATCGTGGTCGACCGGCAGGAGGGCAGGCGCGTCTGCTACGCCAGGGTCACCCCCGGCTCCCGGGCCGGCACCGTCACCGTGACGGTCACCGACGACACCCGGGGCGGCAGCACGGCCGAGGTCGTCTACGACCTCACCGCCCTGTCCCCGCAGGGGGCCCGCGAGCTGCGCGGCTTCGCCGACGGTTACGCCGACCACCTGCGTTCCTGGCAGGTCGCCATCGCCGAGCACCTGAGCGCCCCGGAGGCTATGACGCCCGGTTGAGCACCACGTAGCCGTCGCGCTCGAACACCTTCGTGTAGCCCTCCGTCAGCAGCCTGCCGACCTGGGCGACCTGCTCCTCGGCGGTGCCGAACGGGAACTCCCAGCGGGCCGTGTCGGCCACCACCCAGGGCGCGCCCTGCGGCCGGCCGGTCCACAGCAGCACGGTGGCGCGATCGGTCAGGCCGGGACCGACGGAGTTGGCCGCCTCCACCGTCACCCCCGAGGGCACGCGGGCGACGGCGGCTTCCGCGGCGGCCGTCTTGACCGGGTCGCCCTCGTAGAACGCTGGATGGTAGAGCTGGTCCAGGGCGAATCTGGGCACCAGGGTGACCGCCACCGCGCACACGGCCACCGCCCAGGCCAGCGTCAGCGACCGGTCGCCGGGCCGCTTGAGCCGGCGCAGCAGCCTGGCCAGCCCGTCCACGCCCGCGCAGAACAGGATCGCCACGGTGAAGGCGTTGTACTGGAAGTCCGCCTGCCACCACAGGTGGCGGTCCGCCAGCATGCGTTCGAGCACGTGCGGCAGCGCCACCAGCGTCAGCGGCGACAGCAGGCACACCAGCAACGTCGGCCACGCCAGCAGGAACAGCGTGTCGACCTTGGCCTCCTCGCTGAAGGGCAGCAGCAGCGCGCCGAGCGGATCGCGGATCAGCGTCAGCACCGCGCTCGGCACGTCCGGCCCGAGATGGTTGTAGGCCCAGAAGTCGGCGGGCTCGCCGCCCAGCATCGGGACGAGCGCGCCGCGGGTCAGCAGCACCCCGCCCAGCCCGACCGCTGCGCAGCACACGCCGCGGAAGCGGTCGCCCAGCCAGAACAGGTACGCGCCGAAGCCGATCACCATCAGCCCCATGTCCTCCTTGACCAGGAGGAGCGTGAACAGGGCGGCGAAGGCCGGCAGGTCCCGGCCGGCGTGGTAGCGCTCGATCGCGACGGCGGTCAGCAGCGGCACGAACATGACCTCGTGCGCGTCGAACGCCACCGCCTGCGCCACCGGCCATGACAGCGCGTACGCCACCGCGACGAGATAGGCGGGGCCGGCCCCCAGCATCCGGCGGGTGAACAGCCAGATGAACGGGATGGCCGCCGCGAACAGCAGCGCCTGCGCGACGATCAGCGAGGCCGGCCCGTCGTGCACCCAGTAGAACGGCGCCAGCAGCGCGTAGACGGGCGAGAAGTGGTCGGCGAGCTGCAGATAGTCCAGCCCCCGGTCGTGGAAGGCACCGAGGACCGGCGCGTACGGCAGCCGGAACGCCGCGTAGTTGCGGACGGTTTGATCGAGGATCACCAGGTCGAACGTGCTGGTGCGGTAGGTGGCCAGCTCGACCAGGCCGATCACCGCGTACGCGACGGCCGACGCCAGGCTGAGGAGACCGACCCGCAGGCGGTGCCCCCTCAGCCAGGGTTTGAACCGGGTCATGAAACCGGAGAGCGCGGCGGGGACCTTGGCCCGCCCCGTCAGCGTGTCGCCCGTCACGGGCAGCAAGACTAGACCGATTTCATGGGGAACGTGCTAGCTGCAGGCGCTCTGGATCTTCGTCGCGGAGCTCTGGAGGTTGGTGGCGGCTTCCATCAGGGCCGTCGGGTTCGACGCGTCGGCCTTCAGGCCCTCCAGGCCGGCGGCCATGTCGTCGAGAGCCGAGCGGAGCTCACCGTCGTAGTCGGCGGCCAGCGTCTTGACCTTGCCGGCAGCCTCGGAGCTGGCCTTCTCGATCGCCGAGGGGTCGGTCGCGGCGCTGGCCATCGCGGTGGTGACGCCGTTGAGGATGGTGGTGACCTCGCTGGCGACCTTGTTGCAGTCGACCGCGGTGCCGATCGCGCCGCACGCGGTGGTGAGGCCGGCAAGGGTGAGCGTCGCGATCGCGATCGCGATGCGGCGAGGGGGAGTCATGGTCTTGCCCTTCGTAGGTGTAGGAACGAGGGGACAGTATGGCGCGAACCTTGACCACCGCTTGCACCCCACTAGCATCATCGATATCAAGCCGATGTAAAAGCGGGTATCTGTCTTCGAAGTATCGAGACAGGTGTCATATGAGGGTCATCGTGATCGGGGCGGGTGTCGCGGGCCTCGCGCTCGCGCGCGGGCTGATCGGCGGCGGGCACGAGGTCGAGGTGTACGAGGAGGCCCCGGAGCCGCGCACGGCCGGTGGGTCCGTCTCGCTCTGGCCGGGCAGCACCGCGATCCTGCGTGGGCTCGGGGTCGACCTGTCCGGCGCCGGCCGGCGGCTGGAGACGCTGGAGTCCTGGTCCACGCGCGGGCGGGTGCTCAGTGCGGCCGACCTCACCGACGCCGAGCGCGCGTACGGCCATCCCACCGTCCACGTGGCCCGCGGCGAGCTGGTCGGGCTGCTCGCCGAGGGCGTGCCCGTCACGTACGGCGCCGCGGCCGAGGGCGTCGACCCCGGCAGGGCGCTGGCGCGGCTGGCCGGCGGCCGTACGGTGCGCGGCGACGTGCTGGTGGGCGCCGACGGGCGCCGGTCGGCGGTCCGGCACGCGATGCTGGGCGGCGATCCCGCGCGGCTCAGCGGCTGGGCGACCTGGCAGGGGTTCGCCACCGAGCCCACCGCGCTCACCGGCGCGGGCCGGGCCGTCATGATCCCCGGCCGGCATGGGATGTGCGGGCTGATCCCGGCGGGCGGTGGCCGGCTGCTGTGGTGGTTCGACGTGCGGACGGGCCCCGGGCGGCCGTTGTGGGGCGACGATCCCGATCCGGTGGGGAGACTGCGGCGGCTGTTCGGCGGCTTTCCCGATCCGGTGCCGCGCATCCTCGCCACGATGACCGAGCCCGAGTTCTTCCCGCACCACACGTGGCGGATCCCGGACGTGTGGGGGCACGGGCCGACCACGCTGGCCGGCGACTCGGCGCACACCATGCCGCCCGCCATGGCCCAGGGCGCCAACCAGGCGCTGGAGGACGCGTGGCTGCTGGCGGGCTCGATCACCGGCGACCTGCGCGCGTACGAGCGGGCCCGTGCCAGGCTGGTGCGCCGGTCGGCGGTGCTGGCGGGCACCGAGTTCACCAACCGGCACGAGATCCTGGCCCGGCTGATCCCCCGCAGGCTCGCGACCAGCGTCTACACCCGGTGGCTCCGGTGGGCCAGCGGCTACCTCTTGACAGCCTCCTAGGCCGAGCTGACTATTTCGCATATAGGGCAACTCGGTGCGTATTACGCAACAAGGAGTGTCTGTTGACCAGCACATCGAGCCTGATCTCCACGCTGCCCGGACGCTCCTACACCGACCCCGAGGTGTTCGCCCGCGAGCAGGCGCTGATCTTCGAATCGCTCTGGTTCTGCGCGGTCAGATCCGGCGATCTCGCCAGGCCGGGCGCGTTCCGAACCGTCCAGGCGGGGCGGGAGAACGTGATCGTGGTGCGCGGCCGCGACGGCTGCCTGCGGGCCTTCCTCAACGTCTGCCGGCACCGCGGCGCGCGGCTGTGCCTGGAGGAGGAAGGCGAGGTCAGGCGCACGATCCGGTGCGCCTACCACGCCTGGTCCTACGACCTGGACGGCACGCTCGCGGCCGCGCCCAACCTGGCCAGGATGCCGGACGTCGACCGGGTCGCCTACGGGCTGGTCCCGGTGGCGCTGCGCGAATGGCTCGGGTACGCGTGGATCTGCCTGGCCGACGAGCCGCCCCCGTTCGAGGAGAGCGTGACGCACGCCGCCACCGAACGGCTCGGCGACCCGGCCGCCATCGAGCGCTACCACGCCGACACGCTCGCCGTCGGCCGCCGCGTCCGCTACGACGTGCGCGCCAACTGGAAGCTCATCGTCGAGAACTTCATGGAGTGCTACCACTGCGCGACCATCCACCCCGAGCTCACGGCGGTGCTGCCCGAGTTCGCCGGAGGGTACGCGGCGCAGTACTACGTCGGGCACGGCGCCGAGTTCGCGCAGCGCGCCGAGGGGTTCACCGTCGACGGCGGGGCGGGGTTCGGCAAACTGCCCGACGTCGCCCCCGAGCAGGACCGGCGCTACTACGCGATCACCGTCAAGCCGCAGGTGTTCGTCAACCTGGTGCCCGACCACGTGATCGTGCACCGGATGTTCCCGCTGGCCGCCGACCGCACGATCGTGGAGTGCGACTGGCTCTACCACCCCGACGTGGTCGCCTCGGGGGCCGACGTGTCACGCTCCGCCGAGCTCTTCCACCGGGTCAACGAACAGGACTTCGACGCCTGCGAGCGGACGCAGCTCGGCATGTCGTCGCGCGCCTACACCAAGGGCGGCGTGCTGGTGCCCAGCGAGCACCACATCTCCGCCTTTCACGACTGGGTGAACCAGCGCTTGCGCGGATAGCGGACCGTCAGCTGGCCGTACTTGCTCTCGCCCGTCACCACCACGTGCAACGTGCCCGGCCGCCGGCGCCCGGGCACGTCGGCGGTGGACGTGCTGCCGTACGTGGCGCGGAACCCGTCGACGTTGGCCGATGCGCCCGGCGGCAGCACGATCTTGGCGGAGCCGTACTTGAGGTCGAGCTCGACCTCGATCACCGGATGCGCCACGACCGCCTCGCTGAAGTCGAGATGGGCGCCGCCGTGCTTGGAGACGACCCGCAGCCGCCGCGGCACCGCCCAGTCGCCGGTGCGCTTGAGCTGGTCGTGCTTGGTCTCCAGCACGACCACGTCGTCGACCGGGGGCGCGTCGGCGGGCAGGTCCTCGACGATCTTGATCAGGTCGCCGTGCAGCTTGGCGCTCAGCGCCAGTTCGAGCCGGTCCTCCAGTTCGAGCTGGTCCAGGCGGCCCTCGGTGAAGGCGCGCTGCAACTGCTGGGTGATGCGTTCCCGATCCGCGTCGGACGCGCGGATCTGCATTTCCGACATGATTTGAGCATAGGGTCGCATCGGTCAGAACGGGAGCGGACGGCCTGCGGGGGTACGCAGATCGAGGGGGAGCGGGCGGCGAGGGGGCCGGGGCCGCTGTACGATCTGAAGTCTCTTCACACTGAATAGCTACCCAACAGTCGGCCTTGATGACACCAACGACAGGTAGCGTGGAAAGGCGATGTTGGCAGATCCGTTCGTGCACCCGGCACTCTTCTACAGAGGCGACCGGGAATACGCGGCTGCCACGACCGCATTCATCCGCGAGGGCCTCTCGGCCGGGGAGCCCGTGGCCGTCTCCGTTCCACGGCGCAACCTGGAGCTGATCGAGCACACGCTGGGCGCCGACGCCGCGCGCGTGCTGATGCTCGACATGACCCGGGAAGGGCGCAACCCGGGCCGGATCATCCCGGGGGTGCTGCGCGACTTCGCCGACCGGCATCCCGACGAGCACGTGCGGATCATCGGCGAGCCGATCTGGCCGGGCCGCAGCGCGACCGAATACCCCGCGTGCGCCCAGCACGAGGCGCTGATCAACTACGCGTTCCGGGGCAGGCGGGTGACCATTTTGTGCCCGTACGACCTCGACGGGCTCGACGCCGAGGTCATCCGCGAGGCGTGGCTCACCCACCCCGTGCTGCGTGACGGGGCGGGCGAGCGGGTCAGCGACCTGTACGCGCCGCAGGCGGTCGTCGACGGGCACAACCGGCCGCTCGACGAGCCCGGCGACCACGTCGCGCTCCGCTTCGACCGGCGCAACCTGGCGGCGGCCCGCCTGCTCGCCGGTGAGGTGGGCGCCGAGGTGGGCTTCGCCGACGCGCGGCTCGACGACATCCGGCTGGTCGTCGCCGAGCTCAGCGCCAACAGCCTCGACCACGGCGGCGGCTCCGGCCTGATCCGCGTGTGGCGCGCCGACGACCGGCTGGTCTGCGAGGTGAGCGACACCGGGCACATCACCGACCCGCTGGCCGGGCGCTCGCCCGTCGATCCGCGCGTGCCCGGGTCGCGCGGGCTGCTCATCGTCAACCTGCTGAGCGACCTGGTGCGGGTGCACACCCGGGCGGGCGCCACGACCATCCGGGCCTACTTCGACCTGCCCGGTCACGCCTCCAGGTAGGTCATGTCGGCGTAGCGGTCGCCGCGCACGGCGTCGGCGGGCACGGCCCGCTCCAGCGCGGCGAGCTGCTCGCCGGTCAGCTCGATGGCCGCGGCCGCCGCGTTCTCCTCCAGGTAGCGCAGCCGCTTGGTGCCCGGGATCGGCACCACGTCCTGCCCTTGGGCGAGCACCCAGGCCAGGGCGAGTTGCGCCGTAGTCACCCCGGCCGCCTCGGCGATCTTGGTGACCTCGGCCACCATGGTGGCGTTGTGCGCGGCGTTCTGTCCCGTGTTGCGCGGCATCCACTTGCGGAAGTCGTCGTCGGGCAGCTCGTCCGCCGGCGGCAAGGTGCCGGTGAGGAAGCCGCGGCTGATCGGGGAGTAGGCCACCAGCGCCACGCCCAGCTCGCGGGCCGCCGGCAGGATCTCCCTCTCCAGGCCGCGGGTGAACAGCGAGTATTCGCTCTGCAGCGCCGCGATCGGGTGCACGGCCGCCGCCTCGCGCAGCGTCCGCGCGTTCACCTCCGACAGCCCGAGGTGACGCACCTTGCCCTGCGCCACCAGGTCGGCCATCGCGCCGACCGAGTCCTCGACGGGCACGTCGGGGTTGCGGCGGTGCATGTAGTAGAGATCGATGTGGTCGACGCCGAGACGGCGCAGCGAGGCGTCGCAGGCCGCGCGGATGTAGTCGGGGCTGTTCTCGATCGTCCGGCCGCCTCCGGCGCGGTTCACGCCGAACTTCGTGGCGAGCACGACCTCGTCCCGGCGGCCCTTGATGGCCCGGCCGACCAGTTCCTCGTTGTGCCCGCTGCCGTACATGTCGGCGGTGTCGAGAAAATTCATGCCAAGGTCGAGGGCGCGGTGAATGACGGAGATGGACTCCGTCTCGTCGCCCTTGCCGTAGAACTCCGACATCCCCATGCAGCCCAGCCCGAGAGCCGAGACCTGAGGGCCGCCGGTGCCGAGTGTGCGCTTGTTCATTCTTGTCCCCTGTACATGTCGATCTTGTAGTCCAGGGCCAGCAGGTCCTGGGAGAGCTCGGCGATCCTGGCCCTGACCCGCGCGCGGTGCCGCTCCAGCATGGCCCGCCGTTCCCCGATCGTCTCCGGGCCCCTCCGGAGCAGCTCGGTGTAACGGCACATGTCCGCGACGGGCATGCCGGTGGTGCGCAGCTTGGTCAGGAACGCCAGCCACTCCAGATCCTGCTCGGCGTAGTCGCGGTGCCCGCTGGCGTTGCGGCCGACCGAGTGGATGAGCCCGATGCGCTCGTAGTAGCGCAGCGTGTGAGCGCTCAGGCCCGACCGTTGCGCGGCCTCCTGGATCGTCATGTCTCCAGAGTTCCCCTTAGAGTGCGCTCGAAGTCAAATCCCTACCCTCCCTGAGGGGGGAAGCCCTACCAAGGACGGTATCCGCGCAGGTCATCGCGACCCTGACGGGGGTATTAGGTCCGAAGTAGTAGGGGATTCCTCAGGGCCCGCCGGGGGCGATCTCCGATACTCCTCAAGGCCGGATTCCGCGACTTTTAAGTGCATGAGGGGATTGCTTGTCAGCGGATTCACGGCCATCGGCACCGGCGCCGGCACCATGTTCGCCCTGCACACCGAGGCGGGGCTGGACCCGATGCACACGGTGATCAGCGAGTACGCCTTCCAGGCGGCCGGCTGGTTGCTGCCGCTGTCGCTGACGCTGTTCGCGATGGGCTCGACGCTGATCGCCGAGGCCATGCGCCGGGCCGGGGCGGGCCACCGGGTCGTCGCGCTGCTGCTGGTGTGGGGCGCGAGCATGTTCCTCATCGGCGCGTTCCCCACCGACCCGCCCGGCGTCCCGCTGTCGCTGTCGGGTGGCATCCACCGCTACGCAGCCTTCGTCGCCTTCCTGGTGATGCCCGCGGCCGGGCTGCTGCTGGCCAGGGGGCGCATCCGCTACGCCCGTGCGGTCCGGGTGCTCAGCATGATCGCGCTGTTCGCCCTGGTCGCCGTCGTGATCCCGTACGTGGTGCGGATGTTCGGCATCCCGCTGTCCAACGAGGACTTCCCCGCCGGGCTGATCCAGCGCGTCGTGGTCGCCACCGAGCTCGGCATCCTGGCCCTGGCCGGTCTGTCGATGCTCAGCCCCGCCGCCCGCCGCGTGCCCGCCCTGGCCTGACCTCCCGTACCAGGAGTGAACGGCTCCCCTTCGGTAAGAGGGGGAGCCTGACACTTGGTATGGAGGTAACCGGCATGACCATCCTGATCGCCTACGACGGCTCCGACGACTCCAAGGCCGCCATCGCGTTCGCCGGCAAGATGTTCCCCGGCCGGCACGCGGTGGTGCTGACCGTGTGGGAGCGGCTGGCGATGACCTCCGCCCGGGCGTCCGCCGGGCTCATCATGACGATCGACAACTCCGCCGCCGAGGACGAGGCCATCGGCAAGGCCATGCGCGAGCTCGCCGAGCACGGCGCCTCCCTCGCCACCGAAGCCGGTCTGGACGCCACCCCCCGTTGCTCGTCCGACGCGGTGGCCGTCTGGGCGACGATCGTGGACACGGCCGACGAACTGGACGTCGAGCTCATCGTCACCGGGACCCGGGGGCTCGGCGGGGTCCGCTCGATCCTGCTGGGCAGCACTTCCGACCGGGTCCTGCACCACTCCCGGCGTCCCGTCCTCGTCGTCCCCGGCCCGGAGTCCGGGGCCTGAACCGTCCCCGGAGCCCGTCAACGCCCACACCCGGCGGGGCTCCGGGGCGCTCTTCTCCGGCACGCGCCGGGCGTTCTCCCGGAGGACCCACGCCGGACGCCGGGCGGTCGTCCGCTCTTTCCCGGGCGTACCCCGGCGCGACGGGAAAGTGTCGGCCGGATGGTGCAGAGTGGCCTCCGGACATGAGGAGGGCGGGTGGCCGGAGGGCTGGCTAGACGGTTGGGCACCGGCGACGCGGTGGTCGTCGGGCTCAGCGCGATGGTGGGCGCGGGGGTGTTCGCGGCCTTCGCCCCGGCGGCGCAGGCGGCCGGCACGTGGCTGCTCGCCGCGCTCGGGCTGGCCGGCCTGGTGGCCTACTGCAACGCGACCTCCTCCGCGCGTCTGGCCGCGCTCTACCCCGAGTCCGGCGGCACCTACGTGTACGGCAGGCGACGCCTCGGCCCGTTCTGGGGCTATCTCGCCGGGTGGGGCTTCACCGTCGGGAAGACGGCGTCCTGCGCGGCCATGGCGCTCACCTTCGGGGCTTACGTGGCCCCCGGCCTGGCCCGCCCGCTGGCCGTCGGGGCCGTGGTGGTGCTGACCGCGCTCAACCTGTCCGGCGTCCGGCGATCCGCCGCGGCGGCCCGGATCATGGTGGCGTTCGTCCTCCTGGTGCTGGCCGGAGTGGTGGGCGTGGCCCTCGCGGGCGGCCCCTCCGCCACCCGATCCGCCACGCCCGCCGCTCCGGCCAGCACCAGGA
>NZ_LAVL01000007.1 GCF_001083785.1 Nonomuraea sp. SBT364
GTGCTGCAGAAGACGATGGCGGTGCCGTACGGGACGACCACGACGCTGGAGAGCATCGGCGAGCTCATCGGCAGGCCGGGCGCGCCGCGCTCGGGCGGGAACCCGCTCCGCGCCCACCCCGGGGGGGGGGGGGGGGCGGGGCCCCATGGGGGGCGAACGTCTACTGAGATCCGCACAGTTGTCTGGTCGGGGTTGCGGGTTATGGCTACGTGGGCTGATGGGCGTACGGCTGAGTGGACGAGGGCGCGTACTTGGTCCAGGGGTTCGCCTCGGGCGGCGGCTCGGGCCGCTGTGCGGGCGGCGTCGACGCACTCCAGGTGAACTGCGGCGGCTTGGATCGCCCACAGGGCGGCCGCTAGCACGATCATGAGGGCGGGCAGCACCGCGGCGGTTTCCGCGGTGACCGAGCCCCGCGATGCTGACCGGTTTCCAGGCTTGGAGGCGGACGTGGTCATCCGTTGGTGTTGAGGGCTTGGTCTATGAGCGAGGAGAGCATCTCCTGGACTTCCGGACTGGTGACCACCTTGAACAGGAGTGCGGCGAAGGCGCAGGCGGCGATCGTGCCGACGGCGTATTCGGCGGTGGACATGCCGCGGTCTCGCTGGGGGCCGGTGCAGCGGGACCAGCGGTTGGCCCACCACCCGCGGCGGCGGTCGCCGGTGGTCGCCTCGGGCTCTGCGGGTTCGTGGCGGGTGCTGGGCTTGGCCGTCTGGAGATTGTGGCGGGTGGTCGGCTCGGGGGTCTGAGACTCGGCGGAGGTGTTGGGGGTGAGGGTGGTGTCGTGCATGGTGCCTCCAGATGCTCGGTGCCGGGTGAGGTGGAGTCCGGCGTGGCGAGTGCAAGCGTCGCCCAGGTGGGGCTCCTGAGTTCAGGCCGAATGCGGTTCTGGGGATGCAGGGCCGTCCGGCGAGCCGAGGTTGTGGATAACTCCGGGGCCGAGGACTTGAGAAGCAGGCCGGGAAGCGCGGAAAGCAGGAGGCAGACGCGGGGTCATGGCAGGACGATGCTGGTCGCGAGGCCGGCGACGATGGGGATGATGCCCAGCAGGACGAAGGCCGGCAGGAAGCAGAGCCCCAAGGGGGCGACTGCCTTGACGCCCACGCTGCGGGCCGCGGCCACCGACGTGGCGCGGGCCGATTCTCGGGCGTCGTCGGCCAGGCGGGTCAGGACGTCCGCCACGGGGGCGCCGCTCTGGGCGGCTCGGCTCATCGCCCTGGAGAGCTGGGCGGTGGCCGGGTCGCGGGCGAGGAAGGCCCAGGTGGGCTCCGGGTCGGCGCCGAGGCGGAGTTGGACGCTCACCCAGGTCAGGCGATCCCCCAGTGGGCCGCCTGTCGCGTTCGCGGCGATGTCCGTGGCGGCGCTGACCGGTTGGCCGGCCAGCAGGCAGGACGCCATGAGGTCGGCGGCGAAGGGCAGGTCGGTGGCGATGCGGCGGCGGTCCCGCAGAAGCTCCGGGGGCTCTCTGCGGTGGAGGACGGCGGCGGCCGCGGGGGTGACGAGGGAGGCGGCCAGGATTCCGGGGATGCCGCCGACGAGCAGGGCGACCAGGAGGCCCAGGCAGGCGGCGGAGATGAGGGTGCGGCCGGTCAGGGGACGGTTCGGCGGCTTGCCGGGGGTGAGCCAGGCCGGTGGGGCCGGCTCGTCCGCGGGCGGGTTTCCTCGGTGCGGCCGGGGTGGGGCGGGTTTCGGCACGAGCCTGGCCAGGCGTTGCGAGGGGGTGGTGGGAGAGGTCCACAGCCAGGCGGCCGAGGCGGCGCAGACGGCGGAGAGGAGCGCGAGCATCTACATCCCTTGCGTGATGAGCGGTGTGCCGGCTCATGACTGCGCGGCTCGGGTGGCCATGCGGTGGGTCCACCAGAGGCCGCAGGCGTCGAGAGCCAGCCCGGCTGCCAGGCACAGGAGTCCGGGGACGCCGCCGAGGAGGAAGTCGAGGGGGCGCATGCCCAGGGCCGCGCCCATGAGAAGCCCGAGAGCGGGGAGGGCGGCCAGCATCCTGGCGGTCGTGCGCGGGCCGGCCAGTTGGGCCGCCACGTCCTGGCGGTGGGCCTGGGCGGTGCGCAGGGTGCTCGCCACCCGTTCGACGAGGGCGGTCAGGCCGGCCCCCACGGTGACGCCGACGTCCCAGCAGGCCGCCAGGCGGCGCAGGCCCTCTCCGCCCTGGTCGGGGGCTGCCGACAGCAGGGCCGAGGACACGTCGCCGCCGTCTCGGGCGGCGGCGAGGACCGGGCGGAAGGGCTCGGGGTCGGGGAGGTCGACGGCGGTGACGGCCCGGGTGAGGGCTTCGCCGGGGGTGCGGCCGGCGGAGAGTTCGGCGGACAGGGCGTGGCACAGCTCTATCGAGGCTCGCCGCCAGGCGTCGGCGCGGCGGGCTCGGCTGGTGCGGCGCAGGAGCCGGCTGAGCGGTGGGCGGCAGGGCTCCTCGTGGTGGGTGGTGAGCCTGTCCAGGCGGAGGGTCGCGACGTCGGGGCCGGTCCACAGCCAGACGGCGAGGGCGGCGAGGATCGAGGCCAGGAGGGCGGCCGTCATCATGAGCACCCGGGAGTGGTCAGGGCCGGGTAACCGGGGCCGGGGCGGGGCCGGCCCTGAGGGTCGAACGTCACGGCGGGGACGGCTTCGACCAGGCCGCCGGCAGATCTGGACAGCAGGCAGATCTCCGAGACGCGGCGCCTGCCGTCGGGGCGGCCGCGGGTCAGGTGGATGACGAGGTCGAGCGCGGCGGCGAGCTGGCTGTGGACGGCCTCCCGGGAAAGGCCCGCCGCGCAGCCGAGCGCTTCCAGGCGCGGCGGCACGTCGGCCGCTCGGTTGGCGTGGAGGGTGCCGCAGCCGCCCTCATGACCGGTGTTGAGTGCGGCCAGCAGGTCGACCACTTCCGAGCCTCGTACCTCTCCCACGACGAGCCGGTCCGGGCGCATGCGGAGGGCCTGGCGGACCAGGTCGCGCAGGCCGACCCCGCCCGCGCCCTCGAGGTTGGCCGGTCTGGATTCGAGGCGGAGCACGTGGGGATGGCGGGGGCGGAGCTCGGCGGAGTCCTCGACCAGGAGGAGGCGCTCGCCGGGATCGGCCAGGGACAGGAGGGCCGACAGGAGGGTGGTCTTGCCGGTGCCCGTACCGCCTGTGACGAGGAAGGCGCGCCTGGCCGACACCATGGTGGTGAGCAGCGGGACCGCCGCGGGGGTGATCGTGCCCGCCGCCACGAGGTCGTCGAGGGTGAAGGTGCGGCGGGGCGGCAGGCGCAGGGAGATGCTGGTGCCGCCGGAGGCGATCGGGGGCAGGACGGCGTGCAGGCGGACGCCACCGGTCAGGCGGGCGTCGACATACGGCGAGGCGTCGTCGAGGCGTCTGCCCGCGGCGGCGGCCAGGCGCTGGGCGAGCCTGCGGACCGCGCCGTCGTCGGTGAACGTGACGGGGGTGAGGCGCAGGCCCCTACCGTCGTCGACCCAGACCTCGCGGGGGCCGTTGACCAGGACGTCGGTCACGTCGGGCTCGGTCAGGAGGGGCTCAAGGGGACCGGCGCCGATCAGGTCGGCGCAGAGGGCGCGGGCGACGGCGAGGATCTCGGCGTCGCCGTAGACCGATTTCTCGGCGCGCAGGGCGACGGCGACCTGGGCGGCCGTGGGCTCCACGCCCGCGCGGGCGAGGCGTACGCGGACGGCTTCGACCAGGTCGGGGGACACCTCCTGGGTCATGCCGCGTCCTGGACCGCGGGAGGCAGGAGGTCGTGCAGGAGGGTCGTGCACAGGGTGCCGAGTGCGGTGCGGGGGCCCAGCTTGGGGAGCTCGCCGCGGTTGAGGGTGGCGGTCAGGCGGGGCTGGTCGGGCAGGCGGCCGGCCAGGGGGATGCTCAGGGAGGCGGCGGCCACGTCGTCGTCGACGACGCCGGGACGGATGACGGCGCGGACGTCCGCGGTGTGGCGGCGGGCCTGGCCGAGGACCTGGGCGGCGGCCAGGATGCCGCGCACGTCGGCGGGGGTCAGCAGGAGCGTGCGGTCGGATCGGCCGAGCGCCTCGACGGCCGACGGGTCGAGGTGGCGCGGAAGATCGACGACCACCAGGTCGAAGCCGCGGCGGCCGGCTTCGAGGACCGAGCGCATGGCCTCGGCCGGGATCGGCTGGATCTCGCCCCGGTGGAACGAGAGCACCGCCAGGTCGCCGAAGGAGGGCAGCGCGGCCTGCAAGGCCCGGGGGCTGATGCGGCCCTGCCTGGCGACGAGGTCGGCCCAGCGCGCTCCGGGCGTTTCCTCCTGGCCGAGGAGGGCGTCGACGCCGCCGCCCAGCGGGTCGGCGTCGACGAGCAGGGTGCGCAGATGGTCGTGCGAGGCGCGCAGGGCCAGGCAGGCGGACAGGACGCTGGCCCCGGCGCCGCCCCGGCCGCCGATCAGCGACACGACGGCGCCGGCGCGGGGCTCGGGCTCCATGGCGTCGGCGAACCGGTCGACCAGGTGGCGCTCCTCGGCCGGCAGGGACACGACGGCCTGGGCGCCGGCGGCCACGCAGCGCCGCCAGGTGTCGGGATCGTCCGGGTCGCGGGTGACCAGGAGGACCTGGTCGCGGGCCGGAGGCGAGGCGGCGGCCACGGCCTCGGCGAGGTCGGCGCCGATGACCACGAGAGGGGCGCGGCTCCAGAAGGGGCGGGCGTGGGACGGGACGTGGGCGACGTCGAGCTGGGCACCGGCTGCGGCGGCTATCCGGACCAGGTCGTCCAGCAGGTCGCGGTCCTCGGTGATGACCAGTGGGCGGGGCATCGGGGCCTCCCTGTCGATTCGGGAGGTCCCACCTTGCGCCGGGCCGGGGCGGCGGCGATGAGGCGAACGGGGTTCTGGGGACAGCGGGCGGCGGAGCCGCACAGGCTGTGGACAACCCGGGAGGGAAAAGGGGCGACCCCCGCCGGGGGGGAGAGCGGGGGTCGCCTGACCGGTCCGGCTCCGGGGGGGTAGAGCCGGGCCCGTTTCAGAAGAAAGCTTTCATCACTTGACCAGAGCATGGCAAGGGACTTGGAAACCAATCCCGTGCACAGTCGAGCCAGTTTCTGGTGATACCACCGTATGCTGCCCGATGGACTCGAGTTTCGTCGAGGAGCAATCTCGCATTTTCGCCAAGTTTTTTCGCCGCACCATAACGATCACATAAAGGAGATCACTCTGAGTGATCGTCACGGCTTGATAACCGGACGGCGGCGGCACGGCGACAGGCGGGGTGAGCGGCAGGCTCGCGCCGGGATGGGCAGGTCTCGGTAAAGGTCTTGGCCCAAGGGGTTCCCATCAGGGCGGATCCGTCGTACAAAGGTGACACGGACCACTTGTCCGGGTGCATCAGCCGGGCACCCACGCGCGACCAGCCGCGGGAGGCGCGTCGAGACGGGCTTGACCCGATCCGACGAATTGAGGTGCACGCTTGGTAACCCGGTGTGATGCACCGGCGGACGGCGTCTCATGACTGAGACGCCGTCAGCTATGTCAGCCTCGCTGCATCGCCTCGCAGATGGCGGTCGTCTCGCGTACGCCCATGGTGACCGCTGAGGCACACTGCTGTATCCACTGAGACACACCTTCGGGCGTCCCCGCCAGATAGGCGCGCAGGGCCTCGGCGTAGGGCTGGTCCAGGTGGCCCACCTCGACGGCGACCAGGGACTTGGGATCCAGGCCGTATTCCACCAGCGTGAGCCGCTCGGCGGCGCGGGCCACCACGCCGTCGGCCGTGCCGAAGGGACGCATGACGGCGAGCTCGGCGTGCACCACGGCGGCCAGCACCAGCGCGGGGGCCTTGGTCGGGGCGCCGAGCAGATGGAACAGGCCGTCCATCCGGATGACCGTCTCGGTCGCGCTCGGGGCGGCGCCCAGGCCGAGCGGATCGGGGGCGTCGTCACCGGCACGCGGACGCCCGAGATCGTCCTGGGTGAGGCCGGCGGCGGCGACCGTGTGCAACCGGGCCAGGACCTGCCGTGGCGCGTTGCGCCAGGTGGCCCCGAGGCGGCCGAGCTCGGCGGAGGCGCGCAGCGCCCCCTGGACGACCGGGTCGTGCACCTCGTCCTTGCGCAGGGCTTCGAGGGGCACGTCCACGCCTTCGAGCGCGGCGGACGCGCGGGCGCCGCGCAGGGACGACTCCGCGGAGACCGCCGGGCTGGCCCGCCGCAGGACGCGGTGGCGGTAGAGCCGGTCGACGGCCTGCCGGGCGGCGTCGACCGCTTCGGGCACACCGGGAAACTGCGCGATGACGGCCAATGGGTCACTCACGGAACCTGACACTACCCGTGGACATCAGGTGGCCTTCTAAGAGGGGACCCATAAACCATCGTCTCTGTCCCGTTCCATAATTTACGGATTTCGAGATGACAACGTTTCAGTTGCTTTTGTCACGCGTACAGATAAAAACCCATCCGACGGTACAGACCTGTCTAGACCTCTTGTGGTAGGTGGTCGTGAGCTGGTGAAGTGGGACACGACCTATCCAATCTGGCCATAGAAGGAGCACGAGGTGGCCCCGGAAACCCCTGGCAACGAGCCCCAGGCGCTGTCCAACCTGCTGCAGGAGAACCGCCGGTTCGCACCACCGGCCGACCTGGCAGCGGCCGCGAACGTGACCGCCGCCGCCTATGCCGAGGCGGCGGCCGACCGCCTCGGGTTCTGGGAGCGTGCTGCCGAGCGGCTGACGTGGGCCAAGCGGTGGGACACCACGCTGGAGTGGGAGCCCCCCTTCGCGAAGTGGTTCGTCGGCGGTGAGCTCAACGTCGCCTACAACTGTGTCGACCGCCACGTCGAGGCGGGGCGCGGCGACAAGGTCGCCTACCACTGGGAGGGCGAGCCTGAGGGCGACACCCGGACGTTGACCTATGCCGACCTGCAGCGGGAGGTCTCCAAGGCCGCCAACGCGCTGCAGGAGCTGGGCGTGGGCAAGGGCGACCGGGTGGCCGTCTACCTGCCGATGATCCCCGAACTGCCGATCACGATGCTGGCGTGCGCGCGCATTGGCGCGATCCACTCGGTGGTGTTCGGCGGCTTCTCGGCGACGGCGCTGAAGAGCCGCATCCACGACGCCGACGCCAAGCTGGTGGTCACCGCCGACGGCGGCTACCGCCGGGGCGCGCCGTCCGCGCTGAAGCCGACCGTGGACGAGGCCGTCGCCGAGTGTCCCCAGGTGGAGAACGTCCTGGTGGTGCGCCGCACCGGCCAGGACGTCGCGGTCAACGAGCGCGACAAGTGGTGGCACGACGTCGTCGACCGTCAGAGCGACCAGCACACGCCAGCCCCGCACGACGCCGAGGACCCGCTGTACATCCTCTACACCAGCGGCACGACCGGCAGGCCGAAGGGCATCCTGCACACGACCGGCGGCTACCTGACGCAGACGGCGTGGACGCACAACGCCTGCTTCGACCTCAAGCCGGAGACCGACATCTACTGGTGCACGGCCGACATCGGCTGGGTGACCGGGCACTCCTACATCGTGTACGGCCCGCTCGCCAACGGCGCGACCAGCGTGATCTACGAGGGCACGCCCGACACCCCGCACCGCGGCCGGTTCTGGGAGATCGTCCAGAAGTACAAGATCACGATCCTCTACACCGCGCCGACGGCGATCCGGACGTTCATGAAGTGGGGGGACGAGATCCCCGCCAAGTTCGACATGTCGAGCCTGCGCGTCCTGGGCTCGGTGGGCGAGCCGATCAACCCCGAGGCGTACGTGTGGTACCGCGAGCACATCGGCGGCGACCGCTGCCCGGTCGTGGACACCTGGTGGCAGACGGAGACGGGCGCGATCATGATCAGCCCGCTGCCCGGCGTCACCGCCGCCAAGCCCGGCGCCGCGATGCGCCCGCTGCCCGGCATCAGCGCCGACGTGGTCGACGAACAGGGCAACAGCGTCCCCGACGGCGGTGGCGGCTTCCTGGTCGTACGTGAGCCGTGGCCGGCCATGCTCCGCACGATCTGGGGCGACGACCAGCGCTACATCGACACGTACTGGAGCAGGTTCGACGGGATGTACTTCCCCGGCGACGGCGCCAAGAAGGACGAGGACGGCGACCTGTGGCTGCTCGGCCGCGTCGACGACGTCATGCTCGTCTCCGGCCACAACATCTCCACCACCGAGGTGGAGAGCGCGCTGGTCAGCCACCCGAAGGTGGCCGAGGCGGCGGTGGTGGGCGCGACCGACCCGGTGACCGGCCAGGCCATCGTGTCGTTCGTCATCCTGCGCGGCACCGCGGTGGAGGGCGACGACATCGCCGCCGAGCTGCGCAACCACGTCGCCAGGACGCTCGGCCCGATCGCCAAGCCGCGTCAGATCCTGGTGGTGCCCGAGCTGCCGAAGACCCGCTCCGGCAAGATCATGCGCCGCCTGCTCCGCGACGTGGCGGAGAACCGCAGCATCGGCGACGTCACCACGCTCGCCGACAGCACGGTGATGAACCTCATCTCGGAGAAGCTCCCGTCCGCGAAGTCTGAGGACTAATCGCCCGTACGGCCGCATGTCCTGAAATTTCGGGATATGCGGCCAGGTAGGGTGGGTTGTGGTGTGCCGGGAAGTCGGGTCGGCGTCAAGCGGGGAGCCGTTCCCCCTGACTCGACTTTCGAGAGGGTTCTTACGTGCGCCGTGCCACCGACATGTGGCCCTTCACGCCCACCATCCGCTATGCCCGCACCCTGACCGAGGCGCTCCGCACCGAGACGCTGGGCGGCATCGTCATGCTCGCCGCCACGGTCGCCGCCCTGGTGTGGGCCAACGTCTCCCTCGACTCCTACACGTCGCTGGTCCACACCGAGATCGCCGGCCTGGAGGTCTACAAGTGGGCCCAGCACGGCCTGCTGAGCATCTTCTTCTTCGTCGCCGGGCTGGAGGTCAAGGAGGAGTTCGTGCACGGCGAGCTGGCCAGCCCGCGCAAGGCCGCGCTGCCCATCCTGGCCGCCTTCGCCGGCATGGCCGTCCCCGCCGTGGTCTATCTCGCGGTGAGCTGGGGAGCCCCGGACGCGGGACGGGGCTGGGCCATCCCGACGGCCACCGACATCGCCTTCGCCCTGGCCGTGCTCGCCGTGACGGCCAGCGCGATGCCCGCCGCGCTGCGCGCGTTCCTGCTGACCTGCGCGGTGGTGGACGACCTCGGCGCGATCACCATCATCGCCGCCTTCTACACCGAGCACCTCGACCTGCCCATGCTGCTGGCCGGAGCCGTACTGATCGCCGGGTACGGCGTCCTGCAGCGGCACGGCGTCCGCACGCCGTGGATCCACCTGCCGCTGGCCCTGGCCGCCTGGTACGCGGTCGAGCAGAGCGGCGTGCACGCGACCGTGGCCGGGGTGGCGCTCGGCCTGCTGACCCGGGTGCACGCCCGCGCGGCGGAGGACCGCTCCCCCGCCGAGGCCGCCGACCACTACATCCGGCCGATCTCGGCGGGACTGGCCGTGCCGGTGTTCGCGTTCGTCTCGGCAGGGGTGAAGCTGGACGCCGCGAGCCTCGGCGCTATGTTCTCCGATCGGGTAGTTCTGGGAGTGATTGCGGGGCTCGTCGTGGGCAAGTTCCTGGGGGTGTTCGGCGGTGCCTGGCTGGCTGTGCGGCTGGGGCTGGCGAGACTGTCACGGGAGTTGCGCTGGCGGGACATGGCGGCGGTGTCGTTGCTGGCCGGGATCGGGTTCACGGTGTCGCTGCTGATCGGCGATCTGGCCTATGGTGCCGATCAGCAACGGGCCGGCGCCGTGACCACGGGGATCCTCACGGCCAGCCTCATCGCCTCCGTCCTGGCGGCGGTGCTGCTCCATACCCGGGTGCGCGAGCGCCGCGGCGCACTGGATGATGATTGACACGGCCACCAGGCCTCGATAGGAGACGTTCATGCCGCAGACTCCCGAGGAAGAATCCCTGGGCTCGCTGGTCGCCCAGGCGAGCGACCACATCTCGACCCTGGTCCGATCCGAGATCGAGCTGGCCAAGGCCGAGTTCAGGTTCGACGCCAAGCGGGTGGGCATGGCGGGCGGGCTGTTCGCCGCCGCCGCGTTCATGGCCCACCTGTGCCTGATCCTCGCCTCGTTCACGATCGCCCACGTGCTTGAGCAGTGGCTGCCGAGCTGGGCGGCGTTCCTCATCGTGACCGTGTTCTACCTGCTCGTCGCGGGGCTGCTGGTGTTCATCGGGGTGCGCAGGCTCAAGGGCCTGGCCGGGATGAAGCGGACCGCCAGGTCCATCAAGGGCCTGAAGGAGATCGCCTCACCGGAGGAGCTTCCGGCGGGGAGCCGAGATGGCACCTGACGAGGGGGTCGTCCGGATCGACGGGCCGTGGAAGCACCGGACGGTCCACGCGGGCGGCACCAGGTTCCACGTCGTGGAGGCCGGCGACGGGCCGCTGGTGCTGTTGCTGCACGGGTTCCCGCAGTTCTGGTGGACGTGGCGGCACCAGCTCGTGTCGCTGCCCGCGGCCGGCTACCGGGCCGTCGCGGTCGACCTGCGCGGCTACGGCAGCAGCGACAAGCCGCCGCGCGGTTACGACCTGCCGACGCTGGCCGCCGACGCGACCGGGCTGATCCGGGCGCTGGGTGAGACGGGCGCGATCGTCGTCGGCCACGACTGGGGCGGGCTGCTGGCCTGGACGATGGCGGTGCTCGACCCCAAGTGCGTGCACCGGCTGGTCACGGTGGCGGCGCCGCATCCGCTGAGGCTGCGCAGCTCGCTGCTCACCGACCCCTTCGGGCAGCTCAAGGCGAGCCGGGGGGCGTTCGGCTTCCAGCTTCCGCTGCTGCCGGAGCGCCGGCTGACCCGCGACCGGGCCTCGCTGGTCGGCAAGCTGCTCGACCGCTGGTCGCGGCCCGGCTGGCCGGATCTGGAGACCTCGCGCACCTACCGTGAGGCGTTCCGGATCCCGGCCGTGGCCCACTGCGCGCTGGAGTATCACCGCTGGTTCGGCCGCTCGCAGCTGCGCCCCGACGGGCTGCGTTACGCGCGGGCCATGCGGACCGAGATCGAGGCCCCCACCCTACAACTGCACGGCGCACTGGACCAGTGCATCCTGCCGCGCACCGCCCAGGGTTCGAGCCGCTACGTCGCGGCCCCGTACCGGTGGCGGCTGCTCGAAGGGGCGGGCCACTTCCCCCACGAGGAGATTCCCGACGTGTTCGACACGGAGTTGCTCGGCTGGCTGGCCGACCCGGAGCCCGACCGATGAGAGACCGTGACCCCGAGGGCCGGCCGCGCAACGCCAGGCCCCGTGACGAGTACGGCAGGCCGCTCCCCTACGGCTCGGCCGGGGTGGCCCGGGTGCCCGACGACTACGCGCCCAGCACGGAGCAGGCGCTGGCCGACGGCCGCCGGTTCCTGGCCGAGGGGCTGCCGTTCAACGCGCACGAGGTGTTCGAGGGGCGCTGGAAGTGCGCGCCGGAGGAGGAACGGGAGCTGTGGCAGGGGCTGGCGCAGATCTGCGTGGGCCTCACCCATCTGCAGCGGGGCAACGGCCGTGGCGCCCTGACGCTGCTGGCCCGTGGCGCGGCTCGCGTGCAGGGCTACGGCGAGCCGTACGACGCGGTGGGCCGGGCGGCGTCGGGCCTGAGCCACGACAGCGACCCCGCGGCGGCCGTCAGCCTGATCCTGGACCGGCTTCCGGGCTAGCCGGCTCAGCCTGATCCTGGACCGGCTTCCGGGCTAGCGCTCGGCCTGATCCTGGAGCGGCTGCCGGCTGCCGGCTGGCCAGCTCGGCGCGGCCGGCCACGAGGGCGAGCGTGGCGTCGGCGGCCCGCTCGACGGCGATCTCGACGGCGTCGTCGCCGGCGCCGAACATGCCCAGGCGCAGCAGCCCCGCGTAGCCGTGGGCGACGGCGGCCACGGCGACGCCGAGGGTCTCGGCGGTGGGCAGGTCGCCGCCCGACAGGGCCATCGCGGCGTCGTGGAAGGCCTCCTTGACCGGCCTGGCCGCCAGCTCCAGCTCGGGGGTGGAGAAGGTGGGCCCGATCAGGGCCTCGAACAGTGCCCGGTGCCCGGCGGCGAACCGCACGTAGCCCCTGGCCACGCCGACGAGCCGCTGCTCGGGCTCGGTGCCGCGGCTCTCGGCGGTGACGGCGGCGACCAGTTGCTCGCCCGCGCGGACGCCCACGGCCAGCAGCAGCTCGTCGCGGTCGGCGAAGTGCCGGTAGGGGGCGCTGGGCGCGACCCCCAGCCGCCTGCTCGCCTCGGCGAGGGAGAAGCCTTGGACGCCGTGCTCGGCGATGAGCTCGACCGCGGTGTCGATCAGCGCGGCCCGCAGGTCGCCGTGGTGGTAGCGGTCGCGTTTGGTGGTCCGGGGCACCCCATCAGGTTAGCGGCCGGGACAGCTCGTCCAGGCGGTCGCGGTCGGCCTTGTCCAGCTCGAAGGCCATCGCGCCCGCCGCCTCGGCCGCCTGCGCGGGCTTGGAGGCGCCGGGGATGGCGACCACGGTGTCGCCGTAATGGGTGATCAGCCAGTTGAGCGCCACCTGGGCGCGTGACACGCCGTGGGCGCGACCCATCTCCCGCATCGCGGCCAGGAGCGGCGCGGTGCGGGCCAGGCCCTTGGCGGTGAGCCAGCCGTGGCCGAAGACCCGGCGCATCGGCGGCAGGTCCCTGGCCCGCGTGGGGTCGTCGTGGAAGCGGCCGGTGAGTATCCCGCCCTCCAGCGGCGAGTAGGCGATGAGCGTGACGCCGAGCCGGCGCGCCGTGTCGAGCACGCCGTCGCGTTCCACGTGGCGGTGCAGCAGGTTGATCCGGACCTGGTTGGCGGCCAGCGTGACGCCCTCATCGGCGAGCACCCGGTGGGCGAGCTCCAGTTGCCGGGCGGAGAAGTTGCTGACGCCGACGTTGCGGATCTTGCCGTCCCGATGCAGCTTGGCCATGGCTCTGAGCTGGGCGGGGATGCTCGACAGGCTGCCGGAGGCCATGTGGATCTGGTAGAGGCCGATCGGGTGGCCGCCGAGGTGGCGCAGGCGGCTGCCGATGCTGCGGCCGATGTCACCGGCGGTGCGGCCCAGCGGCGGCCACTTGGTGGCGACGGTGACCTCGCCCGGGGCGATGCCGCAGCCCCTGAGCGCGGTGGCCAGCATCTGCTCCGACCGGCCCCTGCCGTACATCTCCGCGGTGTCGAACCAGTTGATCCCGCCGTCGAGCGCGGTGCTGACGACGGTGGTCACGGTGTCCTGGCCGATGTCGCGGACGATGTACTTCGCCACGGAGCGGCCGCCGGTGAACTGCATGCATCCCAGGCCGATGGGGGTCAGCTCGATGTCGGTCAGGCCGAGCCTACGTGTCTCCATGCCAGCTCCCATGTGATTGACATTCACAATGTGATGAACATTAACATGCGGGCATGCGGAACGAAAGCCCCGGCGGGAGGTGGGGTCAGTCGCAGCTCTCGGTGTCGACCGGCCTGGTGCTGATGCGGCCCTGGTCGGCGTCGGGCTTGACCTCGGCGGCGGTCAGCGCGTAGCCGGTCTCCTCCTGGCTGATCGCGGCTGCGAAGATGACGCCGAAGACCCGGCCGTCGGCCGTGAGCAGCGGCCCGCCGGAATTGCCCGGCAGCACCTTGCCGCGGACCGCGTAGACGGACCGGGTGACGTTGGAGGAGCGGTAGATGTCGGGCCCCTCGGCGTCGAGCTGGTTGCGGATGCGCGCCGCCTCGGCGGTGAAGCCCTTGCCCTTGGGATAGCCGGCGATGATCGCGTTGTCGCCCTTCTCGGCGGTGCCGTCGAAGGCGAGCTGCGGCAGGTTTAGCCCCGGCACGTGCAGGACGGCGATGTCGCGCCGCGGGTTGTAGCGGACCACGGTCGCCTTGTGCCGCCGCGACCTGTGGTCGATCACCTGCAGGTCGCGCGTGACGCCGGCGACCACGTGCGCGTTGGTCATGATGCGGTCGCGGGCGTAGACGAAGCCGGTGCCCTCGATGTGCTTGTTGCAGCTCTCGGCGTTGCCCTGCACCTTGACGATGGCCCGCTGGGCACGCGCCAGCCGGTCGCCCTGCAGCACGCTCTGCGCGGGCGGCGGCACGTCCACGAACGAGCCCGCCCCGATGGCGTCGAAGACCGGCGGGAACTCCGAGCGGTCGATGAGCTTCTTGAACGGCTGCTGCCAGTTGCGCGCGGCCTGCGGGATGGCGTCGTCGATGGTGGTGAGCAGCAGCGACTGCCTGACCTGGTCGACCAGCGGCGTGAACGACGTCGAGACGACCAGCGAGCCGATCAGCCAGGCGATCACCAGCACCGACAGCGCGCTGGCGAACGTGCCGCCGACCGCGTCGGCGACCCTGGCCGGCTCCCAGGTGACGTGACTGCGCACCACGGCGCCGATGGTGGAGGAGGCGAACTGCCCGATGGTCGCGGCGAGGAAGACGATCACGATGGCGAGCAGCGCCTGCGGCGTGTCGCCGTCGACGATCGCCTTGGAGATCGGCGGCGCGATGAACACCCCGAGCAACGCCCCGCCCACGAACCCGACGAAACTGGTGACGCCGATGATGAAACCCTGACGGTAGCCCGAGACGCCGAAGGCGATCACGAGGCCAATCAATATGAGGTCAAGCAGATCGCCGCGCACCCTTCAAAGCTAACCAGGGATATGGTCAAGTGTGCACGTCTTCCGCCAGGACGGCGTCACCGTGCGGGCTACCTTGATCCGTATGCCGCCGGTCAGAGATCTCATCGACGCAGCTCTCGACGACCCCGATCCCGACGGGCAGGTCCGCTGGCAGGTGATCTCCGCGCTTCGGGAGCGGGCCGATCTGGAGTGTTTCATCGAGGCGCGGCGGCTGTGCGCGGCCGATTCCGTCACCGAGCGGCTGCTGGGCGTCGACATCCTGGGCATGCTCGCCCCGTACGTGGACCGCACGCTGCCCGTGCTGCGCTTCCTGGCGGCCGGCGAGGACGACGTCATGGTGCTCTACTCGGTGCTGATCGCCTTCGGCCATCTGGCGGACCCGCGGTCGCTGCCGTCGGTGATCGACCTGGCCGGGCATCACGACTCCCGGGTCAGGTACGGCGCGGCCTACGCGCTCCAGCACGTGCTGGGCGATCCGCCGGACCGGGCCGGGCTCGACACGCTGCGCCTGCTGACCGCCGACAGCGACGCCGACGTGGCCGGTTGGGCCGCGCTGGGCTTCGCGCTAACGACGGGCCGAGAGGTTTAGCACGTCGGCCGGGATCTCCTCCACCCGCCCGGCGTCCCAGGGCCGCTCCAGCCCGCCATCACGCAGCACGGAGTCGAGCACCATCGCGGTGAACCCCCACACGAGCATCCCGCGCACCCGGAAGGCCGGCCCGGCGAAGGCGGCCGAGTGCCGCAGCGTGATCCGGTTGCCGGGGTCGACGAGCTCGGCGACGGGCACCCGTTCGACCGAGTCGACCTCGTCGGGCGAGGCGGCGTGCACGGCCGACGGCGTGTGCCACCAGCCGAGCACGGGCGTCACCCGGTTGTCGCTGTGCCCGAGGTAGAGCTCGGGCATCGTGCACAGCACGCGCACACCGGCCGGGTCGAGCCCGGTCTCCTCCTCGGCCTCGCGCAGCGCCGCCCCGACCGGGCCGCCGTCGCCGGGGTCGACGCCGCCGCCGGGGAAGGCCGGCTGGCCGGCGTGCCTGCGTCCGCGCGTGCTGCGCTGGATGAGCAGCACGTCGGGGCCGAGCGGCCCCTCGCCGAACAGCAGCAGCACCGCCGCCGCCCGCCCGCCCACGACGGGCGGGCGCATCTGCTCGGGGACACGGGTCCGTACGGCCTTCGCCGCGAGTTCGTCGAGCCATTCGGGCACGTGGGTCACGCAACCTCCAACACGCCGGGCCTGCCGGGACTTCCCGGTCAGGAGAACGGGCCTGGCCGGACGAGTTTGCGGGCCTCCTCGGCGCTCGTGGGGCCGGTGCCGTAGGAGGGGCAGAGCGCGGCGAGCGGGCAGGCGCCGCAGGCGGGCCGCCGGGCGATGCAGATGCGGCGGCCGTGCCAGATGATCCGGTGGGAGAAGACCGTCCACTCCCGCTTGGGGATCAGCTCGCCCACGACCTGCTCGATCTTGACCGGGTCGGTCTCCTCGGTCCAGCCGAAGCGCCGGACCAGCCGCTGGAAGTGGGTGTCGACGGTGAGCCCCGGCACGCCGAACGGCCTGCCGGTCTCGGGGTCGACGGCGTTGCCGAGCACCACGTTGGCCGTCTTGCGGCCGACGCCGGGCAGCGTGACCAGGTCGTCCAGCTTCTTCGGCACCTTGCCGCCGAACCGGTCGCGCAACCCGGCCGAGAGCCCGAGCAGGGAACGCGCCTTGGCCCGGTAGAACCCGGTCGGCTTGATGATCGCCTCCAGGTCGTCCGGGTCGGCCGCGGCCAGGTCGTCGGCCGTCGGGTACTTGGCGAACAGCGCCGGCGTGGTCAGGTTGACCCGCACGTCGGTCGTCTGCGCCGACAGGACGGTGGCGACCAGGAGCTCGAAGGGGTTGTCGAAGTCGAGCTCGCAGTGCGCGTCGGGGTAGGTCTCGGCGAGGATCCGGTTCATCCGGCGGGCCCGGCGCACCAGGCCCAGTCGTGTCTCGGGCTTGCGTCTGCGGGCACCCGCCACATTCGTCGCCATGCCGAAAAGGGTATGTCTCCGCGACACCGGGCCGTGCCGGTGAAAAGTTTTCTCCATTCCGTTGAACCCTCCGGGACGGGGGGCGCGTACAACCTGCCACGAACGGCACTCGCCGCCGGGCTGGTTTGGGAGAGACGGCGATGGAAGTTCAGGGGCGGATCAGGCACGAGCCGCTGGCCGAGGCCGTGCGAGCACGGGGACCGTACAAGGGTGAGGCTCTGCACAGGCTGGCGCTGAGCAGCGCGACCGCGCTGGCCAGGCTGCACGTGGGCGGGGTGTCCGGGCTGCGGCTCGCACCCGGCACGGTGGTGCTCGGCCCGCGCGGGCAGGCGCTGATCGACTGGCGGACCCCGTCGGAGGACGAGGACCTGCGGGCCGACGACGTACGCGACTGGGCGGGCGTGGTCGTGTTCGCGGCGACGGGCCGCGAGTCCGACACCGACGACCTGCTGCCGCCGGCGCTGCGCTCGGTGGTGGAGGAGTGCCGGCGGCCCGACGCCGAGGCGCGGCCGTCGGCGGTCCGCCTGGTGCGCGTCCTGCTCGGCCATTCGGGCGCCGCTCCGGTGTCGTCGGTGGACGACCTGCTGCGTGAGGCGGAGCTGCGTGTCCTGGGGCCCGGCCGCGAGGTCGCCGGGGACGTGGCCGTGGCAGCCCCGTTCTGGCGCCGGCCGGCGTTCTACGCGGGGGTCGCGGCCGGGGCGTTCCTGGTCGTGCTGGCCGCCGTCTCGCTGGTGTCGGGCGACGAGCGTCCGGCGCCGCCGCTGGCCGATCTCGGCCGCCGTACCGCCGCCTTCGAGCAGCGGGCTGAGCAGCCGCAGGCGGGCGACTCGCTCGTCGCCGCCGGGACGCTGACCTTCGACCCCGCCTCGCCGACCACGTACGAGATGCGGCTGACCTGCGGCCCCGCGGGCGCCACCCGGAGCGGGCGGGTACGGCTCGGCGCCGACGGCGGCAGCGTGGACGGGGTCGCCTTCGACCTCGGCCGGCCGGGCGGCGCCTGCGTGCAGCAGTACGCGCTGCACGCCCGGCGCAACAGCTCGCCGCGCACGATCCAGGCCCTGCTGGCGGCGGCGGGGACGGCGGCGAAGGTCACGGACGGGCCCGGGGGCGTCCGCGACGTGTCGGGGAGCGTGCCGCTGGAGAGCGTGCGCGGCGAGGAGACCGTCGGCGCGTACGCGGGGGTGATCGTCTCCGGCGCGGTCGGGTTCGAGCTGCGGGTGGACGGTGACGGCCTGCCGGTGCGGCTCCGGCTGAGGATGACCGGCCGGGCGGGGCCGCTGGTGAGCGAGACCGTGTACCGGGACTGGCGCACGGCCTAGGGGGAGGAAGGGCCATGGCAGAGGAGTTCTCCGTCGACCGTACGGAGGCCGCGAGCGTGTCGGGGAACCTCAAGGCGATCCGGGCCGCGCTGGACGGCGGCGGGCTGGGCATGGAGGGCGGGACCGGCTCGGAGAAGGTGGACGCCGCGCTGCGGAGGTTCTTCGCGGAGTCCTCGGACAACCGGGAGAAGATGGACCAGCTCCTGGAGCGGGCCACGGCGATGCTCGACGCGCTCGTCCAGGGCACCGGCACGCTCGACGGCTCGCTGTCCGACGCGCTGGCCACCTCGGGCGGGGGTGCGTCATGAGGCAGTCACCGCTCGCGCTCGGCGTGCTCACCGGCGTGCTGCTCGGAGCCGGCGTGGCCGCGCTGGTGTTCGCGCTGGCGGGCGCGGAACGGCCCGCCGTGAAGCCGCTCGCGTCGATCTCACGGACGCCTGCCCCCGAGCCGGCGCCGTCGGACCCGACCCCGAGGAAGGCCGACTTCGCCGGTCGCGTGGCCGGCGGGCTGGTGGCGCTGTCGATCAGGAACGGCAGGGCCGTCGGCTACTTCTGCGACGGCCGGCGCGAGACCTGGATGAAGGGCACCGCTCGGGGCAACGTGGCCAGCCTGTCCGGCGGCAAGGACAAGAGCTGGACGCTGGAGGCCAGACTTCGCGACGGCCGCGCGACAGGCAGGCTCGGCGCCGGCGACGACACCTGGGCGTTCACCGCCCCGGTGGTGAAGAAGCCGTCCGGGCTCTACCGGGCCACGCGGGAGGTGCGCGGCTCGAAGATCGTCGGCGGCTGGATCGTGCTGCCCGGTGGCCGGCAGGTGGGCGCCGTCAGCTTCGACGGCGTGGCGGAGCCCGCGCCCCGGCTCACGCCCGGCCGGGACGTCACCACGTACGGCATCACGCTGCGGCCCGAGGCCGTGGACGCGTTCTTCGAGGGGATGGCCGATGGCTGACCACGGCTTCACCGTGCGGGTGCCGGAGACCTGGTACGAGTTCGACGTGTGGCGGGCCGGGCGCACCGCCGACCTGGCCAGGGCCGTGGACGCGCGGATCGCGGCGTCGCCCGCGCTCCGGCCGCACCGGCCGACGCTGCTGAAGCTGCTGCGGGAGGTCGCCGGGCTGGCCGCGCGGCACGGCGCGGTGTACGGCGCGGCCATGACCGACCACGAGGAGGGCGGCGACACGGTGATGGCCACGCTGCTGGCCTTCCACACCGGCGGCCATCCCGACCCGGCGGGCAACACCGTCGAGGCGATCGCGTCCGGCGTCGTCGCGGTCGCGCCCCGCGAGGACTCGCCCGACTGGCGGGAGGTGCGGGTCGCCGACCTTCCGGCGGGCCGCGCCGTCCGGGTCAGCGGGGTGGAGCACGGCGCCGTCGTCATGCACACCCTCGTCCCCACGCCCGACGGGAGCGGCGTGCTGGACCTCGTGCTGTCCAGCCCGCACCCCGGCCTGGCCGAGCCGATGCTCGACCTGTTCGACGCGATCAGCGCCACCTTGGCCTGGTCCGACCAGAAGAGAACGCGAGGAGAGTGAGTTTCATGGCAGGTGGCACCCACCACTTGAGCTTCCCTCAGGTGGAAAGCAGCGCCAACCGTCTCAACCAGGAGAAGGAAGACATCGAAGGCAGGCTGACCCAGCTCAAGTCGATGATCGACCAGCTCGTCGGCAGCGACTTCGTCACCGAGCGGGCCTCCGGCAAGTTCCAGCAGGACTACGAGCAGTGGAACACCGGGGCCAAGCAGGTCATGGCGGGGCTGGACGGCATGAGCCAGTTCCTCAAGACCGCGATCGCCAAGCACCGCGAGCTCGACGCCTCGCTCAGCTCGGGAGGGTGACGCCATGAGCATGCCGGCCGGATGGGACGTGCTCGGCCTGCCGGGAGATCCCGCGCCGGGCGACCCGGCCCAGGTCCGCGCGCTCGCCGGCCGGCTGCTCGACGAGGCCCGGCTGGCCGTGGACAGCAGCCGCAAGCTGGCCGGCGTGGCGTCCGGCAGCGACGCGATCAAGATGCGGGGTGATTACGCCACCTCGTACCGGGAGGCGCTCGGCGAGCTGCCGGGCGAGGTCGCCAAGCTCGGCACCGCCTACGGAGGCGCGGGCGAGGCGCTCATGACCTACGCGGGCCACCTGGAACGGGCCAGGAGCCAGGCGAGCGCGGCGCTGCGGCACGGCACGGCCGCGGCCGAGCAGTATCAGGGCGCGCTGCGGGAGATCCAGGCCAGCCTGCCGGGCGCCACCGGCGGGCTGCCCGAGCTGGAGTCCGCCGTCAGCGCCGCCGACCCCGCCGTGCAGGCCTCCGTACGGCCCGCCGTCCAGCGGGCGCGCAACGCCGACGCCGACCGGGCGCGGGCGCGCAGGCTGGCCGACGAGGCGGCCCGGCTGCGCGGCGACGCCGAGAACCGCGCGGTGGAGCACATCGAGCGGGCGCTCGAAGGCAGCGGCATCAAGAACCGGACGTGGCTGCAGAAGGCGCTCGACACGGTCAGCGCGCCGTTCCGGTCGTGGGACGCGTTCGTGGACTTCGCCGGCAAGGTCGCGCTGGTCGCCGGGGTGATCGTGCTGGTCATCGGCACCGGCGGGATGGCCGGGGTGATCCTCGCGGGGGTCGCCGTCGCCGCGAGCGCGGTGGTGCTGGGCAACACGCTGAACAAGTACCGCCAGGGCAAGGCCACGCTCGGTCAGGTGGCGCTGGACGCGCTCGGCGTCATCCCGGGCGGGCGCACCGCCGGCCTGCTGGCCAAGGGCGGCGCGGCGTTGCGTGGCGCGGCGACCGCCATCCGCGGCGGCGGCGGCGGCAGGCTGGCGGGGCCCGGCGCGCGGGCCGGCTCCCTGCGCGCGGCCGCGGGCTCCGCCAAGGGGCGCGGCTCGACGGCCGCCGGGTCGGCCTGGACGAAGAACAAGCAGGCGTTCAGCGACGACCCCGTGCACTTCCCGACCGGGGTGGTCATCCTGCCGCAGCGCGACGTCGAGCTGCCGGGCGTGCTGCCGCTGGTGCTGGAGCGCACCCATCTGTCGGACTACGCCTCGGGCCGCTGGTTCGGGCGTTCCTGGAGCTCCACGCTGGATCAGCGGCTGGAGATCGACGACGCGGGCGTGTGCCTGGCGACGGCTTCCGGGGCGCTGCTGGTATTCCCGCATCCCGACGACGACCGGGCCGTCCACCCCGAGCGGGGGCCGCTGCTGGAGCTGCGCCGCCAGGCCGGGTCGTACACCGTGACCGACCACGCGACCGGGCTGACCACGCACTTCTCCGGCTTCTTCGGCGACCTCGGGACGGTGCCGGTCACCGCCGTCACCGACCGCAACGGGAACCGGATCGACTTCCGCTACACCCCCGAGGGACTGCCGTCCGAGGTGGTGCACTCGGGGGGTTACCACCTGGACATCGAGACGCACGACGGGCTGGTCGCGTCCATCAGGCTGCGGGGGGCGGGGCAGACGCTGCTCACCTACGGGTACGAGTCGGGCGACCTGGTCGAGGTGACCGATTCGTCCGGGGTGCCGCTGCGGCTGACGTACTCCGCGGGGCGCCTGACCCGCTGGGCGGACCGGATCGGGACCTGGTACGCCTACGACTACGACGAGCAGGGGCGGTGCGTGCGCGGGTCGGGCAAGGCGGGCGTGTTCGACGTCGAGCTGGACTACGACGACGGGGTGACCCGGGCGCGCGACTCCTTGGGCCACGTCACGACATATCACTACAACGAGCTGTTCCAGGTCGTACGGGAGACCGATCCCCTCGGGAACGAGACCCGCTACACCTGGGACCGGCACGACCACCTGCTCGCCCGCACCGACGCGCTCGGCCGCACCAGCGGCTACGACTACTCCGCCACCGGCGAGCTGACCGCGATCACCCGGCCCGACGGCGCCCGCCGCCTGATCGCCGACGACGCCGTCACCGACTTCGACGGCGTCGTCTGGCCCCGCGCGCACGACGAGCGCGGCAACCTCACCGCCGACGCCTTCACCGGGCGCGACCACGCCTACGACGAGCACGGCCACCTGACCGCCGTCACCGACGCGCTCGGCCACACGCACACGATCCGCACCGACCCGGCCGGCCTGCCGATCGCCGTCACCGACCCGCTCGGCGCCATCACGCGCTACGAGCGTGACGCGTTCGGCCGCATCACCGCGATCACCGACCCGCTCGGCGCGACCACCCGCTACACCTGGTCCGTCGAGGGCCGGCCGACCGGCCGTACCCTCCCGAGCGGCGCGAGCGAGCGGTGGCGGTACGACGCGGAAGGCAACCTGATCGAGCACGTCGACGCGCTAGGCCAGACGACCCGCGTCGAGATCGGCCCGTTCGACCTGCCCGTGGCCCGCGTCACGCCCGACGGCGCCCGGCTGGAGTTCGGCTACGACACCGAACTCCGCCTCACCACCGTCACCGACCCGCGCGGCCACGCCTGGCACTACGCCTACGACCCGGCGGGCAACCTGACGGGCGAGACCGACTTCGACGGCCGCACGCTGTCCTACACCCGCGACGCCACCGGCGACCTCGTCGAACGCGTCAACGGGGCCGGCGAATCGACCCGCTACACCCGCGACGCGCTCGGCCGCGTCACCGAGCAGCGCTCCGGCGACCGCGTCACCACGTTCGCCCACGACCCCCTGGGCCGCCTGATCAGCGCCCGGAACCCGGACGCCGACCTGCGCCTCACCCGCGACGCGCACGGCCGCGTCCTCGCCGAGACCTGCAACGGCCGCACCGTCACCAGCTCCTACGACGCCGCCGGCCGTCGCGTGCTGCGCCGCACCCCGTCGGGCGCGGAGAGCGCCTGGGACTACGACGCCCGCGACCGGGTCCTGTCGCTCCGGACGGCGGGTCACGCCCTCTACTTCACCTACGACGAGGCGGGCCGCGAGACCGCCCGCCACCTCGGCACCGCCGTCGCCCTCACCCACGAGTGGGACCCCGACTCCCGCCTGCGCGCCCAGACCCTCCTGGCCGGCCGCGGCCGTCCCGTCCAGCGCCGCGCCTACAGCTACCGCCCCGACGGGCACCTCACCCGCGTGGACGACCTGCTCGCCGGCAGCCGCCGCTACGACCTCGACCCGCTGGGCCGCGTCACCTCGGTCACCGGGACGGGCTGGACCGAACGCTACGCCTACGACGAGGCGGGCCGCGTCACGCACGCCTCCTGGCCCTCCCCCGCCGACGCCGACGGTCCCCGCGCCTACGCGGGCACCCGCATCAGCCGCGCCGGCCGCGTCCGCTACGAGCACGACGCGCAGGGGCGTACGACGCTCCGCCAGAAGAAGTCGCTGTCCGGCAGGCCCCGCACCTGGCACTACACCTGGGACTCCGACGACCGCCTCACCGGCGTCACCACGCCCGACGGCACCCGCTGGCACTACCTGTACGATCCGCTGGGCCGCCGCATCGCCAAGCAGCGCGCCGACGGCACCGGGCGCGTGGACTTCGTCTGGGACGGCACCGTCCTTGCCGAACAGCTCCAGGCGGGCAACGCCACCTCCTGGGACTGGGAGCCGGGCACCTTCCGCCCCCTCACCCAGACCGAGCGCCACCCCCTCCGCGACGCCCCCCAGGAGTGGGTGGACGAGCGCTTCTACGCCATCGCCACCGACCTCGTCGGCACGCCGTCCGAACTCGTCACCCCCGGCGGCGACCTGGCCTGGCGTGCCCGGCACACCCTGTGGGGCAGCTCCTTCGAATCCGTCTCCGGGGACGCCGACTGCCCCCTGCGCTTCCCCGGCCAGTACGCCGACGAGGAATCGGGGCTGCATTACAACCACTTCCGCCACTACGATCCGGCCGCGCACTCGTACCGAAGCCCCGACCCGCTCGGGCTCCTGGCCGGGCCGGACCACCACGCCTACGTGAGCAATCCGACGACGCGGCTCGATCCGCTGGGCCTGATGCCGTACGAGGGCGGAAAATGGATGTCGCCCGACTCGTTCGCGGCCGCCGAGGCCAGGGAGGCCCGCAACATGTTCCGCACCAGGGCGGGCGCGACGGAGACCGGGCAGCACGACGCCGGGCTGCTGGCCGGTGCGCGCGAACTCCGCCGCCGGGTCCGGGAGAACGGATACCTGCCGGAGATCAACGACCAGCTCCTCGAGACGGCCCAGCGCTGGGAGGCCCGGGGCAAGGGAGTGCGACACGGAATGCAGAGGGGCCGTTGAACGAACGAGCCGGATCGCCGGAAGAGCTGATCAACGAAGCGGTGGGGCTTCCCTACGGTGAGGAGCGCGCGCGGATGCTCACCGACGCGCTTCTGCTGGACGACGGCCGGGACCCTCTCGCCAGAGGGGTCGCCCTGGCCATGCTCGCCCAGCAGGACCCCGCCTACCTCCCGCGGGCGGACCAGGCGCTGCGGGCGGTGGATCAGTCGGCGCCGGAGACCGGCTGGATCCTCGTCCACCTGGCGGAGGCCCGGATGAGCGCGGGCAGGGCGGCCGAGGCCGGCGAGGCGGCGGCGGCGGTCGACCGCGACTACTTCGACCGGGAGGACCTGCACTGGCGCTCGGTGCGCATGGACGAGATCCGGTGTGCCGCGCTGCTGCGCATGGGGCGGCCGCGCGAGGGCGCCGAGCTGGCCGAACGCGTCTGCGCGGAGCTCGCCGTCCGGGGGGACACGGACGACCTGGCCCCGCCGGACCTCCTCGCCGAAGCGGCCCTCGACCTGCTCTCCGGACCCGACGCCGGCACCGGGTGCGCGGTGCTGCGCATGCTGGCCGGCTCGATCGAGCTGGACTCGTGGTTCCCCGCCGGCCTGGTGCTCAGGATCCGGCGGGGCCTCGCCGAATGCGACCAAGGATGATCACGCCTGGGCGAGTTGTACCAGGTCCACGCGGCGGGACGCCGACAGGTAGCCGCGTCCGGGCGGCCCGGTGAAGTACTGGTCCGGTTCGAGCGTGAGGCCGTGCTCGCGGGCGATGACGCGGCCGGCCGGGGTGAGCAGCAGGCGGGCGCCGGAGCGCAGGGTCTCGGTGAGCACCCCCGACAGGGAGCGGCGCTGGCCTTCGAGGACGGGCAGGGCGTCGCCGCAGAGGATGAGGGCGCGGCGGCCCAGCTCCGACATGGCGGTGATCTCCTGCAGGAGGGTGGGCAGCGTCTCGAAGTTCTTCTCCGACGGCGTCACCGTGAGCTGGTCGAAGTCGTCCACGATGACGGCCAGGCGGCGGCCCTCGTAGGGCTCGGCCGCCTCGCGCAGGGCGGCGTCGGCCAGGGCGGCGCCGGTGAGGACCCCGGGCAGGGCGCGGGCCAGCGGCGAGCGGGGCGGTGAGAGCGCGAGCACCTCGACGCCGGCCCGCCGCAGCCCGCGGGCCAGCACCAGGGCCGCGTTGCTGCGCCCGGACCCCGGCGGGCCCGACACCAGCACCAGGTGCGGACCGGCGTCGAACAGGTCGAGGGCCACCGGCGCGACCTCGGGCCCGCCCACGCCGATCGGTACGCCGGGAACGCCGGCGAGCCCGTCCAGGGGCACCACGGCCGGCAGCGGGGGGAACGCCCGCGCGGTGACCCCCGACGCGGGCACGGGGGTGAGCGACGGCGGCGGCAGGCACACCTGCACGTGCAGCCCGGTGGCCGCCTCGATGGCGCGGCCGGGCAGCACCGGCGGCGAGACCATGCCGGAGGTGAGGTGCGCCCGCCGCGTGTCCTCGCGCGGGAACGGCAGGAACAGCCGCTGCGAGAAGATGTCCGGCGTCTTGCCGCGCAGCATGTCGTAGCCGCCGATCGCGACCACGTGCACCCCCACCGGCGGCCCGGTCGCGGCCAGCCCGCGCACGGTCACCAGCAGGGCCGACTCGAAGAAGTCCGGGTTGCCGCGGTCCTCGAAGCACTCCCAGCCATCGACCACGAGCACGATCGCCGGGTCGGGCCGCGCTCCGGGCGACACCCGGGCCACCTTGCGGCGTTCTGCCTCGGCGGCCAGCCAGGTGACGATGCGGCGGACCCGGTCGGGCTCGGCGGCCGAGGCCACGGCTCCGCAGTGCGGCAGCGCCTCGTAGCCGGTCAGCCCGCCCGGCTGGTTCTCGATCACGTACAGCCACACCGCGCCCGGATCGCACCCGTTCGCGAGGCTGCTGATCAGGGTGCGGGCGAAGGTCGTACGGCCGGACTGCGGGCCGCCGGCGACCATGAGGCGCTCGGTGCCGGCCAGGTCCAGCGCCATCGCCGGCTGCGCCTGGTTGACCGGGTCGTCCACCAGCCCGTACGCGACGCCGGAGGCGGGCGGCAGGGCGGCGAGCGGGAGCTCGGCCGGCAGCGGGGGCAGCAGCGGCCGGAAGGGCGGCTCCGGCCGGATCCGCCCGGCGGCGGCGACCACGGCCTCGATGGCCAGGTCCTGGTCGGTGCGGCTGCCCCGCGGGGTGTCGCCGGCGAGCTCCGGGCGCGGCAGGCCGAGCGCCGGCCAGGGGACGAGCCGGGCGGTGGCCGGGGTGGCGCCGGTGGGCGGCGGGTGGCCGAGGTAGCCGGTCTGGAAGAGCTGCGGGGTGCGCTGCTCGGCGCCGACCCGCATGATCATGCCCCGGCCGCGCAGCCGGGACGGGATCGCGGCGGCGTCGGGCACGCCGAGGACCTCGGTGCTGTCGGAGGGCTCGTTCTGGCGCAGGGTGATGCGCAGCGAGATGTTGTTCTTCAGCTCGGGCGAGAGCTTGCCCTGCAGCGACTGGGTGGCCAGCACCAGGTGCATGCCGAGCGAGCGGCCCTTGGCGGCGACGTTGACCAGCTCGCGTAAGAAGTCGGGCGAGGTCTCCAGGACCCGGGCGAACTCGTCGAAGACCATGACCAGCCTGGGCAGCCTGCCGCCCGCGGCCCAGTAGGCGTCGATCTCGCCCCCGTACCGGGCCAGGATCGCCTCGCGGCGGCGCACCTCGGCGCGGACGGAGGCCAGCACGCGCAGGGCGGCGGCCTCGTCGAAGACGTCGGCGGCGGTGTCGCCGGTGGACCGGATCAGCCCGACCACGTGCGGGCAGTGCTCGAACGGCAGGAACGCGCTGCCGCCCTTGAAGTCGACGAGCACCAGGTTCAGCTCGTCGGGGCGGTTGGCCAGCAGCAGCGAGGTGACCAGCGTCTGCAGCAGGATGCTCTTGCCCGCCCCGGTGGCCCCGCCGAGCATGGTGTGCGGCCCGTCGGCGGCCAGGTCGACGGTGACGGGGCCGGTGCCGTCGCCGCCGATGGCGATGCGGGTGGTGGGGCCGGGGTGCGCGGTCCAGCGGGCCACCACCGCGCCCGCGTCGGGCACGCCGAGCCCGAGCACGTCGAGCAGGCGGACGGCGGCCGGGATGGCGTTCTCGGCGCGGGCCAGCGTGAGCCGGTCGCGCATCGGGGCCAGCGCGCGGGCGATGCGCAGCGCGGCCTCCTCGCCGAGGTATTCGGGCTGGACGGGCATCGGCAGCCCCTGCCGCCCCCGGGTGAGCATGAGCCGGGTGCCGTCGAGCTCGCACACGCCGCGGCACTCGTTGAGGCTGCGCTGGTCGGCGCAGATCACGTACACGCCGACGGACGGCCCCTCGCGCAGCACCTCCTTCATGCCGGGGATGTCGCGCAGCGCCCGCGCGCCGTCGAGCACGACGACGATCTCCTCGCCGAAGCGGGTCTCGCGGGACGCCTTGACGGCCTTCAGCCGCTCGGTGACCACGTCCTTCAGCTCGTCGACCCGCTCGGTCCTGGTCCGCGGCGTGTTGCCGACCAGGCAGGGCACGGCGTCCGAGGTCAGGTGCGGCAGCCAGCGCGTCCACGCCAGGTGCTCGCCGCCGGACGCGGTGATGACGACCAGCCGCAGCTCGTCGGGGTCGCGCAGGGTGCCGAGCTGGACGAGCAGCCAGCGCAGCAGCGCGTCCTTGGACGGCGGCGGCCCGATGACGCCGAGCACCCCGATCTCGCGCAGGTCCACGGTGACCGGGACGCCGCGCAGCGTCGGCTCCTCGAACCCCGGCCACGGCTCGCCGCTGAACTCGATCGTGGCCCGCTCGTCCGCCACGCCCACGCGCAGCGTCAGCCCGTCGGCGGAGTCGGCGTTGCGCGGCCACAGCCCCGGCCCCTCGTGGGTGGCGGCGACGGTCAGGTCCACCTCGTCGGGCGCGACCAGGTGACGCAGCCACTGCTCCCGCACGACGTGCCGCCGGACGCGCTCGGCCGTCTCCCTCTGGCGCTCGGCGAACTCGCGCTCCTTGCGCTTGCGCTGCCGCCCTTCGGCCCACTGCGTGCCGAAGAACGTGATCGGCGTCAGAAGCCCGAACAACAAGAAGTACGGACTTTTTAGGAAAACGGCCATGAGGACGGCGATCGGCAGCGGGATCAGCGACGACAGCAACTGGACCATGAAGTTGCGCGGCGCGGCCTCGTTCCTGGGCAGCGTGATGCGCTCGGCGGGGACCGCGGGCGAGGGTGCGAAGGCCCTGTCGAAGTCGATGTGCCCGTCGGAGCCCCGGGTGGCGCGCAGCCGGCCGGGCGGCAGCGGCGCCCAGCGCATCCGGTCCTCGCCGACCTGCAGCACGGCCTCCGGCCGCAGCGGCGCGGGCCCCTCGATCAGCACCTCGTCGACCCGCGTGCCGCCGCCGGAGTTGAGGTCGACGACTGTGACCTCGCCCGTCCACGACACCTCCAGGAAGGCGTGGCGCTCGCTCACCCGCTGGTCCCTCGGCAGCGTGATGTCGCCGTGCTGCCTGCCGATCACGTGGTTGCCGGGGCTGAGCCAGATCACCCGGCCCGCGTCCGGCCCGGCGAACACCCGCACGGCCCCCGCCGCCGCCATGGGCCGCCACGGCCGGATCCGCTCCGGCTCCCCCACGCTGATGACCGATCCGCACACGATCGGCCCCGCGGCGAGCGTGGCGTCCGGATCGAGCTTGACGGTCCCGGCGAAGCACGGCCGCCCGTCGACGGGCACCGGGAGCGCGCGCAGCAGCGAGGCGATCGGGGTGTCGGGCTCGGCCGTCACCTCGACGTCGTGCTCGGCGGCGAGAGCCGGGTCCCGGACCGTCAGCCGAATGATCATAAATCCCCTCTCTGGGGGATCGGACCGCTCCTATGCCTGAATCTAGCCGAAGGTCGGGCGCACGAAAGGGTACGAGTAACCTATGTGTGCCGCATGCAGTGGGGTGAGTCACAATGGCAGCAGAGGAGGACGCGTGAACACGGAAGATGTGCTGGGCAAAGCCCCTCTGTTCGCCGCGCTCGATCGCGAGAGCGCCGCGGCGTTGCGGACGAGCATCACCGAGGTGCAGCTGGCCAAGGGGCAGACGCTCTTCCACGAGAACGAGACGGGCGACCGGCTCTACGTCGTCCTCGACGGCAAGATCAAACTGTCCCGCACCTCCCCCGACGGGCGGGAGAACCTGCTGAGCGTCCTCGGGCCGAGCGAGATGTTCGGTGAGCTGTCGCTGTTCGACCCGCGCCCGCGCACGGCCACCGCGACCGCGCTGACCGACGTCCGGCTGGCCGGGCTCGGCCACGACGACCTGCGCCCCTGGCTGACCGGCCGCCCCGAGGTGGCGCTCCACCTGCTGCGCGCCCTCGCCCAGCGGCTGCGGCGCACCAACGACGTGCTGGCCGACCTGGTCTTCACCGACGTGCCCGGCCGGGTGGCCAAGCAGCTCCTCGACCTGGCCGAGCGGTTCGGCACCAAGACCGACGACGGCCTGCGCGTCCACCACGACCTCACCCAGGAGGAGCTGGCCCAGCTCGTCGGCGCCTCCCGCGAGACGGTCAACAAGGCGCTGGCCGACTTCGCGCAGCGCGGCTGGCTGCGCATCGAGGCCAAGGCCGTGGTGATCCTCGACATGGACCGGCTCTACAACCGCTCCAGATAGTCGAGCTGGGCCCGCACCGACATCTCGGCGGCGGGCCAGAGCGACCGGTCCACGTCCGCGTAGACGATCTTCACGATCTCCCTCGGCGTGCGCGCGCCCTGCCGCTGCGCCTGCCTGATCTGGTCCAGCCGCTCGCGCCGGTGCGCGATGTAGCCGTCGAGCGCGCCGATCGGGTCGGGCAGCACCGGCCCGTGCCCCGGCAGCAGCGCCCGCGCCTCCAGGCTCTCCGCCGCCGCCCTGAGCCGGTCGAGGCTGCGCAGGTAGTCGGCCAGCCCGCCGTCCTCGGCGACGATCGTGGTGCCCCGGCCCAGCACGGTGTCGCCGGTCAGCATCGCCCGGTCGGCCGGCAGCCAGAAGCACAGCGAGTCGAAGGAGTGGCCCGGAGTCCCGTACACGTGGATCTCCAGCCCGGCCACGGTCACCACGTCACCGTCGGCCAGGCCCTCCGTGCCCAGCCTGTGACGCGGGTCGAGGGCCCGTACCGGAGCGTCGACGAGCCCGGCGAAGCGCCGGGCGCCGCCGCTGTGGTCGAAATGGCCGTGGGTGAGCAGGATCTCCCGCACCCGGCGCCCGCCCAGATGGTCGCGGACCCGCAGCAGGTGCGCCTCGTCGTCGGGACCCGGGTCGACGACCACGACCTCCTCGCCGCCGCCGATGACCCACGTGTTGGTGCCGTCGAGCGTCATCGCCGACGGGTTGGGCGCGAGCAGGTTCTCGGCGTGGTCGGTGCGCGAGCCGTCGGGGGTGCCGATCGGGATGTGCAGGCCGCTCATCCCGTCACCAGCCGCCACTCGCCGCCGACCTCCACGACCTTCGGCAGAATCGTGACGATCTCCCGCTCCTCCGCCAGCACCGACGCCACGCCGTCGTGCCCGGCCAGCTCGGCGAGCGTCTGGCGGGTGGGCGGCATCAGGAAGATCTCGCCCCGGTCGGCCAGCTCGACCGCCTCTGCCGGGCGCTGCCAGACCACCTGGTCCGCCTCGCCGCCGACGTCGCGGGTGCGCTGGCCATCGGGGAGCACGGCCACGAAGAAGCGGGTGTCGAAGCGCCTGACCTCGATCTCCGGCGTGATCCAGTGCGCCCACGGCTTGAGCAGGTCGGAGCGCAGCACCAGGCCGCGCGCGGCGAGGAAGTCGGCGAAGGACAGGTCGCGGTCGATGAGCGCCAGCCGGTCGGCCTCCCAGCCGTCGCCGGTGGTGTCGGCCACCACCGAGTCGGGCCCCGGACCGGCGAGCAGCACGCCCGACTCCTCGAACGTCTCCCGCACGGCGGCGCACACCAGCCCCCTGGCCACCGCCTCGTCCGCGCCGAAGACCCGGCCCCACTCGGCCGGCGAGGGCCCGGCCCAGGCCACGGCCTGGTCGGTGTCACGCGGATCGACGGAGCCGCCGGGGAAGACGTACGCCCCGGCCGCGAAGGCCATCGTGGCCTTGCGGCGCAGCAGATAAGCCTGGACGCCGTCCGGCCGGCCCTGGCGCAGGATCGCCACCGTGGCGGCGTCCCGCGCCGGGGCCGGGTCGACATGTCCGGCGATGATGCCCCGTGCCCGCTCGGCGAGCTCGTCGGGGAGCCGAAGTCCAGCCACATGACCTCCTTCTAGAACATCACTCGGTCATGGTGACATATCGGACCTTCAGGACACCTCCGCGATCAGCTCCACTTCCACCGGAGCGTCGAGCGGCAGCGAGGTCACGCCGACGGCGCTGCGCGCGTGCTTGCCGGCCTCGCCGAAGATCTCGGCCAGCAGCTCGCTGGCGCCGTTGGCCACCTGCGGCTGCTCGGTGAAGTCGGGCGCGCTGGCCACGAACACCACGGCCTTGACGATCCGCTTCACCTTGGACAGGTCGCCGAGCTCGGCCTTGAGCGCGGCCACCGCGTTGAGCGCGCAGATGCGGGCCTGCGCGCGGCCCTCGTCGACGCCCAGGTCGACGCCCAGCTTGCCGGTCTGGTGCAGCTTGCCCTCGACCATCGGGACCTGGCCCGAGGTGTAGACGAGCTGGCCGGTGCGGGCCGTGGGCACGTAGGCCGCCAGCGGGGCCACGACCTCGGGGAGCGTCAGGCCGAGCTCCGCGATCTTCTGCTCGGGGCTCATGCCTTCTCCCTCTTGAAGTAGGCGACCAGCTGCTCGGGCGTCGCGCCCTGCACGATCTGGACCAGCTCCCAGCCGTCGGCGCCGAAGTTGTCCAGGATCATCTTGGTGTTGTGGATCAGCACCGGGGCGGTGAGGTACTCCCATTTCTTCATGGAGCTCAGCGTAGTGTGAGCAATCTCAAACGGTGGTCGCGGGCTTTCGACAAGTGACCGTTCGGTAGCCTCGAAGTCGTGGACTCTCCGGACACGGACTGGGACGGCGTGCGACTGCACGTCGTCACCGGCAAGGGCGGCACGGGCAAGACGACGGTCGCCGCGGCCCTCGCCCTCGCCCTCGCCTCTGGCGGCCGCAAGGTGCTGCTCGTGGAGGTGGAGGGCCGGCAGGGCATCGCGCAGATCTTCGACCTGCCGCCGCTGCCCTACGAGGAGCGCAGGATCGCCGTGGCGCCCTCCGGGGGTGACGTGTTCGCGCTGGCCATCGACCCCGAAGAGGCCATGCTCGAATACATGGAGATGTTCTACGGGATGCGCCGGGCGGGGCGGGCGCTGACCAAGATGGGCCTCGTCGACTTCGCCACCACCGTCGCCCCCGGCTTCCGTGACGTGCTGGTCACCGGCAAGACCACCGAGGCCGTGCGCCGGCGCGGACGTGACGGCAGGCGGGTGTACGACGCGGTCGTGCTCGACGCGCCGCCCACGGGCCGCATCACGCGCTTCCTGAACGTCACCCAGGAGGTCGCCGGGCTGGCCAGGGTCGGCCCGATCAAGAGCCATTCCGACTTGGTACACGGCGTCGTGAAAAGCCCGGAAACAGCGGTACATTTCGTGACGCTTCTGGAAGAGATGCCCGTCCAGGAAACGCTCGACGGCGTCGCCGATCTGGCCGGCGCGGGCCTCCCTGCCGGCGGAATCTTCATCAACATGGTGCGCGAGTCCCTCCTCCCGCAGGCCGCTCTTGACATGGCTGTCAAGGGCCGCTTCGACGTCGGCGAACTCGCGCTCGGCCTCAAGGCGGCCGGCCTGGCCGACGGCGCCGACGCCGGCTCCCTGGCCGAGGCGCTCGCCGAGGAGGTCGTCGAGCACGCCCGACGCACCGAGCTCGAACGCGCCGAACGCGAGTCGCTGGCCGCCTCCACGCTGCCGCGCTACGAGCTGCCGCTGCTCACCGACGGGGTGGACCTGGCGGGGCTGTACGAGCTGGCCGAGAGCATCCGCACCCAGGGAGCAGCGTGAAGAAGTCCGTCACCCTCGACATCGACGCGATCCTCGACGACCGGGGCACCCGGATCATCGTCTGCTGCGGCTCCGGCGGCGTCGGCAAGACCACCACGGCCGCCGCCCTGGGGCTGCGCGCCGCCGAACGCGGCAGGTGCGCGGTCGTGCTCACCGTCGACCCGGCCCGCCGCCTGGCCCAGTCGATGGGCCTCACCGAGCTCGACAACACCCCGCGCCTGGTCAGCGAGGGCGAGAGCGGCGGCCAGCTCTACGCGATGATGCTCGACATGAAGCGCACGTTCGACGAGATCATCGAGGCGCACGCCGACCCCGAGCGGGCCCGCCAGATCCTGTCGAACCCGTTCTACCAGTCGCTGTCGTCGAGCTTCTCCGGCACGCAGGAGTACATGGCGATGGAGAAGCTGGGCCAGCTCCGCCGCTCCGACGAATGGGACCTGATCATCGTCGACACGCCGCCGTCGCGGTCCGCGCTCGACTTCCTCGACGCGCCGGAACGGCTCGGCCGCTTCCTCGACGGTCGCTTCATCAAGCTGCTCACCGCGCCCGCCAAGGCCGGGGGGCGCAGCGCGTTCCGGCTGCTCAACGCCGGGTTCGGGATCGTCGCCGGAGCGATGACCAAGCTGCTGGGCGCGCAGGTGATCAAGGACCTGCAGACGTTCGTGTCGGCGCTGGACGCGGTCTTCGGCGGGTTCAGGCAGCGCGCCGACCTGACCTACAAGCTGCTCCAGGCCCCGGGCACCGCCTTCATCGTGGTCGCCGCGCCGGAGCGCGACGCGATGCGAGAGGCGTCCTATTTCGTGGAGCGGCTGGCCGAGGAGCGGATGCCGCTCGCCGGCCTGGTCGTCAACCGGGTGCACGAATCGCCGGCGGCGACGCTCTCGGGAGTGCGGAGCGCCGCCGCGGCGGAAGACCTGGAAACCCGGGGCGAGCACGAGCTGACCGCTGCCGTGTTGCGGCTACACACGGGCAGGATGCAGCTCGCCGCTCGCGAACACCGGGAGCAGGACCATTTCATCGGCGCCCATCCCACGGTGCCCATCGCCAAGGTGGCGGCCATGACCGAGGACGTGCACGACCTGGCGGGCCTGCGACGCGTCGGAGAGCTCCTGGCGAACGGCTGAGAGCGCGACCGGCCGGCCGCGCTCCCGGGCCGGCTCAGCCGGCGATCAGCTCGTTGGTGCGCTCGTACTCTTCCTTCGCCGACTCGAGCAGCTCGCGCCACGAGTCGACGTCCGGACGCCGCCGGAGCAGCGCTCGCCGCTCCCGCTCGGTCATACCGCCCCACACCCCGAACTCGATGCGATTGTCGAGCGCATCGGCGAGGCATTCGGTACGGACGGGGCATCCTCGGCAGATGAGCTTCGCCCTGTTCTGGGCGGCTCCCTGGACGAACAGAGCGTCAGGATCCGCACCTTTACAGGCGGCACGGGAGGTCCAATCCGTGATCCACATTTTCGACCCCACTCCCCTTAGGTGGTCAGTCGTCAGTTGGGGCCGACGGGCGCGGGCGCCGAGCCTCCGTATTCAGTTGCCGCAGAGGAGAACGTACGCAACAAGACCTTCGGGCCGACAGACCCCAGAGGACCAAATTCTCGCTGGACTCTTGACCGGGAATGACTAGTCACCCCCGTCAGTCAAGGCGAAATGCAGTCGTGTTACCGATAAGGTCACCCTTTCGACGTACCCTTGGTACTGTGCAAGCTCAGGGCAAAGATCGTTCCTCGCCGATCCTGAACGTCATCAAGCTGATCGCGGCCGGATCGGCCGCGGGCGTGCTGGCGGCAGCCGTGGCGCTACCCGCTGTCGGCGGCGCCGGCGTCTCCGCCAAGAGCGGCATGGAGATGCTCGATCTCAAGCCCGAGGATCTGGAGGAGCCGCCGCTCTCGGAGCGCACGGTGCTGCTCGACGCCAACGGCGACCAGATCGCGCAGTTCTACTTCGAGAACCGCCAGTCGGTGACCCTCGACAAGGTCGCGCCCATCATGCAGAAGGCCCTGATCGCGATCGAGGACTTCCGCTTCTACCAGCACGGACCGATCGACATCGAGGGCACCACCCGGGCACTGATCAAGAACCTTACCACCGGCGGCGTGACCCAGGGCGGTTCTTCGATCACACAGCAGTACGTCAAGCAGGTTCTGGTCAACGCGGCCGAGACGCCCGAGGATCAGGCCGCGGCCATCGCCCCGACGATCTCCCGCAAGCTGGCCGAGTTGCGCTACGCCATGGCGATCGAGCAGAAGTACACCAAGGACCAGATCCTCGAGCGCTACCTGAACATCGCCTACTTCGGCGCCGGCGCGCACGGCATCCAGGCCGCCGCCAAGCGCTTCTTCGACAAACCCGCCGACAAGCTCAGCCTCGCCCAGGCCGCCACCCTCGCAGGCGCCGTCCAGAACCCGGCCAGGACCGACCCCAACGTCGGCCCCAAGTCCCGGGCACTGCTGCTGGAGCGGCGCAACGTGGTGCTCGACCGGATGGCCGAGATCGGCACCATCACCAAGGCCGAGGCCGACGAGGCCAAGGCCAAGAAGCTCGGCTGGAAGGACATCCCGTTCCCCGGCGGCTGCGAGGAGAGCGACTACCCGTACTTCTGCCTCTACGTGCAGAACGAGATCCTGCTCAACGAGGACTTCGGCAAGACCGCCAAGGACCGCCTCAAGCTCCTGCAGCGCGGCGGCCTGGAGATCAAGACCACGATCGACCCGAAGATGCAGAAGGCCGCCGAAAAGGCGATCAAGAAGTACGTCAGCCCCAAGGACAAGCCCGTCGCCGCCCAGGCCATGATCGTGCCGGGCACCGGCGAGATCAAGGCGATGGCCGCCTCGCGCAAGTTCGGCAACAGCAAGAAGAAGAACGAGATCAGCTACAACCTGGTCGCCGACGCCGCCCACGGCGGCGGCCCCGGCTTCCAGCAGGGCTCGACGGCCAAGGCCTACACGCTCGCCACGGCGCTCGAGGAGGGGCTGAAGTTCGGCGACGGCTTCCCCTCGCCCGCCGGCTACACCGCCTCCAGCTACAGCTCCTTCAAGAACTGCAAGGGCAAGAACGTCGGCGACCCCAGCCACCAGGTGCGCAACTCCAGCGAGGGCGGCGGCGGCTTCAAGACGCTGCAGACCGGCACCTGGGGCTCGGTCAACACGTTCTTCATGCGGCTGGAGCAGGAGGTCGGCCTCTGCAAGACGGTCAAGCTGGCCAAGCGCCTCGGGCTCAAGCGGGCCGACGGTGACGACCTGCGCGAGTTCGAGACCTTCACGCTCGGCATCAACGAGGTCGACCCGGTGACGGTGGCCAACTCCTACGCCGTCTTCGCCTCGCGCGGCAAATACTGCCAGCCGCTCGCGGTCACCGAGGTCAAGGACCGCTACGGCGAGGTCATGCGCTTCAAGCCCAAGTGCTCGCAGGTCATGGACGAGGAGGTGGCCGACGCCGTCAGCGCGGTCCTGGAGGGCGTCTTCACCAAGGGCACCATGACCGGGGTCGGCGGCATCGGCCGTGACGCCGCGGGCAAGACCGGCACCACCGACGGCTACACCGCCGCCTGGTTCGCCGGCTACACCCCCAACCTGGCCTCCGCCGTCAGCCTCGGCGACCCGCGCGGCGCGTTCGCCCACGACCTCGTCGGCGTCACGATCGGCGGACGCTACTACGGGTACGTGTACGGCGCGTCGATCTCCGGGCCCATCTGGAAGGACTCGATGATGGCCGCGCTCAAGGGCGTCGAGGCGGCCAAGTTCCACTCCGTCGACCAGTCCCGCTTCGGCGGCTGCACCGACGAGTGCGCGCCCAAGCCGAAGAAGAAGGACAAGGGCGACGACGACGACGGTCCCGTCATCGACGACCCGTCCGACCTGTTCGACGACCGGCGGGGCGACGGCTTCGGCAACGGCGACGACCGCGGCCAGAACGGCGACTGGCGCGACAACCCGCTCATGCCCGCCCGCAACTAGCCCACGGGCCTCCGGCGCCCGCCGGAGGCCCCTCACGGCCGTCCACAGCCGTCCCAGGCCGCCTTCCCCGGTCCGCCTCCCGCTCCCTGGCCGCCCCTGAACGTTTCGGGGCCCATCGAGGCCCCTGGCCCGGTCGGGTCGCTCAGGACGCCAGTCGTGCGCGGACCGCGGCGGCCACCCGGCCGCCCTCGGCCCGGCCGGCCACCTTCGGGTTGACGACCTTCATGACCTGCCCCATGGCCTGCGGCCCCGAGGCGCCCGTCTCGGCGACGGCCTCGTCGACGAGCTTGGCCAGGTCCTCGTCGGAGAGCTGCGCCGGAAGATACTCCTCCAGCACCGCCTGCTCGTCGAGCTCCGCCTGGGCCTGCTCGGCGCGCCCGGCGTTGCCGAACGCCTCCGCCGCCTCCCGCCGCTTCTTCGCCTCACGGGTCAGCACCTTGACGATCTCCGCGTCGGAGAGCTCCCTGGCCGCCTTGCCGGCGACCTCCTCCACGTTCACGGCGGCCAGTGCCATCCGAATCGTCCGGAGACGTACCTCGTCCCGGGCTTTAAGCGAGGCCGTCAGATCGGCCTTCAGCTTGTCCTTCAATGCGCTCATGCGGTCCATCTTGCCGCGTGCGCGAACGGCCCGTGCCGGATGTCGGGCATCATGAAGAGGTGAGGAAAGCAGTCGCGGTGCCACTGTCAGTGCTCGGCCTCGGCCTGGCCGGGCTCGGATACGCCTCGGTCGTGGAGCGCAACTCGTTCCGGCTGCGGCGCTTCGACGTGCCGGTGCTGGCCCCCGGTCAGCGGCCGGTGCGCATCCTGCACCTGTCGGACCTGCACCTGACGCCACGGCGGACGATGCTGATCAACTGGGTGCGCTCGCTCGGCTCGCTGGAGCCCGACCTCGTCGTCAACACCGGCGACTCCATCGCCCACCCCGACGCCGTCCCGTCGCTCCTGCACGCCCTGGAGCCGCTGCTGGCCCGGCCCGGCCTGTTCGTCTACGGCTCCAACGACCTCTACGCCCCCCAGCCGAAGAACCCGGCCCGCTACCTCTGGCGCACCTCGCGCAACGAGCGCCGCCAGCACGTGCCCACCCTCCCCTGGGAGGAGCTCGGCGCGGGCATGGCCGCCGAAGGCTGGCTCGACATGAACAACACCACCGCCCGCGTCAAGGTCGGCGACCTCGACGTCGCGGTGGCGGGCATCCACGACTCCCACATCTCCCGCGACCGCTACGACCTCGTCGCCGGCCCCGCTCCCGCCGACGCCGACCTGCGCCTCGGCGTCATGCACTCCCCCGAGCCGCGCAACATGACCGCCTTCGCCGCCGACGGCTACCAGCTCCTGCTCGCCGGTCACACGCACGGCGGCCAGCTCTGCGTCCCCTTCTACGGCGCCCTGGTCACCAACTGCGGCATCGACCGCGCCCGCGTCAAGGGCCTCAGCCGCCACGACTCCGCCTGGCTGCACGTCTCCGCCGGCCTCGGGACCAGCCCGTACGCGCCGGTCCGGTTCGCGTGTTTCCCGGAGGCGTCACTGCTCACGCTGGTTCCCCGCCGGTGACGGTCACAAGCACCCGCGAAGTCGGCTAGACTTCCCTAGGCACGTGCAAGACGGCGTGCACCGGGGTGTAGCGCAGCTTGGCAGCGCGCTTCGTTCGGGACGAAGAGGTCGTGGGTTCAAATCCCGCCACCCCGACAGTATTGCCGCAGGTAGAAGGCCGCTTCCGAAGATCGGAAGCGGCCTCTTCTGTCTCTTGAGTGACTAACTGCGCGACTACGCTTCTACGGCGTCCGTAGCTTGCGTCTCGGACTGGTGCTTCAGAACGTAATCGATCATGCGCTGCATGGTCTCCACGTTCTCGTACAGGAGCCCTAGCGCCCTGTTGCACTGCTGGCACAAGATCCCTTCTCCGAACTACCAGTGCGATCTTCCTCGTTGAGGTCGAGATGCACCGGGGTCGTCCGTCTGCCGGGTTCTGAGAGAGGGGCGGTCAGAGGGTGCTGGACCGCCCGGCGATCTGGTTGAAGGTGGGCAGGCCCAGGTGGATCACAGAAGGCTTGAGTGCGGCATCGAGCTGAGTCAGCTTCTCCTCGGCGCCCGCCAGGCTGATCTCCAAGCCCTCGACCTCGCCGAGCCAGCCTTCACGCTGAGCTTCGGCGATCCGATCAAACAGGTTCTCGCGGATCTCGATCAGGCGGTCACGCTGGGACGGTTCAGGCCGGAGGAGCGAACATCGGACGCAAGCTTCTCTGAACCAACGAGAGTGTGCCCTGTGATCAGGTGACGGGATGATCAGTCCTGAAGGGGAGGTCCGGTGTGGGGCCGGAGAACGGGTGCGAATGGCGCGGGTGTTAGTTTCCTTCCCGTGTTAAAACACCAGGACGAGACCAGGGCGGCCTACGACGGGGTCGTCGAGCTGTACGCGTCGATGTTTGCTAATCGGTTGGAGACGCAGCCGTTCGCGCGGAACATGATCGGGACCTTCGCCGAGCTCGTGCGTGGCACGGGGAACCTGCGTGCAGCCGACGTCGGGTGCGGACCCGGGCATCTGACAGCCATGCTGCACGACTTGGGGCTGGACTCCTTCGGGCTCGACCTCTCCCCGGCTATGGTCGCCCACGCCCGGCGGGCCCATCCGACGCTGCGGTTCGACGAAGCGCGAATGGAGGCCCTGCCGATCGAGGACGGCGCGCTCGGCGGAGTGCTGGCCCACTACTCGATGATCCATACCCCACCTGGAGAATTGCCCGCGCTGCTCGCCGAACAGGTGCGTGTCCTGACGCCAGGGGGCCTGCTCCTGGTGTCCTTCTTCGGGACCGAGGGACCGGAGCCGGTCCGCTTCGACCACAAGGTGGCGCCCGCCTATAGCTGGCCGGCGGAGCAGTTTGCCGAGTTGCTGACCGGGGCCGGACTCGTCACGGTTGCTCGGTTGCTCCACGACCCAGCGTCCGAGCGGGGCTTCCTCGACACCCATGTGCTGGCCCGCCGCCCGTAGAGCGTGGCCCGTGGCCTGGGTCGGGGTGGTGTAGATCATCCGCGTGGATGAGCTCGGCTGACTTGCAGGTCCTCTTGCCGTACTGATTCGTGTCGCGATCTGGCTGAAGCGGGGCATGCCGAGATCAACCACTTGGCGTTGACGGACTTGCTCTGCATCGAGCTGGGCGAGCTTCTCCTCTGCGCTGGCGAGGTTGACTTGGAGTCCTTCGATCTCACCGAGCCATCCCTCCTGTTCAGCTTCGGTGATTCGGGCGATCAAGTTGTCGCGGATCTCGGCAAGCCGTGCCCGTTGGGCCGGGTCAGGTCGGAGAAGCGAGCATCTGACACAAGCGTGCTCGTGGATGCGCGACGTTCCGAAGGCCCGAGCGCAGGTTCCCAGAGAGAGCTTGCGCTTCTCGAAGTGGGCGAGGAAGGCGTCCCACTCCTCGTTCGTCGGGGTCCGGTATTCCAGCCTCCAGGCGGTGGCGGCGTTCGGGCATGACCAGCAGATCGCCGGGCAGCCCGTCCCATGAGTCAGGCCCGGCGACGAGCCGCACCCGCCCGCGCAGCACGTGCACCGTGACCTCGCCAGGATGCTCGTTCTCGTGGATGTGCTCGCCCTGCCGCAACGCCATGACAGTCTGCCGCAGCGAACGATCGTGTCCACCGTGGACAGTGGTGGCACCGCGCCCCCTGTCCGCCTCACGGGCATGCGTGAGCAGTTGGCGACCGAGTGCGGTCAGCGATACCTTGGTCATGACTGCGGTGCGCGACGGTCTCGTCGAGCTTCCAACTCCTCGGGGCTGACCGGGGTCAACATCGGCTGCCCAGGCGCGCAGAACATCGTCACCACGAACGCCGACTCCTCATCAGCCAGGTGGTTGCCGTCCTGGTAATGAATCACGTCCCCGCCTGGCTCCCAGAACGCCTCACCGGCCCGGACAACCCGTACAGGTTCGCCTTCGAGCTCGAAATTCATGGCGCCTTTGATCACGTACCCGTAGGCGGGACCGGAGTGCCGGTGAGGCGGCGCGCCAGGGCTGTTCGGCGGCAACGTGACCAGGATCGTCATCGCCTCGGCGCCCTCTGGCGCGGGCGGCGCCCCCGGTACGGTGGCAACCACGTCGATCTTCGGTGGTGGCCCGCTCTTGTCGGGGTTCTCAAGGTGGTGGGCGTGGATGTGATCGGTGCTCATCAGGCGTCCCTTCGCGAAACAGTGGCCGACTCGGTCCGGCCGATCAGTAGCTCAGACCAGGCAGCGCCCCGATCTGTGACACCGTCCCGAACAGCGCTCCTGCTGGGACGCCTCAGCTGCCCAGCTCACTTGACATCGACGCCCGGCCGCAGGTCAGCGGAGCCCGCGCTGTTCCGGCCAACGCGCCACCACACCGACAGGCCGGTGGGTCGTGGCGAGGTCATGACCATGGTGCGGACGTCGTCGCGTCACAGCGCCAGTGCCGCCATGAAAGTCATGTCGGCCGCCATTCCGGCCGAGCACATGTCCTGGCCGAATCTCTTTCGATCCGCTCCCCGCACCGGCAGAACGCGGATGAGCCGAGCGCAGGTCCAGGTCAGGCTGATGGCAAGGGCCTCCGTGGTCATCGACCCGCCTCCATGCGCGTGCCCGGACAAGGAGCCGGTGAGAGCAGGACCGCCGGACGCCGTCAGCACCATGAGCATCGGCATGAACACGAAGTCCTGGATGTGATGGCCGGTCTCCGCGCGGCGTATGGGGGAGCCGCAGAGCCAGCCTGCGGTCAGCAGCGCGAGCACCGCGGCGCAGAGGAACCAGCCACCAAGATGCCCGACCGCCATGCCGAGCGCCATCACGATGTACGGCCACCTTCTCGCGTGGCGTACGGAGGGCAGCAGGACCGGGGCGAGTGCCACGGCGCACCCGGCCAGAACGCCCACCGTGTGGAGGAGGGCATGCATCAGACCGTCTCCGCTTTCGCCCGCCGCAGACGCGTGGGAGACGCGCTCCTCGCCGTTGTTGCGATCACGCCCTTTGACCGGACAACCCGGCGAATTGTGACAGAACGGAGGGGGACAGGCCGACCCCGCGACGGCGCCACTCCCCGGGCGCATCGAAGGTGGCCATACCCGGCGTGGAGTGTCAGGGTCAGTTTTCGCCTATCTCCTCAAGTTTCTTGACCACATCAGCCGCCTGCGCGCCGTCACCGGCCTCCTCGAACAGCCGTGCCGCCTCCGCCAACGCTTGGCGAGCCTCCTCGACCCTGCCCACCTCCCGCAGCGCGAGGCCCAGACCGCGCGTGGTGTGCGCCAGAGCCTCGGGAAAGGGGTTGCCGCGTAACACGGAGACCGCCTGCTGACAGGCGTCGATCGCCTCCACCCAGCGTTCGAGCGCGATATAGGTGATCCCGAGATGGCCCAGGGCAGCCCCGAGCGCGTAGCTGATGATGGCCGGGGAACCGCCGTAGGAAGGGTCACGCAGCGTGGCCACCAGCGCCAGATTGCGCCGCAAGGCCTCCTCTGTCTGGCCCGCCCGCCGCAGGGTGAGGTTGTGGTTCATCATGGCCTGGGGATAGCCCTCCAGGTCCCCGGCCCGCAGGAGGAGGTCGGCCGCTCTCCGGGTGTAGTCCACATCGCGCTCGAGTTTCGCCGGATCGCTGTAGTCGGGCCAGCCGGCGTAGTACAGCGCCCACCCCTGCTGGCGAAGGTCACCGATCTCGCCGGCCAGTTCGAACGCCCGCAACGCGGTCGTCTCCCCCTCCTCCGTCCGGCCTTCGCACACGCACAGACCCCAGGACAGATAATTGAGATGCACCGCCTCCAGCAGCCGGTCCCCCATGGCCCGTGCCGCGTCGGAGGACAGTTCGAACACCTCGCGCCAGTGCCCCCACCTCTTCCATTGGTCGGAGAACCAGTGCATGGACTCGGCCACCTCGACCACCACCGTGTGCTCGTGCTGCCGGGCCGCCGAGCGCAACGCCTCCAGCCAGGCCACGCCCTCCGCCTGCAGCCACTCGCTCGCCGCCTTCCGGCTGTCGAGCGTGACCAGGGAACGCCACTCGGGAGGCGGCGCACCGTACCCGGGCTCGAACCAGCGCCCGGCAACCACCGCGACCTCCAGCAGCCAGGTCTCCATCCTCCGCCGCGCCGCTTCCCGCGCCTCGACCGGCTCCTCCTGTTCCAACTGGGCACGGGCGTACAACCGGACCAGGTCGTGGAAGACGTAGCGGCCGGCATACGGCGAGGTCAGCAGCCCCAGCTCGACCAGCTCTTCCAACGCGTCCTCGGCCTCGAACAGGTCCGCCTGCAGCACTATGGCGGCCATCGGTGCGCCGAAGTCCGATCCGGCCGCCAGCGCCAGGCGCCGGAACGCGATCCTCGCCAGCCCGGACACTTGCTGATATGACAACGTGAACGCAGCGGTGACCGCCAGATCACCCACCGCCAGGGCCTCCAGCCGGCGACCCTCGTCCTCCAGACGTCCGGCAAGCTGGCCGATCGTCCACCCCGGCCGGCTCTGCAACCGGTTCCCGGCGATCCGTACCGCCAGCGGCAGATTCCCGCACAGCCGGGCCAGCTCGGCTGTGCTGTCCGGGTCCGCCGCGATCCGCTGCTTCCCCACGATGGATTCCAGCAGCTTGGCCGCCTCCTCGTTGGAAAGCTCGGTCAACGGGACCTGCCGCACTCCCTCCAGCCCGCCCAGCGAGCGCCGGCTCGTGATGATCGTCATCCCCGGGCCGGAAGCCGGGAGCAACGGCCGTACCTGCCCCTCATCGGCCGCGTTGTCCAGCACGATCAGACATCGGCGATCGTTCAGCAGCGCTCTGTACAGGCCGGCCCGCTCCTCGTCGTCACCCGGAATCCGCTGCTCGGCCACACCCAACGCCTTCAACAGCCGCGACAGCACCGAGCCGGGGGCCGGCGGAGCACTGTCCATGCCCCGCAGGTCCACATAGAAACGGCCGTCCGAGAACAGCTCGGCCAGGTGCCGGGCGGCGTGCACGGCCAAGGCCGTCTTCCCGATTCCTGCGGTGCCGGAGATGGTGGCCGCCACCGCGGCCTCCCCGGTCCCGGCCTGCTCGGCCAGGTGCCGCAGCAGCTCCAGCTCCCGCGCCCGGCCGGTGAAATCCCCCGCTTCACGCGGCAACTCGCACGCGCCGGCCACCGGGCCGCTCGGTCGCGGCCGGCCCGCCCGCGCGGCCTCGGCCAGCTCCACCCGCCGGGCGTCATCCAACCGCAACGCTTCGGCCAGCGCCTCCACCGTGCGCCGTTGCGGGCCGCGGCTGACACCGCGCTCCATGTCGCCGATGGCCCGCACGCTCACACCGGACGCGTGCGACAGTTCCTCGATCGTCAACTGGGCGACTTGCCGCAGGCTCCGCAGAAGCAGGCCGAACGAGCTGCTCATCCATCCTCCTTGAAACGGCCCGCACACCGGGCCATCGAACGGCATGATCCAAACAACTCAGCGCCGAGTAAGCCGCCAGCTGTGCCCGTGTCCTGCCGAGGGGTCCACTGACACTTCTTGTCGCCCGTCATCGGTGTGGATGCGCTGCCCCCCGTGACCGCCGGCTGGGCGGAGTCCGTACGGAGCTCGGCGGACATGCACCGGCGCGGCTACCAGGTCTGATCGCCGGCTCGAACCAACATCCCGTTGACGGCGACCCGCCGCTCCCGCGTGACGATATAGCTGATCGCATCCGCGACGTCATCCGGGCGCAACCCTTCGATGCCGTCGGTCGGCCACCGGGCCGCATCCCGGGCGGAGTCCCCGAGACGGTTCTCCTGTCCGTCGTCCACCGCACCCGGCTCCACCACGCTGACCCGGACACGTTCGCCGAGCAGTTCCTGGCGAAGCGATTCGGTGAACGCGTTCAGGCCCGACTTGGTCAGGCCATAGACGCTGCTTCCCGGACGGACGACCCGCTCGGCCGCCGAGCCGACGTTCACCAGATCCGCCACCTCCCGGGGGGACGTCGTCGCCGCGTAGATCAGGTGCGGGAGAGCGGCGTGCGTGACGTGGACCAGACCCGCCACGTTGAGCGAGATCATCTGATCCCACTCTTCGATGGTGGCGTGCAGCGCTGAGCCGAGCAGCCTGACCTCGGCATTGTTGACCAGGATGTCCAGGCGCCCGAACCGATCCAGCGTGTCCTGCACCATGTCGTCGGCACGGTCGGCTTCGGTGATGTCGGCCTCCAGCGCGACCACCTCTCCGCCCTGCCGTGCGATGTCGTTCGCGACCTGCACCACACGGTCGCGCCGGTGGGCGACCAGGGTGACGGCCGCGCCGTCACCTGCGAGACGGCGCGCGGTCGCGGCGCCGATCCCGCTGCCGGCGCCCGTGACGAGAGCGACGGCTCCGGTCAACGGCTGATCGTGCATGACTGCCTCATTCCCACGTCGGGGGCGACACGGAAGCGAGCGTCGCCACACATCGCTTGCCGATGAGCCCGCCGTGCCACCCCGGGTACGGCATCGACGACTTCGAGTTCCATGCCCGTGACCGCTCCTCCCGTGCTCGTACGACACGCCGATGCTCGCGTAGCCGGTTGCCGTATCGCACCACGAAAAGTCACTGGTCTGACGAGACCAGGGTGTCGCGGACGCGTCGCTCGCGCGTGCGCACCCGGGCTGGGAGCGGGCTACGGCACCGGGCGGCTCATGCCCAGCGGCTTCACCGCACGCCGGGTTCGTACGTGCCGCCGGACAGCGCGTCGCCGACCTGCCTTCGGGAGGTGATCTCGAGTTTGGCGAAGATCTTGCGGAGGTGCCATTCGACCGTACGCGGGCTCAGGAAGAGACGGGTCGCGACCTCCGGGTTGGACAGACCGTCCCGTACCAGCAGGGCGATCTGCCTCTCCTGCGCGGTCAACTCCGCGCTCGCCGGGTCCTCGGTCCCGCGCGTGCGGCGGATGTTCTCACCCGTGGCCTGAAGCTCGCGGCGGGCACGCTCGGCGAAGGCGTCCATGCCGATCGACACGAACATCTCATAGGCGGTCCGCAAGTGAACCCGCGCCTCGGCCCCCCGACGGTCCCGGCGCAACCACTCGCCGTACAGCAAGTGGGCGCGTGCGAGTTCAGGACGCAGAGTCGTGCGCCCCAGCCGCTCGATCGCCTCGCGATACAGATCGTCCGCGGCGGCGTCGTCAGTCAGCAGCGCTCGACAGCGAGCCAGGATTCCCTGAGCCCAGTCGGTGTCACACGGTTCCGCCGCGTCCGCCAGCCCTTCGAGCGCCCCGCGAGCGGCCGTGGCGTCCCCGACACGCACCGCCGCCTCGACCAGCTCGGGCAGCGCCCACTGGGAGACGATCACGTTGGCGCTCTGGGTGGTGGCCTGGGCCGCCGGCAGTGCGAGCCCATGGCGGGCGAGGCCGTTGTAGAGGACCGCGGCCGCCCACTGGGCCGACGCGACACCGTTCAACTGGCCACTGGCGCCGGCCTCCTCGATCGTGGCGTCGATCAGCGGCGCGGCCTCGGCCTCCTTGCCCTGCATCGCCACCAGCAGGAGCTGGGTGTGCTGCGTCATCGGCACGCCCGTCGCCTCTGCGACGGCTTCGGATTCGGCGACGAGCGCCGCCGCGGCGGCGAAGTCACCGCTCAACGAGCGCGGTACCCCCAACGAGTGGAGATAGAGGGGAAGCTCGGACAGGGCCCCGGCCGCGCGCACCGCCTCGAGCGCCTTGGTGGGGATGTCGGGCATGATCCGGTCCTCCCACAGGAGCGCGCTCACGCCGCAGGCCGCCCAGCCCCATTTCAGCAGGTCGTGCACGGGGTGGGCAGCGATTGCCGACTTCGCCCGTTGCAAGGTGGGAAGTGCGGCTCTCCGGCCGTCGGTGATGAGCAGTGCGTAACCCTCGAGGACGAGGTCGAGGGCGCGCGGATGACCTTCGGGGGAGGGCAGTTCCCTCATCGCCCGGGAGATGTCCAGGAGGCTGTCCCGGTTCGCGGCACCGAACGACGCCGAAGCCCAGGCGATGAAGTACGTCTCCCGCGCCAGGTCCATGGCGAAGGGCTCCAGCCGCCGCGCGGCCGTCAGCAACATCACCGGCGCCTCGTTGTCGAAGCCGGCCGCGAACGTGATGTGACCGCGAGTCAGCAGGGCTCGCACGCGCTGGAACTCGCTCTGCGCATCCCGATCTGCGACGTCGGCGAAGTCGCGCGCGGTGGCGATGTCCCCGGCGCGAAGGCTGGCTGCCGCGGCCATCAGGGCCCTTTCGGCACGCCGCGAGGTGTCGACGCTCAATGCCATGGACCGCTGCAGGAAGGCGGCCGCGGCGGCCGGTCCGCCGCGTGCCTGTGCCCGGCCGGCGGAGCGTTCGAGCTCGCCGGCGACGTTCTCGTCGGGCGCGGTCGTCGCGGCGGCGAGGTGCCAGGCGCGGCGGTCGGGGTCGGCGTGGGCGTCCGTGACCTCCGCCAGAGCGAGGTGCGCCGCCTGGCGGTCCACCGGCTTCGCCGACCTGTACACGGCCGATCGCACGAGGGGATGACGGAAGGTCACCCGTACGTCGAACGACAGCAGCCCGTCCGTCCCGCTCGCCAGGGCCGTCGCCGGTTCGATGCCGAGCCGTTCGGCGGCACGCCACACCAGCGACGGATCGCCGACCGGCTCGGCGGCAGCGACCACCAGGAGGAGCCGGGTCTGTTCGGGCAGATCTGCGATTCTGTCGACGAAGCTCTGCTCGATCCGGCCGGGCAGCATGCCGGCATCCGGGAGGCCGAATCTGCCCGTCACCTGGGTCATGCTCAGTTCACGCGGCAGCTCCAGCAGGGCAAGCGGGTTGCCCCTGGTCTCGGCCACGAACCGATCACGGATGTGCCGATCGAACCGGCCGGGTGCCACCGAGTTCAGCAGAGCGTGCGCGTCGGCGGTCTTGAGCCCTGTGACCTCCATCCCCGGTAGTCCGAGCAGGTCCTGAGGCCACTGGCGTGAGCTGAGGACGAGGGCGACCGACTCTGCCAGCAGCCGCCGGCCGACGAAGCCGAGTACCTGCGCCGAGGCCCGGTCCATCCACTGGGCGTCGTCAATCACGCAGAGCAGCGGAGCGCTCTGGGAGATCTCCGACAGCAGACTCAGTACGGCCAGGCCGACCAGGAAGCGTTCGGGCGGAGATCCCCCACGCATGCCGAACACCGTTTCCAGCGCATGGCGCTGTGGCGTGGGAAGCCTCTCCAGCCGGTCCAGAAACGGGGCACATAACTGGTGCAGAGTGGCGAAGGCCAGCTCCATCTCGGACTCGACACCGGATGCGCGCAGCACCCGCATGCCGGTCGCCGCGCGCTCCACGTACTCCAGCAGCGCCGACTTTCCGACCCCTGGAACGCCGTGCACCACGAGCACGCGGCTCTCTCCTGCACGGACGGCCCTGATCAGCTCATCGAGGACGGCACATTCCGTCCCCCGACCGAGCAGCCCCGCGCTCCGCCTGCGTTGACCCACGATGCCCCTGTCTTTGCCCCGATCGCACGAATCTGCATACACCCAAGACCCGTGCCGGGCCAAGTCCCTCGACGTCGGGCGCTGATCTTCACGAGGTCCGGCCAGACAGGAGTTGATCAGCCGATGGGGCGCAGGCGGACGGGGAGTTCCCGGTGACCGTTGCTGATGAGGGTGGGTACCGGCCGCAACGTGCCGGCCGGTGCCGCGAGTGATATGGCGGGGAAACGCTCGAAGAGCTGGCGCAGGGCCTCGGCGACCTCGAGGCGGGCCAGGGGCGCACCGAGGCAGAAGTGCACGCCGTAGCCGAACGCCAGGTGGTCCTTCACCTTACGGGTGACGTCGAAGGTGTCGGCATCCGGCCCGTGCCAGTCCGGATGGCGGTTGGCGGCCCCGTAAGCCGCGAGGATGGGGTCCCCGGCGGTGATGACCTGCCCGTCGGGCAGTTCGACGTCGGTCACTGCGAAGCGCAGCGGCAGGTATTTGATGGCGGGCTCGGCGCGAAGGGTCTCCTCCACCACGTCCTCCCAGGCGGCCCGGCCGGTGCGGACGAGGTGGAGCTGCTCCGGGGACGTCAACATCGCGAAGACGGCCTGGTCGATGACGTTGACGGTCGTTTCGTATCCGGCGTTGATCATCAAGATCATCGTGTCGCGAAGTTCGACGTCGGTGAAACCGTCGCCGCCCGACTCCTCGTCGCGTGCCGCGATGAGGAGGGAGGTCATGTCGTCGCCGGGGTCGCCGCGCTTGATGGCGATCAGCTGGTCGGTGACCTCGAAGAGGCGTGCGGCGTTGGCCTGGGCCTGCTCGGGGGTGAGGGTGCTGTCGAAGACGTTGTCGACGATCTGGCGGAAGTCGTCCCGCTGCTCTACCGGTACGCCCATCAGGTGGCCGATCACGGCGATGGGCAGCGGGTAGGCCAGTCGCTCGCGCAGGTCCACCACCTGGCCTGGGGGCAGCGCTGCCAGGTCGTCGATCAGCTCGGCCACCAGAGACCGGATGGTCGGCTTCAGTTCAGCGATGCGGCGTGCGCTGAGGGCGGGGGCCACCATCCGCCGCAGTCTGCGGTGGTCGGCTCCGTACGCGGTCAGCATGCTCTGCACCTCGATCCACAGGGCGAGCGGCCACGTCCTGATCGTCTGCGCGAACGCCGGGTAGTGAGCACGGCCGTTCTTGGAGACGTCGGGGCTGGTCAGCAGGCGCTTGAGAAGGGCAGGGTCGGTGACCGCCCAGGCTCGCAGGCCGAGGACGTCCACAGGAGTGGCCGTGCCCAGGGCTCGCAGGGCCCGGTATTCGGCGTGCCGGTCAGCACCGGCGGGGTCGATGACGAACGGAAGTGGCTGGGACATTCTTCTCCTTCGGGCGATAGCGGGGCGATGGAGAGTGACGGGGCTGCAAGGCATGTCACCGGCACCCACTTCCGTGGTGACTCCTTACGGTGTTGCCGGCGCACAAGGTTGACCGGACAGCCTGGGCGATCCGTGACAGGGCGCCGGGTCTCATCCGCATCCAGCCGGCGAGCGGCTGCCGGGCTGAACCGCCACCCCCGGATCGGCCGTTCGCTGACCGCCCGGCCGGCGATGTGACCGGCCCTTGCTGTGATCCACACCAGGCCGGGTAGGCTGCTCCCCTACGCGTGACGTCTCGTGGGCTCCCTCTGCCCTCGCCCCGGCAACGGCGAACGGGGACCCGGTCACGGCCGCGTGACCGGCAGATCGGGGGGTGCGCGCGATGCGGAGGCATCACGCCGAACGTTCGCGGCGCGATCCTCTGTCCGAGGGCGTCGGCAGACATCCCGGGTCACAACTGCGCGGCCGGCAGATCGAGTGCGAGGCGCTGAGCCGACTCATGACCACCGTGCGGGGCGGCCGTAGCTCGGTGCTGGTCCTGCGCGGTGAGGCAGGCATCGGCAAGACGGCGCTGCTGGAGTACGCGCACGACAGCGCGTCCGGCTGCCGGGTCGTCAGAGCGACGGGCGTCGAGTCCGAGATGGAGCTGGCCTTCGGCGGGCTGCATCTGCTGTGCGTCCCGTTCCTGGATCAGCTCGGCCGTCTGCCGGAGCCGCAGCGTGACGCGCTCGAAACGGCGTTCGGCCTGAGCACGGGGTCGCCACCGGACCGCTTCCTGGTCGGGCTCGCGGTGCTCAGCCTGCTCGCCGCCGCGGCCGAGAAGGAGCCGCTGGTGTGCCTCGTCGACGACGCCCAGTGGTTGGATCAGGTCTCGGCGCAGACCCTCGCCTTCGTCGCACGCCGGCTGCTCGCCGAGCCCATCGGGCTGGTGCTAGCGGTGCGCGCGCCGGGCCTCGACGCCGAACTGGCAGAGCTCCCACGGCTCGAGGTGGCACGGTTGAGCGACAGCGATGCCCGCGCCCTGCTGGAGTCCGTGATCCCCGGCCGGCTGGATGATCGAGTGCGGGATCGGATCCTCGCTGAGACGCAGGGCAACCCGCTGGCGCTGGTGGAGCTGCCGCGGGGGTTGACGCCGGCGGAACTGGCCGGCGGGTTCGCCCGTCCGGACGCGCGGCCGCTGACCAGCCAGATCGAAGAGAGCTTCCAGCGGCGGGTACGGTCACTGCCGGCCGAGACACAGCGGCTGCTGCTCATCGCCGCAGCCGAGGCGGTGGACGACGTGGGCTTGCTGAACCGGGCGGCCGAGCTGCTGGGCATCGACGCGGCCGCCGCGTCACCGGCAGAAGCGGCGGGGCTGATCACTATTGGGACCCGGGTGCGGTTCCGTCATCCACTCGTGCGTTCAGCGGCCTACCGGGTGGCGAACCCGGGCGAACGGCAGCGGGTGCATCGGGCGCTGGCCGACGCGACCGATCCTCGGGCTGATCCCGATCGGCGGGCCTGGCATCTGGCCAACGCGTCGACCGGACCCGATGAAACGGTGGCCGCCGAGCTGGAGCGTTCCGCCGAGCGGGCGCGGGTACGCGGCGGGGTCGCGGCGGCGGCCGCGTTCCTGGAGCGGGCGGCCGAGCTGACCCCCGACGCCGCACGCCGTGGCGCCAGGGCTCTGGCGGCGGCCCGGGCCAAGTATCAGGCCGGCGGATACGACTCGGCGCTCGAGCTGCTCGACGCGGCCGAGCTCAGCCCCCTGGACGACCGCCTGCTCGCCCGGTCCAGCCTGCTTCGCGGTCAGATCGTCTTCACCTCCAGGAGCGCCGGCGCCGCCCTGCCCCTGCTACTGGACGCGGCCAGGCGCCTGGAGCCGCTGGACGCCGGGCCGGCCCGCGAAACCTACCGTGACGCGCTGTACGCGGCTCTCACCGCAGGCCGGCTGGCGGACGGCGCGCAGATGGCGGACGTGGCCAGGGCCACCCTCGCCGCGCCGCCCGGGCCGCCACCTGAGCGCAACGACCTGCTGCTGAACGGCCTGGCGGTGGCGACCATCGACGGGTACACGGCGGGCATGCCGATGCTGCGCCAGGCCATGGCCGCCTTCCGCACCGCGGAACTCTCCGCGGAAGAGGGTCTGGGCTGGCTCCCGCTCGCCGCCCGTATGGCGCACAACGTCTGGGACTTCGACAGCTACCTGACGCTCTCGGCGAAGCTGGTCGAGATCGCCAGAGAGGCGGGGGCGCTGTCGGCGCTGCCGTCGGCTCTCCTGCTCCACCTGTCGGCCCGGGTGCTGGCCGGTGAGCTCACCGCCGCCGACGCGCTGGTCGCCGAGGCGACCACGATCGGCGAGGTGTTGGGCAGCAGTTTCTTCGCCCAGTACGGAGCCCTGGTGGTCGCGCCGTGGCGGGGCGGGGAGGCCGAGACTCGTGAGGCGATCCAGGCGATCACTGGGGACGTGGCACTGGCGGGCGAAGGAAAGGTGACCACCGCCACTCAGTGGGCCACTTCGGTGCTCTGCAACGGCCTCGGCCGCTACGAGGAGGCCTTCGTCGCCGCCTCGCGCGGCGCCGAGCACCCCAAGGAGCTCGGCCTGTCCACCTGGTCCATGATCGAATTGGTCGAGGCCGCCGCCAGGAGCGGACGGCAGGCCCGCGCGGCCGAAGTCGCCCGGCAGCTTGATGAGATGGCGCGGGCCAGCGGCGCCGACTGGGCCCTGGGCACCTCGGCGAGCATGCGCGCCCTGGCGGGCGTCGGATCGGAACCCGACGATCTCTACGGTGAGGCGATCGTGCGGCTCGGCCGCGCCGGCGTCCGGATGGCGCTCGCTCGCACCCGGCTGCTCTACGGCGAGTGGCTGCGCCGGGAGAATCGCCGCGTCGACGCCCGCGAGCAGTTGAGCCTCGCCCACAAGATGCTCGGCCAGATGGGTGCCACGGCGTTCGCCGAACGCGCCCGCCGTGAGCTGCGGGCCACCGGCGAGACGGTCCGCAGGCGCCCGGACAAGGCGACGTCCGAAGTCCCGCTCACCGCCCAGGAAACGCAGATCGCGCGGCTGGCCGGTCAGGGGCTGACGAACGCCGAGATCAGCGCCCAGTTGTTCATCAGCCCGCACACCGTCGATTGGCACCTGCGGAAGATCTTCGCCAAGCTGGGCATCGCCTCCCGCAAGCAACTGCGGGCGACGCCGCCTGAAGGGACGACGGCGACGGCCTGACCCGCCTTCCACGTCGGCCACTGCCACGAAGGTCGGGGCACCCGCATCAGGCTCCGGGCTTGGGCCCGAACACGGTGTCCACCGGCTCCAGCTGGTGCGCGAACGTGCATGATCCGGCCGACGAGTGAGGTCGCCGGCCGGATCGGTGCCGTCAGCCGTTCACGTGGCCGACGGCGTCGAGGATGACAGCGCAGACGGCGTCGGGCTGGGACACCGCAAGCGCGTGCGAGGCGCCTGGCACCTGCCTGGTCCCGCGCGAGACGGCCCGGTCGGCCATGAACCGGACCGTCTCGGCCGGGATGTTGAGGTCGCGCTCGCCGTACACGAACCAGGACGGCAGGGAGCGCCATGCGGGCCGGCCGGTCAGCCCGTCGGTCAGAGCCCGCTCGGTCACCGGCCGCTGGGTCGCCCCCATCAGCGCGGCCTCGTCGGCATCGAGGTCGGCGCAGAACTGCCCGTGGAACTTCTCCTCCGCGATGCGGAACTCGTTGCCGCCGGAGGAGACCGGATATGCCTCCAGCGCGCCGCCAAGGGTGCTGCCCTCGAACTTGGCCGACAGCAGCAACGCGCTCTCGCCGGAGTCGGGGGCGAAGGCGGCGACGTAGACCAGCGCGCGCACGGCGGGGTTGTCCGCCGCTGCCTGGCTGATCACCATGCCGCCGTAGGAGTGGCCGACCAGGACGACCGGGCAGCCGAGGCCGGCGATCACGTCACGCAGGTACGCGGCGTCGCCCTCGACGCTGCGCAGCGGGTTCGCCACGGCCACGGCCCGCCGGCCATGGCCGTGCAGGTGCTTGATCACGCCGTTCCAGCTGGCAGACTCGGCGAACGCGCCGTGGACCAGGACGACGACCGGTTCTTCCTTGCTGGTCATGACTCCGCCTTTCCGTGGTTCAGGACGGTCTTGAGGACGTCGGCGGCCTGGGCGACGGCGGCGCGGGCCGCGGCGGTCGGCCGTACGGGGTTGAGCATCATGAAGTCGTGCAGGGTGCCGTTGTAGCGGACGCTGGTGGTGGACACTCCTGCCTCGGTCAGCTTGCGTGCGTAGGCCTCGCCTTCGTCGCGCAGCACGTCGTTCTCGTCCACGATGAGGAACGCGGGCGGCAGCCCCTTGAGCTCCTCGGCGGTGGCACGCAGCGGTGAGGCGGTGATCTCGGCGCGCTGGGCGGGGTCGGTGGTGTAGGCGTCCCAGAACCAGGCCATGGCCTTGGCCGTCAGGTACGGCCCGTCGGCGAACTCCCGGTAGCTGCCGGTGTCCTGGCCCGCGTCGGTCACCGGGTAGTACAGCGACTGGTGCACGAACCGGACGTCACCGCGCCGCTTGGCCAGGATGGTCAGCGCCGCCGTCATGTTCCCGCCGACCGAATCGCCGGCCACCGCGAGCCGGGAGGCGTCCAGGCCCTCCGCCGCGCCGTCCCGGATGATCCACTGCGCGGTCGCGTACGCCTGCTCGATCGCCACCGGGTAACGCGCCTCCGGTGAACGGTCGTACTCCACGAAGACCACCGCCGCGCACGCCCCCACGGCCAGTTCTCGCACGAGCCGGTCATGGGTGCCCGCGTTGCCCAGCACCCATCCGCCGCCGTGCACGTACAGCACGACGGGCAGCGCTCCGGACGACCCGGCGGGCTTGACGATCCTGACCCGCACGTCCCCCGCCTCGGCCGGCACGACGATCCACTTCTCGTCCACGTCCGGCTTGTCGATCGGGGCCGCTTGGAGGTCGTCCAGCACCTTGCGGGCACCCTCGACCCCCAGTTCGTAGAGGAACGGCGGCTTCGAGGTCGCCTCCGCCAGATCCCGTGCGGCTGGTTCCAGGATGTGTTCACTCATGACGTCTCTCCTTGTTCGCGGTCGGTCTCCCGGAAGCCGATCTCCCGGTGAGTGCTGTCACACAGCGGTTTGTTGGCGGAGCGGCCGCAGCGACACAGCGTCACCCGGTTGCGGACCTCCAGCGGCCGGCCGTCCGAGCGCACGACCGGCAGGCCTCCGGTGACCCACAGCGCGCTGGCCAGGCCGTCTTCCTCTTCCAGGACCGCGATGGCCTGCGGGAGGTCGGCCTCGATCGTCTCGCCGCCGCGTTCGAGGGCATAGCTGTAGGAGCCGGAGGCGCAGTGGTCGATGCGGCCCATGACCGTGGCGCGCACGTCACTGTCGCCGGTATCGGCGAGCATCGAGGCGATCGGCCGGGTACGGCCGAGACAGAAACCGGTGTGGATGCACAGTTCCCCCACCCGCTGCGCCGAGATCCCCGCTCCGTCGTGGATGTGCTGCAGTTCCCGGTACGGCCGCATGGGAGCGTTTTCGGTGCCGTCGAACCCGATCACGGCGTGGGTTCCGTCGCAGAACGGCTTGGCACCCGAATGGCCGCAGCGGCACAGCGCGTACGTCTCCTCGGTTTCCAGAGGCTCGCCGGTCTGCCAGGTCACCGCGTCGTTCTCCGAGGAGACGATTTTGCGTTTGCGCCGGAGCGGTACGCCGCCGTACACGACATACGGACCGTCGCGCAGGACGACGATCCGCTGCCGGCCGCCGTGAACGGGCGCCGTGTACTCGAAGGTGGGACCGTCCGCACCCGGCATCCCCAGCAGAGCCTGAGCTTGGGCCTTGAGGGTGTACATGGTGCCGGTGGCGACCTTGAGCAACCTCGGGCTGCCGTTGAAGGCCTGCTCCAGTTGGTGCAGCATGGCGCAGTAGATGGTGTTGAACTCGTCCTGGGCGGCGCGGGCCGCGGTGCCGGGGGCGGCGGGCCGCGGGTTGGGCCTCATGGGCAGGATGCCTGCCGGGTCCACCTGGATCGGCTCGCCGGTGGGGCCGGTCCTCGCGGTGTCCCCCCGCTGGTAGCGCCGGCCGAGTTTGAGCTCCTGGAAGCGGTAATAGTGCGCCACCTCGTCCCGGTCGGGGTGGAAGACGTCCGGGTCGCCGTCCCAGACCTCACCCGCCGAGGCGCCCTCGCCCTGCTCGACGATCTCCTCCAGCGCCGCCAGGGCCGACTCCAGGCCGTCGACCACGATCAGACGCCCGGCGGTGTGCCTGAAGTGGGCGGCGCCGACCTGGCGGGCCGGGTCGCCGCAGAAGACCTCGCGCTCCCCGAGCCGGTCGCACAGGTCCCGCAACCCCTGTTCGATCGCGCCGTAGAATTGCCCGATCGTCTCGTAGCCGTCGGCCTCCACCGGCGCGCCCGGCGGTGCGGGCTGTTCGACGCGCATGAACATGTCGAGTGCCTCGTCGCCGAACGGGAGAAGCGACAGCCTCAGCGAGGGATCGCCATGGGGGAGGGTCCGGGGATGCGGCGGGAGCATCCGCGGCGTGTCGAGGCGAGGGCTTCCGCCGACGGCGTTGAGCAGGTTCGCCGCCAGCGCCAGGTGCAGCATCTCTTCGGCGAAGACGCTGCCCACGACCTGGACCGCTTCGGGATTCTTCTCGGGATCCAGGGAGTACAGCGCGCACAGGTAGGGCGGCAGCGTCGCGTGCTCCAGCTCGATCGCCCACTGGAGATGCTCACGGAGGCTCCCGAGCGTTCGGATCCGCGCCTCAGTCGGCATGGTCGCCCGGCCGGAGGTTGTGCTCCAGCACTTCGACGGCGTCATGGAGACCCCGCAGGCCGATCTGCTCGCGCTGGGCCTCCAGCGGGTCGAACAGCCATTCGGTGACCGGCGTGGCGCCGGCTTCCTCCGGACGGCTTTCCTCGATCATGACCACTTCGGCCTCGATCACGACCTTGAGCTCGTGCAGAAAGTTCGACTCACTGCTCATGATGGCTCCCCGCGTTCGTTGAGTGGATGGACCTCGCCGGACGGAGTCGGCCGACGCCGTCCGGCGAGGAAAGCTACTTCGTGCTTCCGTCCAGCCAGGCGCGGTAGCTGATCTGGCCGAACGTGGCGCCGTCGGCGGGCACCAGGGTGCGTTCGCCGGGCACACTGCCGAAGTAGCGGGCCTGGGGGTCGGAGACGACCGGGCGGGCGTCACCCCACGCGGAGAGGGCATCGCGGAAGAACTCGTCCATCCGGTACTGCTTGGGCCCGGCGACCTCGGTCCTGCCGTTCAGCGGGGCGCCGACTGCCGTACGGCCGACGGCTTGGGCGACCTCCTCGCCGGCGATGGGCTGGAAGCGCACGGGCGCGATGTGCACCTCGCCGTCGACGGTGGAGGTGTCGGCGATGCTGCGGATGAACTCGTAGAACTGCGTGGCGTGGACGAGGGAATAGGGGATGCCCGACTTCTCGATCAACTGCTCTTGAGCGATCTTCGCGGCGAAATAGGCGTTCTCCGGCAGCCGTTCGGTTCCGACCACCGAGAGCGCGACATGGTGCCCCACGCCCGCCGCGGCTTCGGCGGCCAGCAGGTTGCGGGTCGAGGTCTCGAAGAAGTCGAGTACGGCGGCGCGTTCGAAGGAGGGGGAGTTCGACACGTCCACCACCACGTCCGCGCCCGCCAACGCCTGGGGCAGCCCTTCGCCGGTCAGCGTGTTGACGCCGGTGTTCGGGGCCGCAGCCACCGCTTCGTGGCCGTGCTCGCCCAGCTTGGTGACGACCTTCGACCCGATCAGGCCGGTTCCGCCGATGACGACCACCTTCATGGTGTTGCCCTCTCTGTCCGCCGGGGCGCTGTCCGTCCCGGTCGCAGCTAAGACCGGACAGCCCCCTGCAGTCGTGACAAACACCGCGAAAAGTTCTGATCGCTGACGGAAGGACGGTCCAGAGCTCGCCCCCGCCCCAGGTCACGGTTCGTGCCCGGGAGCAGCGCGTCGTGCGCCCGGACCTCACCGGCGTCGACGTCGTACTCCTGCTCAGCGGCACTAAGCACACCGCGGAGCCGCTGCTCGCCGCCGAGCCGCAGTCCTGCGGGCGGGCGCTGCCGTACTCTCCGCCCGCCCGCCTGCCTCTGGACGGCCCCACCCCTATCACCCAACCTGCTTCCGCGCCGCCTCCGGGGGATGAGCAGCGGGCGAAGCTGGTCGAGGCCCGTACGAGCGGGGCGGCCTGCTGGCGACAGCCCCGATGACCTATTCAGCGGTCGTGCTCGGGGCCTGCGCGGTGGTCCGTCATTTGTAGTCGTTCTCGGCCAGAGGCACGACGTACGCCCGGCGCTCGCAGATCAGCCCGTCACGCATCACGAACACCTCGCCCATCGCGGCGCGCATCACCGCACCGTCCTTCTGGCGCGCTTCGAGGGTCATCTCGGCCATGACGACACCGTTCTCCTCGACCATCCGGGTGATCGTCACCTTCGGAGGGACCCCGACCGGGTCCGGTCCTTCGATGTTGGCGTCGTAGGCGTCCTTACCGGTGATCCGGTAGTGGCCGAAGACTGTCCACACGATGTCGTCGGTCAGGCAGGACAGGATCTGCTCGTGGTCGGACTTGTTGAATCCGTCGATGTACCGCTCGACGGTCCGCTTGTTCGTGGACTGGCTGGCAGCGAACATGGTCTCCTCAGTTCTGCGTCGTTCGCTGACTGGTCGGTGCCGGTCGAGTGTTCTTGACATGCCGCTGAAGAAAGTCCGGCGATGTGCCGGTCCACGACGCGGTCCCGGTACGGGGTCCGCATCATGTCAGGGGCTCAGCGGGCAGAGCCTGCGGGTCCTTCGATGATCACAGGTCGCAGGCGCACCGACACCGCGAAGGCCACGGCGATGACCGCCATGCCAATGCCGGCCCACAGATTGGCGTTCACGTCACCGGTCTTGGCCCGATCCGAGGCCGAGTCCACGACGAGACCCATGATGATCAGCACGATGCCGTAGAACCCGATCAAACCCGCGATGAACACGCGCACGTCGAAGGCGCCGACCCTGCGCGGTCCAGCACGTTCGCCGCCGGTGGCGGCCCGTTCGTCTGTCATGTGTCGGTTCCTTCCCAGAACGGTCATCTGAAGATCACGTTGAGCGCGGTGACGAGCACGAGGGAGATGCCTGCGAGCTTCACCGGCGCGCGGTACCAGGGCAACCGGCTCGCCGCCGGATCGGTGCGCTGCTGCTTGGGCGTCTCCGAGAGGACGAGCCCTCCGAGTTCGCTCGCCGGCTTGGGCGAGGTCATCAGGCTGACCAGGACGCTGACGGTGATGTCGACGACGAAGGCCGCGCCCGCGGCCACGAACGCCGCCCCCTGACCGGGCAGGGAGAAAACGCCCACCTCGTTGAGCAACCACACGGCCACCGCGCCCAGCGTCCCGGACACCAGCCCCACCCAGCCGGCGGTCGCGGTCATCCGCTTCCAGAAGATGCCCAGGATGAAGGTGGCGAACAGCGGAGCGTTGAAGAAGCCGAACAGGGTCTGGAGGTAGGTCATCAGGTTGCCGTATCCGGCGGCGATGAAGGCGGTGCCGATGGCCAGGCCGGTCGCGCCGACCGTGGCCCACCGGCCGACTTTCAGGTAGTAGCCGTCGGAGCGGCCCTTCTTCACGTATTGCTGCCACAGGTCGTAGCTGAAGACGGTGTTGAAGGCGGAGATGTTGGCCGCCATGCCGGCCATGAACGCGGCGAGCAGGCCCGTCAGGGCGATGCCGAGCAGCCCCGTGGGGAGCACGTCGCGGATGAGCAGCAGGATCGAGTCGTTGTAGGTGATCCCGGCGGCCTGGTCGCCCGCCTTGAGCCGCATCACCTCGGGCACCAGGACTCCGGCGATCATCCCCGGGATCACCACGATGAACGGGATGAACATCTTCGGGAACGAGGCGATGATCGGCGTGCTGCGTGCCGCGGACATCGATTTGGTCGCCATCGCGCGCTGGACCTCGACGAAGTTGGTCGTCCAGTAGCCGAAGGAGAGCACGAAGCCGAGGCCGAAGACGATGCCGATGACAGACAGGACCGAGCTGCCGAACCCGGCCAGTTCGTTGCCCGGCCACGAGTCGAGCTGCCCCGCGCCGCCGCCAACGGATGTCCGTACCTTGTCGATCAGCCCGTCCACGCCTCCGACGCGGTGCAGCCCGATGAGGGTGAGCGGCAGCAGCGCGGCGACGATGACGAAGAACTGCAGGACCTCGTTGTAGATGGCCGCGGACAGGCCGCCGAGGGTGATGTAGCTGAGGACGATCGCGGCGGCGAGGAGCAGGGCTACCCACAGCGGCCAGCCGAGCAGGCCATTCACGACGGTGGCCAGGAGGAACAGGTTGATCCCCGCGATGAGGATCTGGGCCAGGGCGAAGCTGATCGCGTTCACCAGGTGCGCGCCAGGCCCGAAGCGGCGGCGCATGAACTCGGGAACGCTGCGCACCTTGGACCCGTAGTAGAAGGGCATCATCACGACGCCCAGGAAGAGCATTGCCGGGATGGCGCCGATCCAGTAGTAGTGCATGGTCGGCATGCCGTATTCAGCCCCGTTGGCCGACATGCCGATGATTTCGACAGCGCCGAGGTTGGCTGAGATGAACGCCAGCCCGGTGATCCAGGCGGGCAGCGACCGCCCGGACAGGAGGAAGTCGAGACTGCTGGAGACTCTCCGGCGGGCCGCCACTCCGATCAGCAGGACCACGGCGAAGTAGACGAGGATCAGCGCGTAGTCGACGACCCCGGCGCCGATCCTCAGCGGGTCGTCCACCGGGACTCCCCTGGCAGATGCGCGATGCACACGGCGTTGAGGACGAGCCTGCTCATGGTGTGCCCCTGTTGTCGGTGTATTCGAAAGTGGGTCCGGCCCCGTCGGGCATCTCCATCAGTGCCTGCGCCTGCCTCTTGAGCGTGAACATGGTGCGGGTGGCGTCCGCGAGTTGCTTCGGGCTCCCGTTGAATGCCTGCTCCAGCAGTTGCAGGAGATCGCAATAGGTGCGGTTGACCTCCTCCTGCGCGATTCGGGTCGTACTTCCCGGCGCGGCGGGTCGCGGGTTGCGGCTCATCGGGCGCACCCCCGCCAGGTCCACGGAGATTCTCTCCCCGGTGGGCCCTGACGCTGCGGTGTCGCCTCGCCGGTAGCGGCGACCGAGTTTCAGCTCCTGGAAGCGGTAGTAGTGGGCGACCTCATCGCGCTCCGGGTGGAAGACGTCCTGCTCGCCGTCCCAGACAGAGCCGCAGGCCGTACCTTCGCCCTGCTCGACGATCTCCTTCAGCGCGCCCAGGGCGGACTCGAGATCCTCGACCGCGAACAGTGATCCGCCGGTGTGCCGGAAGTGGGCGCCGCTGATCTGGCGGGCCGGATCCCCGCTGAAGACGGCCTCCTCACCGAGCTGATCGCACAGGTACCTGAGTCCCTGCTCGATCGCGGCGTAGAACTGCCCGATCGTCTCGTAGCGGTCGTCCTCCGGCGGAGCGCCCGGCGGAGCGGGCCGTTCGAGACGCAGGAACATCTCCAGCGCTTCGGCCCCGAACGCGACCAGCGACACCTCGAAGGAAGGGTCACCGTGCGGCAGCCTTCGCGGGTAAGGCGTGAGCATCCCCGGCGTGTCCAGCAGCGGTCGTCCGCCGACGGCGTTGAGCAGGTTCGCGGCCAACGCCAGGTGCAGCATCTCCTCGACGAAGACGCTGCCCACCACCTGGACCGCCTCAGGGTTGCGCTCGGGATCCAGCGAGTAGAGCGCGGTCAGGTACGGCGGCAGCGTCACGTGCTCCAGCTCGATCGCCCACTGAAGGTGCTCGCGCAGGCTCTCGAGCGTGCCGATCCGCGGCGTCGTTTCCTGCGGGTTCTCGTGCGTCATCGGCGTCATGCCCCGGTGCTCCTGCGGGGGGCGCGGCGGCTCGCGCGCTGGAGCAGCTCTTCCTCGTCCGCCAGGGTGAGCATCTGCTCGCCGGGCACGATCTCCCGGAACGCCTCGCCGGCGCCGAAGGCAGGGCCGGAGTGGCGGTGCGGCGGCGGCCCCGGGTTGAACGGCGGGTGCGCCTCCCGCAACGCGGTCGACTGCGGCCTCGGTTCGTTGCCCGTCACCACGAACCCCCTTTCTGACTGCCGGGCGACCCGTCTGCCACCCGATCGCCAGCTAGGACAAAACAGCCTTCGGGGGTTGTGACAACCACCGGAAAGTTCCCCCGCACCTTCCGATGGCGTTCAGAGACTCACGCCTTCGTGCGATGTGTACGGCGCTGCGGCGAGAGGACATTCGACGGCATGAACATCACGTACCTCGATGCCCCTTGCCTTCATGTGCGCGGAACGCAGCCGCCCGTCCCCGCCGGTTACGTCGACGGCTGCGAGGACTGCCGGCAGTCGGGCGGTCGATGGGTGGAACTGCGCGAGTGCCTGACCTGCGGCTACGTCGGCTGCTGTGACACCTCTCCCGGCCGGCACGCCGCCGCGCACTGGGCCGCGACCGCCCACCCGGCGACCGCCTCGCTGGAGCCCGGCGACCGGTGGGGCTGGTGCTACGCCGACCGGCGCTACCTCAGGTCCGTACGGCGGGGCCGCCGGATCACCGCGTAACGGAGTCGTGTTCGAGGACCATCCGGGTGAGTTCGACCCGTGAGCTGATCCCGAGTTTGGTGAAGGCGTGCCACAGGTGGGTGCTGACGGTGTGCGGCGACAGGAAGAGCCGCTCGGCGACCTGCTTGTTGGTGGCGCTGCCCGCGACCAGCTTGACGATCTGCAGTTCGGAGACGGTGAGGCTGTCCCAGCCCGCGGTGGGCCTGCTGGGGGCCTCGCGTGATCGTCGCTCCCCCAGGCTCCTGAGGCGATCGCGCACGCGGGAGGCGTCACCCTCCGCGTCCGCCTGCTCGTAGAGCCGCAAGGCCGTGTCCAGATGGACGATCGTGCCCGTGTCCTCCAGAGCTCCCGCCAGCACGAGCGGCCGGGGGATGTCCTGGTACAGCTCTATGGCGTCGGCCAGCAGAGCGACGTCGCCGTCCACAAGGGCGCGGGCGTGCAGGGCCGTGGCCGCGTAGATCGGGATGCCGGGGTTCTCGCGGTGACGAGTCTCGGCGAACTCGGTGACCAGGGCTGCGCGGGCATCGTCCCCCGCCCTCAGCGCCATTCTGACGAGGACGGGCTCGTCGGCCGGGTCGGGCGGGGAGGCCAGCGGCGAGGTCGGGCGATAGTAGGAAGCCGCGGCGTGGCCGGTCAGCTCCATCGCCAGGGCGAGGTCACCCTCGGCGGCGGCGATCTGCGCGGCCAGCCACGCTCCCGCCCGCCGTACCTGCCCGGCCTCGGCCCCCATGATGGACGCGGCGAACTCCCGGCCGCGCGCCAGGTCCTGCGGGTCGCCGGTGTGCAGGGCGACGCGGCCGAGCACGTATCGGGTCGAGACGTCGTCGAAGTTGCCAGGACCGACTTCGTCGGACATGGCCAGGACCGCTTCGGCCTCGGCGCGCGCGTCGCTGAGCCGCCCCGCGTCCAGGTAGATCCGGCAGCGCGCCATCCCGAGCATCCTCAGCATGCCGGCCTGTCCGTGATGCCGTGCCCGGCGTACGCCGTCGTCCGCCTGGCCAAGCGCTTCTTCCACCCGCCCCAGCGTGGTGAGCAGCAGGGCTCGCCACACGCCAGGCAGCCACAGCCCTCCGGAGTCGACGTCGCGAGCCGCGGCGACCGCTTGGTCGATGAGGTCGACAGCACCGCGGGCGTCGAGCCGGCGGTTGGCGATGATCGAGCTCACGCCCAGCAGCGTGGCCCGTGACGCCTGATCGGCCGCCTGGTTCGCGGTGGCCAGCGCGGCTGGGATCAGGTCTTCCGCCTCGGCAGTCTCATCGGCGTCCATGAAGGCGAGGTTGAAGGCCAGCATGGCCATCAACTGGGCACGGGTGCGGGGCGGGAGCCCCGGCAGGGCCACTCCGGCCCGGCTGTGCCCTACGGCCTCGCTGAAGGAACGCCGGTTTGCCTCGAGCGCCAGGCCGAGCCTGATGCCCGCCTCGACCTCGACGGGCAGCGGCCGGAGCAGCGCGCTCTCGGCCAGTGCGACGGCTTCGCTCGCGTGGCCCGTCTGGGAGAACAGCGGCAGGGCCTCGGCGATGAGGCCCGCCTGCCCGAGCGGGTCCAGGGCGGACAGCTCGATCGCGCGGCGGCTCATCTGTACGGCGGCCGACGGTGCGACAACCGCCAGGTCACGGACGGCCTGGCGGAGCAGCGTGATGGCGGTGCGGTCGCCGGGCTCGGCGGTCTCAGCCAGGTCAGCGGCGATCCGCGCGACCGGGACGCCCTGAGCGAGCCGCAGGTCGACGGCCTGGCGGCGGAGCGCCTTGCGCAGGGTTGCGGGCAGGGCCGCCTGGATCGACTCGCGGATCAGGTCGTGGCTGAAGACCAGCGTGCTGTCGCGCTCGACCAGGAGATCGGCCGAAAGGAGCTCCTCCAACGGTTCCAGCAGCGTGACGGCGGATTCTCCGATCAGCTCGGCGAGCTGGTCGATGGAGACCGTTCTGCCCAGAACCGAGGCGATCTGCGCGGCCTTCCTGGCCAGTGGGGAGACCTGCTCCAGGCGGTGCTGGACGGAGGCGTGGAACCGCAGGGGCACGCGCTGCCGGGTCAGCCGGGCGACACCGTCGGCGACGGTGATCCCTCCCTCGTCGAGCATGCCGTTGATCAGCTCGGTGAGCAGCAACGGGCGGCCCTGGGCCCGCTGTGCGAGCTGCAGGATGGCGCCGTCGGGAGTGGCCGCGAGCAAGTCGCCGGTCATCGCGGCGACCGCCTTGCCCGCCAGGGGGGCGAGCGTGAGGTGCTGCCCTCCGGGCCGGGCCAGCGCGGAGATCGTGGCGCGGACGTCGGGGCTGAGCGGCCCGGTCCGCGCGGCGAGGATCCAGGCGATGGGGTGCAAGGACAGCCGGTGCGGCAGGGTGCGCAGGGCCAGCAGGGTGCCCTCGTCGCACCACTGCAGGTCGTCGATGGCGATCACCAGCGGCTCGGCCAGCGCGGCGCGCTCCAGGTGCTCGTGAAGTTCCTGCAGCAACCAGTACGTCCCCGGAGCCGCCTGGACCGTGCCGGCCGGGATGATCTGGTCGGGGCCGGAGTGCAGCGCCCCGAGCAGGGCGCCGAAAGGGATGGTCTGCCCATCCGGGTCGCCGCCGCCGTGGATGACGCGCAGCCCCGCCTCCTCGGCCATCTGCCGCGCCTCGGTGAGCATGCGAGTCTTGCCGATGCCGGGGCTGCCCTGGATGAGCGTCGTCGTGCCCCGGCCGCTGGTCAGTGCGGCAAGGTGGGTACGCAGGGCGGCGACTTCGGACTGCCGTCCGCGCAGCCGGTGCCGTCCGTACTCGGCCGAGGCGCCGATCTTCGAATCACGCGCGTTCACGTTGCCCTCCGTTCGGTGACGTCAATGACGGATGCCGCGCTCGGTCAGGTGTCCGGCGATGACCGGTGCCCGTTCTGCCCGGACAGATCGTCATGATCAATGTCCGTGCTGAGCGAGACCGGCCGCCAGCGGTCGAGCTCCTGGGCCACCTGTTCGAGCTTGGCCTCGACGTGGGCGACGGCGTCGGCGCCGAGTTGCAGCCGAAGCGGCGGGTCGTCGACGGTCAGGAGATCGACGATGGCGGAGGCCGCCTTGCGCGGATCCCCCGGCCGGTGCGGTTCACGATCGAAGACGGCAGGCACGGTGTTGAACCGGCCGAGTTCGGCGACGGTCACGCGGACGCCGTCCTCCGCCAGTTCGGCGCGGAGCGCCTCGCACAGCGCCTCGACGGCTGCCATCGAGGCCCCGTGCAGGCCCGAACCGGCCTGGGCCGAGAACCCGGCGGCCGAGCCGACCACGATGATCCGCCCGGTCTGCTGCGAAGTCAGCACCGGCAGCACGGCGCGGGTCACGGCGAGCATCCCGAAGACGTTGACGTCGAACACGGCCCGCACCTGCGCGTCCGCCGTCTCCCTCAGCGGGGCGCGTTGGATCGTGGCCAGGTCGTGGACGAGCACGTCGATACGGCCGAAGCGGCTCATCGCCTGCGCGACGGCCGCCTCCGGCCGCGACGGATCCAGTTCCAGAGGGAGGAGTTCGCCGGCGAAGTCCGCTGCCAGGTCAGAAGCGGCGGCCACCCGGTGCCCTCTCCGGAGCGCTTCGCGGACGACGCGCTGCCCCATGCCGCGCGCGGCTCCCGTGACGAACCAGACGGCCATACGTGTCCACCCGAGGTCGGCGCCTCCCCGGGCGGGAAGCGGTGTGGACCACGGTGTCAGTCCTGGGTGGTGGGATACATCGCACGAACATGCGATGTTTCATTCGGCTGCTTCGAGCTCCTTGAGCACCTCGGCGGCCTTGTCGCCGTCGCCCTCCTCCTCGTACAGCCGCGCCGCCTCCGCCAGCGCCTCGCGGGCCTCCACGAGCCGGCCCGCGCACCGCAGCGCGGTGCCGAGCCTGTGCTGGGTGAGCGCCACCGAGAAGGGCAGCGGGTGGACGCTCAGCTGCGGCAGTGCCTGCCGGTAGGCCTCGACCGCCTCTTCCCAGCGCTGGAGCGTCAGGTAGGTGGTGCCGAGATGGCCCAGAGCGGCCCCGAGCATGTAGGTGGTGATGATCGGGAACCCGCCGAAGGCGGGGTCACGGAGTTCGGCCACCAGCGCGAGGTTGCGCTCCAGGGCGGCCTCCGGGCGGCCGGCCCGCCGCAGGGCGTGGACCTCGGTGAGCACGGCCTGGGGGTAGTACTCCAGATCGCCGCCCCGCAAGGCAAGGCCGGCACCCCGGCGGGCGTAGTCGAGCTCCTGCTCCAGTCTCGCCGGATCGCTGCGCAGAGCCCAGGCAAGGTGGATCAGAGCCGCTCCCTGCTGGGCGAGGTCGCCGACCTCGCGGGCCAGTTCCAGCGCCTGCGAGGCGCAGGTCTCCGCGTCCTTCATCCGGCCTTCACACACGTACATCGCCCAGGACAGCTGGTTGATCTGCGCCGCCTCCTCCCGCCGGTCGCCGATGGCCTGCGCCGCAGCGGTGGACAGCGTGAACACCTCGACCCAGTGCCCCCACTTGGGCCACATGTCCGGGAACCGGTTCATGGATCCGGCCACCTCGATCACTGTCGCGTGCTCACCGCGTCGTGCCGCCGAGCGCAGCGCCTCCATCCAGGCCGCGCCTTCCGCCTGCAGCCAGACGCGCGCCTGCGTCCTGCTGTCGAGTGGGACGTGGGAACGCCACTCCGGCGGCGGCGTGCCGTACTCGGGCTCGAACCAGCGCGCGGCGACCACCGCCACCTCCAGCAGCCAGTGCTCCATCCGCGAGCGCGACGCCTCCCGCTCCTCGGCCGGCTCCTCCTGCTCCAGCCGGGCACGGGCATACAGCCGGACCAGGTCGTGGAAGCGGTAGCGGCCGGCGTACGGCGAGCTGAGCAGTCCCAGGTCGACCAATTCCTCCAGCGCGTCCTCCGCGTCGTCGAGCTGGGTCAGGACGGCGGTCATCGGGATGCCGAAATCGGACCCGGCGGCCAGCGCGAGCCGCCGGAAGGTCTACCGGGCAATGGGGGTCAGCTGCTCGTAGGACAGCGCGAACGCGGCGGCGACATGCAGGTCCCCGGCGGTCAGCGCGTCCAGGCGGTGGTCCTCGTCGCCGAGCCGACCGGTGAGCTGCCTGATCGTCCAGCCCGGACGGCTCTGCAGCCGGTTGCCCGCGATGCGCATGGCCAAGGGCAGGTGGCCGCACAACCGGGCGAGCTCGCCGACGGCGTCGGGCTCGGCCTCCGAGCGGGCCTCGCCGACGATGGCACGCAGCAGCGCGGCCGCCTCCGGCTCGGCGAGCTGGGCCAGCGGAATCTGGTGCACCCCCTCCAGCCCGGCCAGCGGACGGCGGCTGGTGATGAGAATCATGCTCGGCCCGTCGCCCGGCAGCAGCGGCCGTACGTGGCTCTCGCTCTCCGCGTTGTCCAGCACGATGAGACAGCGCCGCTCGCGCAGCAGCGCCCGGTAGTGGCCGGCGCGTTCCTGCTCGTCGGCCGGGATGCTGCGCTCGGCTACTCCCAGCGCCCTGAGCAGCCGCGACAGGCCGTTCGAGCTGGTCAGCGGGGCGGCGTCCATACCTCGCAGGTCGAGGAAGAACCGGCCGTCGGGAAACAGGTCCGCCAACTGCCCGGCGGCGTGGACGGCCAGCGCGGTCTTGCCCATGCCCGCCGTACCCGAGATAGTGGCGATCGCGGCGGCGTCGTCCGCGCGGGAGCGCCGGGTGGCCAAGTCGCGCAGCACGCCCAGCTCGCGCTCACGGCCGGTGAAGTCACCAACGCCGCGGGGCAGCTCGCAGATCCCGGCGGTGGAGGGAGCGGCGCGCGGCCGACCGACGCGGGCGGCTGCGAGGAGCGCGTCGCGACCCGCCTGCGACAGTCGCAGCGCCTCGGCGAGCGCGGCGACGGTACGGCCCTGAGGCCCTCGGCTGACGCCGCGTTCCATGTCGCCGATGGCCCGCACGCTCACCCCCGAGGCGTGTGAGAGCCCCTCGATCGTCAGCTCCGCGGCCAGTCTGTGGGCTCTCAGCAGCGCTCCGAAAGAGTCGCTCACCTCTGCTCCCTTTCCCCGGCAGAAGGCGGAATCGGCTACTTCTGCCTGTCGTTCTGCCTCGTCCCACAAACGCCCTGTTTGATTCCATTGTCCTACACGATCTCCGCCTGAAAACGGCACCTCTGGCCGAGCGCCACTCCACGGAAACGGAACGAGCACATGAGCCTCAACAACGCGGCTGCAGCGGGCTTCTCGGTCCCTTCTGAGCGTCGCCCTGCCGCAGACACCTTCCCCACGATGCCGCTGCGCGGCCGGGAGCCCGAGCTGTCGGTGCTGCGTGACCGGCTGCGCGACCTGCGGCGAGGGCACGGCGGGGCCGTTCTGATCGAGGGAGCGCCGGGGGCGGGCAAGTCACGCCTGCTCGCGGAGGTCGCCGATCTGGCCGCGGCCGGCAATCTGCGCGTCAGGGCAGGCGCCGGCGCGCAGGACGGCCATGCCGTACCTTTCGCTCCCCTGCTGGACGCGCTGCTGGCCGGCCCGGCGCCGCTCGTGGCGCGCGAAAGGTTGCTGGCGCTCAGCGAGGCGGAGGAACAGCGCTTCTGGCTGCTGCGGGAGCTGCAGCACGAACTGGAGAGAGCCGCGTCGGCTGCTCCGCTGGTGATACTCATGGACGATCTGCAGTGGTGTGACGCGGCCACCCGCAGCGCCCTTCGCACGCTGCCCGCACGCCTGTCCGGCCGGCCCATCCTGTGGGTGCTGGCCATCCGCGAACAACATCAGGCCGGTACGGCTCGTGCCTGGCCTGCGGAGCGGATCGTGCTGCGACCGCTGTCGACGGAGGCTGTGGCGCTGCTGGCCCAGGACATCCTGCAGGCCGTCGCCGAGCCCGTGCTGCTCGAACTCGCCAGGAAAGCCGACGGCCGGCCGCTGCTTCTTGTCGAGTTGCTGAACGGGATGCGCGAGGAAGGCGCCATCACCATCCAGAACGGGATGGCGCATCTCACGGCGGCCGGGGGCATCCCCATGCGCTTCCGCTCCTCGATCCGGCAGCGCCTCGAACGGCTCTCGCCGCTGGCCCGCGACAGCGTCCGCTTCGTGGCCATGCTGGGCCGCGACGCCGACGTCGAGGTTCTGGCCGAACTCCTGCGGTGCTCGCCCGTCGACCTGATGGGCCCGCTGCAGGAGGCTCTGCGCGCCGACCTGCTGACCGACCTCGACGGCCGGCTCGCCCTGCGCAACGACCTGGTCCGCGAGGCCGTACGGAACAGCGTGCCCGCCGCGTTCAAGGACCTCGTCCGCCGACAGGCCGTCGATGTGCGGCTGCGGCGCGGCGCAGCCGCCATGGAGGTGGCGGCCGACCTGGCGGAGGTCGCCCAGCCGGGCGACCACGAGGCCGTCTCGCTGCTACGCCGGGCCGCCACCGACCTCGCGCCCACCTCCCCTGCCGCCGCGGCCGCCCTGAGCGGCCGCGCCCTGGAACTGGCCCCCGCCGACCACCCGGACCGCCCGGCACTGATCGCCGAGACCGCCGTCCTGCTGTGGCTGACCGGCCACGACGACGAAGCCCGCGCGATGGCTGCCGACGCCCTGGCCGGGCTGCTGGAACCAGAAGGCGAGGCGCAGGTACGGCTCAGCCTGGCCAGGCTGTCGAGCCAGCGCTCGTTCGCCGAGGCAGTCAGGCAGTGCCGTGTTGCGCTGGCCCTGCCCGGGCTGTCGGAGACGACCCTGGCGCACCTGCTCACCCTGCAGGCCCTCGCTCTCATCGTGGCCGGCGACCTGGAGGAGACCGGTCGCGCCGCCGAGGCGGCGCTGCTCGCCGGCTGCTTCTGCGGCAATCGCGCCATCGAGGCCACCGCGATGGCGGTGGAGGCCACGCTCTCGTTCCACCGCACGGACTGGCGGCATGCCTTCGACCGGCAGGACGAGGCGGTACGACTGGCGACCGACGCGGGCATCCTGCACTCGCCCTGGATCCCCGGGCCGTCCTGGCAGAGCTTCCTGTGGAGCTCGGCGGGCGAGCCCCTGCGCGGACTCGAGGAGATCGACCTCGCCCTGGGAAGAGCGCGGGCGCACGGACAGGTCGCCGCAGCGCGCATGTGGTCGCTGTACCGCGTCCGTATGCTGCTCGACGCCGGCCGGCTGGCCGGCGCCTGTGCCGAGGCGGAAGCCGCCCTGACCGAGGAGGGCGCGCCGGGGAACACCGCCGACGTGACAGCCCGCTACGCCCTGGGCCGTTCGGCCCTGTACGCGGGTGATCGTCTCGGCATCGCCCAGCTGGCCGCCGACGGCCTGCGCATGACAGGTGACGAGGCTCCCTTCATCACCAGGGCAGGCTCCTGGATGCTCGCTCTGGTGGCCGATTGCGACGAGGACCCGGCACGCGCCATGGCCCACGCCGCGGCGGCGGTCGCGCTGGGCCCGGACGGCGCGACCGGGGCGACACCGCTGGACGCGGCCGACGACGTGGTGTTCGTCCGCATGGCCCTGCGCGCCGGTGACCGCGAGGCGGCCGCGCGCATGGTGCGCGAGGCCGAGGACCGGGCCGGGCGCAACCCCGAATTCCCGTTCCTGACCGCTGTCGCGGAACACGCCCGCGGACTGCTCGACGACGACGCGGCCCTGCTCTCACGTGCCGCGGAACGGTTCGCCGGCTTCCCCCGGCCGATCGTCCGCGCGTCGGCGCTGGAAGACGCCGGCCGTACCCTGGCGGCCACGGACCGGCGGGCCGCCGTCGCCCGCCTGAAAACGGCGTCGGAGCTGTACGAGCAAGCCGGAGCGTTGCGGGACGCGGCCCGGGTGCGGCGGCGGCTGCGCGAGGCCGGGATACGCCGGCGCGGCCGCAAGTCCGGCGCCGCGCGCGGCTGGGACGGGCTGACCGCCGCCGAATTGCAGGTGGTCAGGCACGTGGCCCAGGGCGCCACGAACCGGCAGGTCGCAGAGCGGCTGTTCCTGTCGCCGCACACCGTCAACACCCACCTCCGTCATGCCTACACCAAGCTGGACGTCAATTCGCGCGTGGAATTGACCCGGCTGGTCATGGAACACGACGGCTGACCCGGTACCTCAACGGAAAGGAAGCGGCAACTTCATGGCCTACCTGCCTGTCGGCGTCGACCACGGCCATACCCCGGTCGAGCTCTGCTTCGAGGACTACGGTGACGGTCGTCCCGTGGTCCTGCTCCATGACTGGCCGCTGTCCAGACATATGTGGGCGGCACAACTGGCCGCGCTGGTGGAGGCCGGGTATCGCGTGATCACCTACGACCGCCGGGGATTCGGCGACTCCACCCGTCCCTGGGGCGGCTACGACTACGACACCCTGGCCGGCGATCTCCGTGCGGTGCTTGAGAGGTTGGAGCTGAGCGACGCGACGCTGGTGGGAGCGGGGATGGGCGCAGCGGAAATCGCACGCTATCTCACCCGGTACGGCCCGGCGGGGATCGCGGGGACCGTCCTGGTGGGGGCCGCGCTGCCGTACCTGTATCGCTCCTACGGCAACCCACAGGGCCCCTGGACCCACGAGCATTTCGACCATCTCAGGGCGCGGCTGGGCACCGACAGGTTCACCATGCTCGACTACTACGTGACCCGGATGTTCCGGGCCGGCGACCGCGTACTGCTGAGCGACCTCCACCGCGGCCACTACCGCGACCAGGGAGCCGTCGCGTCCCCGCAGGCGCTCGACGCCGGGCTGGCAACGCTGGCGCGCAGCGATCTGCGCGCCGAACTCGCCCTTCCGGTGCCGACGCTGATCATCCACGGCGAGCACGACGAGATCACCCCGTTCGCGGCCACCGGCGCGCGGATCGGCTCCGCTGACGTGGAGGTGATCCAGGACGCGCCGCACGGCTGCCAGGCCACGCACCCCCTGCGCTTCAACCGCACGCTGCTCCAGTTCCTTGCCGGCAGCTGACGCGGCGGGCGCTTACCGAGTCTGGTCGGTCGGCCGGACGAGGATCTTGTTGATCGCGACGTGTTCCGGCTCCTGCCGCAGCGGCTCGGCGAAGGCGGTGACACCGAACTTCGTCGCGGAGTAGACCGCGTCGCCCGCCGACGCCATCCGGCCCGAGGTCGAGGAGACCTGCACGACCGTGCCCCTGCGTTCCAGCAGGTAAGGCAGCGCCGCATGGACCACGAACATCGACCCGAGCAGGTTGGTCTCGACCATGCGTACCCACTCCGCAGTGTCCGCGCCCTCGATCGGACCGGCGAGCATGACTCCCGCGTTGTTCACCAGGATGTCCAGGGCGCCGAAGTGCTCGACGGTCTTCGCGACCGCGGCCCGCGCCGATGCTTGGTCGGTCACGTCCAGCCCCAGCGCCGGCATCTCGCTGGCCGCCATGTCCACAGCGTGTCCAGCCGGGCGACGCGGCGGGCTCCGACGACCACCTTGGCTCCCTCGGCCGCAAGGGCCAGAGCAGTGGCCTCGCCTATGCCCGACGACGCGCCGGTGATGAGGACGACTCTCCCCTCCAACGTGTCGCTCATCACGCACTCCTTCTCATGGTGATGTCGGCGGCGAGAAACACTTCCAGCTCAGCCAGGTCGCCGGTCCGCGTCGCATCGAGAAACACCTGCACGAGGCGCTGATACTCGGTGATGTCCACCGGCCTGCGTCGCCCGGTCTCGATGCGTTCGCGGGCTCGCCGTACGAGCTGCCGCGCATACGCCGCGTCCAGGTGAAGGACCTCGGAGATGCGCCGGTAGGGGTAGTCGAAAGCCTTGCGCAGGAGGTAGGCGGCCCGCTCGGCGGGCGACAGCTTCTCCAGCAGCACCCGGACCGCGAGGTCTACGGCCTCATGCTGCTCGGCCGCCGAATCAGGACCGGCGCTGTCGTCGTTCCTTTCGGCCAGCCAGGGGCCGGGGAACGTCTCACGACGCATGCGCGCGGACTGGACGACGTTGAGAGAGAGCCTGACGGTGGTCTTCGCGAGGAACGCGGGCGCGTTGACGATGGCCGAGCGGTCGGCGCGTTCCCACCGCAGCCATGTCTCCTGCACCACGTCCTCGGCCTCACCCGCGTCCCCGAGATAGCGGTAGGCGATCGCGAAGAGCCGCGGTCGTGTGGTGATGAACGCAGCTTCGCGGTTGACGTTCTCCGTGAAAGGGCCGATGGGGATCATTCGTCTCTCCAGCTGAGGGCCTGCATCAGTCGGAGCCCAGCAAACGCCCGACGAGGCCGGACGACATCGCACGGATGCTTGACATCCGGGCGGAACGCCAGGCGACGATGCCGGCCGCGCGCCGCGAGGGGCGGTGCGATCTCAAGTCTTCGTGCGATGTGTGCCGGCCACCGCGCTGAAACCGTGGAGCACGCACCGACAGAGGAGGTCGCCGGCGCACCCGGCACCCTCACCGGCCGTGATTCATCCCTTAACGAAAGGTCTCGTCATGCGTCATCGACCGTCCGTCTGGCAGAGCGCCGCCGCCGCTCTCGGCCTGGCCGCCGTCACGCTGTCCACCGCTCCCGCCATGGCCGGCACCGCCGAGGGCACCCGGCCCACGGTGGTGCTGGTCCACGGCGCCTTCGCCGACGCAAGCAGCTGGGACAGGGTCACCGCCCAACTGCAGCGGCGCGGCTACCCGGTCGTAGCGGCCCCCAACCCGCTGCGCACCCTGTCAGGGGACGCCGCCTACATCGCGAGCATCCTCAAGAGCATTCCCGGCAAGGTGATCCTGGTCGGCCACTCCTACGGCGGCGTCGTGATCACCAACGCCGCCCGCGACGCCGGCAATGTGAAGGCCCTGGTGTACGTCGCGGCGTTCCTGCCGGACAAGGGCGAGAGCACAGAGACCGTGCTGGACCCCGAGAAGTTTCCCGGCAGCCTGCTCGGCCCGGCCACGCTCGACCAGCGCCCGTACACCGACGCGGCGGGCGAAGGCGTCGACCTGTACATCAAGCAGGCCAGCTTCCCCGAGGTGTTCGCCGCCGACCTGCCCGCCGACACGGCCCGACGGATGGCAGTGGCCCAGCGTCCCTTCGGCGTGGGCGCCTACACCGGCGTCTCGGGCGCCCCGGCCTGGAAGAAGATCCCCAGCTGGGTCATCGTCAGCGGCGAGGACAAGGCCATCGCGCCCGCAGGTCAGCGGTGGATGGCCGCGCGGGCCAAGGCTCGCACCATCGAGGTGAAGTCCTCGCACGCCATGTCGCTGAGCCACCCGTCCGCCATCACCGACGTCATCGTCGAAGCCGACCGCCGTACCCGTTAACAGCCGGAGAGGGCCGGCCCGCCCGTCGTCACGGGCGCGGCGGCCCTCCGGCGTCGAGCACACAGGTGGCGACCATGGACATCGAACCGAGGCTGACACTCCGCTGGGCCGACCGCGGGGCCTGCCGGAACAGCGATCCCGACCTGTTCTTCCCGCTCACCTGGGACGGCAGGCCCGCCCCGCACACCGCCATGGCCCGGCGGATCTGCATGAGCTGCCCGGTGCGCGTACCCTGCCTGACCTGGGCTGTCGAGACCGGTGAGCCGGAAGGCATGTGGGGCGGCACCACACCGGACGAGCGTCGCCGCATGCGCTCCAGGCGGCTCAAGAAGACCGGCTGACCTCCTGCATGTGGCGCCGTCCGTTTCCGGACGGCGCCACATTGTCGTGCCGGGGGTGCCCTAAGAGGCAAGGCTGATGGTGGCGGGGATGCCCTGTTTGGTCATCTTCGCGTACGGGCACAGCGCCGTCGCCTGAGCGAGCAGCGGGGCTGCCTGCTCGCTCTCGACTCCGGGCCAGGACACGACGAGATCGGCGTGCAGTTCATGACCGCCGTCAGCGGGATCACGGCCGAAGGCGACGGTCGCCTCCACCGTGATGTGTTCGGGGTCGAGGAGGTGCCGCCGGGCCGGCATGCTGAGGGCACCGTGGAAGCAGGCGGCGTATCCGGCGGCGAAGAGCTGCTCCGGGTTCGGACCCGGGTTGTCACCGCCCATCTCTTCGGGAAGCCGCAGTTCCAAGGAGAGCATGCCGTCGGTGGAGCGAGCTTGGCCGGAGGCCCGGCCGTGAGCGAAGCCGCCACCGGCCACGGCGACGCGCGTGGTGTAGAGCGGCTTGAACGCCTCGTGCTGTTTGCTGTTCACCGGTGTTTCCTTCAAAAGACCCGGATGACCGCCACAGGGCAGGTGGCGTGGCTCAGGACCGCCTGGCTGACCGAACCCTGCAGAAGTGCGCGGAGCCCATGACGCTGGTGCGAGCCGACCACGAGCAGGGACGCCCCGGAAGCGGGGCGCGCCAGCGCCTTGCCCGGGCGGCCGGTCAGCCTCTCCTGGCCGACCGTGACCGACGGGAAGCGCTCACGCCACGTCCCCAGGTCGTGTTCGGGCACGGCCGGCCCGCCGCCGGCATGCGCCAGCGTCAGGGCATTCGTGGTCCGCGAGGCATGAGCGAAGGCGAACGCGAGCAGCGCCTCGCTCTCGTCATGGTCGGCGACACCCACCACGACGGGCCCCTTCGGCGTGACATGCCCGCGCACGACCACGACCGGGCAGGCGGCCTCAGCCCTGAGCCTGGCACCGACCGAGCTCAGCAGCAGGCTTCCGACCTCGCCGAGGCCGTGACTGCCCACAACGAGCAGCCCCGCCTGACGGGACCGGCTCAGCAGCGCGTTGACCGGCACGGCCTCAGGCAGACCGGTGGTCACCTCGATACCGGGCGCGACCACACGCGCACGCGTCACGGCCGTGTTCAGGATGCGTTCGGCGTCGTGCCGGAGACCGCCCTCAGGCGGGCCTCCCGGCGCAGGGCCGAGAGGCACCCCGAGCAGCGGCCAGACGAAGGCATGGAGGATCTCCAGCGGCCGACTCCGGCGTTCTGCCTCGGCGGCGGCCCACTCCACGGCCCGCAGGCCGTTCTCGGAGTCGTCCACACCTACGACTACAGCGCTCATCGATGTTCCTATCTCGTTTGCCGCCGGTTATTCGACGAGCTTTCCCGTGGCCGAGACCTCGCGCATGAGCGCGGCGATCTCGGCCGGAATCGGAGGGAGGGTCTCCCGCCGTACCGATCCGGGACCGGACCACACAAGGTTGACCTGCAGCTCGGGGTCGGGCTCCGGATAGTCGGAGCGGTTGTGGCAGCCACGGGTCTCGCGGCGTTCGAGCGCGGCCTCGATCGTCGCGCGGCCGTCCTCGTCACGCACCACTCCGGCGTGTTCCGTCATGAGGTCGCGGAGGCTCGCTGTAGCGCCCGCACGTTCTCCGGGCCGTCGGCGGCGAGAAGTCCGTCCACCTCCGAACGTGCGTCGCCGACCGCCTCGGCCGAGCGGCGCTGCGCATCCAGCCCCGCGGAGTAGCCGGCCGCTGCCTGTCCCACGATCCGGCCGAGAACGAGCAGTTCGATGAGGGAGTTGCCGCCCAGGCGGTTGGCGCCGTGCAGGCCGCTGGCCGCCTCCCCGATCGCGTACAGGCCATCGACGCCCGTGCCGTGGTCCTCGGGCCGCACCCAGACCCCGCCCATCGAGTAGTGGGCGGTCGGCGCGATCTCGATCGGCTCCTTGGTGATGTCGAGCATCTGCAGTTCCAGAAGCGTCTGGTAGACGTGCGGCAGGTGCGACACGTCCAGCCAGACGCCGCCGTTGGCGGTTCCCCGGCCCTGTTTGATCTCCGTGTACAGGGTGCCGGCCGCGTTCTCGGGTGCGATCAGGCCGGAGGGGGGAAACTGCACCAGTTCGGGGTCCCGGATGCGGCAACCAGCGAGTACGGCGAGACGGAAAGGAGTCTTCGGTGTTCTCGTCTCTCCGGGAGGAGGTACGCCGCCAGATCCGGGTGTGGCCTCCGGCGGCGAGGATCACCGCGTCGGCATGGATGACGTAGCGGCTGCCATCGGTCAGGTCGAACCCGTACGCGCCGAAGACCGCGTTGTCCCGGGTGAGGATGCGCGTGATGTACACGGTGTCGAACTCGATGGCGGCTCGCAGGCCGGCTCCTCCCGTGCCGATGACCAGGACGGACGTGGCAATCCGATGCTCCGTGGAATGCATGGCGCTCCTTGACCCGTTCGAAGAAGGCCCTCATGAACAAGACAGAACGGCACGGCGAGGTGTGACACGCCCGGTGTCCTCGGTCACCCAGGACCGGCATGGCGTGCCGCCGTCCTGGCCGCGATGGCCGTCGGCCAGATCGCGACGGCGACCAGCAGAACGCAGCTCGCCGAGATCACCGCGACCACGCCGGCCACACCGATCCAGGGCGTCGCGAGCGGCAGCGCCAGGACGACGACGCAGCCCACAACCGCCCTGGGCGGGATGACGGGCCTCGCGAGGACCAGCGCGTGCGTCACCTGCAGCAGGACGAGATATGCGCAGACCGGGATGGCGACCGCGTAGCCGAGCGCCACGGGCGATGCCACGACCTCCTGCCCGCTCTGTTCCACCGCCACTTCGAGTCCGGCGCCGAGGGCGGCCAGGGCGGCGAAGACGCCGTAGTGGCCGTATCCCCACAGGTACGACCGATGGCGGCGATCGCTGAGCCCCTCACCCGCCTGCACCAGGAAGTACAGCCACCACAGCGCGAACAGCAGAACGAGGCCGGAGCCGGCGATGACGACGAGGGTGCCGCTGATCCCGCCGGCTCCGAGCGCCCCTTCCACTCCCCTGCTCGCCGCCAGCACGCTTTCACCGAGCAAGATGATCGTGAACAGGCCATAGCGCTCGGCGATGTGGTGCGGGTGCCACGTGGTGGGCCGCACCCGTTCCGCCCACCGCGGCACGGCGAGCTCCAGGACAACCAAGCAGACGAAGATCGGCAGCCCTGACGAAGCGGGCAGCCCGCCCTTCTCCACCAGGAAGAACCGGAGGATCCACGCCAGTTGCAGGACCGCGATGCCGCCGGCGTAGCGCAGCGCGGTGCGCCGGCTCGCCCGATCCTCGACTGCGGCCCGCAGCCATTGGACGACGAGCCCCGCCCTCATGATGAGGTAGCCCAGCGTGACGATGCCGAAATCAGCCTCGCCGGCCGCGGCGGGCACGCCGGCGGCCAGCACCAGCACCCCGGCCATCTGCAGCATGGTCAGCAGCCGATAGGCGACGTCGTCGGTGTCGTAGGACGAGGCGAACCAGGTGAAGTTCATCCACGCCCACCAGATCGCGAAGAACACCTGCAGGAACGGGAGCAGCCCGGCCAGGCCATGACCGTCCGCGAGGTCGTGCGCGAACCGCGCGGTGACGGCGGCGACCGCGACCACGAACGTGAGGTCGAACAGGAGCTCCAGCTGGCTCGCAGCGCGGTGCGGCTCGTCAACGGGGCGAGCGCTCATCCTGACCCTGATGCGGATGGCGGTGTTAGCTGGTGGCAAGGTCGCCCTCCTGTCGCTCCGTGAATCTGTCTCGCTAGCAAGACAGGACAGCGCTCCGTTCTGTGACAAGAGATACGAGCAAGGGCTCAGGCGGTGGCCTCGTGCAGGAAGCTGCTCTCATCGGCCGGATCGCTCGAGGAGAGCCGGCCGAACGGGCGGCGTATCTGCTCAGGCCCTGCCACCTCCACCCGGCCGTTCAGCGGTGACCCCACCCCGCCCCGGCCGACCGCCTGAGCGACATCGTCACCACCGTGGCCCTGTCGGCGATGCTGTGGGAAGGCGAAGAACGCCACACCCTCAGGTTCACAGCTGTGACCGGTGAACGATGCCGCTGCCGGGCTGGTAGCCCGGCCTCTGCGATCTTGTCGTGCAGGCCCTTGAGCGCGGCAACGTAGATTTCCGAGAAGGTGGGGAACGGTTGGATGGTGTCGCGCAGCACTTCCAGCGGGATCCGGGCGCGGATCGCAACGGTCGCCTGCTGTAGCCACTCGCCCGCCTCGGGGCCAAGAGCGTAGGCACCGGTGAGCACACGGCCGTCGCTGAACAGCGCGAGGAATCCGTTGGATTCCTCGAAGGCTCGGGTGTACGTGGCGGTCTTCGCCACCTCGGAGAGAGGAACGGTGGCGCTGAACCGTGCCTCGACGTCGCCGACCGATGCGGCCTGCGGGTCGGTGTAGACGACGCGGGGCACAGCCGTGTAGTCCGCCTCGCGGTGTGTGCCGAGAATGTTGTCCGCGACGACCTCGCCCTGGTATTTGCCGACGTGGGTCAGCATCCAAATGCCGGTGGCGTCGCCGACGACCCAAAGCTTCTCGGCGGCGCGCAGCCGCCGATCGACCGGGATGCCATGGCCGTCGGCGCTTACGCCGACCGTCTCCAGGCCGATGTCGTGCACGCGTGGGCGCCGCCCGGCGGCGACGAGCAGCTTGTCGCCGCGCAACTCTTGACCGTCGTCGAGCGTGAGGACGTAGTCCTCGCCGTCGTGCCGGGCACCGGTGACCTGCGGGCCGAGCACGATCTCGACCCCGTCGCGGCGGAGGACCTCGCCGAGCGCCTCGCCCAGTGATGCGGGCTCGCGCGGCAGGACATGCCGGCTCCGCGCGGTCAGGACCACCTCGCCGCCCAGACGCCGTACCGCCTGGGCCATCTCCACACCTACGGCACCGCCGCCAAGTACGAGAAGCCGCTGCGGCACCGCCTTCATGCCGGTCGCCTCACGACTGGTCCAGACGCCCGGCAGTTCCCGCAGGCCCGGGACGGGTGGAATGATCGGTGACGCGCCGGTGGCGATGACGATGTGCTCGGCGGTGTGGCGAGCACCGTTCACCTCCACGACACCCGGCCCGGCGAGCCGGCCGGTGCCACGCAGCAGATCGATGCCCTTGGCGGCCAGCCACCGCTGCTGGCCCGCGTCGGAGTAGTCGGACACCATGAAGTCCCGCCAGGCCAGGGCTCGCTCGGCGTCGACCTCGGCGGTGGCGGCCGCCTCCCGCGCTCCGTGGACCGCCTCGCCCGGACGCAACAGCGTCTTGGACGGGATGCAGGCCCAGTAGGAGCATTCCCCGCCGACCAGTTCCCGTTCCACGAGCGCGACGCGCAACCCTCCGTCGGCCAGGGCGCCGACACAATGCTCTCCAGGCGATCCGCCACCGATCACGATGACGTCGTAGTCGCTGCTCATCTGTTTGTCTCCTGCTCGTTTCGATAGGGGGCGTGCGCCGCTGCCGGGTGTTCATGGCCGCGCCGGCATCGGCCTTCGAGATCGCGCTCGGGTATGCGCGGCTACCATGTTGGGTCGCCGGCACGGGTCAGCATCTCGTCGACGGCGGCCCGTCGCTCCCGTGTGACGATGTAGCCGATCGCGTCCGTGATGTCCGCCGGCCGCAGCGCTTCAATCCCGGCGATCTGCCAGGCGGGCGGCGTCCCTCGGGGCGATACCGCTGCTGGCGCCGGTGAGGGCGACGGCTCCGTCCAACGGCTGTTCGGACATGTCTGCGCACTGGGCGATCTTCCCCAGGAGAAACGTCCAGTGGCCAGCGAAGGCCATGCGCGTGGCCCTGTTCGTGAGACCGCCGACACCATCGCCCAGCGCCCTGGCCAGTGAGCCGACCTTCATCGTCACCCCGCACCATGCTCGGTTGCACTCCATACCAACGACCGGATGGGGCGACGAAAATGTGACAGACACGTACCGATAGTGCGAATGCCGGGATCACCCAGGGCTGCTGGACTTAGCGAACACGCGGCGGACGTGGGTGTGCGACCCCTCGCGCACGAAGTCCGGGCAGGGGCGCAGCAGAGATGCCGCAACTCGACGCCTACGCCGAGACCGGACGCCGCCGCGTCGCGCATGAACTAGCGGAGGCCGGCGTCTCTGACGCGACGGTGATCACAGACTCGCTGATGGCGACATGTCCCTGCTGCCCCTTGGACCGGCGGAGCGCTGCAACGCCGGCCGCGTGCCCCGGCCAGTGTTACAGCTCTCGCGAACACTTGGCGCGGATGTTCTCGATGCTTCTTACGTGCCAGGGGCAGGCAGTGCCGGTATGCGGCGAGGGTGCCGGGTCACGCATGGCGGACATACCACCGACATACCGCCCATCCCTAAAGTGGCCGTTCGTCCGTACCGAATCACCCCAGACGAAAGGGCGTCATGCGAGTGACAGGCATACTTCGGAAGACCGCGATCTTCGGAGCTCTGGGGGTGGCTTTGTCGATCATGCCCACGGCCGGCGCCTCGGCCTCGGCGACCTCCGCCTCGGGGCAGCGGGAGCTCAATGACAGCTGCGTGGAGTGGGACGACTACAAGGGGCAGGTCAGGGTCTTCTACACGCCGAACGGCTACGCCGACGTCGTCGACGAGATCAAGTACTGGCTGGGCACCGAGAACAACAGGGCCCTTGGCAAGAAGAGCAACGTGAGGCTGAGGATCCGCGAGTCCCTGGCCGATCGGCCCGACAAGACGCTGTGGGAGTGGAATTCCGGAGACAACGTCAAGCCGGGCTGGCACAAGCAGAAGACCTGGCGGCAGGTGGATTACAAGAAGAGGTGGCACGTCGACGCCAAGTTCGTCTTCGATGTCGGCGGCGTCGACCCGAAGTGCACCGCCACCACCGGTAAGGCCTGACGCCACGTGACGGGTGTGCCGCGGGCGGCGCGGCACACTCTCCCAGGAGCGGAATCTGTGATGTCCCGAGCCGTGCTCGCCCTGCTGGTGTTCGTGACCGGCTGCAGCGCCGCGACCGCTCAGCCGGAGCCCGACGCGCGGCCGCCGGCGATCGTGGCCGTGTCCGCGGAGGGTGTCGTGGTGGCCGACAACCGGGCCGAGGCGTTCTACGGTCTGGACCGGTCGGGCAGGGAGCTCTGGCGAGACCCCGCCGCGTACGCCGGGGGCGCCGACGTGATCTGCCAGGCACGCTGTCCCAACCCGGTGTTCTCCGGCTCAGCGGAGGCACCGGACCCCGAGCCGCGTTCCCTATCGGGCGTGTTCGCGCGATCTGACGCCCGGATCAGGCGAGTGCTGACAGCACGCGATGCCTCGGACGCCGTGATCGTCGAGAGCGACGGCTCGGAAACGGGCAGCCTGCGCCTGATCCGGCCCTCGGGCAAGGACGTGCGCATCCCACTGAACGGCGCCTTTTCCTGGGCGGAGGACGCGTCCAGGACCACCGCGGTCGCGACCTCAGGCAAGCAGGCGCTGTGGTTCCGGCACGACCGGCGGGGTTGGCGCAAGGTGGCCGGCAACACGTTCGACGAACCGGTCAGGTCGCTCTGCGCATCGGGCGCCATCTCGGTGGTCAAGGGCGAGCGCGCCTATGTGCTGACCGGCTCGGGCAAGCCGGTACCGATCATCACGAGCCTCCCGGTCGTCGCTGGATGCGCCGCCGGGACGCAGGGCCTCGTCGTGTACGCCCACTGGCGCGACGAAGGCGGCAGGCGGTTCACCGGCATCAGCGGCGTCGACTCCCTCGGCAAGCAGACGTGGTCACGCGAGATAGCCGACGAGGCGCAGATCCGTGCCCATCCGTCCGGCACAACCTTCGTGATCACGTACGGCGGTGCGGCCGAGGTGATCGACCCGGCCGGCCGTACGGTGGCCAGACACTCGGGCACCGCCTCGGCCGCCTATACCGCGGACGGTGAGCTGGCCCTCCTGACCACCGAAGGAAAGCTGCGCTGGCTGGCCCATTAGGCGGTCGCGCGCGAAACTCGTGGCCACGTCGATGGTCGTCCCGCGAAGCGCCCCCGGTACACCTATACCAACGGTTACCTCATTTGCGCCACCCATCGACTGCAGATCACCCGGGAGCCATCTATTTCCGGGATTGCCCGTCGAAGTTACGCTCTCGCCCTGCGGCCCCTCAGCCTTTCGATCAGGAGCTGCGACCTCATCCGCAGGGGCAACATAATAGGAAACATGCCCGCGCCTGCCCCTGCTCGAACAATACAAATCCTGCTGCACGCCCAGGGCGGGCTGGCCATCGCTGGCGGCCTCCTCCTGGGGTTCGCCGGCCTCATCGTGACTCCAGGGCCCGAAGCAGTCGAGTGGGCTCGCTGGCTCATTATTGTGATTTCACTCACGGGATTCGCGGTGGGGGCGTCCGCCATCTATCTTGCGATCAAATGGCCGACACGAAGAAAATGGATATGGCGTAGCACGGTAGCCTTCGAAACTGTCAGCGTCGCACCAACCGTGACAGTCGCCCTGCTCGAGAATGATGGGACCGCCATGGGCGGGATTTCCGTACCGATCATCGTACTGACGCTGCTGATGATGCCGTCTACCCGGCGATGGTTCAGCCACTCCGAACGCATTCAGGACCACCGAGACCGGCAGTTCCCCGAGATCCGCCATCGGACAGGTGAGCTCGAGGAGAGGGAGGCGGGTACGGCGTGATGACCGGCCGTGCTCCTTCGCCCGGCCTGTCCACCGTCACACCGTCGGCGTGGGATCTGGCGCTGTCTCGCCTCCTCTGAGCGCACCACCGCTTCAGTCCCCGCTGGTCGCCTGCGGTGACCTACGGGCCCGGCGCACCCTGCCGAACCAGGCCGGGACGTCGCGCTCGTCGTCGAAGCCCCGCGCGACCACGATGTCGGTGGAGGAGTGCAGCAGGATCGAGGCCACGATGGTGACGGCGACCAGCTGGAAGACCTGCTGGGAGGCGGCGATGCCGGAGCTGAGCACGATGAGCGCGTACACCACGGAGGCGAAGCCCTTGGGCCCGAACCAGGCGACCGCGGCCTGCTCGCGCACCGACAGCCCCGATCCGAGGAAGGACAGCCAGATGGCCGCCGGGCGGGCCAGCACCAGCGCCAGGATCGCGAACACCCAGCCCTGCCAGCCGACCGAGCCGAGCAGCGCCGGGGTGATCAGGACGCCGAACACCAGCAGCGCACCCAGCTTGAACAGCTCGGCGATGAGCTCGCCGAAGTGCTCGAACGAGGCGCGCTGCCGCTCGCCGAAGGTGGCCACCGTGATGCCGGCGGCGAACGCGGCCAGGAACAGGTTGCCGTGGGTGGCCTTCCCCAGGGCCAGCACCAGCAGTCCGATCGCCAGCGCGTTGAGCGGTTCGTACTGGGTGGAGGCGGAGAACCAGCGTGTCTGTTCCAGCTTGATGGCCAGCCACGGCACCGCCACCCCGATCACGATGCCCAGGCCGAGCTCCAGCCCCAGCTCGCCGAGATGCAGGTCGCTCGATCCGGCGGCGATGGCGAGGAAGACCATGACGAAGGGCAGTGCGAGCCCGTCGTTGACGCCGGATTCCACGTTCAGCAACTGCCGCAGCCGGGGCGGCACCTTCTCGTTGCCGACCAGCGCGGCGGCGAACACCGGGTCTGTCGGCGCCAGGATCGCGCCGACCAGCAGCGACTCGATCCAGCCCAGGCCGATCAGGTAGTGCGCGCCGAGTGCCGTGATCACCAGAGTGAGCGGCAGCCCCCAGCCCAGCGCCCGGCCCGGCAGCCGCCACGCGCTGCGCAGCTCGGCCCAGCCCACCCGCATGCCGTCGGTGAACAGCACCGCGAACAGCGCCAGCTCCGCCAGCGTCCCGACCAGCTCGTCGTCCGGGCGCAGCGAGAGCACGCCCAGCACGCCATCACCCAGGACGAACCCGGCCACCAGGAACAACGCGGCCGTCGACAGGATCGTCCGGTGCGCCAGGCTCGACAACAGCACCGCGAGCAGCAGCAGGCCCGCGAAAGCGGTGAGCAGGGTGATCATCGTGTCCTCTTCCGGGGGGTGGTCCGTACTGCTGACCGCTTCCAGCCGCCCGAGGCGAGGCCGCGGCTCAGCTGTGCGCAGGCGGTGGGAGGACGGCGGGCAGCGCCGCTTCCACGGTGTCGAAAATCGGTAGATAAGCGTGCAGCCCGGTAATCAGCAGCCATCGTGCGACCACCGGGCTGGGCGCTGCGAAGGCCATCGCCGTGCCTTGCCGCTGCGCCTGTTGGAAGGCTCCGACGAGAGCGGAGATTCCGGAGGAATCGATGAAGGCCAGCTTCGCCAGATCGACCAGTACGGGCAACGGCGTATCGGCCGCCAGGTGTGCTTCGAGCCATGATCGCCATGCGGCGACGCTCTTCCAGGCCAGTTCCCCCACGGGCCGGACGACGATGACGCCGTGCTCTTCGGCTGTACTCAGGGTGAATGCGTCGTCGGTCATCCCGTCTCCTCCGGATGTTCACGTCAGGCACCGCCGCCGCGGGTGCGGCACGCGCAAGCCAGGTCGGCCTCCGGCACAGGGCTTCCCCGGATGATCGCGGGCAATGGTAGGAGCAGTGCGCATGACGGGGCCTCATTCACTGGTCGACGACATCACTTGCCGACCAGGCTTCCCGGCACACCTGCAAGGAACCTATCAAGGACGCCCGCAGCGCGCTTGCCCGCATGCTGAACAGATGTTTAGCATGCTGTTCATGCGTTCAGAAAGTGATGTGACCGGGCGGGCCCGGATCCGGAACGCGGCGCTGGAGTTGTTCGGCGCCGAGGGGGTCAACCGGGTGAGTGTGCGCGCCATCGCGGCCCGCGCGGGCGTGTCGGCCGCGCTGGTGCTGCACCATTTCGGGTCCAAGGAGGGCCTGCGCAAGGCGTGTGACGCGTACGTGGTCGAGCAGGTGCGCGGCGGCCCCGAGGCTGATCTGGACGACGTCAGCGGGCTGGCCGCGATGCTGGAGGCGGGCTCGGCGGTGCGGCTGTATCTGGGGCGCGCCTTCCTGGACGGCACCCCGGAGGCGGCGGCGCTGTTCGACGACATCGTCGAGGCGACCGAGCGCTGGCTGGAGGACGGCGTGCGGGCGGGCTGGGTGCACCCGAGCGACGACCCGCGCGCCCGCGCCGCCGTCTACGTGACGTGGCTGCTGGCGCCGCTGACGTTCGGCGAGCACCTGGCGCGGGTGCTGCCGGCGGGCGACCTGCCCGAGACCGACCGGACCCTGCGCTCCTCCCGGGCCGGTATCGAGATCTTCACCCGCGGCCTGTTCGCCGACGACCGCGTCCTGCACGCGTGGGACGCGGTCCGCAAGGAGCGAGGCTCACGGTGAAGGTGCTCGTCCTGACCCACGGCACGCGCGGCGACGTCCAGCCGTACGCCGCCCTCGCCCTGGCCCTGCGCCAGGCCGGGCACCAGCCGGTGCTGGCCGCTCCGGCGGCGATGGCCTCGCTGGCCGAACCGTACGGGCTGACGTTCGCGCCGCTGCACGACGGGCCGAACACGCTCGTCGACGACCCCGAGATCCGCGAAGCCATCGAGACGAACTACCGGGGCCTGCGCGGCAAGCGGGTCGCGCTGCGGGTCGTGCGACGGACCAAGCCGCTCATGGCCCGGGTGTTCGACGACCTGGCGAGCGCGGCGGAAGGCGGCGCCGACCTGGTGGTGCACGCGCCCGGCATGCCGGGCCAGCACTTCGCCGAACGGCTCGGCGTGCCGGCGGTGCCGGCGGCGTTGCAGCCGGTGTGGGTGCCGACCGGCGCCTTCCGCAACCCGATGCTCCCGCTGCCGCTGCCCAAGGCCCTGAACCGGGCGTCCTACCTGCCGATCAAACTGATGCTCCGCTCCTTCGGCGGCATCGCCGACAAGCTGCGCGCCGGACGACTCGACCTGCCACGCCGGCGCGGGCGGCACGACATCCTGCGCCGACCGGACGGCGGGCCGGCCACGGTGCTGCAGGCGTTCAGCGCTCACCTGCTGCCCGCCGGGCTGGACTATCCGGCGTGGGTGCACACCACCGGCTTCTGGTATCTGCCCGCCGCCCCCGGCTGGTCGCCGCCCCCGGAGCTGGCCGCGTTCCTGGACGCCGGAGATCCCCCTGTGTACGTGGGATTCGGCAGCATGGCGGGCACCGATCCGGCACGGGTCGGCCAACTGGTCGCCGAGGCGGTACGGCTGGCCGGAGTGCGGGCCGTGCTGGCAACCGGCTGGGGCGGGATGCAGACCGGCGCCCTGCCCGAGAACGTGTTCCTGCTGGAGCAGGCTCCGCACGACTGGCTGTTCCCGCGCATGGCCGCGGTCGTCCACCATGGAGGCAGCGGCACCACCGGCGCCGCGCTGGCCGCCGGCAAACCACAGGTCGTCTGCCCGTTCGTGGCCGACCAGCCGTTCTGGGCCGCCCGCGCGCACGCCGCCGGCGTCGCCCCCGAACCGCAGCCGCAACGCCGCATCACCGCCCACCGGCTGGCCGAAGCCATCCGCCGGGCGGTCACCGATCCGGCCATCGGCCGTGCCGCCGCCGAGACCGGCGAGCGTATCCGCACCGAGAACGGCGTTCACAAGGCGGTCATGACACTGGAGGGCTTGTCGTGAGCGTCGCTTGAGTCGTCCTGGCGCTCACGGCGGTGTCCGGCCCAGGCGATGGAACCAGCAGATCGGTGACCAGCCGGCCGCCCCATCGCCATCGCCATCGCGGGCAACATCTATACGACCGCGCCTGGCAGCCGCTGTGGATCCTGTCGCTCACCTTGTTCGTGGCGACGACGGTGGCCACGATCCGCGAGTTCCTCCCGACCCGGAAGCGCTCAGGCACCACCCTGATTCGCGGCTTCAGCGACCTGGGCGGCCCCGGGGCCGGCATGGCTGGGCCGGCTCGTACCGAACGGCTGAGTCCCGCGCGCCGCGCCCCAGGGGCCGGGGTCACGCTCGTGGCCGCCGGCCTGTGCGCGCTCCGCCGCCGGGATCTGGCCCTGTGACGTGTCTGGACAGGCCCGCCTCGGGCGAATATGTTTGCGGAAACGCAAACATTGTGAGCGTGCATGCATATGGAGGACGAAGCGGAGCGCAAGCGGCTGCTCGATGCGTTCAGGTCGCTGCGTTCGGGTCTGCCGGCCCTCGCCGCGGTGCGGGACGAGGACGGCGAGCTTCAGCTCCTGCACGCGGTGATGCTGCAGGTGCTCGCCCGCGGCGACGAACCGACGATCAAGGAGCTCGCCGTCGTCGTCAGGCGGTCGGTGTCGCAGACCAGCCGGCTGGTTGATCAGCTGGTGCGCCGCGGCCTCGCCGAACGCTACGAGGACGCGGCCGACCGGCGGGTGCGGCGGGTGCGGGTCACCGGCCGCGGCGCGGCGTCGCTGCGGCGGATGGATCAGATGCGGGTCGAGACGCAGCTGAGGTTGTGGGACCACCTCGAACCGGATGAGCGGCCCGTCGTGCTCCAGGCCATGGAGCTGCTGGCCAAGGCCGCCGAAAGGATGCGGCATGACGATCGTTGACCTCGGCCGGGCGCGCGCGGGCATGATCGGGCTGGTGGGCGGCAAGGCCGCCGGGCTCGGCGAAATGATCGGAGCGGGTGAACGCGTCCCGTCCGGCTTCTGCCTGACCGCCGAGTCCTACGCCTCCCGGCATCTGCCCGAGAAGGAACTGATCGACGCCTACGAGCGGCTCGGCGGGGGGCGGGTGGCCGTCCGTTCCAGCGCGACGGCCGAGGACCTGCCGGACGCCAGCTTCGCCGGCCAGCAGGACACCTACCTCAACGTGGAAGGCGCCGGCCCGCTCCTCGACGCGGTGCGCAGGTGCTGGGACTCCCTGCACTCCGAACGGGCCGTGGCCTACCGCGCCGCCGCGGGCATCACCGACGCCGCCATGGCGGTGGTGATCCAGCGCATGGTCGACCCCGCCGTCGCGGGCGTCCTGTTCACCGCGAACCCGATCACCGGCTGCCGCACGGAGATGGTCGTCGACGCCGCTCGCGGCCTGGGCACCGCCGTCGTCGACGGGACCGTCGTCCCCGACCACCACGTTCTCGGCCACCGCACGCCCGTGCGGGACGGCGGCGAGTGTCTCGGCCGCGAGCAACTCGAGGAGCTGCGGAAGGCCGGGCTGCGGCTGCAGGCGCACTTCGGCTCGCCCCAGGATGTCGAGTGGGCGATCGACGCGGACGGCACGCTGTGGCTGCTGCAGTCGCGGCCCGTCACGACCCTGTTCCCGGCCCCGCCGGACACCGGTGACATGCGCCTCTACCTGGAGTTCGGTCACATCCAGGGGATGCTCAGGCCGGCCACGCCGATGGGGGTGTCCTTGCTGAAGGTGGGGTCGGGGACGTGGTTCGCGGCCGCCGGCGCACGCGTCGACCCGCGCGATCCGTTGCCCCGGCTGGTGCCCATCGGCGGGCGGCTCTACTTCGACCTGACCGATTTCGTGCGCAACGAGGCCATGCGCGGGCGGCTCGGAGCGTCCCTGAAGGTGTACGGGCCGCGGGTGCAGAGCGCCGTCGAGCGGATGCTGGACGATCCACGGTTCGCGCCGCGGCCCGGCCTGCCGTTCCGCCTCGGCACCGCGGCGAGGATGACGGCGCGATTGGCGCCCGGCGCGCTCGCCGGCCTCGTGGGCAGCCTGGCGAGGCCGGATCTGGCCCGGGCCAGGGCCTTTCGCGCGGTGCACGAGATCAGGCGCCGGACCATACCTCCGGCCGAGCAGGCGACGGCGGCGGAGCGGCTCCGCTGGGTGATCGAGGACTCCCACCGGACGGCCACGGGCCCCGCCATGACGACGCTGATGGGGCCGCTGATGGCCGGGATACTCGCCGGGATCGTGCCGTCCGGGCTGCTGGAGGGCATCGCCACGCCGGAGGAGCTGGACATCGTCCTGGGCGGGATGCCGCACAACGTGACCACGGAGATGGACCTCGCGCTCTGGCAGGTCGCGGAGCGGGCGCGCGTACACCGTGAGCTGTTCCTCGGCACCCCGCCGCAGGAGCTCGCCGAGCGCTATCGCGCGGGCGAGCTGCCGGACATCGGAATGTCCGGCTTCCTCGGCAGGTACGGCATGCGCGCCGCCGCCGAGATCGACGCCGGCATGCCGCGCTGGGAGGAGGACCCGGCTCCCCTGTTCGCCACGGTCGCCAACTACCTGCGCGTGGACGACCCCGAGCAGGCGCCCGACCGGCGGTTCGCGCAGGCCGCCGAGAGGGCGGAGAAGATGATCGCGACGCTGTCGCGGCGGGCGCGGCGGGCCAGGCCGGTACGCGGCCGGATCGCGGCCTTCCTGATGCGGCGATCCCGTAAGCTCACCGGACTGCGGGAGATCGCGAAGTTCGCCTGGCTACCCGCGATCCAGGCAGGGCGCCGGCAGCTCCTGCTGATCGGGGACGATCTGGTCGCGCGCGGGCTGCTGGAGCGGGCGGACGACATCATGTTCCTCGACCTGTTCGAGGCCGGGGACGCCGTGCGCGACGGAGCCGACCATCGGGAGCTGATCGCGACGCGCCGCGCCGAGTACGAGCGGGAGCTGCGACGGCCCAGCGTGCCGGGCGCCTTGCTGTCGGACGGGACCGACGTGGAAGCACTCGCCCCTCAGGGCCCGGTGGAGGACGGCGTACTGGTCGGGATGGCGGGAGCCGCCGGACGGGCCAGCGGCAGGGCGCGGGTGATCCGCGACCCGGCCGGCGCGTACATCGAACCGGGCGAGATCCTCGTGGCGCCGACCACCGACCCCGGCTGGACCCCGCTGTTCATGACGACGGCGGGCCTGGTCACAGAGACGGGCTCGCCGATGGCGCACGGCCCCACCGTCGCCCGCGAGTACGGCATCCCGGCCGTCATCTGCGTCCGCAACGCCACCCACGAGATCAAGACCGGTCAGCTGATCACGATCGACGGCGCCGCGGGGACCGTCACCATCGACGACCCGGCCGGAGCTGCCCCCTGACGCACACGCCCGTCGCCCTATGGCGGATCGGGCGGTGCCCGCCGGATGGGTGCGCACCGGTGCGGAGGCCGGCGCTGACGTGCGCCTATCGGCGGCAGGCCGCCAAGGCGACGAGGATGACCTCGACCAGCCGGTCGTGGGCGTACGGGTCGGCGAAGTCACCGTCGGCCGTGAGGGTTTGCGGGCGCGCGTATGTGAGTCCGACCAGGCAGTCAAGGGCCAGATCGGTGTCCAGGTCGGCGGGCAGTTCGCCGCGCTGGATCGCGCGGTGCAGCATGGCGGTGCCGGCGGCGCGGCGGGGCTCGCGGAGGGCGGCGTAGAAGGTCTGGGCGAGCTGTGGGTTGCGGATGGCTTCGGCGCCGAGGTCGGCGATGATGCGGGTGGTGCGCAGGTCGCTCCTGAGCGCGGCGGCGTCCCCGACGTAACTGCTGACGTCGTCGCGCAGGTTGCCGGTGTCGGGAACGGGGACGGCGTGCCATGCCAGGTTGCCGACGATCTGCTGGACCATGACCTCCTTGGATGCCCAGCGCCGATAGAGGGCGGCCTTGCCGACGCCGGCCCGCCGGGCGACCGCTTCCATGGACATCCGGGCGTAGCCGGTGTCGGCGAGCTCGTCGAGGACTGCCGTGGTGATCACGTCGGTGACGTGTTCGCGCAGGAGCGCCGCTCCCGCCACTCGACGCCCGTGGGTCGCGGCCATGGCGACACCTTACTACGGAACGGAACGGTTGCGTTCCGACGGCTCGCCCGCTTAGGCTCGGCGATGAGACGGAACGGATCCGTTCCGACGTTCGGGATCGGGAGCGAATGGTGGATGACACCGAGGTGCTGGTGGTCGGCGCGGGGCCGGCCGGTCTGGCGCTGGCCTGTGCGCTGCGCCTGCACGGCATCGCCGCCCAAGTGGTGGATTCGGCGTCCGGGCCGGCGTCCACGTCGCGAGCGAACATCCTGCACGCGCGGGGCGTCGAGGTGCTCGACCGGCTCGGCGCGCTCGGCGACCTGCCGGATCGCGCGCTCTCGGCGGTCACCATCACGCAGTACCTGGACGGGCGGCCGGCCATCACCATCCGCTTCGGTGACGTGGGGCTGGGCGCGGCGCGGCCGGCTCTGTACATCTCACAGGCGGACATCGAGGCGGAACTGCGGCGCCGACTGGCCGAGCTGGGGGCCGGCGTCCGCTGGAACACGCCGCTGGTCGAGCTCACCCAGGACGCCGACGGTGTCACCGCCCTGCTCGGCGACGAGCGGGTCCCGCTGCGCTGCCGATGGCTGGCAGGCTGCGACGGCTCGCACAGCACCGTGCGCAAGCTGGCCGGGATCGGCTTCTCGGGGGTCCGGCTCACCGAGGGGTTCCTGCTGGCCGACGTGCACGCCGACTGGCCGGTGGACCGGGCCGGCGGCCACGGCTGGCCGCACCGGGACGGCCCGTTCTTCGCCCTGCCGATGCGGGAGGCGGGCGGCGCGGACGACCTGTGGCGGTTGATGGCCTACGACCCCACCGGTGCGGACGGCGTACCGGGGGATCAGGAGATCGTCGAACGCTTCCGCCGGCTCGTGCCCGAGCGGACCGGACGAGCCGACATCCGCATCAAGGACGCGGTGTGGACGTCGGCCTTCCGCGTCCACCGCAGGCTGGCCGACACCTACCGCCGGGGCCGGATCTTCCTGGCGGGCGACGCCGCGCACATCCACAGCCCGCTCGGCGGCCAGGGCATGGTCACCGGGATGGGCGACGCGGAGAACCTCGCGTGGAAGCTCGCCCTGGTGGCTCACGGGCGGGCGGCTGACGCGCTGCTCGACACCTACGAGGCCGAACGGCGTCCGCTGGCGACCGAGGTGCTGCGGCAGACCAGCGCCGCGACCAGGTTGCAGGTCGGCGACAGCCCTTTCATGCGTTTCCTGCGCAACCGCGTGCTCGTTCCTGTCGCCAACCTGCCGGCTGTGCAACGCCGGGCCGGGCAGCTCGCCTCCCAGCTGTGGGTGACGTACCGGCGCGGACCACTGGGCGGCGGGGCCGGGTCCCGGCGGCGGCCACGGCCCGGCGACCGGGTCCCGGACCTGGCCTGCCTCCGTCCCGACGGCGGCGCCACCCGCCTGCACGCCGAACTCGGCCGCCGCTGGGTGCTGCTCTCTCCCGGCGGGGACACATACGCGTACGCGGACGAAGCACGCGAACGGCTCGGCGACACGGTCACGGCGCTGACCCGCGACTCCGGCACGCAACGGGACGTCTGGCTGATCCGCCCGGACGCCCACCTGGCCTGGCGCGGACGGCACGCCGCGGCACGCCTCGGCCCATGGCTGGACCGGGTCCTGCGACAGGAGCAGACCCAGTCATGAACCTTGAGCTCCGGGGCGCTGCCGATCCCACTCGTCGAGGAGCTTGGGAAACTCTTGGCCCATGAAGCCGTACATGTCCCGCATCAGCTCAAGCCTGGCCCGGCTCTTGGGACTGTCGCCGACCACGGCCAGCCCCTGCTCCGCGAGCTGCGCGAATGCGGAGAACTCCGCCATCTTCGCCCGGAACGCACGCCCGAAGACGTCCTCGGTCAGCCGATAGTGGTCGCGCCGCCCCCGTGGTGGGCGGAAACGCTCGACGAGCCCGCCTCGTTCGAGCTGCCCCAGAGCCACGCTCATGCTGCTCTTGGCCACGCCGAGTCGCTCGCACAACCCCGGCGCGTCGGCGGACTCGTCCGGATCGACCAGTAGCACGCCGACGACCCGCCCCGCTGTACGACTGAGCCCCAGCCGCTCGAAGTACAGCCCCGCACTCTCCACGAACTCCTCAATACCGGCCACCCAACAGATTCTAAGTTGTTCGGATCGTTCCGAACAAACTAGACTCTCGGCATGCTGTCCATCGCCATCACCGGCGCCAACTCCGGGATCGGCCTGCGCGCCGCCCAAGCCCTCGCCACCGCAGGCCACCACGTGCTGGCGCTGTGCCGGGACCCCGATCGAGGCCGCGCCGCCCTGGCCGACATCAACGCCCACGCCACACACCCGGCCGGCCTGATCGAAGCCGACCTGTCGATACCCGACTCGATCAAGGCCGCCGCCGACCAGATCACGCACACCGTCGGCCACCTCGACGTGCTCATCAACAACGCCGCCGTCTTCGACCAGACAGTCCGGGAGCCCCGCTTCACGGCGGACGGCCATGAGCTGTTCTGGGCCACCAACCATCTGGGCCCCTTCCTGCTCACCGCACACCTCAGCCCTCTGCTCGCCGCCGCGGACCGGCCTCGCGTGATCAACGTCGCCAGCAAGGGACTGCTCTCGATGCCCCGCATCCGGATCCGGTTCGATCAACTCGACGACCCGAGCTGGTACACCCCGACCCGCGCCTACTATCACGCCAAACTCGCCCAGGTCATGACCACCCTCTCTCTGGCCGAGAAGGCCGAAGGACACCTGGAGACCACCTGCGTCCGCGTCCCCGCCGTGCGGCTCGACCCCGACCGGGTGGCGGCCATGCCACGGTTGCTGCGCACCCTGTACGCGCCCAAGAACCGCATGGCAGTCCCCGCCGAACGCCTCGGCGAGACGTACGCCCGCCTCGCCACCCGGGCCGGCAGCCTGCCCGGGCCGTACGTGGACGAGAACCTTCGCCCGGTCCGCGCCCCGGCCTCCGCCTATGACAGGGCCGCCCGCGAACGGCTGTGGTCGCTCTCCCAGACCGCCACCGGCGACCCCGCCTGGGCCTGGTGATCACGGGAGGCGGGCCGGGCTTCCCCCGTTCAGCCGCCCACCGGCCTCCCTCGTGTCACAGGTAGCGCAGCCACAAGTACGGCGCGACGAGCGTGACGGTGACCACCGTGACGATCAGGCCGTACTTGGTGAACTGCCAGAAGCTGATCGGCGTGTGGTTGCGCGCCGCGATGCCGAGCACGACCACGTTGGCCGCCGCCCCCACCGCCGTGGCGTTGCCGCCCAGGTCGGCGCCGAAGGCCAGCGCCCACCACAGCACCTGCGTCGACCCGTCACCGCCGCCCGCGTTGACCAGGTCCGCGACGATCGGGCTCATGGTGGCGACGTAGGGGATGTTGTCCACGATCGCCGACAGCGCGGCCGAGGCGCCAAGCAGCCCCATCGTCGTCAGCTCCAGCTGCCCGGCGGTCGCCTCGACGGCGGCCTCGGACAGGTTGCCGATGACGCCGGTCTCGACCAGTCCGCCGACCATCACGAACAGCCCGGCGAAGAACACCAGCGTGGGCCACTCCACCTCGGAGATGGCCTCCTCGGTGGTCACCTTGGTGGCCGCGACCAGGATGCCCGCACCCAGCAGCGCGACCACCGACGGTTCGTAGTGCAGCACCGGATGCAGCACGAACGCGGCCATCACCAGGGCCAGCACCGCCAGGCTCTGCCACAGCAGCCGCCGGTCGGCGATCGCCTCCTTCTCGTCCAGCGCCATGATCGCCGCCGCCCGCTCCGGATCCTGGCGCATGTGCCGGCCGAACATCAGCCAGCACAACCCCACGAAGACGATCATCAGCACGATCACCATGGGCGCCATGTGGATGAGGAAGTCGTTGAAGCTCAAGCCCCCGCGACTGGCGATGATGATGTTCGGCGGGTCTCCGACCAGGGTGGCGGCGCCGCCGATGTTGGACGCCATCGCCTCGGCGATCAGGAACGGCACCGCCGAGACGGCCAGCCGCTCGCACACCAGGAACGTCACGGGCGCGATCAGCAGCACCGTGGTGACGTTGTCCAGCAGCGCCGAGGCCAGGGCCGTGATCACCACCAGCAGCACCATCAGCCGGAACGGCCGCCCCTTGGCCCGTTTGGCGGCCCAGATGGCCAGATACTCGAACACGCCGGTCTGCTTGAGCACCCCGACGATGACCATCATCCCCAGCAGCAGGAAGATGACGTTCCAGTCGATACCCGAATGCTCGGAGAAGAACGCGGCCTCGGCGTCGGTGGCATGCAGAAGCAGCATGATCCCCGCGGCGCCGAGCGCGGCGGCGACCCGGTGCACCTTCTCGGTGGCGATCAGCGTGTAGGCGGCCAGGAACACCACCACGCTCACCCAGGCGACCACGGTCATGCCGGCAGCACCCGCTCCAGCAGCGCCTTCAGCGTGACCGCGCCCAGCAGCCTGCCGTCCTCCACGATGGCGACCAGCGGGCTGCGGGTACGTGCCATCAGCGCGGCCACCTCCAGCACGGTGGCGCCGGGATCGGTCACCGGCAACTCACGCGGCCTGCTCGGCAGGGCCTCACGCACGGTACGCCGGTCCAGCGCCCGCAGGAACTCATCCGCATGCGCCTCGTCGATCACCCTGGCCAGGGCCGGATCGTCCTGACAGTAGGCGGGCACGGCCAGGCGCAGCACCTCGGCGCCGGGCAGGATGGTGAACGGCTCGCCCTCGTCGCCGAGCACGATGACGCCCGGCAGATCCTGCAGGGCCAGCAGCCGGGCCGCGTCGACCACAGGCGCGTCGAGACCAAGGGTCGGAAAATCGGTGAGCAAGTCTCGGGCGCGCACGCGCACATCCTTCTCAAGCAACAGGAATAGGACATGCCGACCAGACTTCCCGGCTCACCAGCCCCAACCTATCAGGGAGCCGCAACCCCACAACGGCCCGAGCCCCGGAGCCGGATGGCCAGGGCTGGCAGGGTGGCGGTGCCGAGCGTGGTGGCGGCCGCGATCTTCATCTGGCCGGCCGGCGCGATCGGCCTGTCGGCGGGGTCGGGGGAGCCGGAACGGCTGCTGCTCCGGCACTTTCGCACCGGAGCCGAACGCGCCTTCGCGCAGGACACCGCGTCCGGGTTCCGGCTGCCGGCCGACACCGCTCTCCGGGCCATGCCGGTGGCGGTCAACGACCCGGTCACCGCCGTCCTGAGCGCCACGGACGGCGGGTCGGGCGACCAGGTCCCTACGGGGTCACGATCGCGAACGCGGGAACCGGGCTGCCCAGTACGGCGGTCAGGCGGTTCAGGACGTTCATGTCGCCCTCGTGCCGGATGCCGTCCGCCGGTTGGCCCGTGAGCAGGCCGAGCAGGTCCTGCTTGGTGAGCGTGAGCGTCAGGTCCACCTGCTGCGGGCGCGGATCGGCCTGCTGGATGAGCGCGCCGTTGGACAGCGTGGTGCGGTAGCGCTGGTCGAGGTCCGTCAGGTGCCAGTCGATGGCCAGGCTCTCGTCCCACGCCTTGGGCCCGTCGACGCGGATGGCGATGGAGTCGAAGATCTGCTCCATCGAAAGGGCGCTGAGCATCTCCGGCGAGGCCGTGTCGAGGTCGGGCGGAACGATGCCACCGACCAGCTCCTGGGCGGCCACCAGGTAGAAGTTGCGCCAGGTGCCGTTCTCCGCGCCGTGGCCGAGCCGGGTGTAGACCTCGGCGAGCATCGCGCGCGCCCGGCGGTCGCTCTCGTCGGCGAAAACGGCGTGGTTGAGCAGCGAGGCGGCGAAACGCAGGTCGCCCTCGTCGAGGTAGCGGCGGGCGTAGGAGAGGACGCCCTCACGCCCGCCCATGCACTCGACGTAGCGTCGCGCCTGCTCGACCGGCGGGTGCTCCCACAGGTGGGCGGGGTTGCCGTCGAACCAGCCCAGGTAGCGCTGGTAGATGGCCTTGACGTTGTGGCTGACCGAGCCGTAGTAGCCGTGGGTGTGCCACGCCTGCTCCAGAGCGGGCGGCATCCGCATCGCCTCGGCGATCTCGGTGCCCGTCATGCCCTCGTTCATCATCCGCAGCGTCTGGTCATGCAGGTACGCGTACATGTCGCGCTGCCGCGACAGGAAGGTGACGAGGTTCTCCCTGCCCCAGGTCGGCCAGTGATGCGAGGCGAAGACCACGTCGGCCTGGTCGGCGAACAGGGCGATCGCCTCGTTCAGGTAGCGCGCCCACACGCGGGTGTCACGGACCACGGCGCCGCGCAGCGTGAGGATGTTGTGCTGGTTGTGGGTGGCGTTCTCGGCCATGCACAGGGCCCGGTGGTCGGGGAGGAGGAAGTTCATCTCGGCCGGGGCCTCGGTGCCGGGGGTGAGCTGGAAGACGATCCGTACCCCGTCCAGGGTCTCCTCCTGCCCGGTGCGCGTGACGTCCTTGGTGGGCGGGATCAGGGAGATGGTGCCGGTCGAGGTGGTCATGCCCAGACCGGTGCCGATCTGGCCTTCCGGTGAGCGAGGCAGGTCCGGGCCGTACATGTAGACGGCGCGGCGATTCATCGCGGCGCCGGCATAGACGTTCTCCGACACCGCGTGCTCCATGAACCCGGCCGGCGCCAGGATCGGCACGCCGCCGTCGGTGACGCCGCGTACTCCGCCGAAGTGGTCGGCGTGGGAGTGGGTGTAGATGACCGCGGTGACCGGGCGGTTCCCCCGCTGGTCACGGTAGAGCTTCAGCCCCGCGGCGGCGCACTCGACGGACAGCAGCGGGTCGACCACGATGACGCCGCGCTCGCCCTCGATCAGCGTCATGTTCGACAGGTCGAGGCCGCGCACCTGGTAGATGCCCGCCGTCACCTCGTACAGACCCTGCTTCACGCACAACTGCCCCTGCCGCCACAGGCTGGGGTGCGCGGTGTCCGGGCAGTCTCGCTCAAGGAAGCTGTATGCGTCGTTGTCCCACACGACCCGGCCGTCGGCGGTCCTGATCACTGCGGGATCGAGCGCGGCCAGGAATCCGCGGTCGGCGGCGTCGAAGTCCGCCCGGTCCTGAAAGGGAAGGTCTGCCATGAAATCGACCTTCCCTCCGGTAGTCCGGCCGCCCGGCCGCAGCCGGTATCTTCACCCGCTCGTGAACATCTCTTGCACCGGCTCCCGCCCGGCGCGGGTAGCCCGGCCGCGCGCTGATCCGCGGCTCCAGCGTCAGCGGGCAGCGAGAACGGGCGACCCTCACGAGGTCGCACCGATCCGCCCGGCCTGGATCGTGCTGCCCTGCGTGGTCTCGATCACGATCGGCACCCCGTCCGGAACGCGCCCGCGCAGAGCGTCGAGCAGACCGGAAACCGGCGGCAGATCACCCGGCGTCTGAACGCGGATGTGCAACTCCCGGGAGACGACGTCGACGCCGGCGATCGACGAGTCCGGCACACCGGAGATCCATTCGGCGGCCGCCGCCTTGGCCCGCGCGCTCCAGACGGTCAGCAGCCAGCTCACCACGGTGTTGGCCGACAACGGGATGACCACCACGACCAGCAGCAGCGCCAGAACGAGCCGGGCACGGCGGTGACTCCGGCCGGACACGGCGACCGCCTCGGCCCCGTACCCCGTCGCCGTGAACACCACCATGCCGCCGAGCACGAGAGCCAGCAGATTGGACAGGAACAGCACCAGCGCGCCCAGCGCCAGCCAGCCCGCACCCCGGCCGAGACACACCCCCACCACGGCCAGCGGCGGCACCAGCGAGATCGCGATGGCCACGCCCGGCAGCACCGCGGAGACGTCGCGGCGGGCATACGCCACCGCACCGGCCAGCCCCGTGGCGAGCGCGGCCACCAGGTCCATCAGCTTGGGCGAGGTACGCCCCGCGATCTGACTGTTGGCCAGCAGCTCGTACGAGGCCGGCAGCAACGCCGAGAACACCAGCCCGATCGCGACGACCAGCAGGCCGCCGAAGCACACGAACCCGATCGCTCCCTGGCCGCGACGCCGCACCGACGCCAGCGCGATGCCCATGATCGGCGTGCCCAGCGGCGCGATGATCATCGCCCCGATCACGGTGGCCGTCGAATCGGTGAGCACCCCCGCCGAGGCGATCACCGCCGACAGCGTCAGCATCGTCCAGAACGCCGACTGCTTCGAACGGACGTCGCCCGAGGACAGATCCAGGCTCTCGACCAGGTCCCCCAGTGGGCGACGCTGCACCTCGGGCAGTACGCGCTCGCGAAGTCCGCTCAGCATGCGATGGTCTCATCAGGCCGCGGGGCGACGATGCGGATTGCGCGTGTCATCGTGCCCGTCGGCCTCTGCGGCTCATCAGCGAGCCGATCAGCATCCCGATGGCGACGCACACCACCAGCGTGATCCACAACGGCGCCGTCACCACGATCATGAACAACTGGATCGCCGCGTCCTGCCGATTCTGCAGGATGAACACGATCGCCAGCACCAGCAGAACGAGCGCCAGCCACACGCGTGGCGGCACACCCTTGAGCCGGCTCGCCGGCCTCTGCTCCGTCACCATGTCCCCCCGGATGGCTTCAGTGCCCTTCGCATCGGCCATACCCGAGAAACCGCCGCTGATGTGGGAAAACCGGCGGTCCCGCCACCACAAGATCGTGGAAGGCCATGGCGCGCCGGGCGCGGGCCGGCTCGGCCAGGCGGATCGGTCAGCCGCCGACGGGGCTTGCCGGAGCGCCGCCCGTGCCCTTGCCCGCGTTGCGGACCAGCCAGGTCGTCACCCCCAGCACCACCAGAGCACGGCGGCCGACCGGCGACCGCAGCGCCGGCACGGCGGCCACCATCGCCAGCGCCCACATGGACGGATAAGCCCACCGGGGCGAGATCAGCGCACCGACCAGCGAAGCGCCGAACACCACCCCCATCCAGCCCAGCAGCCGCCGGCTCCCCAGCGAACCGGGTCCGGGAGATGGCGCGAGGAACGACATCGTCCCGCACAAGATCGGGGACAGCACCGACATCGCCAGCCCGCCGAAATCGACGGGCACGCCTCCGATCAGCACTATTCCGTCATTGACCACGTAGTACGTGGACGACCAGGTCAGCTCGCGCTGCACGACCGTCCATGCGATCACCAATGCGTACGCCCACGCGCAAGCAGCAGCCGCGCCGCGTCTCCCGCGCCAGGACAACCACACGACGAGCGCGTACGGCAGGGCGTACGAGACCAGCTCCAGGAGCTGCCGGAGCTCCTCCTCCACGAACGACCCCTGCGACGCCAGCGCCCCGTACAAGACGGCCCGGGCGAGCGCCGCCAGCAGGAGCGCGACGGGTGCGACGAGCGCGGCCACGTTGACCGCCTCTCGCCAGTGCGAACCGGCTCCGCGCCGCACGCGGATGGCCAGCCCGCCACGCACCAGGTCGAACGTGTCGCGCATCCCGGGCCGATCCCGGCCGGGCTCCGCGCCCGCGAGCAGCACCGCGATCATCTCCTCCTCGTGCAGGGCCCGGTGCTCCGCCGGATACCACCGGGCGAGCAGTCGCCGGTAGCGCCGTTCCAGGACCGTCACTGCGCCCTCCCCAGCTCGCCGAATACCGTCGGCAGGCCGCCGAGCCCCTGCCGGACGCCCCGGGCGTGCAGCCGGGCCGTCGCCGTGTCCGCGTTGTGCCGCAGTTGCTCGGCCTCCGCTGCCAGCCGAAGCTCGCCCTCCGGCGTCAGCCGGTAGTAGCGTCGCGCCCGCCCGTCCACGATCTCCTCCTGGTCGGCCGCCACCAGCCCTTCCGCCTGGAGCCGGTCGAGGGCGGCGTACAGGGTGCCGACCCGAAGCCGCACCCGCGACGGGCACTCCGCCCGGGCAGGGGTCAGCCGGCGAACACGGGAGGGATCCGCCCCTTCCACGGCATGGCCTGTTCCAGGTGGGCGGCGATCCGGAACAACAGGTCCTCGCGTCCGTGGGCGGCGACGAGCTGCACGCCGATCGGCAGCCCGTCGTCGCTCACTCCCAGGGGCAGGCTCATCGCGGGATGGCCGGTGACGTTGAAGACGACGGTGAACGGCGCGTACGCCGCCAGCGACTCCAGCCAGCCGGTCACCGTGTGGCCGGGGTCGTCGTATCGCAGGGTGCCGTGCGGCGCCGGGAGGCGGCCCATGGTGGGGGTGACGAGCAGGTCGTACGAGGCGAAGAAGGCGCTCACCGATCTCGTCACCCGGTTCTGGGCGTCGAGTGCGGTGAGCACGTCCAGCGCGCTGTAGCTCGCGGCCAGATCGAGGAAGCGCCTGGAGACGGCTTCCATCATGGCCGGGTCGGGCCGGCGAGGGGCCAGGAGCAGGGTGGCGGAGATCGCGACGCCTTCCAGGACCCACGCCCGCATGACGGCTTCCCAGTCCACTTGGGGACCGGCCGCGTCGACGGTGTGTCCCATCCGTTCCAACTGGCCGCCGGTACGGATCGCGGCCGCGGCCACCTGGGTGTCCACCGCCGTGCCGGGCCAGGACTCGGTGGTCACCGCGACGCGGAGCCGGCCGGGGTCGGCGCCGAGTTCGGCGGCGTAGGGGCGGCGCGGCGGCGGGGCGGTGTACTTGTCGCCGATCCCGGGACCCTGGACGGCGTCCAGCAGGTGGGCGGCGTCGCGGACGGTGCGGGTGAGCGCGAAATCGTACGACATGCCGAGCATCGGCTCGCCCGTGTCCGGCCCGCACGGTACGCGGCCGCGGGTCGGCTTGAGACCGACCAGGCCGCAGCAGGCGGCCGGGACCCGGATGGAGCCGGCTCCGTCGCTGGCGTGGGCCACGGGCACGGCCCCGGCGGCGACCAGGGCGGCGGCGCCGCCGCTGGAACCGCCCGCGCCGAGGTCCGGGTTCCAGGGATTGCGGACGGGGCCGTACCGGACCGGTTCGGTGGAGAAGCTGAGGCACAGCTCCGGCACGGTGGTCAGGCCGAGCGTGACCAGCCCGGCGGCCCGGAAGCGGGCCATCAGGTCGGTGTCGTGCCGCGGGACGACACCGGGCAGGCTGCGGCTGCCGAGGAAGAACGGCACCCCTTCGGCCACCGGCCCGTGATCCTTGATCAGGAACGGGACCCCGGTGAACGGGCCCTGCCCGGCGTGGTGGAGAGCCGGCTGGAACGGGGGTAAGGCCAGGCCGTTGACCTGGGCGTTCGCCACGGTCAATGCGTGGCGGGCGGTGGCCTCGATCTCGGCGGCGGTGACCTCGCCGGACGTGATCAGCTCTGTGAGGCCGAGGGCGTCGTACCTGGCGTATTCGTGAAGTTTCATGAGAGGTCCTCTTCGATCACTGGGCGTACTGAAATGGGCGATGGTGCTCCATCGCCTGGTGTGATCGAAAGGTCTCTACGCTCGGTCCATCACCGGCCATGGTGACAGTGGACGGCTCCAGCGGTCCAACGGGTTTTCGCGCAGGGCGCCACCGGCCACCCCGGTGGACGACCGCGTACGGCCATGCCGGGGAAGGACGGGACGACTCGAACGCAGGATTGAACGGCCCCCGGGAACGAGCTCAGCCGGTGCGCCGGGACGGCTTCGCCCCCGTCCCGACCAGGAAATCGGTGAGCACTTCGGCGAGTCGTTCGGGCTGATCCTCGGGGACGAGGGTGGACGAGTCCGCGATCTCGACCAGCCGGCCCTTCGGATACAGCTCGGCGAGTCGAGGACCGTGCTCGCGCGGCATCAATCGATCTTCGGCCGCCCACACGATTAGGACAGGGCGGTCGAAGGCACCCAGTCGCTCGCTCCAGGCCAGCAAGATCTCGCGCTTGGGCGCCGAGGTGGCGAACTTGGCGAAGTCCCGGCGAATGGCACGGCTCCGGGTCGCGGGAGCGAACCAGTCGTCCATGATCTCGTCCGGGATCCCGCGCAGGCTCATTCCGCCGTATCCGTTGGGATTGTTCCGGATCACGGGGACGCGCATCAGCCGCGTAAAAAGCCAGACGCCGCCGGGGATCCTGCACACGGTGGCCGCCGCCTTGGCCGCCGGTCCCGGGGGAAAGTTGTCGAACGCCTCGCAGGCCACCAGCACCAGCCGCGCGATCCGCCGGCCCTGCTCCTCCAGGACCAGGAACTGGCCACCGCCCCAGTCGTTGAGCACGAGGGTCACCTCGTCCAGGCCCAGGCGTTCGACGAACTCACCCAGCAGTCGTGCGACACCGCGCTGGGACAGGTCGGCGTCCCGCTTCATCGGTCGGCGATGGCCGCCCAAGGGCAGGGTGGGCAGGATGCAGCGATACCCGTCCAGCAGCGGTACCACCTTGCGCCACAGCGTCTCGTTCATGGGCGGGCCGTGGACGAGCACCAGCGCCGGCCCGCTACCGCCGGTGTCCTGATAGTCGATCGGTCCGGACGACAGCTCGATCTCCGGCATCGCGCCTCCATTTGATAGATCGTTCTACTGTAGCCTGGGTGAAGTCCGGCCGGCCCACCAGGACCCCGGACGGAAGGGCGAAAGAGATGGGACAGGCACGGCCGGATACGCGGCTCAAGATCCAGGGTGCGGCCACGGTGTTGTTCCGCCGCAACGGCTACTCGGGCACCGGCCTGAAGCGGATCGCGACGGAAGCCGAGGCGCCCTTCGGCTCGATCTACCACTTCTTCCCCGGCGGCAAGCAGCAGCTGGCCGAGGAGGTGATCCGCACGTCCGGAGCCGAGTACGGCCAGATGGTGCTGGCGTTGCTGGACAGCGTTCCGGACCCGGTCGAGTCCGTCGTGCATGCCTTCCAGGCGGCCGCGGACCACCTCACCGCGACCGACTATGCCGACGCGTGCCCGATCGCGACGGTGGCACTGGAGGTCGCCGGCACCGATGAAGTCCTACGGGTCGCGACGGCCGAGGTCTTCGCCGGGTGGGTCGGCGCCGGTGAGCAGTGGTTCGCTCGCTGGGTGTCCGACCAGGACGCGGCGCGGTCACTCGCCTATTCGATGATCATGATCCTGGAGGGCGCGTTCGTACTCTCCCGGGCCGCCCGAGATCCGGAGCCGCTGCGGGTGGCCGGCCGATCGATGGCCGAGTTGTTGCGCACGGCCATCGATCGGGCCGGTCGCCGGCCGAACCGGTGACGGCACAGCGGATCGCGGCCCGCGCCCGTGGCCTTCGTCCATCACCCGCTTCGCCCCGTACCCGGCGGTCGGAGCCGCTGGATTCGCCGCGGAGGTCGCGGGCTAGGCTGCGGCCATGACCCGCGCGCAGTTGGACAAGCAGCCGCACGAGGTCGCCGCGATGTTCGACCGCACGGCACGGCGATACGACTTCGTGAACGACCTCATCTCGCTCGGTCAGATGCGGCTGTGGCGCAAGGCCGTCGCCGACGCCGTCGACGCGGGCCCCGGCGAGATCGTCCTCGACCTGGGGGCGGGCACGGGCACCTCCACCGACGCCTTCACACGGCTGGGTGCTCGCGCGATCGCCTCCGACTTCTCCATCGGCATGTTGAGCACGGGAGTCAGGCGCAGGGGGCGCAACGCGCTCACCGGCGCCGGCCTGCCGTTCATCGCGGGTGACGCGCTGAACCTGCCGTTCGCCGACGACGCCTTCGACGCCGTCACGATCTCCGCGGCGCTGCGCAACGTGCACGACACCGAGCAGGCCCTGCGCGAGATGCTGCGCGTCACCAAGCCGGGCGGCAGGCTGGTGATCTTCGAATCCTCCCACGTGACGATCAAGTCGTTCGACCTGGTCTACCGCGAGTATCTGATGAAGATGCTGCCCAAGGTGGGCAAGCTCTTCGGCTCCAACGACGACTCCTACGCGTATCTCGCCGAGTCCATCAGAGACTGGCACGACCAGCCGGCCCTGGCCAGGATCATCCAGAGGGCCGGCTGGGAGCGGGTCGCGTGGCGGAACCTCGACCTGGGCATCGTCGCCCTGCACAGGGGCTACAAACCCCAGCGCTGAACCACTGGCGTCATGAGCCGAGGACACCGACGTCACCCTGACCCGGCTCCGAGCGGTGATCATTCCGCGTGGCAGACCGTGCCCGGCTCCGGGAGGGTCAGGTTGATCAGGTACCTGGTGGCGTGCCGGATCGGGCACTTCTTGCCTGACAGGTACATGACGTGACCGGGCCCGTCGTAGGCGACGGTTACCGATCCCGGGATCATGCTGGTGAAGCTGCTGGTCGACGTATGGTCGAACCACGTGGTGCCGACCCCCAGAAAGGGCGGCAGACCGTGCGTTGGCAGCGGCCGGGACGGATTGGCCACCGGGAGCGGCCAGCCCGTGCACCCCAGCGCGTCGATCGCCGCTCCCGCGTACTCAGGTGCGATCTTCCGCGCCTTCCTGCGGAAGTCCTCAAGCTGGGCATAGCCGGCGTATCCGCGGTCGTCCCCGCAGCTCATCACCTGCGCTCCGGGCGTTGCCGCGTACCGCGCGTTGAAGAGCGCCTGATCGGCGAAGCCCGACCCGTCCCCGCGCCGCGCCTTGTCCACCGCGTCCGCGAAGGTCAGCCAGTTGGCGTTCTGCGGCCCTGGATCGAGGGGGAGGGTGGAGGTCAGCAGCCATCCGGTCAGCTTCCCGTCGCCATACTGCGACGAGGTGACTGGAATCGGATGGCGATCGGCATCCCGGAGGAGCCTGCGCCATACCCTCTCGGCGTCCTCACCGTGCAGCGCGCAGGCGGAAGCCTTCGCGCACCACTCGGCGAACCTGGTGAACATCCGCTGCAGAACAGGCAGGGCCAGCAGCCGCTGCGAGGGCCAGCCCCGGGTCTGGTTGTTCACTCCGTCGAGGTACATGGCCCGGATGCGCTGCGGGAACAGCCGGGCGTACGCGGCGGCCGCCGCCCCGCCGACGCCGCTCGCCATGAAGCTCATCCGATCTTCACCCAGAGCCTGGCGGATCGCCTCGGTGTCCCTGGCGATCGACAGAGCGTCCAGGTGCGCGAACAGCCCCGTGGTGTCCGCCTTCTGACACTCCTTGAACGCGTCGTTCATCGCCGCGGCCAGCATCGCGAACTCCTTCGTGCCGCGCGGGTCGTGCAGGGATGCCCCTGGCTGGGTGCACGCCTGGGGCATGCGGGCGATCCACGTGGTGGTACGCGTGTCGTAGCCGACCAGATCGAACCTGCGCCGCAGCTCGGAGAGGTCCGCCGCGGAGCGGGTCAAGCCCTGGATCCCGTAACCGCTGGAGATGCCCAGGACGCTGCCGAGCCGGCGTGGCGGCTCGGTGGCCGGCAGCCGTGCCAGCTCCAGCGTGATCTTCTGCCCCTGCGGCTTCGCCCAGTCCGCGGGGACCTCGATCGCGGCGCACTGCATGCCCGCGGGCGCGCCCTCGCTGTCGCATTCCTGCCATCTCAGCGGTCCGTCAATCCGGGCAGCGGACGCCGCCGGGGCCATCCCGATCAGCATCGCTGCGGCTACGGCGAGGACCGGCCACCTGCTCCCACCACGTACGCCGCCGTGGCGCTTGATCAGATTCCGTGCGCGTGTCGTGATCATGATTCCAGCTTGCTGGCGCGGATAGCCGGTTTCTTCCTACCTTGAGACGGTTCCGGCAGAGGCATCTAGGAGCCCGGCCCTAATCGCCACGGTGGACAAGGCCACGCACGCGATGGTCACGGCTTGGGACGAGCCGTGGAGCCGGGGTCTTCGTGCGTGACGGTCCCCGGCGGGAATCCCATGCGGACCCTCTCCGCCGGCGCCGGGGGCGCCCCGTTCGAGCCCACCGCCGGGCCGTCGACGCGGCGGGCAACGAGGACGGCACCACCGTCGAGGGCTCCGGAGAAGCCTGCGCATGAACACGTCGTCTCGCGACCGCCCGCTCGGACCTGCGCTTCCACCGCCGCGTCGCCGACCTGGAGGCCGAACTCACCGATCCCGTGTCAACGTGCGATGCGGCTGAGGTCCGTTCATCAGGCCGAGCTACCGGTCAGGTTCTGCGTCGGGCGGCGATAGATCAGGTGCGTCACGCCGATCCCCTCGATGATCTCCGCCAGGTCGAAGTCGATCGGCGCTGTGTCGCCAAGCCCGGTCAGCATGGGTGTACCGGCGCCGAGAACCACCGGCACGATGTCCATCCGCAGCTCGTCGAGCAGGCCGGCGCTCAGCGCGTCGGCCACGGTGCCACCGGGGCCGACACCGACGTCGCGATCCCCTGCCACCTCACGGGCCCGCGCGATCGCGTTCTCCACGCCGTCACTGACGAACGTGAACGGCGTCGCAGTGGCCTCCCAGCCGACCGGCGGTGGACGGTGGGTGACGACGAACACCGGCACGCCGCTCGGGTGCCGCCCATTCCAACCCGCGGTGAGGTCGAACAGGTTGCGGCCGACGACACAGGCCCCGATCCGCTCCTGGAGTTCACGCAGGTACCGGGCGGTCGCCTCGGAGGTGAGGTAGGTCAGCCGATCCGGATCGGCCGTGGGGGTAGCGACGGTGCCGGCCGTGCACCATGCGAACAGCCGGTCGAACCCTGTCTGGCCAGGCCCGGAGATGTACCCGTCCAGCGAGACCGACGCCTGCGTGAAGACCTTTCCCATGGTGCCTCCAGAGCGTTCGCGATCTTGACAAAGCCGGACTGTAGCACATATAAAACCAACAGGTTATCGAACCGGAGGGTTATCGACATGGTTGCAAGCGACACGCTGGACGCGACCTTCGCGGCACTGGCCGACCCCACCCGGCGGGCCATCCTGGCCCGGCTCGCGACCGGTGAAGCCACGGTCACCGAGCTGGCCGCGCCGTTCGCGATGAGCCAGCCAGCCGTCTCCAAACACCTGCGGGTGCTCGAACGAGCCGGCCTGGTCAGTCGCGGCCGCGACGCGCAACGCCGGCCGCGCCGGCTGGTGGCCGAACCGCTCAGGACGGCCATGGACTGGCTTGCCGACTACCGCGACTACTGGGAAGCGAGCTACCAGCGACTGGATGCCCTGCTGGAGGACCTGCAGGACGGCGAAACGTGACATCTCCACACCCCGGCCTCGGGCTGCGGGTCGTCGCGTCCGGAACCACCGACCTCGTCCTCACGCGCACATTCGCCGCTCCCGCGCCGCTGGTCTTCGCCGCGCTCACCCAACCGGAACTGCTCCGCCGCTGGCACGGCGCGCGCGGCTGGCGGCTCACCGTCTGTGAGGTCGACCTGCGTCCCGGCGGTGCCTGGCGGTTCGTCTCCACCGGCCCGGCCGATGCCGAGATGGCACTCTATGGGCTGTTCCGCGAGGTCGTGCCGCCGGTGCGTCTCGTACAGACCGAGATCCACCGTGACTGGCCCGACGGTGAGGCACTGGTCATCACCGTTCTGGACGAGACAGACGGACGCACCGCCATGACCGTCACCGCGCGATATTCCTCGTCCGAGATCCGCGACGCTGTCGTGCGCAGCCCGATGGAACGCGGCGCCGGCGAAGGATACGACCGTCTTGCCGCCCTGCTCGCCAGCCTCATCCACGAAAGGCGCCATCCATGACCGGCACGCCCACCCCCGCCAACGAGATCCCCAAGGATTCCGGCAACCCACCCGTGCCGCCCGGCATGCTGTTGCTGGAGCTGGTGCCGGTACCGGTCACCGATGTCGACCGGGCCAAAGCCTTCTACCAGGACCGGCTCGGGTTCCGCCTCGACGTCGACGTCAACCCGAAGCCCGGCATCCGCATCGTCCAACTCACCCCACCCGGTTCGGCATGCTCGATCACCCTCGCCGAAGGTCTCCCCACCCTCGACATGCCTCCGGGAACACTGCGCGGTCTGCACCTGGTGGTCGCCGACATCAAGGCGTCCCGCGCTCAACTCGTCGAACGCGGCGTCGAGGTCAGCGAGGTCGAGGACCTCGGCGGAGTGTTCTACGCGTACTTCGCCGACCCCGACGGCAATACCTGGTGCCTCCAGCACATGCCCTGGCGTTGACCCCGGGGACGCGGCACAGCCGTCGTCAGACTTCGCACGTGCTCATCGGCATGTGCGACGAAAGACCGTGAGACCCACCGGGCGACCTCTGGGTGAACCATCCGCAGGAAGTCAGCCGCAGCACCGGGGACGGGCACGCGATCATTCTTCGCCCGAGACCTCCTCCCAGCGTCAGCCCCGTTCCTAACGGGTCGGTTCATGATCCTCATGCCAGAGTTCCATGCCGTCCTCGCCGTAGCCGACGATCTTGAAGCCTTCGGCGTACAGGTCGTCGGTACGCTGCTGCGTCCCGGCGAACATCCGGAAGCCGCCGATCTTCCACGGGTCGGGCCTGGTGTCGGCGCTCACTGACGTGCCGTCCCTGAAGATCAGTGCGACGCGCCTGGTCTTGGTGCTGGTGATGCCGAACCAGTGCTTCTGATGTTCTAGCAGCTCCACCTTCATGGGTTTGCCGTCCATGTCGATCAGCGCCCGGTCGGGGCCGCCTCTCTCGATCACCGCCAGGCCGGGTGAGAGGCCGTTCACTCCCACGGCCTGCCCAGCCAGTTTCCAGATCAGATTCTTGTCGGGCGTCACGTAGAGACCCGCGTCGAGCTTGCCGGGCATCTCCACGGTGCGGCCGACCGGCTTCATGTCTGCCTCGGGCACCACCATGGGCCGCGACTCGACCCGCTTGATCGTCTCGCCATCGCTGCCCGCGAACTCGAGCGCCGTCACCGTCTTGTCCGCAGGAACGGTCACGGTCCAGACGGCCCGAGGAGCGCCCTGCGGTGTCTGGAGCGTGCCGGTGACCCGCCCGCCTTCCTTGAGTACGGCCGCGACCTGAGCGACCTCGGCGTTGGCGGTGCCGTAGTGCAGCACCTTCCCCGTGGCGGGGAGCGGGAACGACTGGGTGGAGCCCTGGTCCGTGGCCTGCTCGCCGTCGATCGGCCTGTCGCTGCAGGATTTCGTCCGCCCCCCGGACCTGGACTTGTATTCCTGGCAGAAGACGGTGGTGCCGCTCTTCGTCCTGGCGTACCAGAACGAGATGGGGCGCTTCTCTGAGGGGTTGTCGATCGTCAGGCGCTTGCCGATGGGGGGCGTGTCCCAGACCGGGTTCCCGAGCGAGGGGTCCGGGGCGACGGTGGCGACGGTGGCGACGGTGGCGGCATCGCCGCGATCGTCGGTGCCGCGCGTGATCATCATCGTGATCGGCGCGGCGACCGCGACGACGCAGACGCCTGCCACCAGCGCGTTCCTGCGCATCCTGCGCCGCCGCGACCGGGACACCACCTCGGCGGGGAAGCCCTGCGGGGCCTGTGGCGCGCGCGTGGCGGCGTGCCCCAGTTTCGCGCGCAGACGGGATTCCAATGGGTCCATCATGCGGGGCTCCCGTTGATCTCTGAGGTGCTGGGCAGAACGGAACGGAGCTTGGCCAGGCCGAGAGAGGCGTGGCTGCGCACGGTCCCCCGGGAGATGCCGAGCACGTCGGCGATGTCCGTGTCGGACAGGTCCTCGTAGTAGCGCAGCACCAGTACGGCCCGCTGCTTGCGTGGCAGCGTGGCGAGCGCTTGCCACAGGCCCTCGTCGCTGTCGGAGGGCGGCGTGTCGAACCGAGCCGTCTCGTGCAGCGCCCAGTCCGGCCGCTCGCGCCTGCGTAACCGCCACGTGCTGATGTGCAGCCGGACCAGCGCCTCCTGCGTGAGGTCGGCCGCGTCGTGCGGGTTGCCGCTGAGCAGGTAGCCGTAGCGCAGCAGGGCGTCGGCGCGTTCCGCCACGAATTCCTCGAAGCGGGGCTCGTCCTCCAAAGACCTCTGCCTTTCCTCGTTCCGTCAGGGGATAGACGGCTCGGGAGGCCCAACTGTTGAATGCCCGCGGCCAAAGCCCGGGCGGGGAGTGGTCCGGAGGCGAGGTGTGTTGAGCGACAGAGTTCTGACGGTGCTTGCGACACCGTGGGTCAGTAGCGCACCGTAACCGTTGGCTTGGCCTGTCCTGCAGGAGTCACCTGCTCTGGGCTGGCCGCTGGGTATCGGTGTGTAGTACCAGGCCGCCGCCGAGGGCGGGCCGGAACCCCAGCTCAGCTAGGGCAGCATCGTCGATCTCGGTGACCACACGCAGGGCGCCGGCCTCGGCCGCCTCGAAGACCGCAAGTCGCACCAGCGCGTGGCATACCTCTGGCGGAAAGCCGGGCAGGACCTGCACCAGGTCGAGACGGACGGTGGTGCGCTCCTCGTTCTCCCAGGACGCGGCCGCCTGGCCGACGACGGTCATGCGGCGCTCGTTGTAGACGTAGGCCTGCAGCCAGCAGGCGAGCCTGCTTCCGGCGCTCAGCTGTCTGGGGATGGTCACGTCCAGTCCCGCCTTGGCCAGCCAGGAGCCGGGCTCGGTTGGATGTGGGGGCACCAGGCTGATGGAGTAGCCGGGTGGGTCGACGTCGGGGGCATCGCGGGGGTCCAGCAGGACGTACCCGCCGTGGACCGTCCGGCGGGCGCGGCGGACCAGCCCGGTCGCAAGCTCCTCCGAGAGCCGTCCCGCGACGTCCGCGGCCCATTCGTACGCCGAGTGCACCGGCAGGCCGGTCCACGGACTCCGCGGCGCCGTCGGATACTCGACTGCGATGGCGTAGAGGTTCGGGTCCCGCCGCCAGCGAAAGAGCACCAACATCCCGTCGGGCTCCGGTCTGACATTGACGCTGGAGTAGCCCTCCGTCACGGCGTCCGCACGTGACAGGCATGTCGTGACCGCTGCGAGGACCTCTTGCCGGGACCACTTGACCGCCATGTGTTCAGGCTCCCACACCCCCGTCTCTCACTCGATACGGTCGCGGCGGGCCCCCCGGAACCCTGATGCTGATCGATCACTTGCGAAACAACCTTCGTCATCCGGCAACCGGGCGCATGGCGGAGGTCGGCACGCTGGATCCGGTCATCGCCGAGCTGAGCGCCGCACCGGTCCGCGCCTACCTGGCCGGGCTCACCGACCTGACGCCGGCCAGCCGCACGCGCAAGCGCGCCGCGATCGCCTCCTCCACCATGTGGGCCGTCCGCCACGACCTCCTGGACGCCAACCCGATGGACCGCATCGACACCTCGCGAGGCGGCTTCCGGGCAGCACGCCACCCGGTTTCGCCTCCAGAGGCGCATGGCAGAAACTCGTCCCTCAACAAGGTGCACGCCCGGCGCCGCGCCGACCTCGGCCATGCTCGGGCCGCCGGGAGTCGTGGCTGAGCACTCCGTACCACACCGACATACATGTACCCATGTATGTATGATGGCGATCAGGACGGACGCCGACGGCGGGGGAAGCAGCATGAGCGGGACGGCCGTGCGCCGTACACAAGCCGACCGGCGAGCCAGGACGCGAGGGGCCATATTGGCGAGCGCCGCGCGAGGGCTGTCCACGTACGGGTACGCCAACCTGGTTCTGGAGCAGGTGGCGAGGGAGTCCGGCTACACCCGGGGAGCGCTCTACCATCTGTTCGCCAACAAGGAGGACCTCACCCTCGCGGTGGTGGAGTGGGTGAGCGAGACGTGGAATGCCGAGGTACGCCGCCCCGCTCTCGCCGAGGTCGATCCCCTGGCCTCGCTTCTGACGATGGCCAGGGGGCATGTCCTCTACTGCCGTCGCGACATGGCCAGGGTGATGCTCACCCTGCGGGTCGAATTCGCCGGGCAGGATCACCCGGTCGGGCGTGCGGTCGGCGACATCATCGACGAGCTGGAGGCCGAGTGCGCCAAGCTCATCGCCGCCGGTCGCCGCGGCGGCTCGATCCCGCCGGGACCGCCGGCCCACCTGGTGGCAGCCGCCTTCACCGGAGTGTTCGAGGCAGTCGCGATCGAGGTGGCCGGCCACGCCCCCCACGACATCGAGCTCATGGAGAGAGCAGTACGCGGGGTCCTCGGCGTCGCCCCGATCGTGTCGCCGTCACCGGCCTCGCACCCGTGACAGGCACGCGCCTCCGCCCGAAGGCCGCGGGCGCATGCGAAGACCTCCCAGCATGAACAACCGGCGCTGTCGGGTCAGAACGAGCGTCAGGATCGCGTCCACGACAGAAAGGTGACGAGCATGACGGAGAATTCTCGCCTGGCCGGGGAGGTGGTGGGCGTACATCTCAGCCCGGCTCACACGTTCAGCAAGGAAAGCAGGGATTTCATCGACCTGCTGGAGGGGCTGGGTGTCGACGGGGATGCCCATTGCGGGGTGACCGTGAAGCACAGGTCGCGAGTCAGGGCCGACGCCTCGCAACCCAATCTCCGCCAGGTTCATCTCATCCACTCCGAGCTGTTCGACTTCTTGAGCGAGGCCGACTTCGCGGTCAGGAGCGGCGACCTGGGCGAGAACATCACGACCCGGGGCATTGATCTGCTGGGACTACCCGTAGGGTCCAGGCTCGTGATCGGGGACGCGGTCATCTCCGTGACCGGCTTGCGCAATCCATGCCAGCAGATCAACGGCTTCATGGACGGGCTGCTGAAGCAGGTGGTGCGTACGGACGACGATGGAAACCTTGTCCGTCTGGCGGGAATCATGGGGACTGTGTCGCGGGGAGGGACAGTGAGACCCGGAGACCGGATTCGCGTCGAACTGCCGCCGCTTCCCCACCATGCGCTCACTCGGGTGTAGCCCTCAGCGCGACATGGTGGCCAGAGCCTCGGCTCACGGCCACCGTGTCCAAGCTCCTCAACTGCTCATGGGGTGCCGGTCGTCACGGGAGGGACCGGGCGGGGTGTCCTGCCACCTGTGGGCGATCTGCTTCATGAGCTGCGGATAGACGATCAGGTAGCGAAACGGCCGGATCCCGGCCATGTAGGCCCGCCCGAACACGCCATTCGGTTTGATCAGGGCGGCAGCCTGGGCGCGGTAACCGCCCGAGCCGTCGGGGACCCATCCGTAATGGGACAGGCCGTGCACGGTCTTGTTGGACAGCTCCCAGCACATCTCGTTGTGCGTGAGGTAGACCGGGCGAAACGGCGCCCCGTGGGGCACCGGCGGGAGTGGGCCGTCGCGCAGGTCGGCGGGTAGCCGGTCGCGCAGTGACGGCGCCCGGACGCCGAGGTCGTGTTCGGGTTTGTCCCAGCCCAGCAGCCGCCCGAGCTGCCAGCGCAGTCCCCACAGGGCTCGCGCCGGCCATGCCCAGCCGTCCGTCGGGTTGTGGTCAGCGCCGGCGATCCGTTCGCCCATCCGCACGAATCGCTCGAAGTCGTCAGGACCGCCTGGGGTCGGCAGCGCCCACACGTCCTCAAGGTGGAAGTCGGCAGCGATCTCGTGGATGCGCCACGGCTGATCGGTGTGCGCGCTGTCGGGGAGTCTCATGGCGTCGTACCGCCTGTCACTGGGAGCTGAGGGTGTGGCTTCGGGTGAGCCTGACCGGGGACGCGGGGGTGTCGTGGCGGGCGGCACTCGCCGCGATCAGGTTTCGGAACTAGAGTTTCGGTACTCACGTTCCGTATCATGCAGGCATGGCAGCGAGAAGGCAACAGGGCGGGCGCCCCCGGGACAGTCGCGTGGATCACAAGATCCTGCAGTCCACCCGTGAGCTGATCGAGGAGGTCGGCTACCCGGCCATGACCGTCGACCAGGTCGCGGCTCGCGCCGAGGTGGGCAAGGCGGCGATCTACCGCCGCTACGCCTCCAAGGCCGAGATGGCGTACGCCGCCACCATGCACGGGCAGCGACTGTCGCCGCTGGCCGACACCGGCTCCCTGCACGGGGACCTCCTGGCCCTGGTCCGCACGTTCCATGTCCACATGGCAACCCCGGCGGCCCGTCAGGTGGCACCGGCCCTGATAGCCGAACTGGCCGCCAATCCCGAGCTGGACACCCGGTTCCAGGACACCTTCCTGACCGCCGAACACGCCGACCTCGCCGAAATCATCGAACGAGCCGTGACCCGCGGCGAACTGGCCGGACCCGTCGACCCCACGCTCGCCCACCTGCTGCTGCTCGGCTCCCTCGCGGCCGGCCTGTACATCATCAACCTGCCCGTCGACGACACCGTGATCGCCGATCTGGCCGCCGCTGCCGCCGCCGGCATCGCCGCCCTGGCCGACCGGCACAACAGCGCCCCCGGCGGAACCGCCCGGCCGGACTGATGTATACATGCATGAACGTATGTAAGTACGATGCCCGTCGGCTCTCAGTGGGGTGGAGGAGGTATTCGTATGCCAGGTTCATGGGGTTCTGATCGTCGAGGGACGACCGCCGAGCGGGTGGCCCATGACGGTGGCGGCGATGCAGGTGGTGCGCGTCGGGCGAAGGCACCGTTTCGCTCGGTGGTGGCACTCGCCGTGGAGGGGATGAGCTCTTTCGCGCTGGGCGCGATTGGCTGGGGCTTCGCCGACCGTACGCATGCGGGGGTGCCGAAGTTCGATTTCCACGTGTGCGCGGAGGTGCCGGGCATCGTGCGCACCGATCTGGGCCTGCCGATGCCCGTGCCGCGCGGCCTGGACCTGCTGGCCGAGGCCGACCTGGTCGTGGTGCTGCCCGGACATGCGGCGGCTCCGCGGCCGTCGCCCGCCGTGACCTCGGCCCTGCGGGCCGCCTACCGGCGGGAGGCGATCATCGTCGCCTTCTGCGCCGGGGCCTATCTACTGGCCGACGCCCAACTGCTGGACGGTCGGCGGGCCACCACGCATGGGGACCTGATCGACGATTTCGCCGCCCGCTTCCCCCAGGTGAGCGTGGTGCCGGACGCGCTCTACATCGACGAGGGCCGCGTCGTCACCGGAGCCGGCGGCGCGGCCGGCCTCGATCTGTTCATGCACCTGCTACGCCGCGAACACGGTGCCCCCGTGGCCGACGCCATCGCCCGGGAGATGCTGACGGCACCGAACCGCGAGGGCGAGCCGGTCCGCCACCAGTACCAGCCCGGCTCGGCCACCGGCGCGGCTTCCCTCCGCGCCGTCATCCAGTGGCTGCATGCCAACCTGGACAAGCAGGTCTCGATCAGTGATCTGGCCGCCCGCGCCCTGATGAGCGAGCGCACGTTCAACCGCCAGTTCAAGGCCTTCACCGGCAGCACTCCCTATGCGTGGCTGTTGACCCGGCGCCTGCACCGCGCCGCCGAGCTCCTGGAGGCCACGAACCTCTCCATTCAGCAGATCGCCCGTAGCGTGGGCTTCAACACCCACGCCGCCTTCCGCCAGAGGTTCGCCAGGCTCCACGGCATCTCACCTCGCGCCTACCGCCAGAAGCTCCAGCACGACGCCTCCCGAGCCGAGGCACGGTGCGCGCCGCCGCCGGCCGAGGGGCCTCGACCACCGTGAGGTCGACCTCGTGGGCGGTGCGATTGACGTCGCCTCATAGACATATGTCAATATGGCGTATCGACAGTCATCTATGCAGGGAGCTCTGAGTGGAACCGCTGCAGATCCTGGAGTGCGGCCCGCCGCTGGTGCGCGAGGAGCTGGACGCCGTCCAGAGCGCCGAGATCGCCCGCGTGTTCAAGGCGCTGGGAGACCCGGTGCGGCTGCGGATCCTGTCGATCGTGGCCGCCCGGCAGGGCGGTGAGGCGTGCGTGTGCGACATCACCGACGCCTTCGACCTGACCCAGCCCACCATCAGCCACCACCTGAAGGTGCTCAAGGACGTCGGCCTGCTCACCTCCGAACGGCGCGGCATCTGGGTCCACTACCGGCTCGTCCCCGGGACGCTGTCGCGCCTGTCCGCCCTGCTCGACGTTCCGGCCACGGTCTGACCTGCGAGGATGGAAGCGATGTCGTCACGTACCGACCGCACTCAGGAGCCCGCGGAGGAGGCGACCACGGCCGTCGTCGGCCGGTTGCCGGTCCTGGACCGGTTCCTGCCGGTGTGGATCATCGCGGCGATGGCGGCCGGGCTGCTGCTCGGCCGGACCGTGCCGGGCCTGAACACCGGACTGGAAGCCGTCAAGATCGGCGAGATCTCCCTGCCCATCGTGCTCGGGCTGCTGCTCATGATGTACCCGGTGCTGGCCAAGGTCCGCTACGACCGGCTCGGCACCGTCACCGGCGACCGGCGCATGCTCCTCGCCTCCCTGGTGCTCAACTGGATCGCCGGACCGGCGCTGATGTTCGCCCTGGCCTGGACCTTCCTGCCCGACCTGCCCGAATACCGCACCGGCCTGATCATCGTCGGTCTCGCCCGCTGCATCGCCATGGTCCTCATCTGGAACGACCTGGCCTGCGGCGACCGCGAGTCGGCCGCCGTCCTCGTCGCCCTCAACTCGATCTTCCAGGTGGTCGCGTTCGGCGCGCTCGGCTGGTTCTACCTGGAGGTGCTGCCCGACCGGCTCGGCCTCTCCCAGGCCGCGCTCGACGTGTCGATGTGGGACATCGCCCAGTACGTCCTCATCTTCCTCGGCATCCCCCTGCTGGCCGGCTACCTGTCACGCAGGCTCGGCGAACGCGCCAAGGGCCGCGACTGGTACGAGAGCCGCTTCCTGCCACGCGTCGGCCCGCTCGCCCTCTACGGCCTGCTGTTCACCATCGTCATCCTGTTCGCCCTCCAGGGCGACACCATCACCTCCCAGCCCGCCGACGTGGCCCGCATCGCGCTGCCGCTGCTCGCCTACTTCGTCCTCATGTGGGGTGGCTCGTTCCTGACCGGCCGCGCCATCGGCCTGCCGTACGAGCGCACCACCACGCTCGCCTTCACCGCCGCCGGCAACAACTTCGAGCTCGCCATCGCCGTGGCCGTCGGCGTCTTCGGCGTCACCTCCGGCCAGGCGCTGGCCGGAGTCGTCGGCCCGCTCATCGAAGTGCCCGTCCTGGTCGCCCTCGTCTACGTCAGCCTGGCCGGCCGCCGCCTGTTCCGCAGCAAGGGGATCACCCATGCCTAGCGTCCTGTTCGTCTGCGTGCACAACGCCGGCCGCTCCCAGATGGCCGCCGGCTGGCTCACCCACCTGGCCGGCGACCGCATCGAGGTCCGCTCGGCCGGGTCCGCGCCCGCCGGCCAGATCAACCCGATCGCCGTCGAGGCCATGGCCGAGGTCGGCATCGACATCACCACCGCCCAGCCGAAGATCCTCACCACCGATGCCGTCCAAGCCTCCGACGTCGTCATCACCATGGGCTGCGGCGACGCCTGCCCCGTCTTCCCCGGCAAGCGCTACGAGGACTGGAAGCTCGACGACCCCGCCGGCCAGGGCATCGAGGCGGTACGCCCGATCCGCGACGAGATCCGCGACAGGGTCGAAAAGCTGGTCGACGAGCTTCTCGCGCACGCGAGAGGCGGCGCGGACGCCCAGCCGTCACGCTGACTGCCCGTGGAGCGCTGATTCGCGGGCAGGACGAGCGGGACCACAGCCCTTGCCCCGGTGCTGCCGGATCCCGGCGCGGGCGTCAGTGGCTCCCGGCGAGTTGTCCGGCGAGTGTGTCGTGCAGCTTGGCACTGGGCTGGTTGAGGCCGATGATGGTGACCTTCTTGCCGCGGGTGGCGTACTTGGTCTGTACGGCGTCGAGCGCGGCCACCGAGGAGGCGTCCCAGATGTGGGCGTCGGTGAGGTCGATGACCACGTCGTCAGGGTCGGTGGCGTAGGAGAACTGGTAGACGAGGTCGTTGCTGGAGGCGAAGAACAGCTCGCCGGTGACGGCGTAGACGACCTGCTTGCCGTCGGGGTCGAGGCAGGCGGTGACGTTGGCCAGGTGGGCGACGCGGCGGGCGAAGATGACCATGGCCGCGAGGCTGCCGACGACCACGCCGATGGCCAGGTTGTGGGTGGCCACGACCACGGCGACGGTGATCACCATGACGCCGGTCTCGCCGTACGGCATGCGCTTGAGGGTCGCCGGGGCGATGGAGTGCCAGTCGAAGGTGCCGAAGGAGACCAGGACCATCACGGCGACCAGGGCGGCCATCGGGATCTGCGACACCCACGGCCCGAAGACGATGCACAGGATCATCAGGAAGACACCGGCGGCGAAGGTGGAGATGCGGGTGCGCGCGCCGTTCTTCACGTTGATCATCGTCTGGCCGATCATCGCGCAGCCGCCCATGCCGCCGAAGAACCCGGTGACGATGTTGGCGATGCCCTGGCCGATGGACTCGCGGGTCTTGCCGGAGTGGGTGTCGGTGATGTCGTCCACCAGCTTGGCCGTCATCAGCGACTCCATCAGCCCGACCAGCGCGAAGGCGAAGGCGTACGGGGCGATCAGGGTGAGGGTGTCGAGCGTGAAGGGCACGTCGGGCAGGCCGGGGATCGGCAGCGATGACGGCAGCACGCCCTTGTCGCCCACGGTGGGCACGGCCAGTCCTGCGCCGAGGGTGATCGCGGTCAGGATGGCGATCGACACCAGCGGCGCGGGCACCGCCCTGGTGATGCGCGGAAAGAACACCATGAGTGCCAGACCCCCGATGACCAGCGGGTAGACCACCCACGGGACGCCGGTGAGCTCGGGCACCTGGGCCATGAAGATGAGGATGGCCAGCGCGTTGACGAAGCCGACCATCACGCTGCGCGGCACGAACCGCATCAGTTTGGCCACCCCCAGCGCGCCCAGCACCACCTGGAAGATCCCGCCCACGATGACCGCCGCCACCAGATGGCCCAGCCCGTGCTCACGGGCCAGCGGCGCGACCACCAGCGCGATCGCGCCGGTCGCCGCCGAGATCATCGCGGACCGGCCGCCCACGATGGAGATGACCACGGCCATGGTGAACGAGGCGAACAGCCCGATGCTGGGATCGACGCCGGCGATGATCGAGAACGAGATCGCCTCCGGGATCAACGCCAGCGCCACCACCAACCCCGACAGCAACTCGGTACGCAGCACCCGGGGCGTCAGATGGCGCAGATCGGGCATATGCGGGCGGCGCGCGGCCATGGCGGAAAGAGCAGACAAAGTCCATCCAGACAGGTAGGAGTCATCGACCACGACTGATCGACGCACGAATGAGGAAGCGATGAGGGGGCTCGCGCACGCGGCCGGAAGGATTACCGGATGCTGTCCGAGCGGCACTGTGGAACGGCAGGCTGGACGAGCACGATGGTTCCCCCGGGCGATCGCTGGCGGCAGACGCCCCGGACGGCGACCCATGCCGGGGACACGCGCTCGCTGGGCGCGCGAGCCACATGGCTAAATGTACCCTCACGTAAGAGTTGGTTCCACTCGGATGAAGGGTGAGAAAGGTCGCACAACCTACTCTTACGTCACCTTGACCCGCTCGGGCTGTCGCGGAAGGCGCTGAAGGTGTGCTGCTGACGATACCCGGCCTTCGGGGCACGGCCGGGTGGCGGCCGGGTGGCGGCCGGTCAGGCGTAGAGGGCGGCGATCGCGGCAAGCACCCGGTCCCGCGCGGAGCCGGCAGGGGTGAGGCCGATGAGCACGTAGTAGGCCAGCCCTTCGGCCAGAGCCACGAGCGACACCGCCTCCGCCTCGGCGTCCCGGTCGTGCCCGTGGTCCCGCCGGATCAGGTCCGCCATCTGCCGGTGGAAGCGGTCGTAGTCGGCTCGCAACCGGCCCGCGATGGCCTCATCGGCCAGGGCGAGCGCCGCGAAGGACTGGCGGACGCGCAGGTGCGCCCGGGTCGCGGCATCGTACGGGATGAGCTCGCACAGCACGACGGTGAGCACCTGTCTCGCGGGCGCGCCGGCGGCGTCGTGGCCGAGCTCGGCGTCGATGCGGGCGCTGCTCAACGCGTTGCCTCGGTCGAACGCGGCGGCGATCAGCTGCTCCTTCGCCGGGAAGTAGTGCTGGACGCGGCCGTGGGAGACGCCCGCCCGCGCGGCCACCTCGGTCAGGGACACCGCCTGCAAGCCTCTGTCGGCGACGATCGCCAGCACCGCATCCGCGATCTCCGCCCGCCGTTGCTCCTGGTGCGCTCCGGGACCCCGGGCCATTGCTCCCACCTTTCGACGTGGACATCTCGTCCTGTAGCCTGAGTATACCGATGTGATCGTATTGTTTTGCGGAGGTGTCGTTTGCGGGTCGTGCTGCCGCTCGTGTGCGCCGCCCAGTTCATGGTGGTGCTCGACGTCTCCGTGGTGAACGTCGCACTGCCGGCGATCCAGGACAGCCTGGCCTTCGACGCCCGGCACCTGCCGTGGGTCGGCAACGCCTACGCGCTGACCTTCGCCGGATTCCTGCTGCTCGGCGGCCGGTTGGCCGATCTGTACGGCCGCGAGAGGATGTTCGTCACCGGCCTGGCCCTGTTCAGCGCCGCCGCCCTGGCTGGTGGTCTGGCCGGCTCGGCCGCCGTGCTGATCGCCGCACGGGCCGCGCAGGGGCTCGGCGCGGCGATCCTCGCCCCGGTCACCCTGACGATCCTGACCACCACGTACGCCGAAGGTCCGCGACGTACCAGGGCGCTGGCCGTGTGGACGGCGGTCAGCCTGGCGGGCGGCACGGCGGGCAACCTCATCGGCGGCGCCCTCACCCAGTACGCGGGCTGGCGCTGGATCCTGCTGATCAATGTGCCGATCGGCGTGGCGGCCCTCGGGGCGGCCCGGCTCCTCGGCCGCCGTTCCCGGACGCGGACGGGCAACCGCCTCGACGTTCCGGGCGCGGTGCTGGCCACCGGCGGACTGGCCGCGCTCGCCTACGGCCTGAACGGGCCGGTGGAATTCGTGGTCGCCGGAGTCGTCATGGTGGTGCTGTTCGTCGTGGTCGAGGCGCGGTTCGCCCGGTCCCCGCTGATTCCGCCCCGGCTGGTGCGCAGACGGCCGATCTGGCTGGGCAACCTGGTGATGCTGCTGGCCGGCGCCTGTCTCAACCCGATGTGGTACTTCCTCACCCTGTCCATGCAGCAGGTCCTCGGCTACGGCCCGCTGGAGACCGGGCTCGGCTTCCTGCCGCACACCGTGCTCACCATGCTCGTCGGCCTGCGCCTGACGCCGTGGCTGATGCGGCGCGCCGACGACCGCGTCCTCGTCGTCACGGGGGCGCTGATCGCCGCCGCGGGCTTCCTGTGGCAGAGCCGCATCGCACCCGGCGAGCCCTACCTGACCGCCGTCCTCGGCCCCGCCATCGCGATCTCCGTGGGAGGCGGACTGCTCAACACGCCCCTCACCACCACCGTCACCTCCGGCGCGGACCCCGGCGACGCGGGAGCGGCCGCCGGCCTGATGAACACCACCAAGCAGATCGGCGGCGCCCTCGGCCTGGCCGCCCTCGTCACCCTGGCACCGGGAACCACCGGGACACCGCAGGCGCTGGCAGCCGGCTACAGCACCGCGTTCCTGGCCATCTCGGCCATCCTGGCGACCGCCGCCGTCCTGTCACTCGCCCTTCCGCCACGGCGTGACGCCGAGGCGGACGGACGCACCCCGCGCGGCTGACGCGCTTCGGGCACGGGCGTCATCGGGACGCCTCCGCGTCGCCCATCTGTTTGACGAAGTGCCCGCGGCAGTGGGGGCAGCAGAAGCCGTAGGTCCGCCCATCGCGCTCCAGCATGACGGCCTCTTGTAGCGGGACCGTGGCGCCGCACACGGGATCGACGACCATGTCGTCGGCGACCGGCGCCGCAGGGCCGCTCTTGGCCTGCTCGATCAGCGCCAGGACGTCGGAGGAGCGCTGGGGCCGCCCGTGCAGGCCGTAGGCGCCCTCGGGCAGGCTGATGACGTGCACCACGGCCCGCGGCTCGGGATCGCCCGCCGCCTGAGCCAGTTCCGCGGTGATGCGGGAGACGAGGTGCTCGCTCATCTCCTTTCCCCACATCCCGACGATCACGTTCACCACGAACCAGGGGCCCTGCGCGGGGTCGAGCAACCGGCCGCCGGCGATCCACACCTCCTCCTCGCGCACCACCACATGGGAGAGCGAATCGAACAGGTCGATCACACCGGGATCGGCGGCCATCGTCTCTCCGTTCGCGGACGACAACAGACGCCGCGCGCTCAGCCGCAAGGCGAGGCTTCGGCGCTCTCGCTCATCGAAAACACCTCTGGGCACCAGTAGCTCGACAAAGAGCATCCTCGGTCCGTCCTTTCGAAGAGGGTCGATCCGCGGAAATGCTTTCGCACCGGCGGCCCCGCCGTCGTCACCCGGGAGACGGCTTTCCCGGCTACCTCGCCGGTCGTAGCGGGCAGCCGCGCTACGACGGCAGGAGTAGCGCGGCGCGTTCCGTACGGGCATCGGTGTGCGATTCACAACTCCACGCGGCCATTGACATGAAGACATAGCCATGGTTCGAGTTTTATTCTGCCCAATCGCACCGCAACTCAACTGTTGCGAAAATCGTTTTGCGCCTCCTATATTAACCGGGCTGCCTTTCGATAAGTCCATTGAAGACGGGGCGTCGAGTCCATTTGGGCCCACCCTTAAATGACGTGCCAGGCCCCTCGAACAATTGCCGTGAAATGAGGAGATCAGTATGACGTGGGAGACCGGGCACCCGTGGCTGCCTTCGGTCGCGGTGTCGCGATGCGTCGGCGACGGCACCGGTTACGAGCCGCCCAAGCTGACGGCGAACGCCGTCGGAAACCTGGCGGAGTTCAGCGCGGACGGGATCCAGTTCGGGTTCTCGGTCTTCGAAGGGATGCGCGTCTTCGTCACGGATCCGGCGTTCCTCGTCTTCCGGGCGCGCGACCACCACGAGAGGCTGAGGGTCTCGTGTGCGGCGCTCGCCCTGCCCTGCCCGGCGTACGACGTGTTCGTCGAGGCCGTCGGACGGGTGGTGCGGGCCAACTGGGACGGCAGCGCGACGCGCCTGTACGTCAGGCCCGTCGTGTTCGCGGCAGGCGGCGACGTCATGCCGCAGCGGAGCCGCAAGTACGTCTTCGCGGTCCTGGTGAAGAGGTTCGATCCCGTCCTGGACGGCATGGGCGTCCTCGTCGAGGAGTGCATGCCGCGGACGGTTCCGATGCTGGCGGCCGTCAAGACCGCCGGCAACTACACGAGCTCCGCGCTGGCGACGCGGAACGCCCGCGAGACGGGATGCGACACGATCCTGTGGCTCGACGACAACGGCTGCCTCCAGGAGTGCACGACCATGAACGTGTTCCTGTGCCTCGGCGGTCAGATCGTCACCCCGAGACTCGGCTCGATCCTGCCCGGCATCACCCGCCGGACCGTGCTGGACCTGCTGGCCGGCATGGGCGAGCGGGCGGTCGAACGGGACATCCGCCTGTCCGAGGTGACCGACGCGCTCGTCCGGCGGGAGGAGCTGTGCATGTTCGCGACGTCCACCGCGCTCGGCATCCAGCGGGTGACGCGTCTGCGGCTGGGCTCCGGCGACCACCTGCTCGACGGGAAGGTGCCGCGTACGTGGAGCCGCGTCGAGGAGCAGTACGCGTGGGTGACGGAGCGGTTCACCGAAGCGAACGGCTCGTACCCGGCCATCGTGTCGCGTTCTCATCGCGGCGACGTGCGTGCCCGCTACGGATTGGATTGACGCGATCCGACGGCTCGTAAAGCCGATAAAGGCAATCGCGGATGGATTCGCGGAGACACGCGGCCTTCCGCGCGCCGTGACCGGCCTTCTCGCTTCTGTAATAGCCTGGCCCGGTGTCCTCGCAGATTACCGGTCCCTACTTCGGTGAATACGGCGGCCAGTTCGTGCCGCAGATCCTCGTAGAGCCCCTCCGCCAGTTGGAGAAGTGCTTCGTCGACGCCTGGTCCGACCAGGCGTTCAGGGAGGAATACAGCACCCTCCTGAGGGAGTACGCCGGGCGGCCGACGTCGCTGACCCGGGTGCGCAACCTGACCGAGGGCACCAGGACCCGGCTCTACCTCAAGCGGGAGGACCTGCTCCACGGCGGCGCGCACAAGACCAACCAGGTGATCGGCCAGGCGCTGCTCACCAAGCGGATGGGCAAGTCCTCGATCATCGTCGAGACCGGCGCCGGCCAGCACGGTGTTGCGTCCGCCATCGCGGCGGCGCTGTTCGGGCTGAAGTGCCGCATCTACATGGGCCGCGTCGACACCGAGCGGCAGCAGCCCAACGTGGAGCGGATGCGGCTGCTCGGCGCCGAGGTGATCCCGGTCGATTCGGGGTCACGCACCCTGAAGGACGCCTGCAACGAGGCCCTGCGCGACTGGTCGGGGTCCTACATGGACAGCCACTACGTGCTGGGCACCGCGGCCGGGCCGCACCCGTACCCGACCATCGTGCGGGAGTTCCAGCGGGTGATCGGCGACGAGGCTCGGGCGCAGATCCTGGAGCGGGAGGGCCGGCTGCCCGACCGGGTGGTCGCCTGCGTCGGCGGCGGCTCCAACGCGATCGGCGTGTTCACCGCGTTCGTGCCGGACGAGTCGGTGGAGCTGGTCGCGGTCGAGGCCGGTGGGCACGGGGTCGACACCGGCAAGCACGGCGCGTCCATCGGGAAGGGCGAGCCGGGCATCTTCTTCGGCATGCGCTCCAGGCTGCTGTCGGACCCCGATGGGCAGATCTTCGAATCGCACTCGATCTCGGCCGGTCTCGACTTCCCGTCGGTCGGCCCCGAGTTGTCCTACCTCGTCGACTCGGGCAGGGTGCGCTGTGAGTCGGCCACCGACGACGAGGCCGTCGGCGCGTTCGTGGCGCTGACCAGGCGCGAGGGCATCATCCCGGCGCTGGAGAGCTCGCACGCGCTGGCGTTCGCGCTCAAGGAGATCCGCTCCGAGCCCGACAGGGAGCAGGTGGTCGTGGTCAACCTCTCGGGCCGGGGCGACAAGGACCTCGCCACCGTGACGTCATACCTTCAGGAGAAGGGGGAGCTCTGATGAGCCGCTACGCCGCGATGTTCGAGTCGGCCCGGGCCGACGGCAGGGCGCCGGTGATGGCCTGGTCGGTCGTCGGCGACCCGACCCCGGAGGCGTGGCTGGACGTCGTCGACGCGGTGGTCTCCGCCGGGGCGTCGGCGCTGGAGCTGTCGCTCGCGTTCTCGGACCCGTCCGCGGACGGGCCGGTCAACCAGGACGCCTACACCCGGGTGCTCGGCAAGGTGGACAAACACCGCACCTTCGCGCTGATCAAGCAGGTGCGCGAACGGTATCCCGAGCTGCCCATCGGGTTGATGACCTACGCGAACCTGGTCTACACGCCTTCCCCGAAGGTGTTCTACGCCGCGTGCGCCGCGGCGGACGTGGACTCGGTGCTGGTCGCCGACGTGCCGGTGCACGAGGCCGGGATCTTCCGCGGCGTGGCGGCCGCACATGGCATCGAGGTGGTGCTCATCGCGCCGCCCAACGCGCGGGAGGCCGAGCTCAAGGCGATCGCCGAGCAGTCGCAGGGGTTCGTCTACCTGGTGTCCCGCGCCGGTGTCACCGGCACCGAGCGTGAGGCCCAGTCGCCGCTGGCATCGGTGATCGGCACGCTCAAGCAGTACGGCGGCCCGCCGACCATCCTCGGCTTCGGCATCTCGCGGGCCGAACACGTCCGCAACGCGATCGCGGCCGGGGCGGACGGTGTGGTGATCGGGTCGGCGTTCGCGAAGCTGGTCACCGATCACGTCGACGACCCGGCCGCGCTCGCCACGGCCTCGGCGGCGCTGATCACCGAGCTGCGCTCGGGCGCCGGTCTCTGAGGCGACGGCTCCGCAATTCGCCGCCGCGGCTCACCAGCGGGCGGCGATCGAAAGGAATGCCGTCGGCCGCCTGAACTCGCCTGGTGCCACTGGTTCCATGACAAGATATTTCCCGATATGCCAGTATCTGTCGGGTGACACTGGGGGATCTACGGGACCAAATTCCCGGCTATCAGCTCATCGAGCCGGTAGGCCAGGGCGGTTTCGCCGTGGTTTACCGTGCTCTGCACGAGCGGGTCGGCCGGGTGGTCGCCGTGAAGATTCTTTCGGTGGCCGACCTCGACGAGCGGGCGCTCCGGAACTTCCGGCGCGAGCTGGAGGTCATGGGGCGGCTGAGCGACCATCCCAACATCGTGGCGGCGCTGGACACCGGCATGACCGCCAACGGCCGGCCGTACATCGTCATGGACTTCCACGAAGGCGGGAGCCTCTACAACCGGCTGCGCGCGGCGGGAACGGTCCCGGTGAACGAGACGCTGCGGATCGGGGTGAAGGTCGCCGGGGCGCTGGCGGCGGTGCACGACGCCGGCGTCTTCCACGGCGACATCAAGCCGCAGAACGTGCTCGTCTCCAAGTACGGCGAGCCGGCGCTGGCCGACTTCGGCGTGGCGCGCATGCTGGACGTCGGGCAGCTGTCGTCCAACACGCTCACCTTCACGCCGCACCACGCCGCCCCCGAGGTGCTCAACGGCTCGCCCCAGAACGTGCGCTCCGACGTGTACGCGCTCGGGTCGACGCTCTACCAGTTGCTGGCCGGGCGGCCCGCCTACCATGATCCGGCCGATGCCGGGGTCGCCCCGTTGCTGCTCAGGGTGCTCAGGCAGCCGCTGCCCCCGTTGCCGGAGCACGGGGTCCCCGCTCCGCTGCGCGCCCTCGTCGAGCGGGCGATGTCGAAGGAGCCCGGCGCGCGGCCCCAGGACGCCTGGGCCTTCGTCCGGGAGTTACAGGACGTGCAGCGGGCTCTCGCGCTCCCGGTGACCGAACCGGCGACCGCCATCCACCAGCCGCCCGACGAGCTCGTCCGGCCACGTGATGCCCTGCGCGCCCGCGCCCGCCACCAGGAGGATC
>NZ_LAVL01000080.1 GCF_001083785.1 Nonomuraea sp. SBT364
TACACTACCCTTTTCGCCGGCAGCGTCAGATGTGTATAGGACACAGCCCGCTGACCCCCCCGCCCCCAAGTCCGTTCGCCCCGCTGACGGGGCGAACGGACTGGGGGGCGGGGGTGTCAGCGGGCGGGCGGTGGGTTGTCAGCGCGGCCGTCGATGCTCGGCCCCATGAACACCGCCATGAAGAACACCTCCGTCCTCATCTCCGGCGCGAGCATCGCCGGGCCCGCGCTCGCCTACTGGCTGCACCGGTACGGGTGCCGCGTCACCGTGGTGGAGAAGGCGCCCCGGTTGCGGCTGGGCGGGCAGGCCGTCGACTTCAAGGGCGCCACGCACCGCACCGTGCTGGAGCGCATGGGCATCCTGGACGAGGTGTACCGCCGCCGGACCGGGGGCGCCGACCAGGAGATCGTCGACGGGCGGGGCAGGCGGCTGGCCGTGCTGCCTGGCGAGTTCACCGGCGGCGACGTGGAGATCCTCCGCGGCGATCTGGCCGAGCTGCTGTTCGATCGGACACGCGAGCGCTGCGAGTACGTCTTCGGCGACTCGATCACCTCGCTGACGCAGTCGGACGGAGGCGTCCACGTGACGTTCGAGCGGGCGGCGCCGCGCACGTTCGACCTGGTCGTGGGGGCGGACGGGATCCACTCCAACGTGCGGCGGCTGGCGTTCGGGCCGGAGGAGGAGTACGTGCGCTTCCTCGGCCACTACTACGCGCTGGTGCAGATCGACCTGGAGTCGGGCAACCAGATGTACAACGAGCCGGGCAGGATGGCGACGCTGGGCGGGAAGAAGGCGCCGAGCTTCTTCGTCTTCGCCTCCGAGCGGCTCGACTACGACCGCTACGACGCCGGGCAGCAGCGCCGCATCCTGATGGACGCCTACCGGGGGGCCGGGTGGCGGATCCCGGAGGTGCTGGCCGAGCTGGCGGAGGCCGGCGACGACATCTACCTGGACTCGATCAGCAGGGTCGAGACGGACGAGTACGCCAGGGGCCGGGTGGTGCTGCTGGGCGACGCGGCGTACGGCAACACGCTGGGCGGCTTCGGCAGCGGCCTGGCCGTCGTCGGCGCGTACGTGCTGGCCGGGGAGCTGGCGGCGGCGGGCGGCGACCACCGGGCCGGGTTCGCGGCCTATCAGGAGGCGTTCCGCGGGTACGCCAAGGTGGCGCGGCAGGGGAACGCCGGGCCGTTCCTGGCGCCGGCGACGCCGGGGCGGATCAGGATGCGTAACTGGATGCTGCGCCGCAGGGTGATGATGAAGGCGATGCTCAAGATCACGGACCGGTTCGCGACCGGCATCGAACTGCGCGACTACGCCCAGTGCGGCGGCTTGTTGTCGAGATAGAAGGCGTCGGGGTCGCTCTCGCGCCAGTCGCCCCAGCCGAGGTCGGTGTCGTCGGAGGTCTGCTCCGGGAGAAAATCCTGCACGGCATACATGCTACCGAGTGATACAAAGCCGACCCCGCGGGCGTTCCCGGCGCCGGGACACCCGGGGATCTCGGCGGTACGATGCCTAAGCAGGTTGTCGCCTATCCCCCCGAGAGGCTGCCCATGGCCACCCCGACAGGATGGCGGCGAGAAGGCAATCTGCCGGCGGAGCTGACCAGCTTCGTCGGGCGGACGCGTCTGCTCGCCAACCTCAAGCGGCACCTGGGCGAGTCCCGCCTGGTGACGGTCACGGGCATCGGCGGTGTGGGCAAGTCGCGGACCGTGCTGCGGCTGGCGCATCAGGTGCGCAACCACTATCCCGACGGAGTCTGGTTCGCCGACCTGGCCAGGCTGCAGGACGCCGGCATGGTCAGGCACACGATCGCCTCCGCGCTCGGCATCGCCGACCAGTCCTCGCGCGCCGAGTCGGAGTCGCTGTCGGAGTGGGTCGGCACGCGCGACATGCTGCTCATCATCGACACCTGCGAGCATCTGGTGCAGGGGTGCGCGGAGCTGGTGCACGAGCTGCTGGAGGCGGCGCCCAACCTGAAGGTGCTGGCCACCAGCCGCCAGTCGCTGCACCTGCCGTACGAGCACGTGGTGCCGGTGCCGCCGCTTCAGGTGCCGGGCGAGGACCCGATGGAGAACCTGTTCACCAACGAGTCGGTGCAGCTGTTCGCGGCGCGGGCCGGGGCGGTGGTGCCGGACTTCGCGCTGGACGAGCTCAACATCAACGCGGTGGCGGAGCTGTGCCGCCGCCTCGACGGCATCCCGCTGGCGATCGAGCTGGCGGCCGTGCGGCTGCGGGCGCTGTCGGTGGAGCAGATCCTCGGCCTGCTGGCCGACCGGTTCAGCCTGCTGGCGGGCGCCAGCCGCACCGCGCTGCCGCGCCACCAGACGCTGCGCGCGGCCATCGGGTGGAGCCACGAGTTGTGCGAGCCGGCCGAGCGGCTGCTGTGGGCGCGCCTCTCGGTGTTCGCCGGCGACTTCGAGCTGGAGGCGGCCCGCAGCGTGTGCTCCGACGAGCGGCTGCCGCAGGAGGAGATCACCGACCTGGTCACCGGTCTGGTGGAGAAGTCGATCCTGCTCATCAACAGCAACCACGCCGGTGTCCGCTACAAGCTGATCGACACGCTCGCCGAGTACGGCGAGGAGTGGCTGGAGAAGCTCGGCCAGACCCAGGACCTGCGCCACAAGCACCTGGCCTACTATCTCGGCCTGGCGCAGCGCAGCGAGGACGCCTGGTCGGGGCCGAGGCAGATCTACTGGTTCATCCGCATGCGCCAGGAGCACGACAACGTCCGGCTGGCGCTGGAGCACGCGCTGCGCACCCCGGGCGAGTCCATCCTGGCGCTGACGCTGCTGTCGTCGCTCTGGTTCCTGTGGGTGTGCTGCGGCTTCGCCCGCGAGGGCCGGCTCTACCTGGAGCGGGCGCTGGAGGCCAACAAGGGCTTCAGCAAGGAGCGCTGCAAGGCGCTGTGGGTGCTGTCGTACGTGCGCAGCGCCCAGGGCGACAGCGTCGGCGCGCTCGACGCGGCCGAGCGGTGCAGCACCGAGGCGGTCCGGGTCGGCGACTCCAAGGCCGTGATCCTGGCCTCCAAGATGCAGGGCACCGCCGCGCTGCTGCAGGACGACCTGCAGAAGGCCAGCGCGCTGCTGGGCGTGGCGATCGAGTTCAACACCGACAACAAGGAGCTCAACCCGGGCCTGCTGCCGGCGATCGTCGAGCTGTCGCTGGTGCTGTCCGCGCAGGGCGAGCTGTACGAGGCCGAGTCGCTGCTGAACGACTGCCTGCAGGTGTGCAAGGAGCGCGGCGAGCTGTGGGTGAGCTCCTACGCGCAGTGGGCGATGTCGCTGACCAAGCTGGGCAGCGCCCGGCCGGGCGAGGCGCTGGACGCCGCCCGCGAGGGGTTGCGGATCAAGCGCCACTTCCACGACACGCTGGGCACGCTGCTGGTGCTGGAGACGACGGCGCGGATCTTCGCGGCGATGGGCCAGGAGCCGCTGGCGGCCCGGCTGCTCGGCGCCCTGCAGCAGAACTGGAAGACGGCCGGCCTGCCGATGCTCGGCGCGCCGTTCCTGACCGGCGATCACGATCAGTGCGTCAAGGAGTGCCAGAAGGCGATGGGCGAGCGCGCCTACCAGGCGTCGTTCGACGAGGGCGGGCGGCTGGACCTCGACGAGGCGTCCGCGCTCGCGCTCGGCGACCTGGACGCCCCGGAGGTCGGCTCGGCCTGAAGCGGTCCGGGACCTGGACCGTGGGACCTGAAGGAGAGCCTGCGTGATCTAGACGGCTTGCGGCCAGCGGGTGTCCGTCGGCCAGGCGTGCACGTATCGGGCGCTGCCGAGCGAGAACTCGATGTGCCCGCGCACCCAGTGTTCGAGTCCGCGCACGTACTTGCGGACCGGCAGCGACGCCCACTTGTCCAGCGCCGCCCGCCGCTCGACGAAGGCGGCGATGGCCGCTTTGTGCATGTTCGACACCTCTTCGAGCGCCTCCTGCAGGTTGAACGTGCGGTGCGTGGCCAGCACCGTGACGAGGTTGTGCCGGGCCTTGTCGTTGCCCCGCTCCTTGGCGTACGACAGCAGGTCGTTGTCCCATCCGATCAGGTCGCAGGCCAGGTCGGAGAGCATGCGCACATCGGGGTGGTGCCATTCCTCGGCTTCGAGCCGATAGCCGCCGCCGACGTCGATGAGGGCGAAGCAGGTGAAGGTGGCCCCGGTGATGCGGCGCATCAGCACGTAGTCCTCGGGGGTGGGGATCAGGTCGACCTCCCGGTTGGCGGCCTCCCAGATCTGGGCGAACAGGTATTCCTTGACCGTGGTGCGCCAGCGGTCGACCTGGGCCGGGGTGCCGGACTCCGCGATGCGGTCGAGGAGTTCGCGCAGGGTGACGCCGAACGGGTCGTCGCCGTCGGGCTCCTTGCGCCGGTCGAGGATCTCCAGGAGTGGCGGGAGGGCGCGCGCCAGCGCGGAGGCGCGGTGGCCCATCAGTTCGCCCTCGCAGAAGGCGTCGTCGAAGGCGAACAGCCAGTTGTACCAGTCGTTGATCAGTCTCAGCGCGTCGCGCGGCACTAAGGGGTTGGTCCGCGCGGCGAGCATGCCGATCTTGGAGCGCCGGAAGTGTTCGATCGTGTCGGCTCCGGCGAGCAGGTGTGAGGCGGCCAGCCAGGTATGGCTCTCGGCGTCGACCTCCGCGGCGTGCTCGTTTATCTCATTGGGGAACGGGCAGGGCAGCGGAGGGATCTGGAGTGGTCGCCTACTGAAGGAATGCGCAGAATTAGCCACTCATCCAGCATGACGATGGACCGTTCGAAATGCCATACTCACCCCATTGACGCTTATTTCATATTATGAACTACTTTGCCCGAAACCATTCCAGAAACTGATCGTTCGCGAACATCCGCGCGGTGTCGATCGCTGACGGATTCCCGGCGGCCGGGTCGGCCCCGCCGTCGAGCAGCGCCCTGACCACGGCGGACTCCTTCTTGAACACCGCACCCGCGAGCGGTGTCTGGCCACGGTCGTTGGCCCGCCCCGGATCGGCTCCCTGCTCGATGAGCATGCCCACGGTCGCCGCGTGGCCGTGGTAAGCCGCGAGCATCAGCAAAGTGTCACCTTTGTCATTGGTGAGATTGGCCGGGACGCCAGCCTCCACGTACGCGCGCAGCGCGTCGGTGTCGCCGCTCCTGGCCAGGTCGAACATCCTGGTGGCGAACTCTTCGAGCTCCGGGTCCCCGTCCATGGGTTCATTGTGCCTCGATAGGGTGCCGAGCACGGAATCGTTCCGGCTCGCCGTGGGTTCTGGAGATGAGTACCTAGGGAAAGGCTGTTCAGACGTGTTCGACCCGACGGATCTCTACAAGCTCGCAGACGACGTCCCCGAGCTGACCGATCCGGTGTTGCTGTACCACTTCGACGGTTTCGTCGACGCCGGCGCCGCCGGGCGCCTCGCGCTGGGCCATCTGCTGGCCGAGCTGGAGCACCGGGTCGTGGCGACGTTCGACGTGGACCGGTTGCTCGATTACCGCTCGCGCCGGCCGATCATGACATTCGACACCGACAAATGGGTGGAGGTGGAGAGCCCTGAGCTCGCCGTGTACGCGGTCGAGGACACCACGGGCACCCCGTTCCTGCTGATGAGCGGCCCGGAGCCGGACCGGGAGTGGGAGTTGTTCACCCGCGCGGTCGGCACCCTGGTCGAGCGCCTGGGCGTGAGCCGGATGGTCACCCTGCACGGCATCCCGATGGCGGTTCCGCACACCAGGCCGCTCGGCATCACCATGCACGCCAGCCGGCCCGGCCTGATCGGCCCGCAGACCAGCGCGTTCGGCCGGGTCCAGGTGCCGGGCAGCGTGGCGGCGCTGCTGGAGTTCCGGCTCGGCGGCCGGGGCCGCGACGCGGTCGGCTACGCCGTGCACGTGCCGCACTACCTGTCACAGGCCGAATACCCGACGGCGGCCGTCGCCGGGCTGGAGGCGGTCACCCGCAACACCGGGCTGGTCTTCCCGATGGACGGCCTGCGCGAGGCGGCCCGGCGCACGACGACGGAGATCGAGGAGCAGATCGGCGCGTCGGCCGAGCTGTCCAACGCGATCACCGGGCTGGAGCAGCAGTACGACGCGTTCGCGGCCGGCGCCGAGCGTGAGAACCTGATCGCCGACGCCACCCCGATGCCCACCGGCGACGAGCTCGCCGCCCAGTTCGAGAGGTTCCTGGCCGAGCGTGATGACGAGTGAGCCGATGATCAGGGTGGGCCTGGTCGGCTACGGGACCGCCGGGGCGTTCTTCCACGCGCCGCTCGTCCACGCCACCGAGGGGCTGAAACTGACGGCCGTGGTGACGCGTGACCCGGAGCGGCAGGCCGAGGTGGCGGCCCGCTACGGCGCCGAGGGCGTCGGCGACGTGGAGCGGCTGTGGGAACGCTGCGACCTGGTCGTGGTGGCCTCCCCCAACCGGACCCACGCGAGCCTGGCGGGCGAGGCGCTGCGGCACGGCAAGGCGGTGGTCGTCGACAAGCCGTTCGCCCGCACCGCCGACGAGGCGAGGCAGGTGGTGCGGCTGGCCGCCGAGCGCGAGCTGCCGCTGACCGTGTTCCAGAACCGGCGGTGGGACGGCGACTTCCTGACCGTGCGCCGGCTGGCCGCCGGCGGGGAGCTGGGCGAGGTGCTGCGGCTGGAGTCGCGCTTCGAGCGATGGCGGCCGGCGCCCAAGGGCGGCTGGCGGGAGTCCGGCGGCCCCGGCGAGGCCGGGGGGCTGCTGTACGACCTGGGCAGCCACCTGGTCGACCAGGCGATTCAGCTGCTCGGCCCGGTCCGGTCCGTCTACTGCGAGAGCGACGTGCGGCGCGAGGGCGTCGGCGCGGACGACGACACCTTCGTGGCGCTGACGCACGACGGCGGCGCCCGCTCGCACCTGTGGGCGAGCTCGCTGGCCGCGCAGCTCGGCCCGCGCTTCCGGGTGCTGGGCTCGGCGGCCGCCTACGTCAAGCACGGGCTGGACGTGCAGGAGGAGCGGCTGCGGGCCGGGCGCGACCCCGGCGAGGCGGGGTTCGGCGACGAGCCCGAGGACCGGTGGGGAGTCCTCGGGGCCGGTGACGAGCTGCGCCCGGTGCCCACCGAGGCGGGCGACTACCCCGGCTTCTACCGAGGCGTCGAGCGGGCGCTTCGCACGGGCGCGCCCGTGCCGGTGAACCCGGCCGGCGCCGTGGAGACGCTGACCGTGATCGAGGCCGCCCGCCGGTCGGCGGCTGAGTCGGCCGTCGTCCGGCCCGGCTGAGTCACTCGCGCAGGCGGGCCCGCATCGCCGCGGTGTCGTCCGGCGTCCAGCCGTGCTGTTCGAGCCACTCCTGCGGCCCGCCGAAGCGGTCGTCGAGCACCGCGAGGAACTGCTCGATGTAGCGCGGCCGAGGCATGTGGTCGTCGGCCGGGCGGGAGTCGAGGTCGTCGCGGTAGGTGGCGCTGCCGCGCAGCCGCCGCAGGACGGCCTCCAGCCGCTCCCCGGTGGCCGTGTAGTCCTCCACGATGGCCCCGCGGGTCGCGCCCGCCAGCTCCAGCGCCAGCGCCGACAGCACCCCGGTGCGGTCCTTGCCGGCCGCGCAGTGCACCACCGCCGCGCCGTCGGCCGCCGCCATCGCGCGCAGCGCCGCCACCACCGCGTCCGGCCGGTCGCGCAGGTAGCCGTAGTAGAAGCCGGTGACGCGCAGTTCCTCGTCCACCTGCCGTTCCTGCCATGGCAGGACGCGCTCGCCGTCGATGGTGTCGGCCTCGACGTCGGTGTGCCGGCCGCCCTCGGCGAACAGCGTCAGATGGTGGTGGGTCACCTCGGGCACCGCGGTGAGCGGGCCCGGCCCCTCCAGAGCGACCTCGGCCGTGGAGCGCAGGTCCACGACGTGCCGGAGCTTGAGGTCGCCGACCAGGCGGGAGACGTCGGCGGGGGTGAGTCCCTGCAGGTTGTCGGCGCGCAGGATGCGGCCGTAGCGGGTGACGCCGCCGTCCCGCGTGGGCAGTCCGCCCAGATCGCGGACGTTGACCGCGCCTTCCAGATCGATCCATCTCGTCATCGCGTTCATCACGTTGACCCTATATGTCGGGCAAATCTCAGCGAATTCGGTCTTCATAACGCAGCATGAACGTATGGATCCGCGCTCCCTGCCCCCACGGATGGTGATCGATCCATCGCTGCCCCCGGAAATCTCGGTCGAACTGCGCTCCAGCCCTCAGGTGCTCCGCATGGCCAGGACCGGCCGGCGGATGGAGCCCTCCCACTCTTCGGCCTGGCTGTTCGTCGTGCCCGGCGCGCTGCTGTTCATCTGGCTGGTGACCGGCAGCATGGCCGGCGTGGCCATGACGGCGATGGGCCTAAGCCTGATCGCGATGCTGCGCTGGATGGCCGTCGACGCCACCAACCGCGCCGCCAGGCGGCGCCTCCGGCTCGCCTACGAGTACGCCGGCCACTACGTCCTGCCCGAGGACCTCGACTACCCCTGCCAGGTGCTGCTGCGCCGCGCGCAGGCGGCGGCCGACGCGATCCTCGGCTCGCAGGTGCACCGGGCGGGGCTGATCGACACGATCGACAACCGCGTCACCCTGCCGGAGGAGCTCTGGCAGATCAGTCAGCGGCTGGCCAAGTTGTCAGCCATGCACGCCGAGCACGGCAGGCTGGTCCCCCGCGACCTGCCCTCCGGCCTGGCGGACGCCTTCAAGCCCTACAGCACGGCCCTGGACGCCGCCTGGACCTCCCTGTCGAGACGGGTGCGCAACCTGGAGAAGTACGCCAAACAGGTGCTCAAGGCCGACAAGGTGTTCCACGCGCACCAGCGGCTGGAGGCGCTGGCCGCGCGCACCCCGGACTACCAGCAGCTCGTCGCCGAGACCGTGCGCGACGACCTGGCCCGCGCGCACATCAAGGAGCTGGCCGACCAGGCGTCGCAGGTGCGCAGGCTGTTCGAGGAGAGCATCCACGAGGCGAGGCAGGCGGCCGGCGAGCTGCTCAGGTCTCCGCTCGTCTGAGCAGCTCCAGGGTCCGGCTCGCCTGTCACGTACGCGAACCCCTTCGCGGTGTGGTTCGAGCCGATGGGGCACGGCCCGCGCCGGCCGTGCCCCATCGTTCGCCTAGAGGCCGATCACGTGACAGGTGGCCGTCATCGACTTGGACGGGTCGCTCTCCGAGGTGGCGGTCAGCTTGACCCGGGCGAGGCGGGAGCCGCCGTCGCCGCGGACGGCGTTGACCTTCACCTTGGCGTGCTCGCCGGCGGCGACGGAGGCCAGCGCGTTGGGCAGCTGGGCGGTCCAGCCCTTGCCCGACACCTCGGCCTTGAGCCGGTAGACGTCGGAGCCGAGGTAGGCGCTGACGTCCTCGGGGTGCTGCCCCCGCACCGGGCCGGACCTGCCGGTGTTGAACAGCGGGAAGGAGCAGGTGGACAGGTTCTTGCCGGACGGGATGCCGGCGGCGGGCAGCAGCCGGACGCCGCGCCGCTGCGGGCCCGCGCCGTCGAGGGAGCGGACCGCGACGGTGTAGGACAGCACGCCCTGGCGGTCGCGGTGCACGTCGGTGACGTAGAAGTGCAGGCGGTTGGCCTCGTCGACGTACTCGTACTCGCTGCCCGAATCGGTGCCCGCGTGGAAGAGGGCGTCGGACAGCTGCCGGTAGTCGCCGATCGTGATCGGCACCTTGGTACCGTCGGGCATCACGTAGTCGGTCATGCCGATGTCCTGCGGGTTGGCGTCGATCACCCACTCGAACGGGGCCCGGTCGGCGTTCTTGGTCTTGGCCAGGAGCACGCCGGAGTCGGGGGTGAAGGAGTCGGTGCCCATCCGGTCCACGACCTCGACGGTGTAGTTGTCGTAGCCGCCGCCGTCGCAGAGCGGGTCGACGTCCTCGTCGCAGGAGCCGGTGCTCTCGTCCTTGGTGTCGAACTGGACGTTGACGCCCGCCAGCCCGTTCTCGCCCGGCTGCACGGCGCGGGCGGTGACCCGGGCGGTGACCAGGCCGGACTCGTCGAGCGCCTCGCGCGACAGGCGCAGCACGTGCGCCTCGTCGACCATCTCCAGCTTGATCTTGTTGCGCAGCATGTGCTGGGCGCCCATCGAGCCGCCGGAGGTGGGCGGGATCAGCCAGCGGGAGTGCGGGCCGCCGGGGCCGTTGAAGCTGCCGCGGCTGAGCATCTCCCAGATGCCGGTGTAGGCGCGCCTGGGCGGCTGACCGTACGGGTTGTTGTAGTTGTCGGCGATGCCCATGATGTGGCTCAGCTCGTGGGCGTAGACGCCCATGCCGGAGCTCTCGGCCTGCACCGAGTCGACGCCGAAGCGGGCATTGGGCCAGAAGGTGGAGCCGGACTGCCAGGAGGTCCACTCGACGTAGCGGGTCCTGGACCAGTTGGGCAGCGCGGCGTCGCCCTCGGGGCCCCAGGCGTCCGGCACGTCCTCCTTGGTGGGGAACTTCATCATGCCGAACTCCTGCCAGGTGGACGACTCGTCCTGGCCGGCGCTCAGGTAGAAGACGAAGTCGAACTGGTCGGCGGTCTCCTGGCCGACGTCGGCCAGCCAGGCGGCGTTGCCGTCGGCACGCAGGTTCTTGGTGCAGGAGTCGCCCGCGGGGCAGCCCTCGCCGCCCTGCATCTCCATGGCGTACTCGTGGTCCTTGCCGGGCATCGTGTACGGGCCGAAGCCGGTCAGCTCGACGCCGTAGCGGCCCCCGGAGTCCTCCATCCAGTATTCGTGGATGGTGTGGCCCCGGTTGAGGTCGTTCGGGGTGTTGAGGAAGTCCTGGTAGAACTTCGCCACCTGGTCACGCGGCACGTCGTGGGCCTGGGCGCTCGGGTTGCCGAAGATGGTCGATCCCTTGGGCCGGGTCACCACGAACGACTGGTTGGGGTAGTCGAGCAGGACGAGCGCGCCCTTGAAGGTGCGCTTGGAGCCCTTGGCCGCGGGGTCGTTCCACTTCGTGCCGGGGATCTGCTTGTAGTCCGTCCACGTCATGTGGTCGGGGTTCACCCAGTTCTGCGGGTCGATCGGCTTGACGCCGCCGGACGGGCGGTCGCGGCGCAGCGAGGGCGCCTCCTCGGGCGCGTCGCGCTGCCACGGCTGGGTCTGCGGCCAGTGCTCCAGCCGCCAGGGGTGCTCTGGATCGTCTGCGGGGGGTGTCGCGGAAGCGGGGGTCGCCATCAGGCTCAGCGGAATCATCACGATGACCGCAAGCAAGCCCTTGAGCAGCTTCTTCGGGGCGTTCACACGGATTGACGGTATAGACCCTATTGACCGAGATCACCGGTCAGTTGTAGGGAAGAGCTGTAGTCGCCGTTCCGACATTTGTTGAAATTCCCACATAAAGGGGCGCCTGTGGCGGATCTTCAGCGGATCGTCGACGAGCTCGCCGCCCGGCTCGACCGCCCGCTGCTGCTGGAGGACCGTCTGCAGCGGGTCGTCGCCTACAGCGAGCAGAACGGCGTCATGGACGACATCCGCCGCGACTCCATCCTGCGCCGTCACACCACGCCGGAGGTGCGCCAGTGGCTGCGCGACGCCGGGGCGCACGACTCCCCCGGCCCGCTGCGCACCCCGGGCGCGCCGCATCTCGGCCTGCTGCCGCGCCTGTGCGTCCCGGTACGGCACGAGGCCGGGCTGCTCGGATTCCTGTGGTTCATCGACGCCTCGCCGGCCATGACCGCCGCCCAGGTCGCCGAGGCCGCGGCGGCCGCCCCGGGGCTGGCCCTGGCGCTCTTCCACGAGAGCCTGGCCACCGGCCTGGCCTCGCAGCGGGAGCTGGAGGCGGTGACCGGGCTGCTGCTCGGCGAGCAGGACGCGGCCAGGCAGCTCATCGAGGCCGGCGCCTTCCCGCAGGGGCAGCCGGTGACGGCGCTGGTCGCCAAGCCGCCGTCGGGCGAGCCGGACGAGGCGCTGCGGCTGGCGCTGGAGCAGGGCCTGCTGGCGGTGCGGCGGCGGCTGAGCGGTCACCATCCGCTGCACCTGGTCCGCTACGACCACGCCGTGCTGCTCGTGGCCGGCGCCCCGGTCCCGCCCGACGAACTGCACGCCGCCGTGTCCGTCCCGGTCGTCGTCGGCGTCGGGCGGCCCCGGCAGACGCTGGCCGAGGCGGCGGGCTCGTACGCGGAGGCCCGGCACGCGGCCGAGGTGGCGGCGCGCGTGCACGGCCTCGGGCGCTCGGCCCGCTGGGACCGGCTCGGCGTCTACCGGATGCTCACCGGGCTGCCCGACCAGGAGCTGCATCCAGGGCTGGAGCTCCTGCTCGCCGAGGACCAGCACCTGCCGCTGCTGGAGACGCTGGAGACGTATCTGGACCTGGCGGGCAGCGCGGTGGCCACCTCGCGGGCGCTGCGCCTGCACCGGACCTCGCTCTACTACCGGTTGCAGCGGGTAGAGGAACTGGCCCGCACCGACCTGAAGGACGGCGGCGAGCGGCTGGCCCTGCACCTCAGCCTGAAGCTGGCCCGGCTGTCGGGACGCTACCGGCCGCGAGGGTTCGCGAAGTGATTGCGCGACTGGGACAAGACCCCGTTTAATGCCCAGACGGGGACAATACGCCAGCAGTCGAGACGGGAGCTCCAATGAGGTCCGCGCGGCGTTCCGGAACCAGGCTGAACGCCCGCGCGCCCGCGCCCGTCGTCCTGCATTCCGCGCCGCTGGTCCTGCCCATCACCGCCGGGCCGCTCCGGGACGGCGCCGTCGCCGTGCGGGGCGAGCGGGTGCTGGGAGTGGGCCCCAGGACGGAACTGCTGGACGCCTTCCCCGTCACCGACGAGCGGCGGTGGCCGGGCATGATCGTGGCGGGGCTGGTCGACGCCTGCGCCGCCCCCGGCCCGCCGGGACCGGGCGTGACCGCGCGGGCCGTCGTGACCGCCGCCCCCGTCGCGCTCCCCGGCGTCTCCTACGCCGAGGTGCGGTGCGCGTCGGAGCGGGAGTGGGAGGAGCGCGGCCGCGACGCCCTCATCACCGCGATCCGCGAGGTGGACCGGCCGTGCGCCGTCGGCGTCGCACCGCGCACCCGCGACCCGCACGTGCTGGAGGACGTGGCGGTGCTCGCCAGGACGTTCGGCCTGCGCCTGCTGGTCCGTCTCGACCAGCACCCGCCCGCCGCCCTGGACGAGGCCGGCGTCCTCGGCCCGCACTGCCACGTCGCCTGCGCCCGCCCCCTCGACCCCGGCGAGCGCAAGCTCCTGCGCCTGCGCGGCACCGCCGTCGCCCTCTGCCCGTCGCCTCCGCACCCGGAGGAGTGGCTGGCCCTCCTGGACGAGGGCAACCCCCTGGCCTTCGGCACCTTCCCCGGCGGTGACGTGCTGGGGCAGGCGGCCACCGTACGGGAGCGCGTGCGCGGGCTCGGCGGCCGGGTGCGGGGGCTGGACGAGCGGCTGGTGCGGGCCGCGACGCTCGGCGGGGCACAGGCGCTGGGGATGACCGGCGGGCCCGGCGGCGCGGGCTCGCTGCACGCCGGCGGCCGGGCCGACTTCGCGGTCTTCGACGCCCGCGGGCGCTATCCGTACGCGGCCCTGCTGGCCGGGCCCGGCTGCCTGGCGACCGTCGTCGGCGGCCACGTCCGGCCACCCACCTCAAGGCCACCCACCTGAAGTCCACCCACCTGACGACCGTTCCCCTGACGGCCGTTCACCCGGACTGCCCGTCCACCGTTCGCAGCAGCTCCTTGAGCCGGTCGCGTTCGTCGTCGGACAGGACGGCGAACAGCTCCTGCCCCGCCTGGCGGCGCGCCTCGCGGGCGCGCTCGACGGCGGCGTGGCCGGCGTCGGTGAGCATGACCAGGGTCGAGCGCCGGTTGGCCGGATCGACCTCCCGGCGCACCAGCCCGGCCTCCTCCAGCGCGTCGGCGACGGGCGTGACCGAGCGCGGCACGATGCGCAGCGCCTCGGCGAGCTGGACCATCCGGAGCGGCTCCCCCGCGTCGGCGAGCGCCCGCAGCGCCCGCGCCTGTCCCGGGTTGAGCCCGTGCGGCTCCAGCCGGTGCGCGTAGCGGTGCCGCAACCGCCGCCCGACCAGGTGGAACAGTTCGGCGAGCTCCATGTCCTCCATACCGACAGTTTACTGAGGTAACCTCTGTTTGAGACAACATCAGAAATGAGGATCCGATTTGGCCGATGAACCACGCGCGCCCCTGAGGCGCATCATCACCCTGTTCCGCCCCTACCGCGGCCGCCTGGCCCTGGTCGGCGGGCTCATCCTGCTGGCCTCCCTGGTCTCGCTCGCCTCGCCGTTCCTGCTGCGCGAGGTGCTGGACGTGGCGATCCCGTCCCGCGACACCGGCCTGCTCACGCTGCTGGCGCTGGGCATGATCGCCGTGGCCGTCACCACCAGCGTGTTCGACGTGGTGCAGACGCTGGTGTCCACCACGGTGGGCCAGCACGTCATGCACGACCTGCGCACCGCCGTCTACGGCCATCTGCAGCGGATGTCCCTGGCGTTCTTCACGCGCACCAGGACCGGCGAGATCCAGTCGCGCATCGCCAACGACATCGGCGGCATGCAGTCGGTGGTCACCTCGACCGCCACCTCGCTCGTCTCCAACCTGACCACGGTGATCGCCACGGTCGTCGCGATGCTCGCGCTCGACTGGCGGCTGACGGTGGTCTCACTCCTGCTGCTGCCGGTGTTCGTGTGGATCAGCCGCAAGGTCGGCCGCGAGCGCAAGCGCATCACCGCCGAGCGGCAGCGCAAGCTGGCGGTGATCTCCGCCATGGTGCAGGAGTCGCTGTCGATCAGCGGAATCCTGCTCGGCCGGACGATGGGCCGCTCCCAGGACCTGACCGGGCGTTTCACCCGCTCCTCCGACGAGCTCGCCGCGCTGGGCGTGCGGGCGAGCATGGCCGGGCGGTGGCGGCAGTCGTCCATCCAGGTGATCATGGCCGCGATGCCCGCGGCCGTCTACTGGGCCGTCGGCCACACCGGCGCGATCTCGGTCGGCACCCTGGTGGCCTTCACCACGCTGCAGGCCACGCTGTTCAGGCCGACGGTGTCGCTGCTGCGGCTGGGCGTGGAGGTGCAGAGCTCGCTGGCGCTGTTCGGGCGCATCTTCGAATACCTGGACCTGCCCGTCGACATCACCCCCGGCACCCGTACGCTGCGCGACGTGCGCGGCGAGGTCCGTTTCGAGGGTGTCGGCTTCTCCTACGGCGACACGCCCACGCTCAGCGGGATCGACCTCACCGTCCCGGCGGGCGGCAGCCTGGCCGTGGTGGGCGAGACGGGCTCCGGCAAGACCACGCTCGGCTACCTGCCGCCGCGCCTGTACGACGTGAGCGAGGGCCGGGTGACGATCGACGGCGTGGACGTGCGCGAGCTGACCTTCGAGTCGCTGGCCGAGACGGTCGGCGTGGTGTCGCAGGAGACCTACCTGTTCCACGCCTCGATCGCCGACAACCTGCGCTTCGGCGACCCTGCCGCCACCGACGAGCAGGTGGAGGCGGCGGCGCGGGCCGCCCGCATCCACGACCACATCGCCGCGCTGCCCGACGGCTACGACACGCTGGTGGGCGAGCGCGGCCACCGCTTCTCGGGCGGCGAGAAACAGCGGCTGGCCATCGCCCGCACGCTGCTGCGCGACCCGCCGGTGCTGATCCTGGACGAGGCCACCAGCGCCCTCGACACCCAGACCGAACGCGCCGTCCAGGAAGCCCTCGACGCGCTGGCCAGGGGCCGCACCACGATCACGATCGCGCACCGCCTGTCCACGATCCGCGACGCCGGGGAGATCATCGTGCTGGACGGCGGCCGGGTGGTCGAGCGCGGCACGCACGACACCCTGATGGCCGCCGGTGGCCACTACGCGGCTCTGGCGAACAGGGATAGGCCACTCGAACTGGTCTGACCACCGTTCCGGTGCCATATTCGCCATGAGGCGAGGGATGCCGGAGGGGGACATGACCGGTCTGCACAGCTTTCCCGAGGGCACCTTCCTCCACTATCTGCCGCACCCCGTGCGCGAGCGGCTGCTCGCTCTCGGGACCGAGGCCCGGTTCGGGGCCGGACGGGTGCTGATGCGCCAGGGCGAGGCCAGCAAGCCGATCTTCGTGCTGCTGGAGGGTCTCGCCAAGGTGTCCGCCCCCGACGGCGGCCACGAGTCGCTGCTGGCCGTCCGGGTGGCCGGCGACGTGGTGGGCGACATGGTCCCGCTCACCCACAGCCTGCACGCCGCCACCGTGACCGCCTGCGGCGCCGTCCGCGCCTCGGTCGTCAGCGGCCCGGCGTTCCTGGATTTCGTACGGGGTTGCGCGCCGGCGGGACTGGCCATGAGCCGCTTCATCGTGGACCGGCTGCGCTGGGCGGAGCAGAGCAGGCTCGACCTGGCCGGCTACGACACGCCGGCCTGCCTGGCGCGGCTGCTGCTGTCGCTGGCCGGGCGGCACGGCAGGCCGGGGCCCGGGGGCCTGGACGTCGGCGTGCCGCTGACCCGGGCGGAGCTCGCGTCGCTGGCCGGGACCGATCCGGAGATCACCGGGAAGGCCCTGCGCGACCTGCGGCGACGCCGGTTGGTCCGGCGGTGTGCCGGAGGGCTGGAGATCCTGGACGTGGCGGGCCTGGAGGCGCTGGCCGACCTGCGGGCGTTTTAAACGTGACTTAGCTCACTTTTCGGACATACCGGAAATCCGGCTCCGGGAGGAGCGTGTTCACCACCTGTCGCCACCGTCAAGCACAGGAAAAGTTTTGTCTCTCACTTCCTCCACGTTCCGCGCGCTGCGTCATCACAACTACCGGCTGTGGGCGGGCGCGGACCTCGTCTCCATCACCGGCACCTGGATGCAGGTGCTGGGCGTCAACTGGCTCGTGCTGTCCATGACGGGCTCGGCGACCAGCGTGGGACTCAGCCTGGTGATGCAGGCCCTGCCGACCCTGCTGCTGGGCATGTGGGGCGGGGCGCTGGCCGACCGGCTGCCGAGCCGCCCGGTGGTGATCGCGGCGCAGCTCGCCCAGGCCGCCCTGGCCGCCGTGCTCGCCGTGCTCGCGCTGACGGGCGTGGACTCCGTGCTGCCCATCTACGCGGTGGCGCTGGCCGGCGGCGTCGTCTCGGCCCTCGGCGGACCGGCGCTGGGCCGCTTCGGGGCCGAGGTGGTGCCGCGCGAGGACCTGCCGAACGCGATGGCGCTCGGCTCCGTCATCAACTCCGCCGGGCGCATCCTTGGCATGTCCGTGGCGGGCGTGCTGCTGCCGATCACCGGCCAGGGCGGGCTGTTCGTGGCCAACGCCTTCACGTTCTTCGCGGTGATCGCGGCGGTCGCCGCCATGCGCCCGTCGGAGTTCCACGAGCTGGAGGGCGCCGAGCGCGAGCCCGGCGCGATCGCCGCCGGGCTGAAGTACGTCCTGCGCACGCCGTGGCTGCTGGTGATGCTCGCGCTGTCGCTGGTGCTGGGCAGCCTGGGCCGCAACTACCAGGTCACCATGGCCGCCATGAGCGCGGGCCCGCTGCAGGGCGGCGCGGGCGGCTACGGCCTGCTGTCCACCGTGTTCGCCGTCGGCACCGTGGTGGGCGGCATCATCACCGCCTCCCGGCCGCGGCTGACGATGCGGCTGCTGCTCGTCTCCGCGTTCGCCATCAGCGTCCTGCAGGCGCTGAGCGGGCTGCTGCCGACGCTGCCGGCGTTCGCGGCGGCCATGCTGCCGATCGCGGCCGGGGCCATCCTGGTGGACACCACCGTCTCGGCACGGGCCCAGCTCGACAGCCCGGACGCGATGCGCGGCCGCGTCATCGCGGCAGTCGGCATGGTCGGCGCGGCCTCGGGCGCGATCGGCGGGCCGGTGCTCGGCCTGCTGAGCGACACCCTGGGCCCCCGCGTCGCCCTGGAAGCCGGCGGCGTGGCCTGCGTGGTGGCGACCCTGGCGGCCGCGGCGGTGCTGACGAGGCTCGCCCGGCGCCCCGAGCGGGCCCCGGCCCTCGCCCAGCGCCCGCTGGAGACGCCGGGCGCCCCGCTGCGCCCCGCTCTGGAGAATGCCTGACAGCTGGGGCCGCAGGTGATTGGAGTGCCGTGGGCGGGGTAGTCCCGGTCGTCATGGCAACCGACGTCATCTCCCTCATCACCCATGACCATCGCGAAGTCGAAGCGCTCTTCGAGCGGCTCAAGAGCGGCCGCGGCGACCTGGCGGCCACCGTGGCCGAGCTGCACGCCCTGCTCACCGCCCACTCCCGGGCCGAGGAGGACCGGGTCTACCCCCACCTCGACGCCCACCACGGCGTGGAGGAGCACAAGGAGGCCGAGGTCCTGCTCGACGCCCTGGTGCGCGCCGAACCCGGCACCGCCGAGTTCCGCCAGACCCTCCAGCAGCTCGCCGACGCCGTCACCCACCACGTACAGGAAGAAGAGAGCGACCTTCTCCCCCAGCTGGCCGAGTCGGCGGACGCCAAGCGGCTGCAGGAGCTCGGCAAGGAATTCCAGCAGCGCCGCGACGAGGAGCTGCGCGCGCTGACCGTCCCCGGCGAGACCAAGGCCGAGCTGTACGAGCAGGCGCAGCGGGCCGACATCCCCGGCCGGTCGCAGATGGACAAGCAGGAATTGCGCGACGCGCTCCGGCAGTCCGGAACTTAGGATTCCGGCCCGTCCACGGGGTAGGGGACGCGTATGACCGAACAGCCTCCGGACCGACACGGCTACAGCGACGAGCAGGGGATCACGGTCGAGGAATGGACCGACGACCAGGGTCTCAACCACGACATCACCGAGGACGATCCCCGGCATCGCGACTCGCTCGACGAACGTCTCAGACGCGAGATGCCCGACAGGCTACGGCACGCGCCCCGGCCCGAGCACCGGCTCACTCAGCCGGACGAGGGCCTGGAAGCCGACGCGGAAGACCGCGAGATCGGCTCCGACTGGGGCGAGGACGGCGGTGACCTGTCGGCCGAGGAACGCGCCGTGCACATCGAGCGCGACGACGAGTGACGCCCGGCCGTCAGGCCATGGCGCGCAGCGCGGGGAGCAGGGCGTGCAGGTCGTCGACGATCACGTCGGCGGCCTGGGCGGCCTGTGCCCGCTCGGCGTGCAGGTAGCCCCACGGCCCCCGGCGCAGCAGCGCCGTGCGCATCCCCGCCGCCGAGGCGGGCAGCACGTCGTTGTCCAGCCGGTCCCCCACGTAGAGGATCTCCGCCGGCTCCCGGCCGGCGACCGCCGCGACCTTGGCGAAGAACTCCGGCGCCGGTTTGGCCACTCCCCACCCGTCGGAGGTGTGCACCGAGTCGACCGGCAGCTCCATCGCCACCAGCGCGCCATGAGCCCGCTCCGGCTGGTTGCCGGCGACGATCACCTGGTAGCCGGCCGCCCGTAGCGCGGCGAGCGCCTCCCGCACGTCCGGATAGAGGTCCTCGGCGTCGAAATGGTTGCGCAGGCTGCCGGGCTCGTCCCGTTCCCACGCCGCCGTCTCGGCCGCCACGTCGAAGCCGGGCCGTACGAGCTCGAACGCCTCGCTGTGGGACCGGTCGAGCGCGGCCATCCCGCCGAGCGCGCCCATCAGCACGAACCTGGGCACCCCGAGCCGGTCGGCCCAGCGTGACCAGATGCGCGTCTCGTCGATGAGCGTCTCACCGACGTCCAGCACCACTGCCTTGATCATCAAAACCCATCCGTTATCTGGAATTTTCCCTCCACTGTACGGATCCGCCGGAGTGGCCTCGGAGGTGGCCGGGGTAGGTGTGGTTCGACAGCCAGGGGGAACCGCATGAAGCCTGAGACCGACGCCAAGGACGCCCAGCTCCGCAGCCACCGGGTGCCGTTGGACGACCTGCCCATGACCACGGACCAGGGCTGCCCGGTCGACGACACCGACAACTCGCTGAAGGCCGGCACCCGGGGTCCCACCTTGATGGAGGACTTCCACTTCCGCGAGAAGATCACCCGCTTCGACCACGAGCGCATCCCGGAACGGGTGGTGCACGCCCGGGGAGCGGGCGCGTACGGCTATTTCCAGGCCTACGAACCGATGGGGGACCTGACGTGCGCCGAGTTCCTGGCCGACACGCAGGTGCGGACGCCGGTGTTCGTGCGCTTCTCGACCGTGGCGGGATCGCGCGGGTCGGCAGACACGGTACGTGACGTGCGCGGGTTCGCCACGAAGTTCTACACCACGCAGGGCAACTTCGACCTGGTCGGCAACAACTTCCCCGTCTTCTTCATCCAGGACGGCGTCAAGTTCCCCGACTTCGTGCACGCCGTCAAGCCCGAGCCGCACAACGAGATCCCGCAGGCGCAGTCGGCGCACGACACGTTCTGGGACTTCGTCCAGATGCAGCCCGAGACGATGCACATGGTCATGTGGCTGATGTCGGACCGGGCCATCCCGCGCTCCTACCGGATGATGCAGGGCTTCGGGGTGCACACGTTCCGGTTCGTCAGCGCCGTGGGGCGGGCGACGTTCGTGAAGTTCCACTGGCGGCCCGTGCTCGGCACCCACTCGCTGGTGTGGGACGAGGTGCTGCGCATCCAGGGCAACGACCCCGACTTCAACCGGCGCGACCTGTGGGAGGCGATCGAGCGGGGCGCCTTCCCCGAGTACGAGCTGTGCGTGCAGCTCGTGCCCGAGTCGGCCGAGCACGACTTCGACTTCGACCTGCTCGACGCCACGAAGATCATTCCCGAGGAGCAGGTGCCGCTGCGGCCCATCGGCAAGATGGTGCTCAACCGCAACCCGCAGAACTTCTTCGCCGAGACCGAGCAGGTGGCCTTCCACCTCGGCAACGTGGTGCCCGGCATCGACTTCACCAACGACCCGCTGCTGCAGGGCAGGCTCTTCTCCTACCTGGACACCCAGCTGCTGCGGCTGGGCGGGCCGAACTTCCCCCAGATCCCCGTCAACCGGCCGATCAGCGACGTGCGCAACGACCAGCGCGACGGCTTCCACCAGCACCTCATCCACGAGTCGCGCACCAGCTACGCCGTCAACTCCATCAGCGGCGGCTGCCCCGCCGCCTCCGACGGCTACAAGCACTACCAGGAGAAGGTGGAAGGCACCAAGATCCGCAAGCGCAGCCCCAGCTTCGACGACCACTACAGCCAGGCCACACTCTTCTGGAACAGCATGACGGAGTGGGAGAAGCGGCACATCGTCTCGGCGTTCCTGTTCGAGCTGGGGCACGTGGAGCGCAAGCACATCAAGGAAGGCGTGCTCAAGCTCCTCGCCCCGGTGCACCCCGACCTGGCCGAGCAGGTCGCCCACGGCCTCGGCCTGCCCGTGCCGCAGGGCGGGCCGGTGCACTCCGCCGCCTCGCCGGCGCTCAGCATGACGAACCAGCCGGGCGGCGTCGCCACCCGTAGGATCGCCGTCCTCATGGCCGACGGCACCGACGCGGCCGCCGTCACCGCGCTCAAGCACGCCCTGGAGGGCCAGGGCGCGATCTGCGAGATCATCGCCCCGCACGAGGGCTCGATCGCCGGCATCGCGGTGGACCGGCAGCTCAGCGCGGCCAACTCGGTCCTGTACGACGCGGTGGTGGCCGCCGACGGCCAGGCCCTGGCGGCGATGGGCCGCGCCCAGTTCTGGATCATGGAGGCGTACAAGCACGGCAAGCCCATCGGCGCGGTCGGCTCCGGCGCCCAGCTCCTGGAGTCCGCCCACCTCCCGGGCACCCAGGGCGTCGTCGTCGGCGACGACATCGCCCGGCCCTTCGCCGAGGCCGTCGCGGCCCACCGCTTCCACGACCGGGACGTGTCGAGCCTGCCGGCGTGAGATACTTAGCGTGCTTGTTCGAACACGAAGGGACATGTTCATGGCGACCATGACGATCAGCAAGCCGGAGCCCGCCGTGAGCGACACCGCACCTCATGTCGTCAGAGAGATCTTCGACGCCCTACCCCCCATGCCCGGCCTCCGGGCAGAGGTCATCGAAGGGAAGATAATCTTGAGCCCACTCGGCACCCCCGAGCACAGCTGGATGGCGAGCGACCTGCACGACGCGTTGCTCCCCCTCAGAAGAGAGCGCGGCTGGAAAGGCGCCGCCGGTGGCGTCAACGTCTGCATCGAGGGCCCGCGCGACTCCTGCCAGCCCGATTACGTGCTCTCGCCGCCCGACTGTCCCCGCTGGGGCCACCTCGAACTGCTGTCCTCCGGAATCCTGCTGGCGGCCGAGGTCGTCTCCCCGGGCAGCGCCCACACCGACCGCGACGAGAAGCCCCGGATCTACGCCAAGGGCACGGTGCCCCTCTACCTGCTCATCGCCCCGATCGGCGACGAGCCCTCCGTGACGGTGTTCAGCAAGCCCGCCAAGGGCGCCTACACCGCGATGACCCGGGTCACCATCGGCTCCCCGATCACGCTGCCGGAGCCGGTCGGGTTCGAGCTGGACACGTCGATCTTCAAGGGCTGAGCTTCTCCATCGCCTTGGCGATGCGCTTCTCCGACACCGGCGTCGGCGTGCCCAGCGTCTGGGCGAAGAAGCTGACGCGCAGCTCCTCGATCATCCACCGGATCTCCAGCACGTCCGGGTCCGAGCGCCTCGCGGGATGCAGGCGGTCGAGGAGGTCCTGGTAGTCGTCCTCCACCCGGTGCACCCGGTCCATCCACTCCTCGTCGCGCCACGGCTCCTCCGGGAGCTTGGTGAGACGGCGTTCGACGGCGCGCAGGTAGCGCAGGATGTCGGGGAGGCGGCGGTGGCCGGTGGCCGTGACGAAGCCCGGGTAGACGAGCCTGCCGAGCTGGTCGCGTACGTCCTGGGTGGACGCGCCGGCGCGCAGGCCGTCGAGGCGGGCGCCGATCGCGTGCCAGACGCTGAGGATCTGCTCCACCCGCGACAGCACGTCGGCCGAGGTGTCCCACAGGTGGGCCCGGACGTGCTGGTAGAGGCGGTCGAAGGCGACAGGGTCCCAGGCGGGGCCGCCGACGTCGAGCGTCAGCTTGTCGACGGCGGCGTTGACCACGTCGTCGAACAGCGCCACCGCGCCGCCGTGCGGGCTGCGTGACAGCGCCAGCTTGGCCTGGTTGGACAGCCCGCCGAGCAGCGATCTGGCCGGGTTGGTGACGTTGAGCAGGAGCAGGCGGCGGGTGCCGGTCCAGTGGGAGCGGCGCTGCTCCGCCTGCGTCTCGAAGATCTTGATGGAGACCGAGTCGCCGGCGTCGACCAGTGCCGGGTAGCCCTTCATGCGGCCCTGCTCGAACACCTTGGGCAGGGTGCCGAAGCTCCACGTGGTCAGCCCCGTGCGCTCCAGGTCGTCGCCCGCCTGCGAGAGGGACTTGCGCAGGCGCGGCGCCAGACGCCGTTTGAGCGCGTCGAGGTCCTTGTCCTCGGCGATCGTGCGCTTGCGCTCGTCGATCACCCGGTAGGTGATCCGCAGGTGGTCGGGGACCTGGTCGAGCTGCCAGGCGTCGTGTGGCACGCGGACGCCGGTCAGCCGCAGCAGCTCACGCTCGACCGCCTCCAGCAGGGGCTCGCCGCCCTGCTTGACGGCCGCCAGCACCTGCTTGGCGTAGTTGGGGGCGGGCACGAAGTTGCGGCGCAGGTGCTTGGGCAGCGACCGGATGAGCGCGGTGATGAGCTCCTCGCGCAGGCCGGGGATCTGCCAGTCGAACCCGTCGGAGTTGACCTGGTTGAGCACCTGAAGCGGCACGTGCACGGTGACGCCGTCGGCGTCGGCGCCCGGCTCGAACTGGTAGGTGAGCTTCATCCGCTGGCCGAGCTGCCGCCAGGTGTCGGGGTAGTCGCGGGCGCTGACGTCGGCGCCCTCGTTGACCAGCATGTCGGGCGAGAACGTGAGCAGCTCCGGCTGCTCGTCACGCGCCTTCTTCCACCACGAGTCGAAGTGCCGGGCCGAGACGACGTCGGCGGGCACCCGCTGGTCGTAGAAGTCGAACAGCGCCTCGTCGTCGACCATGATGTCGCGGCGGCGGGCCCGGTTCTCCAGCTCCTCGACCTCTTCGAGCAGCTTGCGGTTGGCCTTGAGGAAGCCGTGGTGGCTGTCCCAGTCGCCCTCGACCAGGGCGTGCCTGATGAACAGCTCGCGCGACAGGTCGGGGTCGATCCGGCCGTAGTTGACCTTCCGGCCGACCACGAGCGGCACCCCGTAGAGCGTGACCTTCTCCAGCGCGATCACCGCGCCCTGGTTCTTCTCCCAGTGCGGCTCGGAGTAGGTGCGTTTGACCAGGTGCTGGGCGAGCGGCTCGACCCAGTCGGGCTCGATCTTGGCGTTGACCCGCGCCCACAGCCGGGACGTCTCCACCAGCTCGGCCGACATCACCCACTGCGGCTGCTTCTTGGCCAGCGCGGAGCCGGGGAAGATGGCGAAGCGGGCGTTGCGGGCGCCGAGGTATTCCTGGATGGGCCGGCGGCCGTCGGCGCCGCGCTTGTCCATCACGTCCTTGACGCCGATGTGCGACAGCAGCCCGACCAGCAACGAGGCGTGCACCTGCCGGGGGTCGGCCGTGTCGCTGCCCGGCTGGACGCCGAGCGACTGGCGGATCTGGCTGTAGATGTCCTGCCACTCGCGCACACGCAGGTAGTTGAGGAACTCGGCCTTGCACAGCCGGCGGAACGCGCTGGACGACAGCTCCTTCTGCTTGTCGCGCAGGTAGTTCCACAGGTTGACGTAGGACAGGAAGTCGGACTCGGGGTCGGCGAAGCGCCGGTGCTTCTCGTCGGCCTGCTGCTGCTTGTCGGAGGGGCGCTCGCGCGGGTCCTGGATCGACAGGGCGGCGGCGATCACCATGACCTCGCGCAGGCAGCCGTTGTGCTCGGCCTCCAGCACCATCCGGCCCAGGCGCGGGTCGACGGGCAGCGCGGCCAGCTTGCGGCCGATCGGCGTGAGCTTGCCGTGGGTGTCGAACGCGCCCAGCTCGTGCAGCAGGCTGACGCCGTCCTTGACCTGGCGGCGGTCCGGCGGCTCGACGAACGGGAACGCCTCGATGTCGCCCAGCCCGATCGAGGTCATCTGCAGGATGACCGAGGCCAGGTTGGTGCGCAGGATCTCCGGGTCGGTGAACTCCGGCCGCGCCAGGAAGTCCTCCTCCTCGTACAGCCGGATCGCGATGCCGTCGGAGGTGCGGCCGGAGCGGCCCTTGCGCTGGTTGGCGCTGGCCTGCGAGATGGCCTCGATAGGCAGGCGCTGCACCTTGGTGCGGTGGCTGTAGCGGGAGACGCGGGCGTAGCCGGGGTCGACGACGTACTTGATGCCCGGGACGGTCAGCGACGTCTCGGCCACGTTGGTGGCCAGCACGATGCGGCGCCCGGTGTGGCGCTGGAAGACGCGGTGCTGCTCGGCGGCGCTCAGCCTGGCGTAGAGCGGCAGGATCTCGGTGTTGCGGAACTCGGCCTTGGTGAGCGCGTCGGCGGCGTCGCGGATCTCCCGTTCGCCGCTCAGGAAGACCAGGATGTCGCCCGGCCCCTCGCCGATCAGCTCGCGGCAGGCGTGCACGATGCCCTGCGTCTGGTCGTCCTCGTCGTCGAGCGGCCGGTAGCGCACCTCGACGGGGTAGGTCCGGCCGGAGACCTCGATGATCGGGGCGTCGTCGAAGTGCCGGGAGAACCGCTCGGGGTCGATGGTGGCGCTGGTGATGACGACCTTGAGATCGGGCCGCTGCGGCAGGAGCTGTTTCAGGTAGCCGAGGATGAAGTCGATGTTGAGGCTGCGCTCGTGCGCCTCGTCGATGATCAGTGTGTCGTACTGCTCCAGCAGCCGGTCGTGCTGCAGCTCGGCGAGCAGGATACCGTCGGTCATCAGCTTGACCAGGGTGCGGTCGCCGCCCTGGTCGGTGAAGCGGACCTTGTAGCCGACGGCCTGGCCCAGCTCGGTGCCGAGCTCCTCGGCGATGCGCTCGGCCACGGTGCGGGCGGCGATGCGGCGCGGCTGGGTGTGGCCGATCAGGCCGCGCACGCCCCGGCCGAGCTCCAGGCAGATCTTGGGGATCTGGGTGGTCTTGCCGGACCCGGTCTCACCGGCGATGATCACGACCTGGTGGTCGCGGATCGCGGCCAGGATGTCGTCCTTGCGCTGCGAAACCGGCAGGTTTTCCGGATACGTCACCGCGGGCAGGGCCTCGCGGCGCCGTTCGAGCCGCTGCTCGGCGCGTTCGACGTCGGCGAGGATCTCCGCGGCGATCTTCTCGCGGGCCTCGCGCGAGCGCACCCGGCGCACGCCGTCGAGCCTGCGCCGCAACCGCCGCTGGTCGCGCGGCATCAGACCGGGCAGGCGGGACTGGAGCTCGGTGAATGGAGAGGACAACGCAGGAGTTCCCATACTGCTTCAAGGATATTCAAGCCCCGCTCGCCGGGAGCCAACGGCCCATCGTGCCCCACGGCGCGTCCTCGCGCATCCCAATATCGGCCTGTGTGACCGTGGCCCCCCACGACCGGCCCACTCTCCCCAGAGTTGAGTCGTGGCGGGCCACGGTCACGTCTATGAGACTCCCCGCAGCGTCTCCTGGTTGCCTCTGTTTGATCACGTTTACGGCAGCGGTGTGCCGCGCCGGTTACCGGCGGTGGCGGCGGCGCCGATGATGCCCGCCTCGTTGCGCAGCGCGGCGGGGATGACGGGCGCGTCCACCTGGATGTACGGCAGGAACTTGTCGGCCTTCTTGCTGACGCCGCCGCCGATGATGATCAGCGAGGGAGACAGCAGCATCGTGACGTGTTCCAGGTATTCCTGCACCCGTCCGGCCCACTCCTGCCAGCCGAGGTCGTGCTCCTCGCGGGCCCGGTCGGAGGCCCAGTGTTCGGCGTCCTTGGCGGAGTCGTGGCCGGGCAGCCGCAGGTGCCCCAGCTCGGTGTTGGGCACGAGTACGCCGTCGGTGAACAGGGCGCTGCCGATCCCGGTGCCGAACGTCAGCATGAGCACGGTCCCGCCCTCCCCGCGCCCCTTGCCGTACGTCATCTCCGCCATCCCGGCCGCGTCGGCGTCGTTGACCACGACCGCTCCGCCGAACAGCCCGGCGGCGTCCGTCCCGGCCCATGCCTCGTGCAGGTTGACCGCGTCCCGCATCACGCCGCCGTTCACCACCCCGGGCACGGTCACGCCGACCGGTCCCGTCCAGGCGAAATGCTCGACGATCCGCCTGACCTCCGCGGCGACGGCGGCGGGCTCGGCGGGCCGCGGCGTCGGGATCCGCAGCCGCTCCGCGGTGAGCTCGCCGGCCCGCAGGTCCACGGGGGCGCCCTTGATCCCGGATCCGCCGATGTCGATGCCCAGCACGTCCATGCGTCTTCACTCCCCCGTACACGGCCACGAAACGCGTCCAGGGGACCCTACTGAACCCGGGAGGCGGCTCTCGCGTATCTCGCGTCACAAGCGCTAACAAGGAGGTACGGATGCGGTCACGCATCATCGCCCTGGGCGCTGTCGCGGTCGTCATGGGCAGCACTCTCAACACCCCCGCACAGGCCACCAGCCACAGGACCCGCTTCGACGTCGTCAACCTGGTGTCCGACGTCAAGGGCAAGGCGGCGCTCACCGATGCCAAGCTGGTCAACCCCTGGGGGCTGGCCATGGGCAAGACGCTGTGGGTCTCCAACACCGGGACCGGCAGCGCCACCGTCTACTCCGGCCAGGGCAAGAAGGAGGCGACGGAGGTGGTCGTGCCGGGCGGCGCCCCGACCGGCCAGGTGTTCAACTCCGGCGACGGCTTCACCGTCAAGGGCAAGCCCGCCACGTTCATCTTCTCCAGCCCGAGCGGCGCGATCAGCGGCTGGAACGCCGAGGCCGACCCGAAGAACGCGATCATCGGGGCGTTCACGCGCGGCGCCGACTACAAGGGCCTGGCGCTGGCCGGGACCGACGACGGCGACTTCCTGCTGGCGGCCGACTTCGCGGGCGGCCGGATCCACGCCTTCGACGAGGACTTCCGGCGCGTCCGGCTGTCCCGCTCGCAGTTCAGCGACCGGGCGATCCCCGACAACTACTCGCCGTTCAACGTCGCCGTGGTCAACGGCAACGTGTGGGTGGCGTACGCGCTGCGCGACCCGCGGACCGGCAAGTCGGTCGCCGGGGCGCGCAAGGGCTTCGTCAGCCGCTTCGACCTCGACGGCCGGCTGACCGGGCGCATCGCGCGGGTCGGCCTGAACGCGCCGTGGGCGATCACGAAGGCGCCGCGCGGCCTCGGCCAGTACGCGGGCGCGCTGCTGGTCGGCAACTTCGGCGACGGCACCATCCACGCCTACCGCAACAGCCGGCACCTCGGCGCGCTGCGCACCGCCGACGGCCGCGCCATCAAGCTGCCGGGCCTGTGGGACCTGGAGCCGGGCACGGCGGCCAACGGCGGCGAGAACGCGCTGTGGTTCTCCGCGGGCCTGGAGGGCGGCACGCACGGCCTGCTCGGCGTGATCCGGCCCGCGGGCTCCCGCCCCCCCCCCCCCCCCGCACAGCCCACCAAGGCACCCACCAAGACACCCACCAAGGCTCCCAGCCAGCCGTACGGCGGCTACTGAGGCTCCTGACGCTCCCGGCGCGGCCGCTCCCCCGCGCCGAGAGCCTGGATCAGGCGGGACGTTCGCCCGCACCGGACGAGTCACTGACAGCCGTGATATCCGGTGTACGGCCTAGAGTCGGGTACGTGACCGAGACCTTCAGCGCATGGTTGCGCGAGCAGTGCGAGGCCGAGTGGACGGCGGTGGTGACGCACCCGTTCGCCACGGCGATCACGACGGGCGAGGCCGACATGCGGCGCTACCTGGAGCAGGACTTCCAGTTCGTCGACTCCTTCACCGCGCTCCTCGGGGCGGCCGTGGCCAGTGCCGACACCTTCGAGGCGCGCGTCCCGTACGGGCGGTTCCTCGGGCAGGTGGCGACGACGGAGGAGAAGACGTACTTCCACCGGGCGCTGGCGGCGCTCGGTGGCAGCACCGAGGCGGCGACGGAGCCGGTGACGGCGGAGTTCAGGCAGCTCATGGACGAGGTGCGCGCCTCGCAGGACTACTCCCTGATCGCGGCCGTGCTGTGCGTGGCCGAGTGGGCCTACCTGGGCTGGGCGTCCAGGGCCGTCGAGCCGCTGCCGGAGGGCTTCGTGCACCGGGAGTGGATCGAGCTGCACGAGGGTCCCGAGTTCCGCGCGTGGGTCGCCTTCCTGCGCGGCGAGCTGGACCGGCTCGGCCCGGAGCTCGGCGAGGCGGGCAGGCGGCGGGTGCTGGAGGTGTTCGGCCGCGCCGTCGAGCTGGAGCGGCGCTTCTTCGACATGGCGCTCGGCTGACCGAGGACGGCGCCGGCCGGGCTTGGCGCACCGGATCGCGGCGCGGGGGTCACAGCCACCCGTTGTGCCGCGCCAGCCGGGCGGCCTCGATGCGGTTGCGGGTGTGGGTCTTGCCGATGGCCGACGACAGGTGGTTGCGCACCGTGCTCTCCGACAGGTGCAGCCGGGCGGCCAGGTCGGCGATCGTGGCGCCGTCGAGGGCGGCGGCGAGCACGTCGCGCTCGCGGTCGGTGAGCGGGCTCGGCCCGGCGCGCAGCGCGGCGGCGGCCAGCGCCGGGTCGACGATCCGCTCCCCCGCCACGACCCGGCGGACGGCGGCGGCCAGCTCCTCGACGGGCCCGTCCTTGACCATGAACCCGGCGGCCCCCGCCTCCATGGCCCGGCGCAGGTAGCCGGGCCTGGCGAACGTGGTGAGGATCAGCACCGCGCACCCTGGCAGCGCCGCGCGCAGCTCCGGCAGCACGTCGAGGCCGGAGCGGCCGGGCAGCTCGATGTCGAGCAGCGCCACGTCGGGCCGGTGGGCGGCGACGGCTGCCATGATCGCGTCGCCGGACGACACCTGGGCGACGATCTCCAGGTCGTCCTCCAGCCCGAGGAGCAGGGCCAGCGCGTCGCGCATCATGCCCTGGTCCTCGGCGATCAGGAGCTTGATCAACGGGGCCCTACTTCCAGAAACCGAGCCGGTGCCTGGCAGCGTAGTCGATGACGCGGATCTTGCCCGGTTCCAGCGCCAGGGTGCCGGAGCCGGCGCGTGGCCAGCCGGGCAGGCCCTTCCCGTTGGGGTCGCCGGCGCGAGCGAAGTTCGCCCAGTAGCCGATCATCCGGTCCGACAGCGCGCGCTGGGCGGGCGCGAGCGGGGTGTCCTTCTCCTCGAAGAGGTACGGCAGATCGCCGGCGTGGTAGGCGCCCCAGTCGAACCCGGTCTCCAGCGGCAGGAACATCGGCGCGTCCCGGTCGGCGAACTCGTAGCCGTACACGGGGACGTGCTGGGCCAGGAGTGTGTTCTGCTCGTGGGTGGCGCGGGCCCACATGCGGTCGGTGAGGACGGTGGCCCACGCAATACTGGGAGACTTATACCGATTTATCGGGTACTTACGAAGAATGTCGGGGGCCTTCCTGCCGAACGCTTCTCGTACAAGTTTGGGATAATTCGGCGTTTTACCCTGAATGTCGTAATTCATCGCGACAAAGAGGCGATGTTCATCCCGTGTCGCCCCGGCGAGCACCGGCACCCGGTGGAAACGCCCCTTCCGCAGCGCCTCGGCGGGAGACTCCGGCAGCACGCGGTTGCCGTACGCGTAGGTCTGGAACGCGTTCATGATCTGCGGCACCTCCAGGATCTTCTCGACCGGGAGGGCGCGCAGGCACGCCAGGTCCGCGCAGCCGAGCTGCCCGGCGTACGCCCGGCCCAGGGCCGACACCTCGGCCCGGGAACGCCACATGAACGACGGCAGCGCCTCCAGGCCGGGCACCATGCTGCCGGCGGGCATGTCCATCAGCGTCTCGCCGCTCTGCATGATCGCCCGATGGAACAGGCCCCCGGCGGCCGGCGAGGTGAGCAGCGCGCCGATGGCCGAGGCGCCGTAGGAGACGCCGAACACCGTCACGTTGCCCGGGTCGCCGCCGAAGGCCGCCGCGTTGCGCCGCACCCAGCGCAGCGCCTCCGTCTGGTCCTGGAGCCCGTACGTGCCGCCGTCGCGCAGCCCCGGGTGCCCGAAGCCGCCGAACACGCCGAGCCGGTAGTTGATCGTCACCACCACCACGCCCCGGGCGGCCAGCCGGCGCGCGTCGGAGTAGTGCCCGGCGCCGAGCGCGCCGTCGCCGTGCAGCCACACCATGACCGGCCGCCGGGTCCCCGGCTTCGCGGGCGTGGTCACGTTCAGGAACAGGCAGTCCTCGTTCTCGCTGCGGACGGGCGCGTACGGCGAGCCGACCTGCGGGCACATGGCGCCGGGCCTGGTCGCGTCCAGGACGCCCCGCCACGCGGGCGGCGGCGCGGGCGGCTCCCAGCGGCCGGCGGTCGCGTAACGGATGCCCTGGAAGAGGCGATGGCCGCCCGCCACGCTGCCGCGCACCGCGCCGGCGTCCGTCCTGACGACGGCGGGGTCGGCGGCGGCCGGCCCGGTCAGCGTGGTCGTCGTGGTCGCCGTGGTGGCCGTGGGTGTCGTGGTGGCGCAGGCGGTGAGCAGGACGGCCAGCGCCGCGAGTGTTCTCATGCCTCCACGGTCCCGGATGCCCGAGGGGAGCCGGAAGGTTCATGCATCCGGGATCGCCCAGGACAAATGTCCTCGGCATTACCATCTGCGAGACAGGATTCGGTATCGGAACGGTAGGGCATGAACGATCATCAGCTGCCGCCGGAGCTGTGCCCGCTGTTCGCCGACGGCGGCAGGGGACGGGCCCTGGCGATCGCTGTGCCCGAGGGCGGCGTGGTCTGGCCGGACCCGGGCTACACCGGGCAGGGCCCGTCGCCCCGGCCCGCGTTCTGGATGAGCGACGAGCCCGTCAGCGGCGCGCACTGGCGGAGCTTCCACGCCGAGCACGCGCGCAGCGGGCTGTGGCCGGTGCTGCTGGACGAGAGCGCGCAGCCGTGGTCCGCGGGGCAGGTGGTGCCCGACGAGCCGGTGCAGATCGACCATTTCACCGCCGAGGGGTTCATGACCGAGGTGTGGCAGGAGTGGGTGTCGCAGATGCCCGCCCAGGACGCCCTGGACGAGCTCGACCCCTACGGGGCGATCTGTCCCGGCCTGGCCCCGCCGGGGACGCCGGTGGCCGAACCTGCCGAGGTCGCCGCCTGGTACGCCGGGGTGCTGGCGGAGCGGGGGATGCCGCTGGGGCTGGTGGCGGCCCCCCGGGGCGCCGACGCGCTGGCCGTGATGGGCTGGCAGGGCGCGCTGCACCACAACGAGTGGATGGTGCCGCTGGCGGCGGTGGTACGCAGCTGGGAGGAGCGCTTCGGGGCGCGGGTGGTGGGCGTCGGCTTCAACACGCTGGAGCTGAGCGTGGCCGCGCCGCCCGTCGAGCCGGAGCACGCGCTGCGCGTCGCGGCCGAGCACTGGGCGTTCTGCCCGGACAACGTCGTACAGGGACCGGGCGACCTGCGGGGTTACGCCGAGCAGATCATCGGCGGGCACGCCTGGTCGTTCTGGTGGGACTGACGCCGCCCGCCCGGGGGCGGGCGGCGGGTCCGGATCACGGCAGGCGGGCCACCGCCCCGTAGTTGCCCGACGTCCCCGGCTGGTCGGCACAGTGCGGGTCGTCGCCGTCCGGCCGCCACTCCGGGACCCACACCAGCCCCGGTTCCAGCAGATCCAGTCCGTCGAGCAACGCCTCCACCCGGTCGCGGGAGCGCACCGCGTGCCCGGGCAGCGTCATGGCCAGCAGGTCGTTGATGGCGGGCAGCAACTCCGGCGGTATGCCGTCGAACGTCGTCTGCAGGATCGCCAGGAAACTCCTCTCGGGCACGGACTGGCGCAGGCGCTTGACGACGTAGCGGGCCTGCTCGTCGTCGCTCAGGCTGTGGGTGGACACCACCACCCAGGCCATCGGCCTGTTCCAGTCGGCGAACGTCCGCACGACCCGGTCGTCGAGGATCTCGTCGATCTGGCGGATGTCGCCCTCGACCACGCGGACCAGGTCGGTGATGGGTTCGATGGTGGCCTGCGCGTTGGCCAGCACCATCGGGTCACTCTCTATATAGACGACACGCGCGCAAGAGGTACGGGGCGTGTCGCGGGCGATGTCGTGCAGCTGGCCGCCGGGTGGCAGGCCGCTGGGGACACCACTTCCCACGATCATGAACTGGTCAACGCCTTCCGCGGCCAGGTGCCGCACGGCCCGGCATAAATAGCCCTGGACGGCCCGTGCGGCGGCTGTCGTCACCGCGGCGGCCACGTCGTACCGGTTCACCGCTTCACGGTCGGCCCGGAAGTTGTTCTTGCCTCCGGTGGCGGCATCAAGGATGCGCGTGATCCTCGCGTGTGCGGTGTCGAGATTGGCCAGGTTTCGGATGGCACGTTGCCGCATTGCGTGTCGCCCCTTTCCCCTCGCCGCGTCCATTCGGGAAAGTTCCGGTCTCTGACCCCACTCGGATGACCAATGTCAATAATGATCCATAAATTCCTTTATTCAACTACATGCGGCAGTGTATTTTGAGGAAATATGACTTTTCACATTCCCGACGATCAATTGGCGGGGGTACGTGAAAGTCTTTCGCGATGCGCGTAGAGCATGTCGATCGTCTCGTCGCGGGTGGTCGTGGTGACCGACAGCTTGGTGAACGCCTGGTGGTAGCCCTCCACCACGACCCCGTCGGTGATCAGCTCGTCGGCCTCCAGCGCGTGGGCGCACGCGATGTCCGGCTCGAACGCCTCCGCGAAGCGCCACAGCGTGAACGGCCCGGTGCGCGGCACGTACGCCGGATCTTCCATGGGCACGATGTGCAGCGAGATGTTGGGCCGCTTGGCGTAGCCGATCAGCCGGTCGAGCTGGTCGAGCATCACCTCCGAGCCCGCGATCGAGCGCAGCAGCACGCCCTCGTCCATGACCGCCCACACGACCGGGCCGTTGGGGCCGAACACCAGCCGCTGGCGGGCGGCCAGGATGTCGACCGCCGCGTCGGCCGTGGTGTGGCGGAACGAGCCCTGGTCGGCCGTGGCTATCGCCGCCAGCGCGTAGGCCTCGGTCTGCAGCAGCGGCGGCACGAAGTGGGTGTGGTAGGTGCGGATCACCGAGGCCCGGCTGTCGATGGCGCAGGTCGTGGCCAGCCACACGGGGAACGAGCTCGCGTCGTACCAGGCCAGCTCGCGCTCGCCGCGCGCCAGCGAGAGGACGTACTCGCGGGCGGGCACGGCGCTCACCCCGTACAGCGTGAGCAGGCGCTCGACGGTGGCCGGCGCGGGCGTGATCCGGCCGGCCTCGATCGCCTCGACCGCGACCGCGCCCTTGCCGAGCGCGGTCTCCACCTTCTCCGGGGTGATCTGCGCGGCCAGGCGCAGTGATCTCAGGCGCTCACCGAGCGCCAGCCGCATCGGCTCGTCCAGCGGCGCCGCCGCGTCGGGGATCGCCATCGCGGGCTCGGGCTCCTCGGGCAGGCCCTCGGCCTTGCGGGCCAGCTCGATCACCCCCCGCAGCACGGTCAGCGAGGTGTCGGAGAGCCCGGACACGGACACGCCGATGGCAGCCGCGCGGACCTGAAGGTCCTCCACCGCCCCGGACTCCAGGTAATCCTCACCTACGAGCCAGCCAACGCTCACCTGGAGGCAGGCCGCCAGCGCGCGCAGCACCTGGAGCGTCGGGTTGGTCTGCTTGCCGGTGCGCAACTGGCTGACGTAGGCGCGCGTGATCGGGATGCCGGCCTCGGTGAGCGCGGCGGCGACTTGAGCGCCTGTGAAACCGCGCTTGTTCAGCGCGAGATCGAGTCGCTCGGCGAACTTCGCCACGCGGACCTCCTGCTACCCGTGAACGCCCTTCCAGCCTAGACGCCGCCCGGCGCGACCGCGCAGGGCGCCCTTCCCGTACCGGGAGCGCTCACGTATTGTCGAAAACTGAGAGTTGACACCATAACCCGCATTTGGCCAGTATCGTACGACACGTGGAAACTGTTACCTGACAGCCGGACCCCTTCGGAGGTGCCCGGCAGGGAGGTGGCCGGACGTGACCATCGATCACCAGGTCAGTCCCTGGTTCACCAAGAGCATGGCTTCACCGGCGCACGAGCGGGTGATTCAGCGCATCTGCGCCCGCGTCGCGCCGGCCGGGACATCCGTCAACGTATCGGACCTGCCTCTCGGCGGGGTCCAGATCTGGATAGACGGCGACCCCGGCACGTGGAGCCTGTACCAGCGGATGGCGCGCGAGCTGAGGCTCGCCGGCTGGCACGCCGAGGCGGGCATCGACCGCCTCATGGTGCTGGGCTGGAGCGCCGACTGCCTGTCGTACCGGGTGCTCGTGCTCGACGCCGCGCTCGCCGGGCGGCTGGCCGACTACGACCTCACGGCGTTCATGGCGGTCACCGTCGCCACCCGGCTGCTCCAGGAGGGGCTGCCGGCCGAGCGTGTCGTCCCGGAGGTGGAGGCGCGCCTGCGCGAGGAACTGCGCTGGCCGGGACGGCTGGCCGACCTGGCCGGGCTGGAACGCACCGCGACCCTGGAGCCGCTGCGCCACCGGCTCGCCCAGATCGCCGGACTGGAGGCCAGGGTGCGCGACCGCTGCGCCGAGCACCTGTCGCTGGCCGGCCGGGTCGCCACCACGGTCACCGGCGGGAAGCCGCCGCCCCGCATCGGCTTCCCGCACCTGGCGACGGGCCTGTCGGAGCGGCTGGTCGCGGCCAGCGTGCCCAACCAGCCGGCCACGCTGCCCCCCGTCCTGCTCTCCCCATCGGACGCAGGCGCCCTGACCTGACAGGAGTGATCATGCTCACCGACGAGGTCCGCGGGCCGCACCGGCCGCCCTGCGAGGTCCCGGTACGCGGTACCCGGCCGCCCGCCCCCGTCCAGCCGCAGCCGCAGCCCCGTGCCCCGCTCGCCGCGCATCCGGTGCGGCGGCTGCTGCCGGTGGAACGGCCTGGCAGGAGGCGGACATGAGCCGCGGCAGGGTGGGCGTGCTGGTGCCGCCCGGGAACCCGTCGGCGGAGCCGGAGCTGACCCGCCTGCTCGGCTCGCGGGCCGACATGCACGCCGCCCGCTTCCCGGTACGGCCCGGGCTGGCGCCGGCAGAGCGGCTGGAGAGCTACAACGCGGCGCTGCCCGCCATGACCCACGCCTTCGGCGACCTGCCGCTGGACGCGCTCGTCATGGCCAGCGACGGGCCCCGCTACCTGCTCGACCCGGACGAGGACCGCGAGAGCTGCCTGCGGCTGACCGAGCGGTGCGGAGTACCGTTCGCCTCGGCGACCGTGGCCATCCTGGAGGCGATCGGGCATCTCGGGCTGGAGGAGATCCACATCGTCTCGCCGTTCCAGCCGTGGCTGACGGAGCTGGCCGAGTGGTTCTGGAAGGCCGCCGGGCTGCGCATCGCCGGCGTGCTGCCGGTCCGCGCCCAGGGCGGCTTCTCCCCGGACACCATCACCCCCGCCGAGCTGGTGGAGCAGGTGAAGCGGGCGCGCCTGCCCCGCGACGGCGTCCTGCTGTTCGCCGGCAGCGGCATGGCGACGCTCCCGGCGCTGGGCACGCTGGGCGCCGGCAACGACCGGGTGCTGCTCACCTCGAACCTGTGCACCGCATGGTGGGCGCTGTCCCGGGCGACCGGCAAGCCCGTCACCCTCAACCGCTCCCCCCACCGGAGGGCCTCGTGAGCGCCCCTCCCCTTCCCAGGACGAGGGTCGCCGGCGCTCCGGGCCGTGGCCGGGCCGGGCCGGCGGCCGGTCCGGGCGGCACGCGGGCCGGCGCCGGCGACCCCGGCACGTCGCGCCCGCCGGAGGCCGCCTGACGGCCCCATCCCCTGCGAGGACCGGGCGAGGGTCGGCGCGGTGACGTGAGGAGTGCTCGATCAGATGTGGCGGACGCTGACGGACGAGGCGCGCGAGGCCATCGGCGCGCTCTGCGACGAGCACGGGCGGCACCTGTACGACTACTGCCGCACGGCACTGGCCGGCTCCGACGCCGAGCTGGCCGTCGCGGGCGCGCTGCTGTCGGCGCACACGCACGCGGGCCGGCTCCCCTCGCCGGACGCGCTGCGGCCCTGGCTCTACGCGCTGGCGCGCGCCCACCGCGCCGCCGTCGCCGCCGCCAGACCGGCCAGCATCGGCTCCTGGTCGCGTCCCGGCCCGGCGCCCGACCTGGTGCCCGAGGGGCTGACGGCCCTCGACGGCCCGCACCGGGAGCTCCTCGACCTCTCGGTACGGCATGGGCTGCCGGACGGCGAGATCGCGCTGATCTTCGACGCGGCGGCCGGGGACGTGACCGCCATCGTCACGGAGGCCGCCGACACGCTGGAGCAGTGGTTCGCCGCGGTGCGCGCGGCCAGGACCCGCGACGGCTGCCCCCGCCTCGCCGCCCGCCTGACCGACTGGGCGAAGACCCCGGGCCGCCGCAACCGCACCCGGATCGCCCGCCACATCCTGACCTGTCCCGAATGCCAGGCGGCGCCCCGCACGATCCGCGCGGCCACGATGCTGCGCCGCCTCCCGCTCGCCGCCGCCCCCGACACTCTGCGCGAGCAGCCCGCCTGGGGGCAACCGCTGCCGGACGACGACACCACCTGGCGCCCGGACGGCTTCCCCGTCCAGGCGCGCGGCCTGGTGGAGCCGCCTCCGGCCATGATCTCCCTGGTCCCCGGCCCCACGACGGAGACCAGGGACAACCCCTGGCCGGCGACGGGCGCGGCCGTCGCCGGCCAGGAAC
>NZ_LAVL01000081.1 GCF_001083785.1 Nonomuraea sp. SBT364
GGCCGGCCCGCGCCGCCTCCCGCCGCCGCCCCCCCGCCGCTGCTGGGCGTCGCCCCGGTCTACGAGTACGGCTCCGTGCGGGCCCTGACCGGCGGGGTGCCGGGCTCGGTCACCGTCGCCTACACCGGCGTCGGTCACGGCCTCTACGTCAACCACGGCAACCCCTGCGCCATCGGGCACGTCGACCGCTATCTGATCGACGGCGAGCTCCCGGTGCCGGGCACCACCTGCGCGGCGGCGTAGGACGCGGCGCGAGACTGGGTCCCGTGAGACGCCACCCGGACGCCCTGCTGGCCATCGCCGTCGCCGTCGTCGCGCTGGCGGTCTCGGCGCTGGACGCGTGGCTGCGCGGTCAGCCGCTCCAGCTCACCGGCGTGCGCGCGGTGGCGGAGTGGGCGGTGCCCGTCGTGGCGGTGTGCGCCCCGCTGGCCGTACGGCGGAGGGCGCCGCTGACCGCCGTCCTCGCGTCCGCGGCCGTGGTGCTCGTGTCCGCCTTCGCGCTGCGGCAGGACGCGGGGACGTGGGTGCTGGCGCTGGCCGTCGCCTCGGCCGCCTACCACCGCCACCGGCTGCGGCTGGTCCTGCTGGCCGCCTCCGTCGGCTGGGCGGTGACGATGGGCGACCCGGACGTGGCCGCCCTGTCCGTCTACGCGGCGGCGGGCGCGGCCCCGGTCGCCGCCGGCTACGCGCTCCGGCTGCGCGCCGACCGCGCGGCCCAGGCCGTACGGCTGCAGCGGGCCAGGGAGGAGCGGGCCCGCGCCCAGGAGGCGGCCCGCATCGCCCGCGACGTGCACGACATCGTCGGCCACCACCTCAGCGCGATCCGCCTGCAGGCGGTCGGCGGCCGCCGCGCCCTGGCGGGCCGCGACCCCGACGCCGACCGTGCCCTCGAAGGCATCGCCGCGCTGTCCGCCGAGGCCCTCGCCGAGATCCGCGCCCTCATCGCCACGCTGGTCCGCCCGGACCCCGAACCGCCCCGCGGCCTCGCCGACCTGCCCGGCCTGGCCGCCCGCAGCGGCGGCTCCGAGCTGGACGTCACCCTGGACCTCGCGCCCGGCCTCGACGACACCCTCACCCCTGACACGGCGGCCTGCGTCTACCGCGTCGTCCAGGAATCCCTCACCAACGCGGCCACGCACTCGGCGGCGGGAAAGGCCACCGTGAAGCTCCGCGAGAGCGCCACCGGCGTCACCCTCACCATCGACGACCCCGGTCCCCGCCGCCGGAGCCCCGCCCCGGGCGCCGGGTCCGACGGCGGGCGCGGGCTGCCGGGCATGGGGGAGCGCGTCGCGGCGCTCGGCGGCCGCTTCCACGCCGGGCCACGCGGCCGCCACGGCTGGCGCGTCCGCGCGGACCTTCCCGCCGACCCGCCGACCGCCGCCCACCCGTCGGATGCGGGCCGTCCGGGCGGTGGGCGATGATCCGGTTGCTGGTGGCGGACGATCAGGAACTCGCCAGGGAAGGGCTGCGGCAGTTGCTGAGCCCCGAGCCCGGCATCGACTTCCTGGGCGCCGCCCGCGACGGGGACGAGCTGGTCCGGATGGCCCGCGAGCACCGCCCGGACGTCATACTCACCGACATCCGGATGCCGGGCACCGACGGCATCACCGCCATCCGGCGCGTCCTGGCCCGTACGCCCGGCGTCCCGATCGTGGCGCTGACCACGTTCGACACGGACGAGTACCTGTTCGGCGCGCTGGAGGCGGGCGCGGTGGGGTTCCTGCTGAAGGACGGCGACCCCGGCCTCTACCTCGCCGCCGTGCGCGCCGCCCACCGGGGGCAGGGCCTGGTCGACCCGCAGGTGACGCTCAGGCTGGTACGCCGCTTCGCCGCCCCGCCGGCCCGCCCGGCGGCGCCGGAGCTGACGGCGCGCGAGAAGGAGGTGCTGCGCCTGGTCGCGCTGGGCCGCTCCAACGCCGAGATCGCCGGGGACCTCCACATCGCCCCGGGCACCGCGAAGATCCACGTGTCCCGCATCCTCACCAAGATCGGCGTGCGGACGCGGGTACAGGCGGCGATCCACGCCTACCGCGCGGGGCTGGTGCCGCCGGAGGAGTAGGCGGCGGGCCCGGCGTGGCGCAGTGGTGAGAGCAGAATCGGCACCCAGCTCAGGGCCATGACGGCGGCGCCCGCCCAGAGTGACGCCCGCACGCCCCACAGCTCGCCGATGAGCCCCGCGAGAAGGCCGCCGAGACCGAGCGCGCCCATGAGCAGCAGCCGCATCGTGGCGGTCATGCGGCCCAGCATGTCGTCGGGCGTGACCTGCTGACGGAGGCTGACCAGCAGCACGTTGTTCACCCCGGTGCGGAACGTCAGGACGAACCAGGCGGCCGCCGCCAGCCACAGCCACGGTCCCCGGTCCAGCTGGGGAACCAGGAGCGCGGCCGGCGCGGTGGCCAGGCTGACGAGCCAGGCGCCCCGGCCGGGGCCGAGCCTGCGGCCGATGAGGTGCGCCGAGGCGGAGCCGGCCAGCACCCCGGCCCCGCCGACGGCCAGGAAGGCGCCGAGCACCCATTCCGGGTGGCCGAGCTGATCGACGACCAGCACCGGCAGCAGGACCGAGCACAGGGGGAAGGCCAGGTTCGCCATCGCGCCCTGCACGGCCACCCCGACGAGCAGCGGGTTCCCGAACAGGAACCGCACCCCCTCGGTGATCTGCGGCACGAGGGGCAGCCGCGCCGGGGGAGCGGCCGGGGTCGGTTCGGGGACGTGACGCAGCCACAGGGCCGACCACAGGTAGGACAGCGCGTCCACCAGGATCGCCATGGGCGCGCCCGCCACCTGCGCCAGCACCCCGGCGACGCCGCGCCCGGCGACGTCCATGCCCGCCGAGGTGCCCACGAGCATCGAGTTGGCCGCCGTCAGCCGGTCACGCCCCACGAGCCCGGGCACCAGGCTGTACGAGGCCACGTCGAACGCCAGCGACCCGGCTCCCACCAGCGCCGCCACCACGTACAGCTGTCCCATGCCGAGCCACCCGGCCCACCACGCGACGGGCACCGACAGCAGGACGGCGGCCCGGACCAGGTCGGCGGCGACCATCACCGGGCGCCGCCGCACCCGGTCGACCCAGGCGCCCGCGGGCAGACCCAGCACCAGCACGGTGAGCGTGCTCAGCGCGCTGAGCAGCCCCACCTCGCCGGCGCCCGCCCCCAGCACCGTGACCGCGAGCAGCGGCAGCGCGACGTAGGTGATCTGGCTGCCGAGCTGGCTGACCGCCGCCGCCAGGTAGAGGCTGCGGAACCCGCGCTCACGCAGCAAATTTGTCGTCATGCCGGTCAACATGCTGAAATATCGACCAGGACCGCCACGGATTAAGTGAGCAGCGAATCCACCATGACCCTCGACCTCACGTTCACCGCCCGGGACCTGGCCAACATCCGCTTCGCCGTCTCCCCGCTGGGCGAGGCCGTGGCCAGCGTCCGCGTGGTGAAGAACCCGGCCGCCCACCCCCTGCTGCGCCCCTGGGCCGAGGAGGTGCGCCGGAGGCTGGCCGGGGTGGACTGGGGCCTGCTGTCCGACCTGGTCCCCGTGCCGACGATCGCGATCGCGGGCTTCACCTGCACCCCGCCCTCCACCTCGCTCCCCGACCTGGAGGTGGAGCTGGCCACGATGCGGGCCGCCGCGGCGCGCGTACGGTCCGACCTCGACGCCGTGCGGGCGCCGCGCACCGGGCGGATCGCCGCGCTGTACGACGACCCGGGAAGAGGGCTGGAGCGCCTGGCCGACGAGGTCGCCGCCTACTGGGAGGCCGCGATCGCGCCGTACTGGCCGCGCATCAGGGCGCTGCTGGAGGGCGAGATCCTCTACCGGGCCCGGCAGCTCGCCGAAGGCGGCGCCCGGCGCATGCTGGCCGACCTCGACGAGACCGTCGCGTGGCGCGACGGCACGCTGGAGGTGAGCAACCGTTACGCGTCGGGCCCGAGGTCACTGCGCGGGCTGGGGCTGCTGCTGGTGCCGTGCGTGTTCGCCTGGCCGAGGGTCCTGTCGGTCACCACGCCGCCGTATCAGCCGACGGTCCGCTATCCGCCGCGCGGCATCGCCACGCTGTGGGAGCGCCGGACGCCGGAGCCGCCCGAGGCGCTGGCGGCCGTGCTGGGCCGCACGCGCGCCCACCTGCTCGCCGAGCTCGACCGGCCCGCGTCCACCCGCGACCTCGCGCTGCGCGCCGGGCTCTCCGAGCCCGGCGCCAACCAGCACCTCACGGCCCTGCGCAGGGCCGGCCTGTGCACCGCCCACCGCACCGGCCGGTACGTCATGTACGCGCGGACGGAGATCGCCGAGGCGCTCCTGGGTCACTTGGACGAGACGCCGACCCCCAGGTCGAACTCGCGGTAGACGCGCGCCCAGAAGCCGTCACGCAGCCACACCCGCGCCTCCGGGTAGGGCCGCAGCGAGTGGCCGAGCTCCTTCTCCGCCTCGATGAGCAGCTCGGTGTCGATCACCGTCGGCAGGATGGGGCCGGGCAGCAGGTCGCGGATGTTGTCGCGGCCACGGGTGAGGATCCACTTCTGCGCCACGTGCTCGCCCACGTCCTCCACGCGTGGGCGGCTGGGGCCGAGCTTGGCCACCTGGCCGGGCTTGACATGCGGCTTGACCGGCGCGCGGCCGGCGAACACCTGGGCGGGCGAGGGGGCGGCCGCCGGCGGGGTGACCGCGACGGGCTGGGGAGCACGGCTGAAAAAGGGCCTCAGGAAATCAGCGCTGATCACTTCCACGGTGTCGGACTCCCACACCAGGCGTTCGGCCTGGTTGGTGCCATAGGGCGGTTCCACGCCCCACAGGTGGATGCGCACCCCGTACGCCTGGGCCGCCTCCACCGCGGGCACCATGTCCTCGTCGCCGGCCAGCAGGATCGTGTCGGTCACCGCGTGGTGCCTGGCCAGTGCCTCCAGGTCGCTCCTGATCTGCGCGTCGACGCCCTTCTGCTGGCCACGGGCGTTCAGGTTGCCAAGTCTTACCTTGACCCAAGGGAGCTGGGCGATGACCCGCTGGTCGACGGTGGGCACCCGGTCGCGGGCCGCGTCATACCAATAGATCCGCAGAAGCTCCCCGGAAATACGTTCCTCTGCATGTTTCTGTAGACTCTGGATGAGCTCATCGGCCGCCACTCGATATTCCTTGCGCTCCTTGGCGCCGAGCAGCACTTCACCTGCGGCAGCGTAGAGATAACCGACATCCACAAGGACGGCGTACTTGGCTGCCACAGGATGCGGCATGAGGTCTGGGATGGCCATGATGTCCTCCAGGCCGCGGCGTTAGTTGATCGGCTGACTATATACGCCTACTTTCTCTAGATAGTCCCAACTCCCGGAGAACTTGACACCCGATTCCCGGGATCTATCTAGGGTTGGGCGCTCATCCGCCAAGCCGACTTCCCCGGCGCCGGTGGGTTACGCATGCTTCTCGCGGGGTTGCGCCAGGATTGTGCCGCCGGGGTCACGGAGGGTGTCGGGCGGGCGTGGCGGGTGGCGAGGACGGCCACGAGCGCGGCGATCTCCTCGGGCGTGGCGTCGCCGTGCACGACGCGCAGATGGTCGCTCATAGCGGGATGTTCCCATGCTTCTTCGGCGGCAGCGTGGCGCGCTTGTTGCGCAGCGCGCGCAGCGCCCTGACGACCTGGGCCCGGGTCTCCGACGGGCGGATCACCGCGTCCACGTAGCCGCGCTCGGCCGCGATGTACGGGTTGGCCAGCGTGTCCTCGTACTCGGTCACCAGCCGCGCGCGCTTGGCGTCGGCGTCGTCGGCGGCGGCCAGCTCGCGCCGGTAGAGGATGTTGACGGCGCCCTGCGCGCCCATGACCGCGATCTGCGCGGTGGGCCAGGCCAGATTGACGTCCGCGCCCAGGTGTTTCGAGCCCATGACGTCGTACGCGCCGCCGTACGCCTTGCGGGTGATGACGGTGACCAGCGGGACGGTGGCCTCGGCGTAGGCGAACAGGAGCTTGGCGCCGCGGCGGATGATTCCGTTCCATTCCTGATCGGTTCCTGGGAGGAAACCCGGTACATCAACAAAAGTCAGGATCGGAATATTGAAAGCATCACATGTTCGAATAAATCGTGCGGCCTTCTCGGATGCGTTGATATCCAGGCATCCGGCGAAATGCATGGGCTGGTTGGCCACCACGCCCACCGGCCGGCCGTCGACGCGCCCGTACCCGACCACCACGTTCGGCGCGAACAGCGCGTGGACCTCCAGGAACTCGCCGTCGTCCAGCACGTGCTCGATGACCCGGTGCATGTCGTACGGCTGGTTCGCGGAGTCCGGGATGATCTCGTCCAGCTCCGGGTCGGGCGCCAGGTCCCCGGCCGACTCGAACGCCGGCGCCTCGTCGAGGTTGTTGGAGGGCAGGTAGGACAGCAGCGCCTTGACGTACTCCAGCGCGTCGTCCTCGTCCGAGGCCTGGTAGTGGGCCACGCCGGACTTGGTGTTGTGCGCGTGGGCGCCGCCGAGCTCCTCGAACGTCACCTCCTCGCCGGTGACCGTCTTGATGACGTCCGGCCCGGTGATGAACATGTGCGACGTCTGGTCCACCATGACCACGAAGTCCGTCAGCGCGGGGGAGTAGACGTGCCCGCCGGCCGCCGCGCCCATGATGAGCGAGATCTGCGGGATGACCCCGGAGGCGTGCACGTTGCGCTTGAAGATCTCCGCGTAGAGGCCGAGCGCGACGACGCCCTCCTGGATGCGCGCGCCGCCGCCCTCGTTGATGCCGATGATCGGGCAGCCGGTCTTGAGCGCCAGGTCGAGCACCTTGACGATCTTCTCGCCGTACACCTCGCCGAGCGAGCCGCCGAACACGGTCACGTCCTGCGAGAAGACGCACACCTGCCGCCCGTCGACCGTGCCGTGCCCGGTGATCACGCCGTCGCCGTACGGGCGCCGCTTGTCCAGCCCGAACATCGTCGACCGGTGCCGCGCGAACTCGTCGAACTCCACGAACGAGCCCTCGTCCAGCAGTGCCAGCACCCGCTCGCGGGCCGTCATCTTGCCCTTGGCGTGCTGTTTGTCGACCGCTGCCGCGGACCCGGCGTGCAGGGCCTCGTCCAGCCTCCGCTCCAGGTCGGCGATCTTCCCAGCGGTGGTGTGAATATCCGGCATGTCTGGCAAGGGTTCGGCAGCAGTCATGCGCGCAAGATTAATCCCTGCTCATAGAGTGGATCCATGTCGGACGCGGTACGCACCACGGCTCTGTTCAAGCGCTACGGCCCCCAGGTAGCGGTGGCCGAGGTCGATCTGGTCGTCCCCGCGGGCAGCTTCGCCGGGCTCGTCGGTCCCAACGGCGCGGGCAAGACGACCACGCTCAGCATGATCACCGGCCTGCTCCGCCCCGACGGCGGCGAGGCCCACGTCGACGGCCACCACGTGTGGCGCGACCCGCTCCAGGTCAAGGCCCGCATCGGCGTGCTCCCCGAAGGGCTGCGGCTGTTCGAGCGGCTGTCCGGCCGCGAACTGCTCCTCTACAACGGCCGGCTGCGCGGCATCCCCAAGCCCGAGGTCGAGCGCCGGGCCGACGAGCTCCTGGAGGTCATGGACCTGACCGCGGCCGCGGGCAAGCTCGTCGTCGACTACTCCACCGGCATGCGCAAGAAGATCGGCCTGGCCGCGGCGCTGCTGCACAACCCGTCGGTGCTCTTCCTGGACGAGCCGTTCGAGGGCGTCGACCCGGTCAGCGCCAACACGCTCACCGAGGTGCTGCGCCGCTTCACCGCCTCCGGCTCCACCGTCATCTTCTCCAGCCACGTGATGGACCTCGTCGAGCGGCTGTGCGACTGGGTGTCGGTGATGAGCGGCGGCCACATCGTCGCCCAGGGCCCGATCGACGAGGTGCGCGCCGGACGCAGCCTCAACCAGGCGTTCCTCGACCTGGTCGGCGGGCCGCAGGCGGCCACCGGGGAGGGCCTGGGCTGGCTCGGCTCGGCGGAGCGCCGGTGAACACGGTCGCCCTGTTCGCCGGGCTCAAGCTGCGCCTCATCACCGGCAACCTGCGCGGCGACACCGCACGCCAGGTCGGCTTCGCGTTCACGCTCATCCTGGCCGCCGGCGCGGCGGTGGGCGGGTTCGCCCTGATCAGCCTGCTGCGGCTGGCGCCCGCCGACCTCGCGCTCGCGGTCGTCACGCTCCTCTACACGGCGCTGCTCGTCGGCTGGATGATCGTGCCGCTGATGGCGTTCGGGCTCGACGACACCCTCGACCCGGCGCGGCTGTCGCTGTTCCCGCTGCGCACCGGCGTGCTGGCCGTGGGCATGTTCACCGCCTCGGCGACCGGCGTGTGGCCGGTCGCCACGCTGGTCGTGACCGCCGGAGCGCTGGTCGGGCTGGCGAGCGGCATCGGCGGGGTGCTGGTCGGGCTGCTGTCGGTGCTCGTCCACTTCGCGCTCTGCCTGGTCGCCTCCCGGCTGGTCACCACCGCGCTGTCGGGCGCGCTGCGCTCCCGGCGCGGCCGTGACGCGCTCGCCGTGGCCGCCATCGCCGTCGTCCTGCTCTTCCAGCTCCCCAACCTGCTGATGAACCGCGGGTTCGGCGACCCCGCGGGGATGCTGCACGACATGGCCGGGGCGCTGCGGTGGACACCGTCCGGGCTGGCCGCGCACGCCATCGCCGACGGCGGGCTCGCCGGCCTCGGTGAGGTGGCCGTCCTGGCGGTCGTCGTCCTGGTCGTCGGCTGGCTGTGGATCAAGGCGCTCGGCCGCGCGCTGGTCACGGCCGACTCCTCCACCCAGGCCGCCTCGGTGCGCCGCGAGAGCGGCCTGACCGACCGGTTCCTGCCCGACGGCCTGCTCGCCGCCGTGGTGAGCAAGGAGCTGAAGTACGTCCGGCGCGACCCGCGCTATCGGATCCTCTGGTTCGCCGCCGTCGCGGTCGTCCTGGTGATGGCGTTCTCCTTCACCGGCCAGGGCATGAGCGGCGCCGGCCTGCCCATCGGCCTGACCGCGTTCTGCGGGATGATGATCGCCATCCAGCTCGGCAACGCCTACGGGATCGACGGCCGCTCGCTGTGGATGAACGCGGTGGCGTTCGGCTCGCAGCGGCAGTTCGGCCTCGACCTGGCCGGCCGGCACCTGGCCAACGCGCTGATCGCGCTCCCGGTGCTGCTGCTCGTCGCCGTCGCCTCGGCCCTGTTCGCCGGGGAGCCCGGCGCGATCGGCTGGGCCCTGGCGGCCGGGGCGGGCGTGCTCGGCGTGGGGTTCGGCGTCGGCTCGGTCACCAGCGTGCTCGTCCCGTACACGGTGCCCGAGCGGATGAACGCCTTCACCGGAGCCGCGCCCGGTCAGGGCGGCCAGGCGTTCGGCTGCGCCCTGCTCGCCTTCACCGGCGTCGGCGTGCTGTCCGCGCCGTTCGCGATCGCCGCCGCGTTCGGCGCCGTGTGGGTGCTCGCCTTCGCCCCCCTGTACGGGCTGGCGATCGAGGCGCTCGGCCGCGCGCTCGCCACCAAGATCGGGTTCGTCCGGATGCCGGAGCTGCTGGAGGCCGTGTCGCGTCCCACGTGAGCAGTGGTCTAGTCCATTAAGTGAGACCGGTCTGCGCTTGTTCTGAACGACTGGATACCCTTCGAAGCATGATTGACCAGGGGCTTGAGCACCGTAGCGCCGCCGTGACCGAGATGCCGGACGAGCTGCGCCGCGATGTGCGGCTGCTCGGCAAGCTGCTCGGCCAAGTGATCGCCGAACAGGGCGGCGAGGACCTGCTGGCCGACGTCGAACGCCTGCGCAAGGCCGTCATCGCCGCCCGCAGGGGAGAGGTGTCCGGCGACGAGATCGCCGCCATGGCGGCCGGATGGGAGATCGACCGCGCGGTCCAGATCGCCCGCGCGTTCACCTGCTACTTCCACCTGGCCAACCTGGCCGAGGAGCACTACCGCATCCGCATCCTGCGCCAGCGCGACACCGAGGACGCGGTGCAGCGCGAATCGCTGGCCCAGGCCGTGACCGAGCTCGGCCGCGACCGGGTCGCCGAGCTGGTCGGGGAGCTGGAGCTGCACCCCGTCCTGACCGCCCACCCCACCGAGGCCCGCCGCCGCGCCGTCGTCACCGCCATCCAGCGGGTCAGCGGCCAGCTCACCGAATACAACGCCCCCGGCCGCGGCGCCTCCGAGCGCGCCGAGCACGAGCGCCGCCTGCTGGAGGAGATCGACCTGCTGTGGCGCACCGCCCAGCTCCGCAACACCAAGCTCGACCCGCTCGACGAGGTGCGCACCGCTATGGCCGCCTTCGACGAGACGCTGTTCCGCATGGTGCCGCAGGTCTACCGCTCGCTCGACGCAGCGCTCAGCGACGCCACCGGCACCCGGCCGCCGCTGGCCAGGCCCTTCATCCGCTACGGGAGCTGGATCGGCGGCGACCGCGACGGCAACCCGAACGTCACCTCCAAGGTCACCCGCGACACCATCCAGATCCAGTCCGAGCACGTGCTCAACGCCCTGGAGACGGGCTGCACCCGCATCGCGCGCACGCTGACCGCCGCCGCCCAGTTCGTCCCGGCCTCGCCCGAGCTGCGCGCCGGCCTGGCCGCCGCCGTCGACGCGCACCCCGAGCTGGTCTCCGAGCTGGCCACCCGCTCGCCGTCCGAGCCGCACCGGCAGTGGCTGCTGTTCGTCGCCGCGCGCATCGCCGCGACCCGCCGCCGCGACCTGGACCTGGCCTACCGCAGCCCCGCCGAGCTGCTCGCCGACCTCCGGCTGGCCCAGGAGTCGCTGTCCCGGCACGCCGTACGGCAGGCGTACGGGGAGTTGCAGCACCTGATCTGGCAGGTCGAGACGTTCGGCTTCCACCTGGCCGAGCTGGAGGTGCGCCAGCACTCCCAGGTCCACGCGGCCGCGCTGGAGGAGCTGCGGGCGGGCGGCGAGCTGTCGGAGCGCACCGAGGAGGTGCTGGCCACGATCCGGGTCATCGCCTGGATCCAGGAGCGGTTCGGCGTCACCGCGTGCTCCCGCTACGTCGTGTCGTTCACCCGCTCGGCCGACGACATCGCCGCCGTGCACGAGCTCGCCTCCTACGCGCTGGGCGGCCGGCCCGTGGTGCTGGACGTGGTGCCGCTCTTCGAGTCCGGCCAGGACCTGGCCAACTCACCGGGCGTGCTGGCGGGCATGCTGGAGATCCCGCAGGTCCAGGAGCGGCTGGCGGCCACCGGGCGGCGCATGGAGATCATGCTCGGCTACTCCGACTCGGCCAAGGAGCTCGGCCCGGCCGCCGCCACCCTGCGCCTGTACGAGGCCCAGGAGCAGCTCACGGCGTGGGCCGCGGCCAACGACGTCAAGCTGCGCATGTTCCACGGTCGCGGCGGCGCGCTCGGCCGGGGCGGCGGCCCCGCCAACCGGGCCGTCCTGGCCCAGGCCCCCGGCTCGGTCGCGGGCCGCTTCAAGGTGACGGAGCAGGGCGAGGTCATCTTCGCCCGCTACGGCCACATCGCGATCGCCCGCCGGCACATGGAGCAGGTCGCCAACGCCGTCATCATGGCCTCCTCGCCCTCGGTCGGCTCCCGCACGGCCGCCGCCGCCGACCGGTTCCGGCCGCTCGCCGAGCAGGTCGCCACCGCCTCCGAGCAGGCCTACCGCGCCCTCACGGAAGCCCCCGGCTTCCCCGAGTGGTTCGCCCTGGTCAGCCCGCTGGAGGAGATCGGCTCCCTGCGTCTCGGCTCCCGCCCGGCCCGACGCGGCCTGGGCGCCCCGCGTTCCCTCGACGACCTGCGCGCCATCCCGTGGGTGTTCGCCTGGGCTCAGACGCGGGTCAACCTGCCCGGCTGGTACGGCCTCGGCGCCGGTCTCGCCTCGGTCGGCTCCCTGACCGACCTCCAGGCCGCCTACGCCGAATGGCCGCTGTTCAACGCCCTGCTGGACAACGCCGAGATGTCGCTGGCCAAGACCGACCGCTCCATCGCCGCCCGCTACCTGGCCCTCGGCGGCCGCAAGGACTTCGCCGACCAGGTCCTGGAGGAGTACGACCGCACCAGGGCGCTGGTGCTGAAGGTCACCGGTCACACCCGCCTGCTGGAGAACCGCAAGGTCCTCTCCCGCGCCGTCCAGCTCCGTGACCCGTACGTGGACGCCCTCTCGCACCTGCAACTGCGCGCCCTGTCGGCACTGCGCACCGGCAACCCGTCCGACCGCGAACGCGAGCGCCTGTCAACGCTGCTGCTGCTCTCGGTCAACGGCGTCGCCGCCGGCCTCCAGAACACGGGCTGACCCCAGCACCCCGCGGACGATGAGGAACTGGCCCACGATGTAGGTCGTCATCAGCACGGTGCTCCGGCCGGGAGATCCCATCCCGGCCACGCCGAGCCCGACCAGGAAGTCGGAGAACGCGAACAACGCCCCGCCGATCCCGGCGACCCGGCCGAGCCCGCCCGCGAAGGCCGCCATCGTCACCAGGGCCAGGCCGTACACCAGCACGGGGGCCGCCAGCGCGCCCAGCGGCTCCCACAGCACCACCGCGGCGCCCGTCCACACCGCCAGGTAGGCCGCCGCACCCCAGCGCGGCCGGGACCCGGCGCGGACGAACACCACGATGTAGCAGATCTGCATCACCAGGAAGGACGTCATCCCGGCGACGAAGGCGGCCTGCCCCTCCACGAGCAGCGCCACGTCGCCCGCCGCGGCGAACAGCAGCGCGGCGGCCAGCAGCCGGCGTCCCGGCGCTCGGCGGAGCACGTACGCCGCCAGTACCGGGCAGAGCAGCGGCTTGGTCATCCACTCCAGCCACTCGACCCCGAGCGCCACCGAGGACACGTTGGCCACGGCCAGCACGCCGAACAGTATGAGCACGCCTCACCTTAGCGCCTCACCTTGGCGCCTGGTCAGGCAGCGATCGGGGCGGGTGGTTCGAAGGCCACCGAGTCACGGACGGCGGCGTACAGGCGCCAGCTGAGCGACCCCCGGCGGGACACGACCGTCACGCCGACCCCCTGCGTCAGCAGCCAGATCGCCAGCTCGGTGAAGAAGCCGTCGCCCGAGCCGATCACCACCCGGTCGAAGCGCTGTCCGAGGCGGTCCACGTACGCGGTCTCGACGAGCGCCCGGTCGGCGCCGTCGGGGCCGGATCTGACGAGGAGCTGCACGCCCCGGAAGGCGATCCCGGCCGGGACGAGCGCCTTGTGGTTGACCGCCACGATGAACTGGTCCATCGGCCCGATCGGCACGATCGACCGGTAGAGCGTCATGACGGTGGTGACCTCGGCCGTCGTGGGCAGGCTCGACGCGGTCAGGTTCTCGATGTCCAGCAGGTGCACGGCCCTGCCCCGGTACCAGGTGGTGGGCTTCACGGCATCTGGCCCTTCTGTCACGTGATGTCCAGTGAAGCATGTGTTGATGGAATCGACCAGCATTCCCCGAGACGTTGCAAGGGGTCCGGGGCGGGGGTACGTTCCCCCCGACATCGTTGGTGAGGAGAGCTTGTGGACAGGGACGTCCAGGTGACCGCGGCGGACATCGCCAGGCTGGGGGACGTCGGCCGCGCCGCCGTCAGCAACTGGCGCCGCCGGCACGAGGACTTCCCCCAGCCCGTCGGCGGCACCGCCACCAGCCCCACCTTCTCGCTGAGCGAGATCAAGGACTGGCTGCGCGCCCACACCGAGGCCAGGCCGCTGCCCAGGCGCGAGTGGTTCTGGCAGGAGCTGAGAGCCGGCGTCCCGGAGGAGGAGCTGCCGGCCCTGATCGCCGACCTCGGCTCGTTCCTGCTGCGGGCGCGCGGCGGCGGGGCCCGCCCGGAGGGCGAGGTGCAGCGCGGCGTGGCCGAGCTCGCCGCCGAGCACGGCCCCGAGGAGACCTTCCACTTCCTGTACGAGCGCTACGCCGAGTCGCAACGCGCCAGCCTCACGCCCAAGCCGGTCGCCGATCTGATGGCGGCGCTGCTCCCCGGCGCGCCGCGCCGCGTGCTCGACCCGGCCTGCGGGTGGGGCATGCTCCTGCGCGCCGTGCGCGAGCGGTCCGGCGGGCAGCTCCTCGGCCAGGACCTGAGCGAGGCGACGGCCCGCCTGACGGCGATCTCGCTGGCCTTCGATTCCGGCGACGCCGACATCCGGGCGGGCGACGCGCTGCGGGCCGACGCGTTCCCCGGCGCCGCCGTCGACGCCGTCGTCTGCAACCCGCCCTTCAACGACCGCAACTGGGGCTACGAGGAGCTCACCGCCGACGCCCGGTGGGAGTACGGCCTGCCGCCGCGCACCGAGCCCGAGCTCGCCTGGGTCCAGCACGCCCTCGCGCACCTGGTCCCCGGCGGGTTCGCGGTGCTGCTCATGCCGCCGGCGGCGGCCGGGCGCAGGTCGGGCCGGCGCATCAGGGCGCAGCTCCTGCGCCGGGGCGCGCTCCGCGCGGTGATCGCCCTGCCGGTGGGCAGCGTGCCGAACATGTCGGTCGGGCTCACCCTGTGGGTGCTGCGCCGGCCCGGCGAGACCCCGCCTCCCGGCCACGTCCTGATGGTCGACACCTCCGCCGGGCCGGACGACTTCGCCGGGGCGGCGCTGGCCGCCTGGGAACGCTTCCGGCGCGGCGAGAGCGACGGCCAGGGCGAGGGCGAGGGCGGCGACGAGCCGGGGGTGAGCCGGGCCGTGCCGGTCATCGACCTGCTGAACGACGAGGTCGACCTGCTGCCGGGCCGCTACCTGCCCGCCACGCCCACCGGGCTGTCACCGGAGCGGATCGTGCGCAGCCGCGACCGCCTGCACGAGACGCTCGCCGACACCCTCGCGCTGCTTCCCGGCATCGAGCTCGCCCCGGCCGGCCGTGACCGTCCCCTGGTTCCCGTGGCCGAGCTGGAACGCCGCAACCTGCTCACCGTCCACCAGCAGGCCCCCGTCCGCCCCGGCGAGACCTCCGGCGTCCCCGGCGACGCCAGCGTCCTCACGGCGGAGGACGTCGTCCGGCACCGCCCCGCCACCGGCCGGGCCGCCTCCCTGCGCAAGGAGATCCGCACCCGCCCCGGCGACGTCGTCGTGCCGCAGGTCGTCAGGAAGCCGATGGCGACCGTGGTCTCCGACGGCGGCGACGTCATCGGCACCCAGTTGCACCTGCTCCGCCCCGACCCGGAACGGCTGGACCCGCACTTCCTCGCCGGGTTCCTCACCGCCCAGGGCAACCTGCGCCACTACGCCTCCATGTCCTCGACGCACCGGGTGGACGTCCGGCGCGCGGAGATCCCCCTGCTGCCGATCGAGGAGCAGCGGGCGTACGGCAGGGCGTTCCGGCATCTGCAGACCCTGACCGAGTCGCTCCGGCAGCTCGCCGAGCACGGCGCCGACCTCGTCCAGGACACCCTGGACGGCCTGACCGGGGGCCTGGTGCTGCTCTCGGCGGACGACCCGGCCTGGCGCGAGTCCGAGTGATCAGAGCCCGGCGAAGAACGCGCGGAGGTCGTCCGTCAGGGCCTCGGTCGCGGTGTGGGCCGTGTAGTGGCCGTGCGTCGGAGCGGGCAGCGTCTTCCAGGAGACGATGTTCGCGTGGTCGCGCTCGGCGAAGGGCCGGATGGACTTGAAGTCGCCCTCACCCATGGCCAGGCCGAGCGGCACGGTCGTGGGCTCCTTGACCGGCTCCGCGCGGGCGTTCTCCCAGTAGAGGCGCAGGGAGGACGCGGCGGTGCCGGTGAGCCAGTAGATGGCGGCGTTCGTCAGGACGAAGTCGTCGTCCAGGTCCTCGTCGAAGAGCTGGGCGAGCCAGCCGACCAGGCCGGCGGGGGAGTCGGCGAGGGCGTGGGCCAGCGTCTGCGGCTGCTGCGACTGCAGCACGTTGAAGGCGCCCTTCTCCTTCCAGAACCAGTCGAGGACGGCGAGGCCGGCCCGGTCCTCCTCGGTCAGGTTCGCGAACTCGGCCGGGTCGCCGGAGGGGAAGGAGAAGATCTGCGTGACGTGCACGCCGACGACATGCTCGGGGTCGACGCGGCCGATCTCGGGGGAGATCATCGAGCCGGCGTCGTTGCCGGCCGCGCCGTAGCGGGTGTAGCCGAGGCGCGCCATCAGCTCGGCCCAGGCGCGGGCGATGCGCTGGTTGTTCCAGCCGAGCTCCTTGGCCGGGCCGGAGAAGCCGTAGCCGGGCAGCGACGGGATGACCAGGTGGAAGTGGCGCGACAGCGGCTCGATGGCCCGGAGGTACTCGGCGATCGAGCCCGGCCAGCCGTGGGTGAGGATCAGCGGCAGCGCGTCCGGGTCGGCCGAGCGGACGTGCAGGAAGTGGATGTCCTGGCCGTCGATCTCGGTGACGAACTGCGGGTAGGCGTTGAGCCTGGCCTCGACGGCGCGCCAGTCGAAGCCGTCGCGCCAGCGGGTGACCAGACGCCGGACGCGGTCCACGGCGACGCCCTGGTCGGCGCCCGGGATCTCGTCGGCGAAGCGGGTCAGGCGCAGGCGGGCGGCGAGGCCGTCGAGGTCGGCCTGGGGGATCTCGATGCGGTAAGGGTGGATCACGACGAACCTCCAGAAGCGGAACGGCTTGTTCTGTTCCAACTATAGCAGAACGGAACGATTCATTCCACTCTGGAGGTGCCCGAATAGACGTTGCACCGCTCGCCGCGCAGGAAGCCGACCAGCGTCATGCCGAACTCCCTGGCCAGGTCCACGGCCAGCGACGAGGGGGCCGACACCGCGCACACCACCGGGAGGCCCGCGGCCAGGGCCTTCTGCATGATCTCGTAGCTGGCCCGGCCGCTCACCATGAGGACGTGGCCGGACAGCGGCAGCAACTCGCGCATCGCCGCCCAGCCGACCAGCTTGTCCACCGCGTTGTGCCGGCCCACGTCCTCGCGCACCGCGACCGTCCCGCCCTCGGCGGTGAACAGCCCGGCTGCGTGCAGGCCGCCCGTCTTGCCGAACACCCCCTGCCCGGCACGCAACGCGCCCGGCAGGCCGTACAGGACCTCGGGGGCGAGCCGCAGGTCGTCGGGCGGGAGCGGGTGGCAGCGGTCGTGCAGCGCGTCGAGGCTCGCCGAGCCGCAGACGCCGCACGCGCTGGAGGTCAGGAAGTGGCGTTCGAGCGCGGGCAGCTCGGGGATCGGCCCGCGCAGCCGTACGGTGACCGTGTTGTAGCGGGCCTCGGGCGGCAGGTCCTCGTCGGTGCAGTAGGCGATCGACGCGATGTCGCCCGCGCCCGCCATGCCCTCGCCGTGCAGGAACCCGGCGGCCAGCTCGAAGTCGTGGCCCGGCGTGCGCATGGTGATGGCGATCGTGCGGCGCGTGCCGTCGGCGGCGGTGAGGCGGATCTCCAGCGGCTCCTCGGTGGCCAGGTCGTCGCGGCGCTCCACGGACGAGCCGCCCGTCAGCTCGCGCACGCGCACGCGCGTGGTGGGGCCGGGCCGGGTCACAGGGCGCGCACCGTGACGAGCGCGTTGTAGTCGGGGATGCGGGCCTGCGGCGAGCGGCGGGCCTCGTCGAGCAGCACGTTGCCCTCCGGCCAGTGGACCTGGAGGTTGCCCGGCATCACCGGGGCCCGCAGCACCTTGCCCCGGTAGACGCGCTCGCCGGCGCGCAGCTCGACGGGTGCGCCGTCGGGCAGGCCGAGGCGGTCGGCGTCGTACTCGCTCATCAGCACAGCTTCGCGCATCGCGCCGTTGAAGGCGTCGAGGCGCTCGTGGACCATGCTGTTGAACTGCTTGCCCCGCCGCGTGGCCACCATGAACGCGCCGTCGGGACGCTCCAGGGCGGGCAGTTCGACGGGGGCGAAGCGGGCCAGGCCGTCGGGCGTGGGGAAGCGGCCGCCGGGGCAGAGGTGGCGGCCGCCGTACTGCACGCTGTCGCCGAAGCGCCGCAGCCCGGCGATGCCCTCGTAGAAGGGGACTGCCTGCTCGATCTCGGTACGGATCTGCGGGGTGCCGGTGAAGCGAATCTTTCCTGAAATTTCGGGACGTGTCCGGGCGGCCAGTTCCGTGAAGATCTTCCACTCCGGCCACGCCTCGCCGATCCGCGGCCCCTCCACCTCCGGCGAGAAGATGATCCGCCGCTCGGTGGAGGTCTCGGTCACCCCGCCCGCCATCTCGTAGCGGGTCTGCGCGGGCAGCAGCAGCACGTCGCCCTCCGAAGGCACCAGCATCTGCGACGACAGCACGATGTCGACGTGCACCCGCAGCTTGAGCCGCGCCAGGGCCTCGCGGCAGTAGGCGGGGTCCGGCAGCACCTCCAGGAAGTTGCCGCCGGAGGAGACGAGCGCGTCCAGCTCACCCGCGTGCGCCGCGTCGATCATGTCGGTCGCGGTGAGCCCCGGCGTGTCCGGCACCTCGAATCCCCACATGTCAGCGAATTTCGCCGCGTTCTCCGTGGTGATCGGCAACCCGCCCGGCAGCCCGGTCGCGTACGCCCCCATCTCGGCGCCGCCCTGCACCCCGCTGTGCCCCCGGATCGGCATCAGGCCGCACCCGTCACGCCCGACGAACCCGCGTGCCAGCGCCAGGTTGGCGATCGCGCGCACGTTGTCCTCGCCGTAGGCGTGCTGCGTGATGCCCATCGACCAGACCAGCACCGCCGATCCGGCCTCGCCCAGCATGCGGGCCAGGCGCAGCATGTCGTCCCTGGTCGAGCCGGACAGCGCCTCCAGCGCCTCCCACGACTGCCCGGTCACGGCCTCGCGCGCCGCCTCGAACCCGCCGGTGTGGCGCGCCACGAACTCCTCGTCCACCCAGCCGTTCTCGACCAGGTGCTTGAGCACCCCGTTGAGGAACCCGATGTCGCCGCCCACGTTGACGCCGAAGAACTCATCGGTGATCTTCGTCCCGAACACCGCCGACTCCGCGTTGGACGGCACCCAGTAGCGTTCCATCCCCGGCTCGCGATAGGCGTTGACCATGGCGATCCGGGTCCCGGCCTTCTTGGCGTGGTAGAGGTACTTCATCGCCACCGGCTGGTTGTTCGAGGGGTTCGAGCCGATGAAGACGATCAGGTCGGAGCCGATCCAGTCCTTGTAGGAGCAGGTCGTGGCCGCAGCCCCGATCGCCTCCTTGAGCGCCACGGTCGAGGGCGAGTGGCAGATGCGGGCCGCGTTGTCGATGCTGTTGGTGCCGAGCGCGCGCACCGCCTTCTGGGCCGCGTAATAGTTCTCGTTGGGCATGCCCCGGCTGGTCAGATAGGTGCCGAACCGGGCCTCACGCACCCCGTCGGCGGCCACGCGCAGCGCCTCGTCCCAGGACACGCGCGTGAAGCCGGGCTCCCCGGCGCGCCGCAGCATCGGGTAGGGCAGCCGGCCCAGCTCGCGCAACTCGGCGCTCTTCTTCCCGGCGAGCGCCGAGACGTCGCCCAGAAGTGACACGTCCAGCGCAGGCATCGTGTTGAGCGGCAGCAGGCGCAGCCTGATGTTGCACAGATGGATCTCCGGCATCGTCCAGTCACGCATGCCGTAGGTGCCCAGCGCGCACCCGTCGCAGATGCCCTGATTGAGGATCCGCCACGCGTAACGCCGGTTGCCCTTGACCGATCGGAACGCCCTGACCAGCTCAAGGTAGTTGTTCGGCTTACGCAGCCCCAGCCCGAACGGCCGCCACGAGGCCCAGTTACGCGGATCCAGTCTCCTCATCCCCCCATCTTCGCCCCGGCACGGCCATGCCGCCGCCCACGGCAAGATGGAGGGATGTCTCGCTACTCCGACCTCGACCGCCCGCCGCTCTCCGAGCAGGCGCTCAACCGCGCCCTGCTGCGGCCCGGCGCCCTGTGGACCGGCGTCACCGTGGTCGACAGCACCGGCTCCACCAACGCCGACCTGGCCAGGGCCGCCAGGGAGGGCGCCGGGGAGGGCGCGGTGCTGGTCGCCGAGGAGCAGACGGCCGGGCGGGGCAGGCTCGGCCGCGCCTGGGGCGCCCCGGCCCGCGCCGGGCTGACGTTCTCCATCCTGCTCAGGCCCGCCGTGCCGGTCGCCGCGCTCGGCTGGCTGCCGCTGCTGTTCGGGGTGGCCGCCGCTTCGGCCGTGCGCCGCCTGGCCGAGGTGGACGTACGCCTGAAGTGGCCCAACGACCTGCTCATCGGCGAGCGCAAGCTGGCCGGGGTGCTCGCCGAGCGGACCGGCGACGCCGTCGTCATCGGCATGGGCCTGAACGTGCTGCTCAAGCCGGAGGAGCTGCCCGTGGAGACGGGCACGTCGCTGGCCGTCGAGGAAGCGGCCTGCCTCGACCGCGACCCGTTGCTGCGGGCGACGCTGAGGGAGATCGACGTCCACTACCGCGAGTGGACCGAGGCCGGCGGCGACGCCGACGCGTGCGGCCTGCGCGCCGCCTACCAGGCGTCCTGCGCGACGATCGGCCGCCGGGTGCGGGTGGAGCTGCCCGGCGGCGCCGCGCTCACCGGCCTGGCGACCGGCGTCGACACCGCCGGGCAGCTCCAGGTCGACACCGGCGCCGGCACCACCGCGCTCAGCGCCGGCGATGTCGTCCACGTTCGTCCGGCGGCATAGCCGGGGGCCCTGCCGTGGTGGCAGCATGTGCGCATGACCATTCCCGACCATCACCTGACGCAGGGTGAGCGGCGCGTGCGGTCCTTCCACCCTCATTGGAAGCGGCTGATCGTCCCCTTCGTCGCGCTCGTGCTCATCGCCGCGGCCACGGGCGCGGCGCTGTACTTCATCCCGGGTGACTGGGAGTACGCGTTCTACGCCAGGATCGCGGCCGGCGTCATCGCCCTCATCCTGCTCATGATCTGGTCGTTCGTGCCCTATCTGCAGTGGAAGAACACCGGTTACGTGCTCACCACGCACCGCTTCACGATCAGCACCGGCGTCCTCAACAAGTCGACCGACGAGATCCCCATGGCCAAGGTCAACACGGTCAGCTCCGACCAGACGCTCGCCGAGCGGCTGCTCGGCTGCGGGACGCTGGTCGTGGAGTCGGCCGGCGACCGGGGTCAGATCGTGCTGCGTGACATCCCGAAGATCCAGGACGTCCGCATGGATCTGTTCCGGCTGGTGGAGGACGCCTCCGACGGCGACGTCGACGACCGGTAGCCTCTTGGGCGCGGATCCCTTGCGGAGATCATCCTCCTGACACAAGATGGCTGCCATGCCGTACGAAGTGCAGGGCGTCATCGCCACAGGCAAGGGCCGGGAAGTGGCCATCGAAACGGTGCTCGTGCCGGACCCGGGGCCCGGCGAGGCGGTGGTGAACGTGCAGGCGTGCGGCGTCTGCCACACCGACCTCCACTATCGGGAGGGCGGCATCAACGACGACTTCCCGTTCCTGCTCGGGCACGAGGCGGCGGGCGTGGTCGGGGCGGTCGGCGAGGGCGTCACCGGGCTGGAGCCGGGCGACTTCGTCATCCTCAACTGGCGGGCCGTGTGCGGCCAGTGCCGGGCCTGCCTGCGCGGCCGGCCGTGGTACTGCTTCGACACCCACAACGCCACCCAGAAGATGACGCTGAAGGACGGCACCGAGCTCTCGCCCGCGCTGGGCATCGGCGCGTTCCTGGAGAAGACGCTGGTCGCCGCCGGGCAGTGCACCAAGGTCTCGGCAGAGGCGCCCGCGTCGGTGGCCGGGCTGCTGGGCTGCGGCGTGATGGCCGGCCTCGGCGCGGCCATCAACACCGGCGGCGTCACCCGGGGCGACAGCGTGGCCGTCATCGGCTGCGGCGGCGTCGGCGACGCGGCGGTGCTCGGCGCCTCGCTGGCCGGCGCGGCGAAGATCATCGCGGTGGACGTCGACGACCGCAAGCTGGAGTGGGCCCGCGGCTTCGGCGCCACCGACACCGTCAACTCCCGCGAGAACGACCCCGTCGAGGCCATCCGCGACCTCACCGGCGGCTTCGGCGCCGACGTGGTGATCGAGGCGGTCGGCCGTCCCGAGACCTACAAGCAGGCCTTCTACGCCCGCGACCTGGCGGGCACCGTGGTGCTGGTCGGCGTGCCCACCCCGGAGATGAAGCTGGAGCTGCCGCTGATCGACGTGTTCGGCCGCGGCGGGGCGCTGAAGTCCTCCTGGTACGGCGACTGCCTGCCGAGCCGCGACTTCCCGATGCTCGTCGACCTGTTCCTGCAGCACCGGCTGCCGCTGGACAAGTTCGTCACCGAGACCATCGCGCTCGACCAGGTCGAGGAGGCTTTCGCCAAGATGCACCGCGGCGACGTGCTGCGTTCGGTGGTGATCCTCTAGATGCTCGACAGGGTCATCACCTCCGGCACCTTCTCCCTCGACGGCGGCACCTGGGACGTCGACAACAACGTCTGGCTGGTCGGCGACGCCCGCGAGGTGGTCGTCATCGACGCCGCGCACGACGCCGGGGCCATCGCCGACCGGGTCGGCGGCCGCACGGTCCGGGCCATCGTCTGCACCCACGCGCACAACGACCACATCAACGCCGCCAGGGAACTGAGCGACCTCACCGGCGCGCCGATCCGGCTGCACCCCGCCGACCAGGTCCTGTGGTCGCAGGTGTACGGGGACGAGGCCGCGTACACACCGCTGGGCGACGGCGACAAGATCGAGGTCGGCGGGATCTCGCTGCGGGTCGTCCACACGCCGGGCCACGCGCCGGGGGCGGTCTGCCTGTACGCGCCCGAGGTGTGCGTGCTGTTCAGCGGCGACACCCTGTTCAGGGGCGGGCCGGGAGCGACCGGGCGGTCGCACTCGTCGTTCCCCACGATCATCGAGTCGATCCGCGACAGACTGCTGACGCTGCCGCCCGAGACGGTCGTGCACACCGGGCACGGCGACTCCACGTCGATCGGCGCCGAGGCCCCTCACCTGGAGGAATGGATCACGCGCGGGCACTGAGGTGTGGCTTACCTAACATAGGCAAGCCTTACCGGGATGGGTTATCTTAGGTGTGCCTAACCTACCCACCCCTGAGAGGCGTTCCCGCGGATGTACGTGTGTGTTTGTCGTGCTGTGACCGAAAACGAGGTCCACGACTGCATCGCCGCGGGCGCGCGGAGTGCGAAACAGGTTCGCGACACCACGGGGGCCGGCGGTGACTGTGCATCTTGCGTGCGGAAGATCTGTGCGATCCTGAAGCGGTCTGAGGAACTGACCACCGCATAGCACAAGGGGCCCGTTCATGCAGGGCGACAAGCAGATCATCGAGCTGCTCAACGAGCAGCTCACGGCGGAGCTCACGGCGATCAACCAATACTTCCTGCACGCCAAGATGCAGGAGAACTGGGGATACACCAAGCTCGCCGAGCACACCCGCGACGAGTCGATCGACGAGATGCGCCACGCCGAGCGTCTCACCGACCGCATCCTCTTCCTCGAAGGGCTGCCCAACTACCAGCGGCTCGGCACGCTGCACATCGGGCAGACCGTCCGCGAGCAGTTGCACGCGGACCTGGAGGTCGAGCTGGCGGTCGTGCAGCGGCTGCGCCCGGCCATCCAGCTCATGCGCGAGAAGGGTGACATCACCTCCGCGCGGATCTTCGAGGACATCCTCGCCGACGAGGAGCAGCACATCGACTACCTCGAGACCGAGCTCGGCCTGATGCAGACGCTCGGCGACCAGCTCTATCTGGCCCGCTACGCCGAGCCGCCGTCCGTCGACGACTGAGCCCGAAGGCCGCGCGACTGCCCGCCGTCCGACGGCGGGCACGCGCGTTTCTGGTCGCCAACTTTCGCCGCCGGAACCACGAGGGCGTAACCCTTTTACCTACGGCAATCGCGGTAATTTAATCACGACTAACCGATATTTAGCTGCGTTTGCCCAGGTCAATGGATAGGTCAACGACGAGTCAAACCGCGCGCTGTGCCCGGGAAACGATCGCTTAAGGTCCTACGATCGCTCCATGACCTGCGTACTTCTCGCCGAGGATGACACCTCGATTTCCGAGCCGCTCGCGCGCGCCCTGCGCCGCGAGGGCTATCAGGTTGAGGTGAGCCCCGACGGCCCGCAGGCCCTGGAGAGGGCTCTGTCGGGGGGCATCGACCTCATCGTTCTCGACCTAGGCCTGCCCGAGATGGACGGCCTGGAGGTGGCCCGGCGGATTCGTGCCGAAGGGCACGGCACCCCGGTGCTGATCCTCACCGCCCGCGTCGACGAGGTCGACACCGTCGTCGGTCTCGACGCCGGCGCCGACGACTACGTCACCAAGCCGTTCCGGCTCGCCGAACTGCTCGCCCGGGTGCGCGCGCTGCTACGCCGCGGCACCTCCGAGACCCCGGTCGTGCAGGGCGTCCGCATCGACGCCGACTCCCGCCGCGCCTGGATGGGCGAGAAGGAGCTGCACCTGACCACGAAGGAATTCGACCTGCTCAGGGTCCTCGTCCGCGATGCCGGAAAGGTGGTGACGCGCGAGCAGATCATGCGCGAGGTATGGGACACCAACTGGTGGGGCTCCACCAAGACTCTCGACATGCACATCTCGTGGCTGCGCCGCAAGCTCGGCGACGACGCGGCCAAGCCCCGCTACATCACGACCGTCCGGGGAGTCGGCTTCCGCTTCGAACGCGAGTAGGCATGCGCCGACGCCTGCTCACCTCCACCCTGGTCGTGGCGGTCATCGCCGTCCTGCTGCTAGGGGTTCCCCTCGGCATCGTGGTCAGCCGGCTGATCGTGGACGACGCGGCCCAGCAGCTCAGGTCGGAGGCGACCCGCCTGGTCGGGGAGGTCGAGTACGCCCGTATCCAGGAGACTCCGCTCGACCCGAAGCAGCTGGAGCAGAAATATCCCGACCGCTACATCCAGATATTCGAACGCGGAAACCCCCCCAAGGCCACCATCGTCGGCTCGCCGCCGTCGTCCGGGGAGCAGATGACCGAGGACGCCGAGTCCGACAGCGGCATCTTCGTCCGGGTGAGCCGCGACCGCGCCCAGGTCGAGCAGGACGTCTACGCCCGCCTGCTGCTGATCGTGGCGCTCGCCGTCGCGGCTCTGGCCGTGGCCGTGGGCCTGGCCATCGTGCAGTCGCGCCGCCTCACGCTGCCTCTGCAGGACCTGGCCAAGATCGCCGAACGGCTCGGCTCGGGTGACGCCCGGCCGAGCAAACACCGCTACGGCATTCCCGAGCTCGACCGGGTGGCCCAGGTCCTCGACCGCAGCGCCACGCGCATCTCCGACCTGCTCACCCGCGAACGCGAGTTCGCCACCGACGCCTCCCACCAGCTGCGCACCCCGCTGACCGGCCTCACCATGCGCCTGGAGGAGATCGTCGCCGCCTCCGACCAGCCCGTGGTGGTCCGCGAGGAGGGCGAGGCCGCCATCGTGCAGGCCGAGCGGCTCACCGCGGTCATCGACGAGCTGCTCGCCGCCGCGCGCCGGCAGCGGCACGCCCAGGCCGAGCCGATCTCCATCGACGAGGTGCTCATCCAGCAGGTGACCGAATGGCAGCCGGTCTTCCGCGGCGTGGGCCGCACGCTGGTGCTCGCCGGCTCACGTGACCTGAAGGCGCTGGCCACCACCGGCGGCTTCGGCCAGGTCATCGCGACCCTGCTGGAGAACTCCCTGCGGCACGGCGGCGGCACCGTCACCGTCACCACGACCAGCGGCGACAGCTCCGTGGTGATCGAGGTCGCCGACGAGGGCCCCGGCATCTCCGACGAGATCGCCCCCAAGATCTTCGACCGCAACGTGAGCGGCGGCGGCGGCACCGGCCTCGGCCTGACGCTGGCCCGCGCGCTGGCCGCCGCCGACGGCGGCCGCCTGGAGCTCGTCCGGCGCCGCCCCGCGGCTTTCGCCGTCTTCCTGCGGCTGGCCGAGGACAACGGCCGCAACCACCGGGTGGTCAGCGGTCCTGCCTGATCCCCGCCTCGGGCAGCTCCGCCGGGATCGGCTCGGTCGCCTCCAGGAACACCCACTTCTTGTACGACCAGTAGCGGAACAGCGTGCCCAGGCCGACGCCGATGATGTTGGCGACGTTGGCGCTGACCGGGTCGTCCAGGTGCAGCGTGTAAGTGGTGAAGCCGATCACCAGCACGCCGAACAGCAGTGCGATGCCGTTGAGCAGGAAGAACAGGAAGTATTCGCGCCCCAGCCCGCTCTGCTCGCGGTCACGGAACGTCCAGAACCGGTTGCCCAGGTAGGCGAACGACGTGGAGATCGCCGTCGCGAACACCTTGGAGGTCATCGGGCCCAGATCGAGCCCGAGGAGAAACAGGTTGTACATGCCCGTGTCGATCACGAAGGCGGCGGCACCGACGGTGCCGAACTTGGTCAGCTCATGGACCAGGGCGGCGAAGCGCTGGTAGAGGCCTCTGGCGAACTGCAGCACGCTCCTGCTCGCCCTTCCTTTTCGGCAGGCATGACGCCTTCAGCGTACCGGCTGTCACAACGCCGGACGCGCCGCCCGGCAGGCGAGCTGGAGCGCCAACCTTTGCTGGGGATCGTCCAGGTCTGCGTGGAGCAGGGATTCGATGCGGCGGATGTTACGGCTCACGGCGTTTCGGTGCATGTGCAATTCCTCGGCGGCGCGGGCCGGGGAGCCGTGATGGTCCAGGTAGGCGCGCAGGATGCCGATCAGGTGGGCCGGGCGGTCGCCCTTGAGGTCGAGGATCGGCTGGAGCAGCTCCCTGACGGCCTGGTGGGCGGCGTCGGAGGCGTACCACTCCTCCAGCATCCGGTCCAGCCCGGCCAGGTCGTACACGGCCAGCGGACCCGGGCTGCGCCTGAGCGCCGTACGCGCCTCCGAGGCCGAGGTGCGCAGGCCCAGCGGGCCCCGGTGCGCGGTGCTCACGCCGCAGCGCAGCTCGGCGCCCGCCGGGCGGACCCGCTCCAGCAGGTGTGCCGCGTCGCGGACGGCCTCGCGCAGGCCCGCCCTGCCCTGGTCGCGCGGGACCGTTCGGACGACGACCAGCGCGTCGCCGGCCAGGGCGCCGTTCCACTCCGGGCCGACGATCTCGCGCGCCGACCTGACCGCCCTGGCCGCCACCGCGTCGAGCAGGGCGTAGCGTTCCGGGCCCTCGTCCATGACCGGTTCGAGGCGCAGGACGACGTGCCAGTCGTCGACCGGGAGGCCCAGCGCCCTGGCGCGGGGGGCCAGCTCCTGGGCCTGCTTCTCGGGCGCGACGAGCAGCTCGGTGAGCAGCTGGGCCCGGGACCGGCCCGCCGGCTCGTCGGCCGGCCCCGCGGCGGCGGCCAGCTCGGCGAAGCGCGCCACGACCTCCACCGCCGTCCCCAGGTGCCCGCCGTACGCGCCGGCCGGGTCCGGGGCGAACGCGGCGCCCTCCGGCCGCACGGGGACGCCGAGCGCGGTGGTGGCCGCCTCGGCGATGCGGCCGGGGCTGCCGCCCGCCCGCAGGACGGCGCGTACGGCGGTGGCGGTCCTGGCCAGGGCGTCGGAGGCGTCGCCCGCGACCGCGCGTTCGAGGCCGACGACCAGCCCTGCCAGGTCGCCCCCGGCGGCGTACACCCCGATGCCGCTCCGCTCCGCCAGCGCCGCGGCGCTCCGCCCGACCTCGGGTCCCGCGCCGCCCCCGGGCAGGGCCGGGCCGGTGAGGATCAGGGCCGCGGCGCGGGCGGCGGCGGCGTCGCGGAGGGTGACGTCGAGGCGGTAGGAGACGGCCTCACGGGAGGCGGCGGCGGTGAGGACGAGGATCGCGGCGGCGGGCATGCGGGCCACCTCGCGCAGGTCCTCCACGAGGCGCACGCCGGAGAAGGGACCGGCCGGGACAGGCCCGGCCAACCTCTGCAAACCCTCCAGTACGTGTGCCACTCGCACACGATAGCCCCATAAAGGTGCCCCCGGCACACCATCGCTGACCTGCGATTTCGTACGGTGGAGAGGTGGACATCGGAACCGGGCTGCTGCCCGCGTTCGCCAGAGGGTGCGCCGTGCTCGGCTCGGGCGGCGGCGGCCCGGTGGCGATCTCGCGGGCGGCGGCGATGCAGGCGCTGGAGGACCACGGCCCCGTGTCCGTCGTCCAGCCGGGCGACCTCGCCCCGGACACGCTGGTCATGCCGGTCGGCACGGCGGGCTCGACGGCGGTGATGTCGGAGCGGATCTGCGGCGTCAACGAGCCCGTCCATCTGCGGGCCAAGGTCGAGGAGCTGTTCGGCGCGCCCGTCGGCGCCGTCATGGCCAGCGAGATCGGCGGCGCCAACGGCTGCCTGGCCGTCGCCTGGGCGGCCGTCACCGGCCTGCCGCTGGTGGACGCCGACGGGATGAGCCGGGCCTTCCCCGGCATGGACCAGACGGTGATGGAGTTGCACGGCGTCCCGCCCACCCCCGCGGTGGTGTGCGACGAGCGCGGCCGCACCGTGGTCATCGAGAACGTGACGGGCCGCTGGCTGGAGCGGCTGGTCAGGTCCGCACTGGAGGCGTTCGGCGGCCAGATGGCGACCAGCGAGTACATCCTGCGCGGCGCCCAGGTGGCGACCTGCACGGCGCTCGGCTCCGTCACCCGCGCGCTGCGGCTCGGGACCTCCCTCCCCGAGCCGCTCATCACCGGGAAGGTGGCGGAGACGGCCGGGTCGATCCTGGTCGAGGGGCTGGGCCGGGACCTTGGCCGGCTCGCCAGGATCGAGGCGGGCAGCGAGTTCCACGCGGTCATCGAGGACGGCACGCCGCTGGCCCTCGTCCCGGACGTGATCGCCCTGCTCGACACCCGCACCGAGGAGGTGCTGCGGGTCGAGCAGATCCGCTACGGCCTGCGCGTCAGCGTCGTCACGGTCCCCTGTGACCCGATCTGGCACACCCCCGGTGGTCTCCGCCTCGCGGGCCCCGCGGCCTTCGGCCTGACGGGGCTCTCCGGCGAGGGGAGTCCGTCATGAGCCCGGGAAGCGAGCGCGGCCAGGTCGGGATGGTGCGGGCCGGCGTGGACGTCGGGCCGACCAACACCGACGCGGCGCTGCTCGACGACGGCGGGCGCGTGCTGGCCACCGTCAAGGTCGCCTCCGTCCCCGACGACCCGGTGGCCTGTGTACGTGCCGCGCTCGGGGCGCTGCCTCCGCACGAGTTCGCCCAGGTCGCGGTGGGCCTGCGCGGTGCGGCCTCCGCCGTGACCCGGCGGCGCGGCCTGCGCCGGGTGGCGGTGCTGCGCATCAGCGGCGAGTCCGCCCGCGGCGTACGCCCTCTGTCGGGGTGGCCGGCGGACCTGCGCGCGGCCGTCAGCGCGGGGACGGAGACCGTCGCCGGAGGCGGCGGCCTGGACCGCGAGGACTGGACACCCCTGGACCGTGACGCCGTGGCCCGCTTCGCCGCACGGATGGCGGGCACCGCCGAGGCCGTCGCCGTCACCGGCCTGTTCTCCCCGCTGGACGGCGGCCAGGAACGGGAGGCCGCCGAGATCATCCGGGCCGAGGCGGGCGACCTGCCGATCTCGCTGTCCGCCGAGCTGGGCTCGATCGGCCTGCTGGAGCGCGAGAACGCGACGGTGCTGGACGCCGCGCTCTCGGGCTTCGCCGGCGCCGTCGCCGAAGGGCTGGCCGAGACGCTGTCGGGCCTGTGCCCGGGTGCGGCGGTGTTCGTGACGCGCGGCGACGGCACGCTGATGAGCCTGGAGCACCTGGCCAGGCATCCCGGTCTGAGCCTGGGCAGCGGACCCGCCAGCGTGCTGCGCGGCGCGGGCGTGCTGGCCGGGCTGGACGACGCGGTGGTCGCCGACGTGGGCTGGGCCCGCGTGGGCGTCGGCGTGCTGGCCGGCGGCTTCCCCGAGGAGGCGGTGGGCGGGGCCGGGATCGGCGGCGTGCCCGTGGGCCTGCGCATCCCCGGGCTGATCCAGGTGCCGCGCCCGATCGACCCGGCCGAACTGGCCGAGGCCGTGGACCGCCTCCAGCCCGGCCCCGGCCCGCTCCAGCCGGGTTCCGGACGCCTCCGGCCGGGGCAGGGGCGGTTGCCGCTCGTCGTGGTCGGCGGCGGCGCGCACGCCGTGCCCGAGGGGCTGCACCCCGAGCACGGGCGGTGCGCGGGCGCGATCGGCGCGGCCGTCAGCCCGGTCGGCGGCCAGTACGAGCGGATCGTCCGGCTGCCGGACACCGCCGCGCGGGAGGCGGTGGCCGAGGAGGCCAGGGCGGCCGCCGTGCGCGCCGGGGCCGACCCCCGCGACGTGGAGCTGGTCGAGGCGGACGAGACGCCGCTCGACTACCTGCCGGGCTCCTTCGTCAAGCTCCGCGCCCGGGCGGCCGGCCGCCCCTCACATCTGTGAACCCCCCTGAGAAAGGCGAGTACGTGACCACCGACTCCGACTATCCCCTTGAGCGGGTGCCACCTGGTGCGCGCTATCCGTGGTTCAACGTGGCCGTGCAGCGGTTCGGCCAGCTCTCCGACCTGACGCAGTTCCTGCTCGGCGCGACGCTCGGCGCGGGGCTGTCGTTCTGGGGCGCGTTCTGGGCGTTCACGCTCGGCTCGGTGATCCTGGAGGTCGTCTGCATCTTCGTCGGCATCGCCGGCATGCGGGAGGGCCTGTCGACGTCCATGCTGGCCCGGTGGACCGGTTTCGGCCGCTACGGGTCGACGCTCATCGGCATCGTCATCACGCTGAGCCTGTTCGGCTGGTTCGGCGTGCAGACGGCGGTGTTCGCGGCCGGGCTGCACTCGATCATGTCGTGGCTGCCGCTGTGGGCGTGGTCGCTGATCGCCGGGATCGGCGTGACGCTGCTGGTCATCCGCGGGTTCAAGGCGATGGGGGTGACCGCGTTCATCACCGTGCCGGCGTTCCTCGGGCTGGCCGGCTGGGCGATGTGGGTGGAGATCTCCCGGCACGACCTCGGCACGCTGGTGGCCTCGCCGCCGTTCGGCGAGCCGATCAGCATCGCCACCGGCGCCACCATCGTCGCCGGGTCGTACATCGTCGGCGCGGTCACCACGCCCGACATGACCCGCTTCAACCGCAACGCCGGTGACGTGGTCAAGCAGACGCTGGTCGGCATCTCGCTCGGCGAGTACGTGCTCGGCCTGGCGGGCGTGCTGCTGGCCTACGCGGTCAAGACGTCCGACGTGATCGCGATCATCACGGCGTCGTCCGGGGTCGTGGGTGTCATCGTGCTCATCTCCGCCACCGTGAAGATCAACAACTGGAACCTGTACTCCTCCACGCTCGGCCTGCTCAACGCCGTCGAGTCGACGATCGGCATCCGGCTGAACCGGGTCACGGTGACGATCGGCATCGGCGTGCTCGGCAGCGTGCTGGCCGCGGCCGGCATCCTGGAGCGGTTCACCGACTTCCTGCTGATCCTCGGCGTCATCACGCCGCCGATCGCCGGGATCATGGTGGCCGAGTACTTCGTGGTGCGGCGCTGGCGGCCGGTGCTGGACGCCTCACGCGCCGCCGGCCGGCTGCCCGACACCGAGCCCGCCTGGGTGCCCGCCACGCTCGTCATCTGGGTGGCCGCCGCACTCTTCGGCTGGCTGAGCGAGCATCATCAGTGGATCGGCATCCCGGCGTTCAACTCCCTCCTGCTGGCCGGCCTGGCCTACGTCGTCGCGGGCAAGCTCGGGCTGGTCCGCGCCACCCGTGAACAGCCCGTCCTCGCCTAGAAAGTCCCCTCACATGCGCATCGGCATCGACGTCGGCGGCACCAACACCGACGCCGCCCTCATCGGCGACGGCGGCCAGGTGCTGGCCACCGTCAAGTCCCCCACCACCGAAGACGTCACCGGCGGCGTCGCCGCGGCCATCGCCGGGCTCGGCGCCACCGAGGCGTCGGCCGTGATGATCGGCACCACCCATTTCGTGAACGCCCTGGTCGAGGCCGCCCGGCTGGAGCCCGTCGCGGCGGTGCGGCTCGGCCTGCCCGCCACGGCCGCGCTGCCGCCCCTGGTCGACTGGCCGGACCGGCTGCGCGAGGCGGTCGAGGGCGCCGTCTACCTGTGCCACGGCGGCCACGAGTACGACGGCACGCCGATCTCCGCGCTCGACCCGGACGAGCTGAAGCGGGTCGCCGCCGACATCCGGGCGCGCGGCCTGCGCACGGTCGCGATCTCGTCGGTGTTCTCCCCGGTCAGCGCCGAGTCCGAGCAGCGGGCCGCCGAGCTCCTGGCCGCCGAGCTGGGCCCCGGCGTGCACCTGTCGCTGTCCCACGAGATCGGCAGGGTCGGCCTGCTGGCCAGGGAGAACGCCACCATCGTGAACGCCGCCCTGCGCCCGCTCGCCGAGCGTACGGTGGCGGCGTTCGCCGAGGCGCTCGCGGTGGCCGGCATCCGGGCGCCGCTGTTCCTGTCGCAGAACGACGGCACGCTCATGGACGTGGCCCATGCCCGCCGCTACCCGGTGGCCACGTTCGCCTCCGGCCCGACGAACTCCATGCGCGGAGCCGCGTACCTCTCGGGGCTGGCCGACTGCGCGGTCGTCGACATCGGCGGCACCACCACGGACGTCGGCATCCTGAGCGGCGGGTTCCCGCGTGAGGCGGCGGGCGAGGCGCTGGTCGCCGAGGTGCGTACCAACTTCCGCATCCCGGACGTGCTGTCCATCGGCATCGGCGGCGGCTCGATCGTGGGCCCCGACGGCATGGTGGGGCCGCGCAGCGTCGGCTACCGGCTCACCTCCGAGGCGCTGGTGTTCGGCGGCGGCACGCTGACCGCGACCGACCTGGCCGTGGCCGCCGGGCAGGCCGCCATCGGCGACCCCGCGCTCGCCGCCGGCGTCGACCACGAGCGGCCGCTGAAGAGCATCGCCGAGCGCGTCGCCGAGGCGGTGGACCGGATGCGCACCAGCGCCGCCCCGCTGCCCGTCGTCCTGGTGGGCGGAGGCAGCGTCCTCATCGGCGAGCTGCCCGGCTTCGCCGACGTGCGGCGGCCCGACCACTACGAGGTGGCCAACGCCGTCGGCGCGGCCATCGCCCAGGTCGGTGGCGAGGTGGACCGGGTGTTCTCCGGCCCGCGCGAGACCGTGCTGGACGAGGCCAGGAACGAGGCGATCGCGCGGGCCGAGCGCGCCGGGGCACGCGCGGGCAGCGTGCGGATCGTGGACGTGGAAGAGCTGCCGCTCGCCTACCTGCCGGGTGACGCCACCCGCGTCAGGATCAAGGCCGTCGGCGACCTGGACCTGGAGAAGATCGATGCGTGAGATCGGGATCGACCGGCTGGACGACCTGGCGCGCGGCGCCGGCATCCTCGGCACGGGCGGCGGCGGCGACCCCTACGTGGGCAAGCTGCTGGCCCGCGAGGCCATCCGCAGGCACGGCCCGGTGACCGTGTACGACATCGACGAGGTGCCCGCCGACGCCACCGTGGTGGCCGTGTCCGGGATGGGCGCGCCGACCGTGCTGCTGGAGAAGCTGCCCGCCGGCACCGAGGAACTGACCGCGCTGCGCGCCCTGGAGGCCGTGCTCGGCCGCCCCGCCACGCACATCGTGCCCATCGAGATCGGCGGCGTGAACTCGATGATCCCCATCGCGGCCGCCGCCCAGGCCGGGCTGCCGCTGGTGGACGGCGACGCGATGGGCCGGGCCTTCCCCGAGGCCCAGATGGTGCTGCCGACCCTCATCGGCGTGCCGAACACGCCCATGGCCGTGGCCGACGACAAGGGCAACACGCTGGTCGTCGACACGGTGTCCAACCAGTGGGCCGAACGCATCACCAGGGCCGCGTGCGTGCAGATGGGCTGCCAGGTGTCGTGCGCCGACACCGTCCTGCGCGGCGACCAGCTCCGCGACGGGCTGGTGCCCGCCACGCTGACGCTCGCCGAGGACCTGGGCAGGGCCGTACGGCTGGCCCGCGCCGCCAACGACGACCCGGTGCGCGCCGCGCTGGACGCGCTGGGCGGCGTGAAGCTGTTCACCGGCAAGGTCGTCGACGTCGAACGCCGCACCACCGGCGGGTTCGCGCGCGGCCGGGCTCGCCTGGAGGGGACGAGCACGCTGGAGCTCAGCTTCCAGAACGAGCACCTGCTCGCCCGCCGCGACGGCGAGATCGTGGCCACCACGCCGGACCTGATCTGCGTCCTCGACACCGACTCCGGCGAGCCCGTCACGACCGAGGCCATGCGCTACGGCCTGCGCGTCACGGTCATCGCCGCGCCGTGCGACCCCCGGTGGACGACCCCGGCCGGGCTGGAGCTGGCGGGTCCGCGCTACTTCGGGTACGACTGCGACTACCTGCCGCTTCAGGGTCGGTATGCTCAACTCACGTGAACGGATATAGTCCCATCGGCCCCGTGGTCGGCATCGTCGGTGCCGGCCAGCTCGCCAGGATGACCCAGCAGGCCGCCATCGCGCTCGGCATAGAGCTCCGGGTGCTGGCCGGCACCCCTGACGAGAGTGCCGCCCGGGTCATCGTCGACACCCGGATCGGCGACTACCGCGACCTGGCCGACCTGCGGGAGTTCGGCAAGGGCTGCGACGCGATCACGTTCGATCACGAGCACGTGCCCACCGAGCACATCCGGGCGCTGGCCGAGGCGGGCCTCCAGGTCCACCCGGGCGCCGACGCGCTCGTCCACGCCCAGGACAAGGCGGTCATGCGCGAGCGCCTGACCGCCATCGGCGCGCCCTGCCCGGCGTGGGCGCGGGTGTCCGACGCCGCCGAGGCCACCGCCTTCGCCGCCGAACACGGCTGGCCGCTCGTGCTCAAGGCGGTCAGGGGCGGCTACGACGGCCGAGGCGTGTGGGTGTGCCGCACCGAGGCCGAGGTGACCGAGGCGTTCGCGGCCGGGGTGCCGCTGATGGCCGAGGCGTTCGTGCCGTTCGAGCGGGAGCTGGCGGTGCTCGTCGCCCGCTCCCCGCACGGGCAGGGCGTCAGCTACCCGGTCGTGGAGACGGTGCAGCAGGACGGCATCTGCGTCGAGGTGCTCGCCCCCGCGCCCGGGCTCGACCCGGAGGAGGCCGCCCAGGCGCAGCGGGTCGCGCTCAACATCGCCCACGAGCTCGGGGTGACCGGGCTGCTGGCGGTCGAGATGTTCCAGACGGCCGGCGGGCTGGTGGTCAACGAGCTGGCCATGCGGCCGCACAACAGCGGGCACTGGACGATCGAGGGGGCTCGCACCTCGCAGTTCGAGCAGCACCTGCGGGCGGTGCTCGACCTGCCGCTCGGCTCGCCGTCGATGACGGCGCCGGTGGTCGTGATGGCGAACCTGCTCGGCGGCGACGACCCCGACCTGTTCAAGCGGTACGAGCACGTCATGGCACACGATCCCGGCGTGAAGGTGCACTTCTACGGCAAGGAGGTGCGGCCCGGCCGCAAGATCGGGCACGTCACCGTGACGGGCGACGACCTGACCGCCGTCCGCGCCCGCGCCCGCCACGCCGCCGTCCACCTCGCCACCGGGGAGTACACGTGACTGAGCGAAGCGAAGCAACGATCAGACACAGCATCCTGATCGTCACGGTGCCGACGGAGGAGGCGTCGTGACGATCGGGATCGTGATGGGGAGCGACTCCGACTGGCCGGTGATGAGGCTGGCGGCGGAGGCCGTGGCCGAGTTCGGGGTGCCGTTCGAGGCCGACGTGGTCTCGGCGCACCGGATGCCCGCCGAGATGATCGACTACGGCAGGCAGGCGGCGTCCCGCGGTATCCAGGTGATCATCGCCGGGGCCGGCGGGGCCGCGCACCTGCCGGGGATGCTGGCGTCGGTGACGCCGCTGCCGGTGATCGGCGTGCCGGTGCCGCTGAAGTACCTCGACGGGATGGACTCGCTGCTGTCCATCGTCCAGATGCCCGCCGGGGTGCCCGTCGCCACCGTGGCCGTGGGCGGCGCCCGCAATGCCGGGCTGCTGGCCGTACGCATCCTCGCCGTCTCCGACCAGGGGCTGCGGGAGCGGATGGCGCGGTTCCAGGAGACGCTGAAGGAGCAGGCGTACGCCAAGGGCGAGCGGCTGCGCGCCGAGGCGGCGTCCCTTCAGGCCCCCGGGGAGACCAGCCCCGTCTCGTAGGCGAGGATCACGGCCTGCACCCGATCGCGCAGGCCGAGCTTCGACAGGATGCGGGCGACGTGCGTCTTCACCGTCGTCGCGCTGAGCGTCAGCCGCTCGGCCAGCTCGGCGTTGCTCAGGCCGGTGGCGAGCAGGCGCAGCACCTCCAGCTCGCGGGGTGTCAGCCCGGACAGGTCGCGGTGCAGCCCCGCCCTGACGTCGTCGCGGCGGGCGAACCGCTCCACCAGGCGGCGCGTGATCGTCGGCGCGAGCAGGGCGTCGCCGGAGCGGACCAGGCGTACCGAGGCCACCAGGTGCTCGGGGGTGACGTCCTTGAGCAGGAAGCCGCTGGCGCCCGCGGTGAGCGCGGCGTAGACGTAGTGGTCGAGGTCGTAGGTGGTCAGGATGAGGACACGGGTCTCGTTCGCCGTGTCGCTCACGATCTGCCGGGTGGCCTCGATGCCGTCCATCTGCGGCATCCGGATGTCCATGAGCACCACGTCCGGCCTGCTGCGGCGGACGGCGGCGACGGCCTGCGCGCCGTCGGCCGCCTCGCCGACCACGTCGATGCCGTCGGCGTTGAGGATCATCCGGAACCCGGTGCGGACCAGCGCCTGGTCGTCGGCGATGATCGCGCGCAGCGCCGGGCTCACGCGGCCCGCCACGGGATGTGGGCCCTGAGCCGGTATCCGCCGTCTCTGGGCGCGGCCTCCAGGGTGCCGCCGTAGAGGGCGAGCCGCTCGCGCAGCCCGATCAGCCCCCGCCCGCCGCCGGACCGCGACGGGGCCGGGCGCGTGCCGCCGTCGTCGGTGACCTCGATCTCCAGGCGGTCGCCGTCGTGGCCGACCGTGACGGCCGCCCGCGCGCCCGCGGCGTGCTTCATCGTGTTGGTCAGCCCCTCCTGCACGACGCGGTAGACCGCCAGGTCGACCCCGGGAGGCAGCGGGCCGGGCGGCGGCGTGATCGTGGCGTCCACGGCCACCCCGGCGGCGCGTACCCGCTCGATGAGGTCGCCGAGCCGGTCGAGGCCCGGCTGCGGCTCCAGCCCGCCCTCCTGGGAGGCGAGCAGGCCCATGACGGTGCGCAGCTCGGCCATGGCGGCCCGGCCGCTGGCCTCGATCGCCTTCAGGGCCTCCTCGCACTGGTCCGGATGCGCGCCGAGCACCTTGCGCGCGGCTCCGGCCTGGATCACCATCACGCTCACATTGTGGGTCACCACGTCGTGCAGTTCGCCCGCGATCCGGGAGCGCTCGGCCTGGACCGCCTCGCGCGTGATCTCCCGCACGTCGGCGAGCTTCGCCCGGCTCCGCTGCCAGAACCGGACGAAACTCGCCAGCGCCCCGGCGCTGAGCAGGATGACGTACGGGCCCAGCCAGGTCGGGAGGCTGGGCAGGATGTCCTGACCGGCTGCGCCGGCGAGGACGGCAGCGAGCAGGAGCGAGGCCACGGCGGGCACCCGGTTGCGGCTGTGCGCGACGGCGCTGTAGGCGGCGATCGCCATGGTCAGCACGGTGATCCAGGTCACGCCCCCGTCCATGGCGAGCGTAGCGGTCAGCACCACCCAGAAGACGCCGAGCGGATACCGGCGCCGCAAGGCCAGCGGCAGCGCGGTGACCGCCGCCAGGAACAGCGCGGGCCCGCTCCCGCCGGCCTCGGGCAGCACCGGGAGCGGCATGACGGGAGTGGGGAGGGCGGAGGCGGTGACGTCGGCGGCGGG
>NZ_LAVL01000082.1 GCF_001083785.1 Nonomuraea sp. SBT364
CCCCGTGCCCGGCCCGATGCCCCTCGGTCAGATGCCGCCCGGCCCGATGCCCCTCGGTCAGATGCCCTCCGGCCCCGTGTCCGGGCCTGTGGCGGGCGCTCATCCGGGCCTTGGTCCGGGTGCCGGTCCCGTGCCGGGGGAGCGGCGGGCGCCGGTGGTGGCGGTGGTCGTCGGCGTGGCGGCGCTGCTCGCCGTCGTGGCCGTCACGCTCTGGCTGACGTGGCCCTGGGTGGCGGCGCTGTTCGAGCCGGCGGACGAGGGCGGGCTGCCGTCCGGGCCGCGCACGCACGTGAACACCTGGGTGCCGGCCCTGGCGGGAGCCCTCGTGTCCGTCGGCGTCGCCTACCTGGCCGCGCTCGGCATCGGCGGGCTGCGGCCGCTGGGCCGGGGCAGCGAGTGGCTGCTGCTGCCGTTCGCGCCGTGGCTGTTCGTCGGCGCCGGCCCGCTCAGCATCGCCAACTGGAACACCCTGCGCGGCCTCGGCCTCATCGACACCTTCGTGGCGCTGATCCCGCCGCTGCTGATCAGCGTCCCCGCGCTGGTCATCCTGACTCTGCTGTGCAAGGGCCTGGCCGCCAGGACCGACCGCGACTTCCTGAGCGGCGTCCTGCTGCCCTCGCTGCCCATGGCGGGCATCCTGGTCCTGGCCGTCACCTTCCTGAACGCCCAGGACGTCCTGTGGCCCCTCCTGGTGGCCCATGATCCGGCCCTGGCCACCGCCCCCGTGGTCCAGGTGACGGCGCTCGGCCAGTTCACCGGCGGGCCGGTCCCGGCGGGGCTCGGCACCCCCCTGGTTGCCGTCTTGCTCATGCTGGCCGCCGCCGTCGCCGCGCAGCTGTACTACCTGGACCGGCTGGCCGTCACCGTCGGCCGGGATACCGGTTCGCCGCGGACCGTCCCTCTTGCGTAGGTTTGGGCACTGTGGAGATCCGTGACCTGACGGCCGACGACCTGGACGCCGCCCTCGACATCCGTAAGCGCGCGTTCGGGCTGCTGTCCGCCGCCGACATCACGAGCTGGCGCGCGACAGTGCTGCCCGACGTGGCCGAAGGCCGCTACCTCGGCGCCTCCGGCGGCGACCGGCTGACCGCGACGACCCGGCTCAGGCCGTTCACCCAGTGGTGGCACGGCAGGCCGCAGCCGCTCGCCGGGGTCGCGAGCGTCACCGTCAGCCCGGAGGACCGCGGGCGCGGCCTGGGCAGCTCGATCATGCGCGCCGCTCTGGAGCGGGCCGTCTCGATGGGCGACGCCGTGGCCGCGCTCTATCCGGCCACGACGCCGATCTACCGCAAGCTCGGCTTCGAGCACGCCGGGGCGCGGCACATCGTGACGCTCGCCGCCGAGGAGCTGCGGGTCCTCACGCCGGCGCAGCCGGTCAAAGTGCGCCGGATGGGGCCGGGCGACGCCGCCGAGGTCGTCTCGGTCCTGCACCGGGTGCACGGCGCGGCCCGCGCCAGCGGCCCCATCTCCTGGAACGAGACGATCTGGCGGCAGTGGCTCGGCGAGGAGGACGACTTCCTCTACCTGGCCGACGACGGCTTCGTCGTCTACCGCTGGAGCGGCTCCGACATCGAGGTCGAGAACCTCGTGGCGGGCTCCGCCGCGACCGCCGCGGCGCTGTGGTCGCTGGTGGGCACCGCCTCCTCGATCGCCAAGCGGGTCGTCGCCACCGTCGCCCCCGACGACCCCGTCCTGTGGCTGCTGCGCGAGCGCGGCAAGGAGCAGGTCGAGCAGACCCGGTGGATGTTCCGCGTGCTCGACGTGGCCGCGGCGGTGGAGCGGCGCGGCTACCCGGCGGGCGTGTCCGCCGCCGCGGTGGTGCGGGTGGACGACCCGCTGCGGCCCGCCAACTCCGGCGCTTGGCGGCTGGAGTTCTCCGGCGGCTCCGGCGCGGCCACGCGGCTGGACCGCGACCCGGCGGAGGGCACCCCGCTGCTCGGCGTCAACGCCCTGTCGGCCCTCTATGCCGGCGTCCCCGCCGCCACCCTGCGGCGCAGCGGCCTGATGTCCGGCGACGAGCGCCACGACGAGCTGCTCGACACCGTGTTCGCCGCCAAGCCGTACATGCTCGACTACTTCTGACGGGCGCTTCCCTGTCCCTCCGACGGACGCTTCCCGTACCTCTGACGGGCGTTTTCCGTACTTCCGGCGGGCGTTTCCCGGTGCGCGACCGGGCGCGCCGGGGTAGAGTCTCGTGCCGAACAGGTGTTCGGCGGGGCGGGGAGGCAGACCGGTGCGGGTGATGGGCGTCGATCCGGGGCTGACCCGGTGCGGCATCGGAGCCGTCGAGGGCCGCCCCGGCGCGCCGCTCGCGCTGGTCGCCGTCGGGGTGATCCGCACGGGCGCCGACGAGGAGCTGGGCACCCGGCTGGTGGGCATCGAGGCCGGGATCGAGAGCTGGCTCGACGAGGTGCGCCCCGACGCCGTCGCCGTCGAGCGGGTCTTCAGCCAGCACAACGTGCGCACCGTCATGGGCACCGCCCAGGCCGCCGGGATCGCGGTGCTCTGCGCCGCCCGGCGCGGCCTCCCGGTGGCCCTGCACACGCCCTCCGAGGTCAAGGCCGCCATCACCGGCAGCGGCACGGCCGACAAGAAGCAGATCGGCGCCATGGTGACCCGGCTGCTGCGCCTGAAGGAGATGCCCAGGCCGGCCGACGCGGCCGACGCGCTGGCGCTGGCCATCTGCCACGTCTGGCGCGGCGGCCCGCAGCACCGCCTGGCCGAGGCGCTCGCCACCGCCCAGCGCCGCGCCGCCGCAGGTCCCGCCCGGCGCGTCCCGGCGGGGCGGGCGGCCCCCGGGGCCTCCGCGGCCTCCGGGGCGGTCGCGGCGCGCGACGGCGAAGGGTCCCGGGAGAGTGTGACAGGAAAGGGCAAGCCGTGATCGCGTCGGTGGCCGGGCGGGTGACCGCGATCGCTCCAGACGGGGCGGTCATCGAGGTCGGCGGCGTCGGCATCCTGACCCACTGCACCCCCGGCACGCTCGCCACGCTCAGGATGGGCGAGGAAGCGCGGCTGGCCACCTCGCTGGTCGTGCGCGAGGAGTCGCTCACGCTCTACGGCTTCGCCACCGACGACGAGCGGGCCGTGTTCGAGCTGCTGCAGACGGCCAGCGGCGTCGGGCCCAAGCTGGCCCTGGCGATGCTCGCCGTGCACCCGCCCAACGCATTGCGCGTCGCGGTCGCCGCCGCCGACCTCAAGGCGCTCACCCAGGTCCCCGGCATCGGGCAGAAGGGCGCCCAGCGGATCGTGCTGGAGCTCAAGGACCGCCTGGGCACCCCGGAGGAGGCGGTCAACGCCGCGATCCGCGGCGACCGGCGCGTCGCCCTGTGGCGCGACCAGGTGCACTCCGGCCTGGTGGGGCTGGGCTATTCGGGCAGGGATGCCGACGAGGCCATCGCCGCCGTCGAGCCCGAGGCGGAGGCCGAGGTGGCCGCCGGGCGCTCCCCGCAGGTGGCCGTCCTGCTGAAGTCCGCGTTGCGAGCTCTGAGCGTCCGATGACAGCCGGTCGCCGGGCGGGTGCCGCGATGGGATGCTTGGCCCGTGCGCGGGTCGCGGGAGGCGGGTGAGCCATGAGTTTCGAACGGGAGCTGGTGTCGCCCGACGCCGGCGGCGACGAGCTGCAGATCGAGGCCGCGCTGCGGCCGAAACGGCTGGCGGAGTTCATCGGCCAGGCCCGCGTCAGGGAGCAGTTGTCGCTGGTCCTGGAGAGCGCGCTGCGCCGGCAGCGGCCGCCCGACCACGTGCTGATGAGCGGCTCGCCCGGGCTCGGCAAGACGACGCTCGCCATGATCATCGCCGCGGAGCTGGGCGCGCCGCTGCGCATCACCTCGGGCCCCGCGCTGGAGCGGGCCGGTGACCTGGCGGCCATCCTGTCCACCCTCGCCGAGGGCGAGGTGCTGTTCATCGACGAGATCCACCGGATGGCCAGGCCCGCCGAGGAGATGCTCTACCTGGCGATGGAGGACTTCCGGGTCGACATCGTCGTCGGCAAGGGGCCGGGCGCGACCGCGATCCCGCTGGAGATCGCGCCGTTCACGCTGGTGGGCGCCACCACGCGGGCGGGGCTGCTGCCCGCGCCGCTGCGCGACAGGTTCGGCTTCACCGCGCACATGGACTTCTACGAGCCCGAGGAGCTGGAGCTGGTGCTGCACCGCTCGTCCGGGCTGCTCGGCGTCGCGCTGCCGGAGGAGGGCGCGCACGAGATCGCCCGCCGCTCGCGCGGCACGCCGCGCATCGCCAACCGGCTGCTGCGCCGGGTGCGCGACTTCGCCGACGTACGCGCCGGCGGGGTGATCGACCGGGAGATCGCGGCGGCGGCGCTCAATCTTTACGAAGTCGACGCCGAAGGGCTCGACCGGCTCGACCGGGCGGTGCTCGGCGCCCTGCTGCGCAAGTTCGGCGGCGGCCCCGTCGGGCTGTCCACGCTGGCGGTCGCCGTGGGCGAGGAGCCGGAGACCGTGGAGGTCGTGGCGGAGCCGTTCCTGGTGCGCCAGGGGCTGCTCGCGCGCACGCCACGCGGCCGGGTGGCCACCGCCGCGGCCTGGACGCACCTGGGGATGACACCCCCACCAGACGCGTTCGGAGCTACACTTTTCGACTGATTACAGAACGGTTGCAACCGTTTCAAATTGGGAACTTCCCCGCGCGCCGAAACGCTGCTTCGTTGCCGCGTTTCGCAACAACCGCCTACACTCCGTGGCTTGGCTGGCTGTGTAGGCTGACGGGCTGAGCGGCGCGGCCCGACGCAACGCACGGAATTTCCGGCGCGAGGCCGGTGTCAAACTTCTTTGTACGACGATGGAAGGTCGCCCCTGATGGACATGGGACAACTCGGAAGCATCCTGCCGCTGATCCTTCTGGTGGTGGTGTTCTACTTCCTGCTGATCCGCCCGCAGCGCAAGCGCCAGCAGGAGGCGATCAAGATGCAGAACTCCCTGGCGCCCGGCGCCCGCGTGATGACCACCACCGGCCTGTTCGGCACGGTCGTCACGGTGGACAACGAGGACGTCGTCCTGGAGGTGGCCCCCGGCATCGAGACCCGCTGGGTCAAGGCCGCCATCGGCCGCGTGGTGACGCCGGGTGAGCCGGTGGCCGACGAGCCCGTCATCGATGAGGGCGACGACACGGTCGCGGGCGAGAGCGGCACCGCGGACGGCGACCAGGACTCCAACACCAAGAAGTCCTGAGCAGGCTCAGCCACCAACCCCTATCCGAAAGAACTGACGACCAGTGGCCCGACCGACCAGCAGCCACAGCAAGCCGGGGCGCACGCTCCTGCTGCTCCTGGCGCTCATCCTCGCCCTGGGCGGGACGATGTTCCTGCAGCAGGCGTTCACGCCCAAGCTGGGACTCGACCTCGCCGGTGGCACGACGGTGACGCTGTCACCCGTCACCCAGACCGGTGCGGCTCCGCCTGAGGAGATCCTGGACCGCGCGGTCAACATCATCCGCGACCGGGTCAACGGCACCGGCATCTCCGACGCAGAGGTCGCCAAGTCCGGCGACAACATCATCATCTCGATCCCGGGCGTCGGGCAGAGCGAGGCCATCAAGCTGGTCGCCACCACCGCGGAGCTGCGGTTCCGGCAGGTGCTCTGGATGGAGCTCACGCAGCTCGGCCAGGAGCAGCTCGCCACGGAGGCGCCGACGCCCACGGGCTCGGCCTCGCCGGGCGCCTCCTCCTCCCCCGAAGCCTCCTCCCCGGCCTCTCCCGGCGCGTCGCCCGACGCCACCCCGGCCTCGCCGGACGCCTCGCCCGACGCCACGCCGTCGACGACGGTGCAGCCCCGGTCGATGCCGTCGCGCTCGCCGGCCGGTGACCAGCCGAGCGCGTCCCCGACGGGCAAGGCCCTGTCGTCGGCGCTGACCTCGCCGGTCCCGTCCCAGTCCCCGACCGCCAGGCAGGGTGACGACCGTCAGGGCGACGACAAGCAGGACGACAAGAAGGGTGACCAAAAGGGCGCCAAGGCGTCCGCCACCCCGACCCCGCAGCCGTCGCAGGACCCCAACGCGGGCATCAACACCCAGGGCGTCGACCCGGCGGTGCTCAAGCAGTTCCACGCGCTCGACTGCACCGACCCGAAGAACCGCGGCCAGGGCGTCCAGGACGACCCGAACAAGCAGTACGCCGCCTGTGAGGCCGACGGCAGCTTCAAGTACATCCTCGACGTCGCCAAGGTCGTCGGCACCGACATCGACACCGCCACCTCGGGCGTCCAGCAGGGCAGCACCGAGTGGGTCGTCCAGCTCGACTTCAAGAGCAAGGGCGCCACGGAGTGGAGCAAGCTCACCTCCACCGCCTTCAACTCCCAGGAGCCGCGCAACAAGGTCGCGGTCGTCCTGGACGGCGTGGTCATCACCGCCCCGAACATCATCAGCCCCATCCCCGGCGGCCGCGCGGAGATCACCGGCGGCTTCGACCAGGTGAGCGCGGGCGAGCTGGCCGAGCAGCTCAAGTACGGCGCGCTCCCGCTGAAGTTCGAGCGCAGCTCCATCGACACCGTCTCCTCGACCCTGGGCCAGGACCAGCTCGAAGGCGGCCTGGTCTCCGGCATCATCGGCCTGGCGCTGGTCGTCGTCTACTGTCTGCTCTACTACCGCGGCCTGGGCATCGTCGCCGTGCTGAGCCTCGTGGTGGCCTCGATCCTCACCTACACCGCCGTGGTCGTGCTCGGCCACAACGCCGGCTTCCGCCTGTCGCTGCCGCACATCATCGGCCTGGTGGTCTCCATCGGCATCACCGCCGACTCCTTCATCGTGTACTTCGAACGCATCCGTGATGAGATGAAGGAAGGCAGACGGTCGCTCCGCACGGCCGTCGAGGTGGCCTGGGTCCGCGCCCGGCGCACGATCCTGATCGCCGACGCCGTCATGTTCATCGCCGCGGTCGTGCTCTACCTGCTGGCGGTGGGCGGCGTGGCAGGGTTCGCGTTCGCGATGGGCCTGACCACGCTGATCGACATCGTGGTGGTGTTCATGTTCACGAAGCCGTTCATCGCGCTCCTGGCGAGGATGAAGTTCTTCGCCAAGGGGCACCCGCTGTCCGGCCTCGACGCCGAACGCATGAGCGTCGAATCCGCCGGCTCCGGCCGCAAGACCACCCCGCAGGAGGCCTGAGATGGGATTGGGGCGTCGCCTCTATCGGGGCGAGATCGACGTCGACTTCGTCGGCAAGTGGCGGCTGTGGTACAGCCTGTCCGGGATTCTGCTGGCCATCTCCATCGCCGGGCTGCTGATCAACGGCCTCAACCTGGGCGTCGAGTTCAAGGGCGGATCCGTCTTCTCCTGGCAGCCGAAGTCGGCCGTCAGCATCGAGCAGGTCCGCGAGACGTTCCTGGACGAGGGCGTGCACCAGCCGATCGTGCAGACGGCCGGCGAGCGCTACCGGGTGACGACCGAGACGCTGCCCGAGAGCACCACGCTCGAGATGCAGAACGTGATCGCCAAGGAGTACGGCGTCGCGGTCAACGAGGTCAACATCCAGTCGATCGGCGCCTCCTGGGGCGGTGAGGTGTCCACCAAGGCCTGGTGGGGCCTGGCCGCCTTCATGGTGGCGATCATCCTGTACCTGTCGATGGCGTTCGAGCCGAAGATGGCGCTGGCCGCGATCGTCGCGCTCATCCACGACCTGGTCATCACCGCGGGCATCTACGCCTGGTCGGGCTTCGAGGTCACCCCGGCGACCCTGCTGGGCTTCCTGACGATCCTCGGCTACTCGCTGTACGACGCGGTCGTGGTGTTCGACATGATCAAGGAGGTCACGGCCAAGCTGGGCGCCACGTCGAAGCAGACCTACTCGATGGCGGCCAACGACGCCCTGAACCACACGCTGATCCGGTCGCTGAACACCTCGCTGGTGGCGATCCTGCCGGTGGCGGCGATCCTGTTCATCGGCACCACGGTGCTGGGCGCGGGCACGCTGAAGGACCTGTCGCTGGCCCTGTTCGTCGGCATGATCGTCGGCACCTACTCCTCCATCTGCGTGGCCACGCCGCTGCTGGTGACGCTCAAGGAGCGGGAGCCGAAGTATCAGGCCATCGCCCGCCGGCTGGCCTCCACCGGCGGCGGCAAGGGCGCCAAGGGGTCGAAGGGCTCCAAAAGCGCGGCCGTAGCCAAGGGCTGACCCGCTTCGCCGACGCCCCCGCCCGACGACCGGGCGGGGGCGTCGGCGTGCCTGAACGCCCCGGTGAGCGCCTGCCGGGCCGGCGACGGGCCACGGAGGCGCTGGTCGGAATACCGCCCGTCATGGGCCATCATGGAGCCCGCAAGCGTGGACGGCCCCGAGGAGTGACGTGAAGACCGAGCTGAGCACGATGATCCTGGCACGCATCCGGGACATCCCCGACTATCCCCAGCCCGGAGTGCTGTTCAAGGACATCACCCCGCTGCTGGACGACCCGGTGGCGTTCGCGGCCGTGGTGGACGAGCTCGCGGGGCTGCACCAGGTCGACAAGATCGTCGGCATCGAGGCGCGCGGCTTCATCCTGGCCGCCCCGGTGGCCTACCGGGCCGCCGCGGGATTCGTACCGGTCAGGAAGAAGGGCAAACTGCCTGCCGCCACGCTGGAGGCGTCCTACGATCTGGAGTACGGTTCCGCGACCATCGAGGTGCACGCCGACGCGTTCCAGCCCGGTGACCGCGTGCTCATCGTCGACGACGTGCTGGCCACCGGCGGCACGGCGGAGGCCACGGTCGAGCTCGTGAGCAGGGCCGGAGCCGAGGTCGTCGGCGTGGCCGTCCTGATGGAGCTCGCCTTCCTCAAGGGGCGCGAGCGCCTGACGGGAGTCGACACCCACGCCCTGGTGATCGTCTGAGCAGGACCCGCGGCGGGCCAGGTTCGCCGCCTGGATACACTGGGGGACCTGGACTCGAACGTGAGGAGTCTGTGTGCCCCGTGATGTGGTCGCGCCCGACGTAACGGACGCAGGCAGCGCCGAGACCGTGCCCGGCGCGCCCGCGGCACGTCGAAGGCGATTTGGGGGTGGTGGTATGAATCCGGTGCTGGAGCCGCTGTTCCGGACCGTCCGCGCCACCCATCCCAAGGCCGACCTGCGGCTGATCGAGCGCGCCTACGACGTGGCCGCCCATCACCACCGCGATCAGAAGCGCAAGAGCGGCGACCCGTACATCACCCATCCGCTGGCCGTGGCGACGATCCTGGCCGAGCTCGGCACCGACGACGAGACGCTCTGCGCGGCCCTGCTGCACGACACGGTCGAGGACACCGCCTACAGCCTCGACGAGCTGCGCGCCGACTTCGGCGACACGATCGGCTCGCTGGTCGACGGCGTCACCAAGCTCGACAAGGTCAAGTTCGGCGACGCCGCGCAGGCCGAGACCGTGCGCAAGATGGTCGTCGCCATGTCGCGCGACATCCGGGTGCTCATCATCAAGCTGGCCGACCGGCTGCACAACATGCGCACCATGCGCTACCTGCCCGAGCACAAGCGCCACCAGAAGTCCCGCGAGACCCTGGAGATCTTCGCCCCGCTGGCCCACCGCCTGGGCATGAACACGATCAAGTGGGAGCTGGAAGACCTGGCGTTCGCCATGCTCTATCCCAAGCGCTACGACGAGATCGCGCGCATGGTGTCGGAGCGGGCGCCGCGCCGCGATCTGTTCCTGCAGGAGGTCATCGAGAAGGTCTCCGGCGACCTGCGCGACGCCAGGATCCGCGCCGTGGTCAAGGGCCGGCCGAAGCACTACTACTCGGTCTACCAGAAGATGATCGCCCGCGACGTCGCCTTCGACGACATCTACGACCTGGTGGGCATCCGGGTCCTCGTCGACAGCGTGCGTGACTGCTACGCGGCGCTCGGAACGATCCACGCGCGCTGGAACCCGGTCCCCGGCCGGTTCAAGGACTACATCGCGATGCCCAAGTTCAACATGTACCAGTCGCTGCACACCACGGTGATCGGTCCCGAGGGCAAGCCGGTCGAGCTGCAGATCCGCACGCACGGCATGCACCACCGGGCCGAGTACGGCGTGGCCGCGCACTGGAAGTACAAGGAGGAGGTCGGCGGCCCCGGCCCCGCCGGCAAGGTCAAGCCGGGCAGCGACATGGCCTGGCTGCGCCAGCTCCTCGACTGGCAGAAGGAGACCGCCGACCCGGGCGAGTTCCTGGAGTCGCTGCGCTTCGACCTGTCGGTGTCGGAGGTCTACGTCTTCACCCCCAAGGGCCAGGTCATCCCGCTGCCCGAGGGGGGCACCCCGGTCGACTTCGCCTACGCCGTGCACACCGAGGTCGGCCACCGGTGCATCGGCGCCCGCGTCAACGGCCGGCTGGTGCCGCTGGAGTCGCGGCTCGGCAACGGCGACACGGTGGAGATCTTCACCTCCAAGTCGCCCGACGCCGGGCCGTCGCGCGACTGGCTCAAGTTCGTCAAGTCCGGCCGCGCCCGTAACAAGATCCGCCAGTGGTTCTCCAAGGAGCGCCGCGAGACCGCGATCGAGGCGGGCAAGGAGGCCATCGGGCGGGCGATGCGCAAGCAGGGCCTGCCGCTGCAGCGGCTGATGTCCGGCGAGGCGCTGCTGGCCCTGGCCCGCGACCTGCGCTACCCGGACGTCTCGGCCCTCTACGCCGCCGTGGGCGAGGGCCACACGGCCGCCCAGACGGTCGTGCAGAAGCTCGTGGCGTCCATCGGCGGGGTGGAGAGCGCCGAGGAGGACATCGCCGAGACGTCGCTGCCCACGCGCCTGCGCGGCCGCCCCAGGGGCGGCGGGGCCGGCGTGGTCGTGGCGGGCGACGCCGACGTGTGGGTACGGCTGTCCAAGTGCTGCACGCCGGTGCCCGGTGACGAGATCGTCGGTTTCGTCACCCGCGGGCACGGCGTGTCGGTGCACCGCGACGACTGCACCAACATCCAGCAGCTGCGGACCCAGCCGGACCGGCTGGTCGAGGTGAGCTGGTCGCCGGGCGACGACAGCGTGTTCCTGGTCGCGATCCAGGTCGAGGCGCTGGACCGGCCCCGGCTGCTGTCCGACGTCACCCGTACGCTGTCCGACCAGCACGTCAACATCCTCAGCGCCTCGGTCACCACCTCCCGCGACCGGGTGGCGGTCAGCAAGTTCACCTTCGAGATGGGCGATCCCAAGCACCTGGGCCACGTGCTCAAGGCCGTCAGGAGCATCCAGGGCGTCTTCGACGTCTACCGGGTCAGCGGCGCAGGCAGCTGACCGGTCATCGGGGCCGCAGGTCGGGCAGGTTGACGACGATCGCCTCCTGGGTGCTGCGCGCGATGACGACGACGGCCTCCTGCGACGGGTCGGGGTTCTCCTCGCGGTGGGGGACGTACGGCGGCACGAAGACGTAGTCGCCCGGCTCGGTGTCGACGCGCCTCTCCCGCCCGTCCTCCAGGAAGACGAACGACGGGGTGCCGCTGACCACGTAGATGGCGGTCTCGGAGTCGCCGTGGTGGTGGTCGGCCGAGCGGGTGGCCGGGGCGACGTGCGTCCGGCCCATCCAGAGCCGCCGCGACCCGGTGGTCGCGTCGCTGATGGCCGCCAAGCGGCGCATGCCGGACGTCTGCGCCGTGCCGCCGGACAGGCCGGACGACGGGACGTGGCGCAGCGGCTGGTGGAAGGGGTCGGCCTCGGTCCGGTAGCCCTCCCACAGGCGGCCGCCCGCGCGGTCGAGGACGCCCGAGGCGACGGCGGCCAGCCGGGCCGGGTCGTCGCGGGCGGCGAGCAGTTCGGCGGCCAGCTCCGGGTCCTGCGCGCGCAGCTCGCGCAACAGCCACTTGCCGGTGCCGTGCCAGTGCCCCGCCAGCGACAGCGCCATCCTGGCGGTCTCCTCGACGACGTGCCAGGCGGTGAAGGCGTGCTCGCCGGGATCGCCGCCGCCCGCCAGGTCGTCCAGCAGGTCGGACAGGACGTAGCGGGCCCGGTCGAGCCGCCGGGCCGGCAGCGGGCCGGGCCCGGCGTCCAAACGGGCCCGCAGCTCGCGCTGCAGCTCGGCGGCCAGGCCGTCGGAGCGGTCGACCAGCAGGACGCCGTCCGCGCACAGGCGCAGCAGCGTCGGCAGGTCGCGCGAGACGTCCTGCTCGACGAAGGCGAGCAGGCTCGTCCGGCTGTGCACGAGCAGCTCCACCGGCCACTCCCGCCACCGGCGCGACTCCTTGACGGGCCGGGCCAGGCCGTCGATCACCACGACGATGTCGAGGTCGGAGGTGGGCGTGCGCCGCCCGGTCACCGAGCTGCCGCCGAGGAAGGCGTACAGGGCGTCGGGGAAGAGCTCCCCGACCAGGGTGCGCGCGGCCGTCACGGGATCCATGACGGCCAGCATAGGACTCACAGCGGCCGGGAGAACGTGACCAGGTCGTTACCGGGGCCGTTGTAGCCGGGCACCGGCGGGCTCGCGGTGAAGCCCAGTCGGCGGTGGAAGGCGATCGACGCCTCGTTGACGGGGGAGGTGATCGCCCTGACCACGTGGCAGCCGCGGTCGCGGGCCAGCTCGAAGAAGCGCCCGTACAGGCGCCTGCCCAGGCCGCCCGCCCGCACGTCCGGGCTGACGCCGACGAAGTGGATGTACGCCTCGCCCGGCAGCGACGGCGAGACGAGGCCGACCAGGAAGCCGGCCAGCCCGCCGCCCGGCCCCTCGGCCACGAAACTGGTGCGGTGGAAGTGGTCGAGGAACAGGCGGGGGAGCGAGGGCAGCACCGGCCGCCCCCACCACTCGTCGACCACCGCCGCGATCGCGTCGTAATCGCCGGGCACGGCGAACCGGACACCGGTCACGATTACGGTCACCGTTACGGTCAGCTGAACTCGGCCAGGGTGCGCTCGGCCTCCTCCAGCCAGGAGCGGCGGGCGATGATCGCCTCCTCGGCCTCCTTGACGTCCTTGGCCCGGCCGGCCGCCTGGGCCTTGGCCAGGCGCTTCTCCAGCTGCTCGATCGAGGTGCGGAGCTGGTCGACCGTGCTCTGCGCGCGGGCGCGGGCCTCGGGGTTGGAGCGCTTCCACTCGGCGTCCTCGGCCTTGCGCACGGCGTCGTCCACCTTGCGCAGCCCGCCCTCGAGCCGGTCGCGCTGCTCGCGCGGCACCGGCCCGGCGGCCTCCCAGCGCTCCAGGAGGTTGCGCAGCGCCGCCCTGGCCGCGCGCACGTCGGTGATGGGCAGCAGCTTCTCGGCCTCGATCAGGAGCTCCTGCTTCACCTCCGCGTTGGCCGCCAGCGAGGCGTCACGCTCGGCGAAGACGGCCGAACGCGCCTGGAAGAACTGGTCCTGGGCGCCCTTGAAGCGTGCCCACAGCTCGTCCTCGGCCTCCCGGGAGGCCCGGCCCGCGTTCTTCCAGCGCTGCATGAGGTCGCGGTAGACGGCCGCGGTCTCGCCCCAGTCGGTCGAGCCCGAGATCGCCTCCGCCTCGGCCACGATGGCCTCCTTGGCGGCGCGTATGCCCTCACGCTGCTCGTCGAGCCCGGCGAAGTAGTGCTTGCGCCGCTTGGCGAAGGAGGTGCGGGCGGCCGAGAGCCGCTTCCACAGCTGCGCCTCGGTGACCCGGTCGATGCGGTCGGCGGCCTTCCACTCCTCGACGAGCTGGCGCAGCCGCTCGCCGCCGGACTTCCAGTGGGTGGTCTCGTCGGCGATGCGCTCGGCCTCGGCGACGATCCGCTCCTTGATGCCCCTGGCTTCGACGCGGGCCTGCTCGCGCGCCGCCTTGACCTCCTCGCGGCGCTGGGCGACCAGCTCCGACAGGGTGTCGAGACGGGCCGCCAGCGCGCCCAGGTCGCCGACGGCGTGCGCCTCGGCGACCGCTTCGCGCAGCTTGACGATGCTCGCCTCGGCCTGGGCCGGGGCGAGGTCGGTGCCGCGGACGCGCTGCTCCAGCAGCTGGACCTGGCCGGCCAGTTCGTCGAACTTGCGATGGAAGTAGGCCAGTGCCTCTTCGGGCTCTCCGGCCTGCCAGGACCCGACGGCCCGCTCTCCCTCAGCCGTACGCACGTAGACGGTGCCGTCGTCGTCTACCCGGCCCCACGGGTCGGTGCTCACCGTGTCCTCCCGCACTTTCCATCAGACCCTTCGGGACTCTTCGTCCCTAGTTTGTATTACGTCAGCTCTTGCCGCTGATTGTCACGTCTTTGATTTCGACGGTTTCCTTGGGCGCTCCGGTCCCATCGCCCGAGTCGCCTATGACGCCCGCCTTGTTCACCTTGTCCAGGATGTCGAGCCCCTTGGTGATCGTACCCACCGGTGTGTAATCCGGGGTGAGCCCGATGTCGCCGAACACGAGGAAGAACTGGCTCCCGGTCGAGCCCGGCGCCTGCGTCTTGGCCATCGCCATCACGCCGCGCTTGTAGGTGGCGCCCTCCAGGTTCTCCTCGACCATCACGTAGCCCGGGCCGCCCGAGCCGTCGCCCGCGGCCTTGCCGTCGGCCTTGGCCGTCGGGTCGCCGCACTGCAGCATCGGGAACTTCTCGCTGCCGAGCCGGTGGCACTTGCTGCCGTCGTAGAAGCCCTTGCCGGCCAGGTGCTCCAGCGAGTTGACGGTGCACGGCGCCTTGGCGTTGTCCAGCTCCACCACGATGTCGCCCTGGTTGGTCTTGAGCGTCATCGTCTTGGTGGCGGGCTTGAGCTTCACCTCCGCCGGCGGCATGCCGACGTCCTTGACCTGCCCGCCCGCCGTGTCGGCGACGTAGCCGCAGGTGCCCGTCGCCGGATCGTACGGCTTGGGCTGCGCGGCCGCCGCCGCGGTGTCCTGCGGCGCGGACGCCGTCGGGGTGCTCGCGGCCTCCGTGGCGGGGTCGCTCCCGCCGCCCAGCACCGCCACCGCGGCGACGATGCCGCCCACCACGACGACCACGCCCACCGTGGAGCCGATGATCGCGGTGCGCTTGTTGCGCTGCTCGCGCTCCAGGCGGCGCTGCATCTGCCGCTCGTGGTGCTCGCGTGCCAGCTGCTTCTGCCGGTCCTTCCCCGTGGCCACCGCTTTGCCTCCCATAGTCAATCAACTGAGGTGGGCGAATCGTATCGGCCAACGGGTAATGATTCGCAGCCCGGCGACCCGCACCGGTACCCTTCGGTTACATTCCCATTGGCTTTTTTGACGAGATCAGCTGAGGCAGATGCTCATCGCCGGCTTCCCCGCAGGGGCCTTCCAGACCAATTGTTACGCCGTCGCGCCCGCTGCGGGCGAGGAGTGCGTCATCATCGATCCAGGTCAGGACGCCACCGACGGAGTCGAGGAGATGCTGCGCGAGCATCGGCTCAAGCCGGTCGCGGTCCTGCTCACCCACGGCCACCTCGACCACGTCTGGTCGGTGGCCCCGGTCTGCGGCGCGCGCGACGTCCCCGCCTGGATCCATCCCGACGACCGGCACCTGCTGAGCGATCCGGCCGCCGGCTGGTCGCCGACGAGCGCCTCGCTGTTCGGCGGCGTCACGCTGAGCGAGCCCGACGACGTCCGCGAGCTGACCGACGGCGCCGTGCTGGAGCTGGCCGGCCTGGAGTTCACCGTCGACCACACGCCCGGCCATACCAGGGGGTCGGTGAGCTTCCGGCTGCCCGCCGACGAGATCATGTTCGCGGGCGACCTGCTGTTCGCCGGCTCCATCGGCCGCTCCGACCTGCCGGGCGGCGACTATCCGACGATCCTGCGCAGCCTCGCCACCAAGTGCCTGCCGCTGCCTGACGATACGGTCGTCCTGCCGGGCCACGGACCACAGACCACGATCGGCCACGAGCGCGCCACCAATCCTTATCTCAAGGAGGCCGCGCCGCACGCCGGTCCCACACGAGGAATCTGATGACTTTCCAAGCACCGAAGGGCACCTTCGACTGGCTGCCACCCCGCTCCGAGCAGGTTCTCGCCGTCCGCGAGGCGCTCGTCGCCCCGGTACGGCTGGCGGGTTACGGCTATGTCGAGACGCCCGTCTTCGAAGACACCCAGCTGTTCGCCAGGGGCGTGGGCGAGTCGACCGACATCGTCTCCAAGGAGATGTACACCTTCCCCGACAAGGCCGGCCGCTCGCTGACCCTGCGGCCCGAGGGCACCGCGTCCGTGGTGCGCGCCGTCCTGCAGCACAACCTCCACACCGGGCAGCTCCCGGTCAAGGTGTGGTACTCCGGCAGCCAGTTCCGCTACGAGCGCGCCCAGAAGGGCCGCTACCGCCACTTCTGGCAGGTCGGCGCGGAGGCGCTCGGGTCCGAGGACCCGGCGCTCGACGCCGAGCTCATCGTGCTCGCCGCCCAGGGCTTCGCCTCGCTCGGCCTGACGGACGTCCGGCTGCTGGTCAACTCGCTCGGAGACAAGACCTGCCGGCCCGTCTACCGGGCCGCGCTGCAGGACTTCCTGCGCGGCCTCGACCTCGACGACGACACCCGCGCCCGGATCGAGATCAACCCGTTGCGCGTGCTCGACGACAAGCGGCCCGAGGTACAGGCACAGCTCGACGGCGCGCCCCTGGTCGTCGACCACCTGTGCGCCGCCTGCAAGGCCTACCACGAGGAGGTGCGGTCCCTGCTGACCGCCTCCGGCGTCGCCTTCGAGGACGACCCCAGGCTCGTGCGCGGCCTCGACTACTACACCCGCACCACGTTCGAGTTCGTGCACGGCGGGCTCGGCTCGCAGTCGGCCATCGGCGGCGGCGGCCGCTACGACGGGCTCAGCGAGATGCTCGGCGGCCCGCCGCTGCCCAGCGTCGGCTGGGCGCTCGGCGTCGACCGCACGTTCCTGGCCATGGAGGCCGAGGGCCTGCTGCCCGAGGCCGCGCCGGGCCGCGTCCAGGTGTACGGTGTCGCGCTGGGTGACGACGCCCGCCGCCGGATGTTCCACCTCGTCGCGGAGCTGCGCCGGGCGGGCGTCAGCGCCGACATGGCCTTCGGCGGCAAGGGGCTCAAGGGCGCGATGAAGGGCGCCGACCGCTCGGGCGCCCGGTTCGCGCTCATCCTGGGCGAGCGTGACCTGGCCGCCGAGGCCGCGCAAGTGAAAGACCTGACCACCGCTGAGCAGACCGAGGTGCCGCTGGCCCGGGTCGTCGACGTCTTGAAGGGGAAAGTGCAGTGATCCGCACGCATAAGGCCGGGTCGCTCCGCGAGGAGCACGCCGGGCAGCAGGTGACGCTCGCAGGATGGGTGGCACGCCGCCGTGATCACGGCGGCGTGGTCTTCATCGACCTGCGCGACGCCTCCGGCTCGGCGCAGGTGGTCTTCCGCGAGGAGGACCACGCCCACGACCTGCGCGCCGAATACTGCGTGCAGGTGACCGGCCTGGTACGGGTGCGGCCCGAGGGCAACGAGAACCCCGAGCTGCCCACCGGCGCGATCGAGGTCGTGGCCGAGCGGGTCGAGGTGCTCAGCGAGTCGGCGCCGCTGCCGTTCCCCATCGAGGGCAACGTGGGCGTGTCGGAGGAGGCGCGGCTGAAGTACCGCTACCTCGACATCCGCCGCCAGCAGGTGGCCACCGCGATGCGCACCCGATCCAAGGCCACCTACCTGGCCAACGAGGTGATGCACGAGCTCGACTTCGTCTACGTCGAGACGCCGACGCTGACCCGCTCCACCCCCGAGGGCGCGCGCGACTTCCTGGTGCCGGTGCGCCTGCAGCCGGGCAACTGGTACGCGCTGCCGCAGTCGCCGCAGCTGTTCAAGCAGCTGCTCCAGGTGGCCGGGCTGGAGCGCTACTACCAGCTCGCCAAGTGCTACCGCGACGAGGACCTGCGCGCCGACCGGCAGCCGGAGTTCACCCAGATCGACGTGGAGATGTCCTTCGTCGACCAGGAGGACGTCATCGAGGTCGGCGAGAAGCTGATCGGCAGGCTGTGGCGGGAGCTCGCCGGCTACGAGATCCCCATGCCGCTGCCCCGCATGACCTACGCCGACGCGATGGCCCGCTACGGCTCCGACAAGCCCGACCTGCGCTTCGGCCAGGAGCTCGTCGAGATGACGGACTACTTCTCCGGCACCTCCTTCCGCGTCTTCCAGGCCGACTACGTGGGCGCGGTCGTCATGCCCGGCGGCGCCTCGCAGACCCGCAAGGAGCTCGACGGCTGGCAGGAGTGGGCGCGCAGCCGAGGCGCCAAGGGCCTGGCGTACGTGCTCGTCCAGGAAGACGGCACGCTCGGCGGCCCGGTGGCCAAGAACCTGTCCGAGGCCGAGACCTCCGGCCTGGCGGCCAAGGTGGGCGCCAAGCCCGGCGACGCGGTCTTCTTCGCGGCCGGCGCCCGCGGCGCCTCGCGTGACCTGCTCGGCGCGGCCCGGCTGGAGATCGGCCGGCGCTGCGACCTCATCGACGAGTCGCAGTGGTCGTTCCTGTGGGTCGTCGACGCGCCCATGTTCGAGGAGGACGGCGAGGGCGGCTGGACCGCCGTGCACCACCCGTTCACCGGCCCCAAGCCCGAATGGGCCGACAACTTCCAGGACCATCCGGCCGAGGCCCTGGCCTACGCCTACGACATGGTCTGCAACGGCATGGAGATCGGCGGCGGCTCGATCCGTATCCACCGGGCCGAGATGCAGCAGCGCGTCTTCGACGTGCTGGGCATCTCCAAGGAGGAGGCGGAGAGCAAGTTCGGCTTCCTGCTGGAGGCGTTCAAGTACGGCCCGCCCCCGCACGGAGGCATCGCCTACGGCTGGGACCGGATCTGCATGCTGCTGTCGGGCGGCGAGTCGATCCGCGACGTGATCGCCTTCCCGAAGACCGCCTCCGGCTTCGACCCGCTCACCGGCGCGCCCACGCCCATCACCGGCGTCCAGCGCAAGGAGGCGGGCGTCGACGCCCAGCCCAAGGAGAGCTGACCGCGCACATGGAAACGGCAGGCGTCGTGCGACGCCTGCCGTTTCCGCGTGTCAGCTGACCGTCACCTTCTTGATGATGATCGGCGTCTTCGGGGCCGTGGAACCGCCGTCGCCGGTGATGTCGTCCTCGTTGAGGATGACGCCGTCCTTGGCGACCTTCTCGATGATGTCCAGGCCGGACGTCACCATGCCGAGCACCGAGTAGATGGGCTCCAGCTGGGAGTTCTCGTCCGACAGCGAGATGGCGAACTGGCTGCTGTTCTGCCCGGCGGCGTCCGGCGGCTGGGTGAGGAACACCACGCCCTTGGTGTACGGCACCAGGCCGGCGGCCTCGTCGCGGAAGACGTAGCCGGCCGTGCCCTGGCCGTCGGTCGGGTTCTTGCCGTCGGCCTTGGCCTTCGGGTCGCCGCACTGCAGCAGGAACAGGCCGGACGTCTCCGGGGTCACCAGGCGATGGCACTTGGTGTTGTCGTAGAAGCCCTTCTTGGCCAGGAAGTCCATCGAGTTGACCGAGCACGGCGTGACCGCCGGGTCGACCTGGATGACGACGTCGCCGTGGTTGGTGGTGATCGTCATCTTCTTGAGCTTCATGTTGGGCTTCTTGCCCGGCAGGCCCACGTACTTGAACGGGACACCGGAGGCGGTGTCCTTCTTGTACTCGCACGTCACCGGACCGGTCTGCTTCGCCGTCGGCGAGGGCATCTCGGCCGTCGGTGACGGCATCTCGGTCACCGGGGCCGAGGGGGAGGCCGACGGGGTGCTCTCGGCCGCCACGGTCTGCTTGTCGTCGCCGCCGACGAGGGTGGTCACCGCGAAGATGCCGCCCGCCACCACGGCCACGGCCACACCCGCGCCGATGAGGGTGTTGCGCCTGGCCTTCGAGGCCTGCCCCGCCGCGCGCTGCGTCTGCCGCTCCTTGTGCTCGCGAGCCAGCTCGCTCTGGCGGTCGTCGTCGTCGCCGCTCACCGCTATGTCCTCCATCTTTGCCGACACATGACCGAATAACTCCGCGAATGCTACCGGCCCTGCGGTGTGCCGGACGTAAGTGGTGAAAACTCACCACAGTGACTTGACAGGCCGGGAACCCCCGGAGCGCTCCGCCGCGCGGGTCAAGGGGGAACAAAGGGGTCCGCCACGTCCGGCGAGGCCTTCGGCCTGCCCGCCCACCCCCTGATCGTGCACTTCACCGTCGTGCCGACCCCGCCCGCCCGTGCTGCCGTCGGTCGCGTACGCGCTCGTCCCGCGCCGACGGCGGGCCACGGCCTGCGCGGTGGCAGGTTGCCAGGTCCCGCGGGCCCGGCACCCGGGAGCGGGAGCGGTGCGGGGCGCGTAAACTCGCGATGTGGAGAGTTTGTTCGATTCCGCGGCTGAGGAGGCCACCCCGCAGCCCCTGGCGGTCCGCATGCGGCCCCGCACGCTCGACGAGGTGATCGGCCAGCGCCACCTGCTCGGCTCCGGCACGCCGCTGCGCCGGCTGGTCGAGAGCGAGGCGCCGATGTCGCTGTTCCTGTGGGGGCCGCCGGGCACCGGCAAGACCACCCTCGCCTACGTCGTCTCCAACGTCACCAAGCGGCGTTTCGTGGAGATCTCCGCCGTCTCCGCCGGGGTCAAGGACGTCCGGGCCGCCATCGACAACGCCCGGCGCGAGCTCGGCATGACCGGCCGGCAGACCGTGCTGTTCGTCGACGAGGTGCACCGCTTCAACAAGGCCCAGCAGGACGCCCTGCTGCCCGCCGTGGAGAACCGCTGGGTCACCTTCATCGGCGCCACCACCGAGAACCCGTTCTTCTCGGTCATCTCCCCGCTGCTGTCCCGCTCGCTGCTGCTCACGCTGGAGTCGCTGACCGACGACGACATCCGGGCCGTGCTGCGGCGCGCGGTGTCCGACGAGCGCGGGCTCGGCGGCCGCGCCACGCTGGCCGACGAGGCGCTCGGCCACCTGGTCCGGCTGGCCGGCGGCGACGCCCGCCGCTCGCTGACCTACCTGGAGGCGGCGGCCCTGCTCGCCGACGACATCACGGTCGAGGTCGTGGAGAAGGCCGTCGACAAGGCCGCCGTCCGCTACGACCGGCAGGGCGACCAGCACTACGACGTCATCAGCGCCTTCATCAAGTCGATGCGCGGCTCCGACGCCGACGCCGCGCTGCACTACCTGGCCCGGATGGTCGAGGCCGGCGAGGACCCCCGGTTCATCGCCCGCCGCGTCGTCATCTTCGCCTCCGAGGACGTCGGCCTGGCCGACCCCACCTGCCTGCAGACCGCCGTCGCGGCCGCCCAGGCCGTGCAGCTCATCGGCCTGCCCGAGGGGCAGATCAACCTCGCGCACGCCGTCATCCATTGTGCGCTGGCGCCCAAGTCCAACGCCGTGGTCAAGGCCATCGGCGCGGCCGTCGGCGACGTGCGGCGCGGGCTGATCGGGCAGGTGCCGGGCCATCTTCGCGACGCCCACTACCCGGGCGCCGCCAAGCTGGGCCACGGCGACGGCTACAAATACCCGCACGACTTCGAGCACGGCCTGGTCCGCCAGGACTACGCGCCGGAGCAGGTGCGCGAGCGGCGCTACTACGAGCCCACCACGCACGGGGCCGAAGCGCCGGTCGCCGGACGCTGGGCCAGGATCCGCGACTTCCTCAGGGGATCGGACCCGTCCTGACATGTCCTCACCGACCTCGTCCCCGGGACGCGATAGGGTCTTGGCGTTCCGGCCCAGCGTACGAGGGAGATGAGCGGATGCTTACCGCTGGAGAGGTCGCCGGGCTGATCGCCGCCACGGGCTGGATTGTCCTGGTCTGCGTTCTCGCCATGGTGCTCGTCAAGCTCGCCAGGCTGCTCACCGAGACCACCAAGGCGGTCTCCGAGCTCAATGCCCGCCTGACGCCGCTGCTCGACGACATGAGCGTCACGGTCAACGAGACCAACCGGCAGCTCGTCGCGGTCGAGGCCATCGCCAGAGACGTCAAGCAGGTCAGCGGGCACGCCGCCAAGCTGAGCGCGGTGACCCAGACCGTCTTCACCGGGCCGCTGATCAAGGTGTCGTCGCTGAGCTACGGCGTGCGCAGGGCCATCGAGGCCCGCAGGCCCCGCAAGGCGGGCCGGCGATGATCACGGCGATGATCAGACGGCTGTTCTACCTGTCGCTCGGCGCGTTCATCACGCTGTGGGTGATGCGCAGGCTGCAGGCGCTGCATCCCAACCACATCGCCCGCCGCACCGCCGACGGCGCCGCGGGCATGCTCGTGCGGGTGAGAGACTTTACCTCCGATGCGCTCGGCGAGGCCGCCGGGCGCGAAATCGAGTTGCGGGCCCGCTTCGGCCTCGACAACGCTGAACACAACGACTAACGCAAAGGATGGCCACCATGGAGTCGGCAGAGATCGCGCGCCGCTTCCTGCGCTTCTTCGAGGAGCGTGGGCACAAAGTAGTGCCCTCGGCCAGCCTGATCGCAGAGGACCCAACGCTTCTCCTGGTTCCGGCCGGTATGGTGCCGTTCAAGCCGTACTTCCTGGGGCAGCGTAAGCCTCCGGCGTCCCGGCTGGCCACCGCCCAGAAGTGCGTGCGCACCCCCGACATCGACGAGGTCGGCCGGACCACCCGGCACGCCACCTTCTTCCAGATGCTCGGCAACTTCTCCTTCGGCGACTACTTCAAGGCCGAGGTGATCCCGTTCGCCTGGGAGCTGCTGACCCGCTCCGAGTCCGACGGCGGCTTCGGCTTCCCCGAGGAGAAGCTGTGGGCCACCGTCTACCTCGAGGACGACGAGGCCTACGACATCTGGCGCAACAAGGTCGGCCTGCCCGACGAGCGCATCCAGCGCCGCGGCCTGGAGGACAACTACTGGCACATGGGCGTCGCCGGCCCCGGCGGCCCCTGCTCGGAGATCTACTACGACCGCGGCCCCGAGTACGGCAAGGAAGGCGGCCCGGTCGCCGACGAGGACCGCTACCTGGAGGTGTGGAACCTCGTCTTCATGCAGTACCAGCTCAGCCAGGTCCGCACCAAGGTCGACTTCGATGTGGCGGGCGAGCTGCCGGCCAAGAACATCGACACCGGCATGGGCCTGGAGCGCATGGCGGCGATCCTGCAGGGCGTCGACAACATCTACGAGATCGACACCACCTACAAGATCCTCGACAAGGCGGCCGAGCTCACCAAGAGCCGTTACGGCAGCGATCCGCGCACCGACGTGAGCCTGCGCGTGATCGCCGACCACGTCCGCACCGGCACCATGCTGGTCGCCGACGGCGTGCTGCCCAGCAACGAGGGCCGAGGCTACGTGCTGCGCCGCATCCTGCGCCGTTCGGTGCGCAACCTGCGGCTGCTCGGCTCCGGCGACGAGCGCTACATGCACACCCTCACCGACGTGGCGATCAACGTGATGGGGGAGCAATACCCCGAGCTCAAGGTCGACGCGCCGCAGATCCACGGGGTCATCGACGCCGAGGAGGCGTCGTTCCTCGGCACCCTGCGCACCGGCACGGCGATCTTCGACGTGGCGGTCGAGGAGACCAAGCGCAAGTCCGCCACCACGCTCTCCGGTGACCAGGCCTTCCAGCTCCACGACACCTACGGCTTCCCCATCGACCTGACCCTGGAGATGGCGGCCGAGCAGGGGCTCAAGGTCGACGAAGAGGGCTTCCGCCGGCTCATGAAGGAGCAGCGCGAGCGCGCCAAGGCCGACGCGGCGGCGAAGAAGACCGGCAACGCCGACATCTCCGTCTTCGGGCAGCTCCTGGAGAGCGCGGGCAAGGTCGAGTTCCTGGGCTACGACGAGACCGAGGCCGACACCACCGTGCTGGGCATCCTGTCCGGCGGCGTCTCGGTCCCGGCGGCGGGCGCGGGCAGCGAGGTCGAGGTCGTGCTGGCGCGCACCCCGTTCTACGCCGAGGGCGGCGGCCAGCTCGCCGACCAGGGCGTCATCCGCACCGCCGGCGCCGAGGTGGAGATCCACGACGTCCAGACGCCCGTCGCGGGCCTGGTCGTGCACCGCGGCAAGGTCCGCTCCGGCGAGCTGCGCGCGGGCGACGAGGCGCACGCGGAGATCGACCTGGAGCGCCGCCGCGCGATCTCGCGCAGTCACAGCGCCACCCACCTGGTCCACCGCGGTTTCAAGAACGCGCTCGGTGAGTCCGCGGCCCAGGCCGGTTCGGAGAACTCGCCCGGCCGCTTCCGCTTCGACTTCACGGCGGCGGGCGCGGTCCCGCCGAGCGTGCTGCGCGACGTCGAGGACGAGGTCAACGCCGTCCTGATCAACGACCTCAAGGTCAACGCCTTCTACACCTCGCAGGCCGAGGCCCGGGCGATGGGCGCGCTGGCGATGTTCGGCGAGAAGTACGGCGACGAGGTCCGCGTGGTCGAGATCGGCGACTACTCGCGCGAGCTGTGCGGTGGCACCCACGTGCACAGCTCCGGCCAGCTCGGCCTGGTCAAGGTGCTCGGTGAGCAGTCGGTCGGCGCGGGCGTGCGCCGCGTCGAGGCGCTCGTCGGCATCGACGCCTTCCGCTTCCTGGCGCGCGAGAGCGTGCTGGTCGCCCAGCTCACCGAGCAGCTCAAGGCGCGCCGCGAGGAGCTGCCCGAGCGCATCGAGGGCATCGTGACCCGGCTGCGCACCGCCGAGAAGGAGCTGGAGAAGGTCCGCTCGGCCCAGGTGCTCCAGGTGGCGGGCGAACTCGCCTCCAAGGCGGCCGACCTGCGCGGAGTCTCCGCGGTGACGCACCGCGCGCCTGATGGCACCAGCGCCGACGATCTGCGTAAGCTCGCGCTTGACGTGCGCGGGAGGTTCCCGGCCGACCGTCCGGCGGTCATCGTGATCGCCGGTGTCCCCTCCGACCGGCCCGTGGTGGTTGCCGCGGTGAACGAGGCGGGACGCGAGCGCGGGCTCAAGGCCGGGAGACTGGTCGGCGTCGCCGCCAAGGCGCTTGGGGGTGGCGGTGGCGGCAAGGACGACGTCGCACAGGGCGGCGGCACCAGGCCCGACGCGATCGGTGACGCGTTGCGGCTGGTCGAGCAGGCCGTCGGCGAGCAGCTCGGCTGAGATGAGGTTCGGCACCCGGCTCGGCGTGGACGTCGGGTCCGTACGCATCGGCGTGGCGCGCAGCGACCCCTCGGGGATGCTCGCCACGCCGGTGGAGACCGTCAGGCGGGGCGAGGGCGACCTCGACCGCATCGCCGCGATCGCCGCCGAGCACGAGGCGGTCGAGGTGGTGGTGGGGCTGCCCACCTCGCTGTCCGGCCGTCAGGGGCAGGCGGCCCAGCTGGCCCGCGAGTTCGCGGCGCGCCTGGCCGCCCGGCTCGCGCCCACGCCCGTGCGGCTGTTCGACGAGAGGCTCACCACGGTGGCTGCCCAGCAGGGACTGCGGGCCAGCGGCGTGCGTGCCAAGAAGCAGCGCGGCGTCATCGACCAGGCGGCGGCCGTGGTGCTGCTGCAGGACGCGCTCGACGCCGAGCGCGCCACCCGCCGGCCGCCGGGCCGGCCGGTCGACCCGCCCTTCCCGGCAGGCGACGGCCCGTCCTGATGACGGCCGTGCTCCACGACTCGAAGATCGCTAGAGTGATCGTCGGCCGATTCCGATGCGCGGAATCTGTTACACACCGTGACAACTCCGTGTGTCCGGCGTGTCCGGCGACGGGTGATCGGCACTGGTTTAACGCGATGAATCAGGTGCATAGAATCACCCAATTCACCAACAAAGAGAGCGAGTTCGTGAGATACCGGAAAGAGTCGAACGAGAACCTCGGGACGAACTGATGCTCGCCGGGCCACTTCCCACCCCGCGGGAGTTCGCCGGTGTCGCCGCGCGAAGCTCTCGACCCGGGACACACGCACTCTTTCCGTCCTCTAGCATGGCTACTCACAGTGACCCCTGCCGGCCATCGCAGCGTGTCCGGCACATCCCCCTCGTCCGCTCGGTGACCCCCCACCGCCGGGTGTCACCGAGTGACCCCGGGCCAGCAGTTCCGGGAGATTGGCCGGCTCACCTATGAACGATCTCGACATGGACCTCCTTCTCGGTGCCGAGGACGACGACGGCCGGGGCGGGCGTCGCAGCAGAGGCTCAGGCAGGCGTGGCGGGCGCAGGCGGCGCAGGCGCCGCAGCCGGGGCCGCTTCCTGGCCCCGCTGCTCGCGTTCATCGTGCTGGCGGGCATCATCGGCGGCGGCGGCTACTACGGCTACCTGTGGGTCAGCGACGCCCTCGTCCCCGACGACTACGCGGGCAAGGGCAGCGGTGAGGTGGTCGTCGAGATCAAGCAGGGCCAGAGCGCCTCGGAGGTGGCCCAGGAGCTGGAGCGGCAGGGGGTCGTGGCCAGCGCCAGGGCGTTCACCAACGCGGTCGACAGCGCGGGCAAGAGTTCCTCGCTCCAGCCCGGCTCGTACAAACTGCGCAAGCAGATGGCCGCCGCCGAGGCCGTCAAGCTGCTCGACCCCGACGAGCGGCTGCGCCTGACGGTGACGCTCAAGGAGGGGCTGCGCCTGTCCGACACCTACGCGCAACTCGCCAAGGCGACCGGCAAGAGCGTGAAGGAGTTCGAGGCCGCGGCCAAGGGTGAGGACCTCGGCCTGCCCGACTACGCCAGGGGCAAGCTGGAGGGCTACGCCTTCCCCGCCACCTACGAGTTCCAGCCCAAGGCCACCCCGGCCGAGATGCTGGCCCAGATGGTCGAGCGGTTCAACCAGTCGGCCGAGAAGCACGACCTGAAGGCCGCCGCGAAGAAGCGCGGCTTCACGGCCCACCAGATGCTCACGATCGCCAGCATCATCCAGATGGAGGCCGGCCGGCACGAGGACATGCCCAAGATCGCCCGGGTCATCTACAACCGGCTGGAGCACCAGCCGGAGATGAAACTCGCGATGGACAGCACGGTCATGTACGCCTGGAAGCGCTACCGCACCACCGCGACGCACGCGGAGCTGGAGATCGACTCCCCGTACAACACCTACAAGCACCTGGGCCTGCCGCCAGGCCCCATCGCCAACCCGGGCGACCACGCCATCGAGGCAGCGCTGTCGCCGGCCAGGGGCAGCTGGCTGTTCTTCGTGGCCACCGACCCCAAGAGCAACGTCACCAAGTTCGCCACCACCGAGACCGAGCGGCAGGCGCTGCTGGCGGAGTTCCAGCGGAACGGCGGGTGAGCATGAGGGCCGCGGTCCTGGGCTCGCCCATCAGCCACTCGCTCTCGCCGTTCCTGCACCGGGCGGCCTACCGGGAGATGGGGCTGACCGGCTGGAGCTACGAGGCGTTCGAGTGCGACGAGGCGCGCCTGCCCGCGATGCTGCGCGAGCTGCGCCCGGTGCGCGGCGAGCGCGCCGGCGACGAGGACGCGTGGGCGGGGCTGTCGCTCACGATGCCGCTCAAGCGGGCCGTGCTGCCCCTGCTCGACACGGTCGCGGAGGCGGCCGTCGAGGTCGGCGGCGCCAACACCGTGGTGTTCTCCCGCGGCGCCGCGCACGGTCACAACACCGACGTGTACGGGATCACCCAGGCGCTGGCGGAGGCCGGGGTGCCCGCGCCCCGCTCGGCCACCGTGCTCGGCGGCGGCGCCACGGCCGGATCGGCGCTCGCGGCGCTGCGCGACCTGGGGCTGTTCGCGGTGACGCTGATCGTCCGGGACACCGCCCGGGCGGAGGAGACCGCGGCGGTGGCCGGACGGCTCGGCGTGACGCTGGCGGTGCGGACGTTCGACAAGCTCGACGCCGCCCTGGAGGCCGATCTGGTGGTCTCGACGCTGCCCGGCGGGGCGGCCGACGTCTACGCCGACCGGCTGGCCCGGGTACCGGCGCTCTTCGACGTGGTCTACGCGCCCTGGCCGACCAGCGCGGCCGCGGCCGTACGCGAGGCGGGCGGCACCGTGGTCGGCGGCTTCGAGATGCTGCTGCACCAGGCGGTGCGGCAGGTGGAGCTCATGACGGGCCGCGCGGACGTGCCGGTGCGCGCCATGCGCGCGGCCGGCGAGGCCGAGATCCTCAGGCGGGCCGGCCGGGCGGGCTGACCGCCGAGCCGGGCGGGCCCTGCAGCCCGGCTCGGCGCCCTCGAAACGGTCTGGCCAGCGGGGATGATTCGAGGAAGTCCCGTGGTTGTGGTAATGTAGCTCTCTGATCGGTCCGGCATGACTTGCTGGACGCGCAAGCGGAGGTCTCCCTCCCACCCGAGTCGCCGCGAGGTGGCCGGGTAAAGGATCACGCCGGACTACTCCGGGGAGCTTGAGGCCACGACGCCGAAAAGCTCAGTGGCCCCGCATGCGCGACGTGCGGGGCTTTTCGCGTTGCGGCGAAGAGCCGCCCGGCACGACGAGCACGTAGGGATCGCAAACCTAGGAGGCCCCATCAGCACTGAGCCCCGCATCAACGAGCGTATCCGAGTTCCCGAGGTCCGCCTCGTGGGCCCGAACGGCGAGCAGGTGGGCATCGTGTCCATTCACGACGCACTGAAGCTCGCCCAGGAAGCCGACCTGGACCTCGTCGAGGTCGCGGCGACGGCTCGACCGCCCGTGTGCAAGCTCATGGACTACGGCAAGTTCAAGTACGAGTCCGCGATGAAGGCGCGCGAGGCGCGCAAGAATCAGGCGCACACGATCATCAAGGAGATCAAGCTCCGGCCGAAGATCGACCCGCACGACTACGAGACCAAGAAGGGTCACGTGGTGCGGTTCCTCAAGGCGGGAGACAAGGTCAAAGTCACGATCATGTTCCGCGGCCGTGAGCAGTCCCGGCCGGAGCTCGGCTTCCGGCTGCTGCAGCGGCTCGCCGAGGACGTCCAGGAGCTCGGATTCGTCGAGTCCCAGCCCAAGCAGGACGGCCGAAACATGATCATGGTGATCGGTCCGCACAAGAAGAAGGCCGAGGCCAAGGCCGAGAAGGCCGCCGCCAAGGCGCAGGCCGACAGCGAGGAGCCTTCCGTACAGGAAGCGTGACCCGCGGTTCGGGTTAGCCTTACTGAACACCCGAGCAGGCCACCGCCACACGAAGACGCCGCGACCGGGCCGGCCCACCACCGGCCCGGCCACCGGCACGACCGAATGAGGAGAGACGGCGACATGCCGAAGATGAAGACGCACAGCGGTGCGAAGAAGCGGTTCCGGCTTACCGGCTCCGGCAAGGTCATGCGCCGCCGCGCCAGCCGCGCGCACTACAACGAGTGGAAGTCGTCCACGCTGACGCGCCGTCTCAAGAACGAGGTCGTCCTTTCCGACGCCGATTCCAAGAAGATCAAGAAGCTGCTCGCCAAGTAGCGCGAACTTTCCCCGGGGAGAAGAAACATGGCACGCGTGAAGCGGGCGCTCAACGCCAAGAAGAAGCGCAAGGTCGTCCTCGAGCGGGCGAGCGGTTACCGTGGCCAGCGGTCGCGGCTCTACCGCAAGGCCAAGGAGCAGATGCTCCACTCGATGACGTACGCCTACCGGGACCGCAAGGACCGCAAGGGCACGTTCCGCCGTCTCTGGATCCAGCGGATCAACGCCGCCGCACGCCAGAACGGCATCACCTACAACCGCCTGATCCAGGGGCTGCGGCTGGCCAACATCGAGGTCGACCGTAAGATCCTGGCCGACCTCGCGGTGAACGACAGCCAGACCTTCGCCACGCTCGTCGAAGCCGCCAAGAAGGCGCTGCCGGCGAACGTGAACGCGCCGGCCGCGAGCTGAGCCGTTCTGATCTGAGTCAAGGGCCCGCCTGACGGTGGGCCCTTTGCCTTGTCCGAGACCAGGGGGATGAGATGGCCGGGACCGAGCTGACCAACCTGAGGTCGCCGCGCGTGAAGGCGGCCCGCAGGCTCACCAAGCGCGCCTTCCGCGAGCAGGACCGCAAGTTCCTGGCCGAGGGCCCGCAGGCGGTACGTGAGGCGCTCAAGCTCGACGGCGTGACGCTGGAGCTGTTCACCACGGCCGAGGCCGAGCTGCGCCACCCCGAGCTCGTCACCCAGGCCACCCTCCAGGGCCTGCCGGTCCACCGGGCCAGCGGCGAGGTCATGGCCGAGCTGTCGCAGACCGTCACCCCGCAGGGCCTGCTGGCCGTCTGCCGGCTCGTGCACGTGCCGCTCGACGAGGCGCTCGACAGGGCGCTGCCACGCGAGCCGAAGCTGGTCGCGCTGCTCGCGCACGTGCGCGACCCGGGCAACGCCGGCACCGTGATGCGGGCGGCCGACGCCGCCGGCGCGGACTCGGTGGTCTTCACCGACGCCTCCGTCGACCCGTACAACGGCAAGTGCGTGCGCGCCAGCGCCGGAAGCCTGTTCCACCTGCCGGTCGTCATCGGCGCCCCGGTGGCGGCGGCCGTGGCCCGGCTCAAGGAGCGCGGGCTGCGGGTGCTGGCGGCCGACGGCGCGGGCAAGCACACGCTCGACGACGTCGACCTGTCCGGGCCGACCGCGTGGATCTTCGGCAACGAGGCGTGGGGGCTGCCGGACGACGTGCTCGCGCTCGCCGACGACGTGGTCCGGGTGCCCATCTACGGACAGGCCGAAAGCCTCAACCTGGCGACCGCCGCGGCGGTATGCCTTTACTCGTCGGCGAGGGCTCAGCGAGTGCCCTAGGCGACGGGAAACCCGCTATTGTCGGCCTTGTAGGCGGAGGAGGCGAGGTCGTGCACGGCGAAGACACCGACGGGCGGGTGGTGGCAGCCGCGTGTTCGATCGTCATCGACGACCTCCCCGACGGGCTCATCGTGACCGACCGGTTCGGCCGCATCCTCGCCGTCAACCGGGCCGCCGCCCGCCTCACCGCGGTCCCCGCGGAGCGCGCCGTCGGGCGCGACATGAGCGAGGTCTTCCCGTTCCGCGACAACGACGGGCGCGAGTGGTGGAAGGCCCTCGACCCCGAGGGCGGCCTGCGCACCCGCAGCCGCGTCCCCGAGCGCCCGCTCCACCTGCCCGGCGGCCAGGAGCTGTACGTGGCGGCCAGGCTCGTGCGCGAGCCGGAGCGGTGCGGCGACGTCGAACGCGTCACGATCACCCTGCGCGACGGCGGCGCCCGCGCCCGGCTGGAGCGCAGCCGCGCCGACCTGGTCTCCACCGTCGCCCACGAGCTGCGCTCCCCGCTGACCAGCGTCAAGGGCTTCACCGCGACGCTGCTCGCCAAGTGGACGCGTTTCACCGACGAGCAGAAGCGCGTCATGCTCGAGACCGTCAACAACGACGCCGACCGTGTCACCCGGCTCATCACCGAGCTGCTGGACGTCTCCCGCATCGAGTCCGGGCGGCTGGAGCTGCACCGCCAGGTCGTCGACCTGCCCGCCAGAGCCCGGCGGGCGATCGCCGGCCGGGTCGCGGCGGGCGAGCAGGAGGAGCGCTTCCGCCTCGTCGTGGGCGACGATCTCCCCGAGATGTGGCTCGACCAGGACAAGGTTGACCAGATCCTGGCTAACCTGGTGGAAAATGGGGTGCGTCACGGGCGCGGAACCGTGACCATCGAGATCGAGTCCGTCGAATGGGGAGTTGCCGTGTCGGTGCGCGACGAGGGCGAGGGCGTCAAGCCCGAGCTGGCTCCGCGCGTCTTCAGGCAGTTCTGGCGCGGCGGCAACAGCCGCCGGCGGGGCGGTACCGGCCTGGGCCTGTTCATCGTGAAGGGCCTGGTCGAGGCGCACGGCGGCACGATCACCGTGCAGCGGGCCCCCGAAGGTGGCGCGGAGTTCCGATTTACCATGCCCACCGGCACTCCTGACTTCGCATAAACAGGACCGGTGGGCCGGGCCACTAGACTTTTCCCGCTCAAGCCCTGGATACGGAGCTCACTCTTGTCTGACTACGACCCCGTCGAGGTCACCCCGCTGCACGCCGACGAGGTGGCGCGCATGGAGGCCGGCGCCCTGGAGGCGATCAAGGCGGCCGACAGCCTCGACGCACTCAAGCAGGCCAGGCTGGCGCACGCGGGCGACCGCTCGCCCATCGCCCTGGCCAACCGCGAGATCGGCGCCCTGCCGCCGGCCGCCCGTGCCGAGGCCGGCAAACGCGTCGGCACCGCCCGCAAGGCGATCGGCGAGGCGCTGGCCGCCCGCCAGGCCGAGCTGGAGGCCGAACGCGACGCCCGCGTGCTCGTCGAGGAGACCGTCGACGTCACCCTGCCCTGGGACCGGCGCCCGCGCGGCGCCCGCCACCCGCTGACCACGATGCAGGAGCGCATCGCCGACACCTTCGTCGCCATGGGCTACGAGGTCGTCGAAGGCCCCGAGCTCGAAGGCGAATGGTTCAACTTCGAGGCGCTCAACATCGCCAAGGACCACCCGGCCCGCTCCGAGCACGACACGTTCTTCGTCGGCTCCGCCGACTCGGGCATGGTGCTGCGCACCCAGACCTCGCCGCTGCAGATCCGCGCGCTGCTGGAGCGCGGCGTGCCCTGCTACGCGATCGCGCCCGGCAAGACGTTCCGCACCGACGAGCTCGACGCCACCCACACCCCGGTCTTCCACCAGACCGAGGGCCTGGCCGTCGACAAGGGCCTGACGATGGCACACCTCAAGGGCACGCTCGACCGGTTCGCCGAGGTCATGTTCGGCGAGGGCATCACGACCCGGTTCCGGCCCAACTACTTCCCGTTCACCGAGCCGTCGGCCGAGATGGACCTGAAGTGCTTCGTCTGCCGGGGCGCCTCCGCGGTGCCCGGCAACCCGCCCTGCCGCACCTGCAAGAGCGAGGGCTGGATCGAGTGGGGCGGCTGCGGCATGGTCAACCCGCGGGTGCTCGTCGCCTGCGGCGTCGACCCGTCGGTCTACTCCGGGTTCGCCTTCGGGATGGGCATCGAGCGGACGCTGATGTTCCGCCACAACGCCGAGGACATGCGCGACATGATCGAGGGAGACGTGCGCTTCACGCTCCCGTTCGGAATGGAGATCTGATGAGGGTCCCGCTTTCCTGGCTGCGGGAGTGTGTCGATCTCCCGGCGGCGGTCACCGCGCACGAGGTGGCCGACCAGCTCACCGCGGCAGGGCTCAAGCTGGAGTCCATCACCTCCCACGGGCACGACGTCAAGAACGTCGTGGTCGGCGAGGTGCTGGAGATCGAGGAGCTGACCGGTTTCAAGAAGCCGATCCGCCACTGCAAGGTGGAGGTCGGCGAGGCCGCGCCGCGCGAGATCGTCTGCGGCGCCACCAACTTCGCCGCGGGCGACCGGGTGCCGGTCGTGCTGCCGGGCGGCGTGCTGCCCGGCGGGTTCGAGGTGGGCGCCCGCAAGACCTACGGCCGCCTGTCCGAGGGCATGATCTGCTCCGAGCGCGAGCTGGGCCTGGGCGACGACCACGGCGGCATCATGGTGCTGCCCGAGGGCACGCCGATCGGCGCCGACGTGGTCGAGCTGCTCGGCCTGCGCGACGACGTGATCGAGCTGGAGATCACCCCCGACATCGGCTACGCGCTGTCGATCCGGGGCGTGGCCCGCGAGGTCGCGACCGCCTTCGGCGTGCCGTTCCGCGACCCGGCCGCCGTCGAGCCGCCCGCCGGGACCGAGCCGTCGTGGCCGGCGTCGATCGCCGACGAGACCGCGTGCGACCGGTTCGTGCTGCGCCGGGTGACCGGCTTCGACCCCGGCGCGCAGAGCCCGCTGTGGATGCGCGTACGCCTCACCCGCGCCGGGATGCGGCCGGTGTCGCTGGCGGTCGACATCACCAACTACCTCATGCTGGAGCTCGGCCAGCCGCTGCACGCCTTCGACGGCGCCAAGCTGACCGGCGGCATCGTGGTGCGCCGGGCCCGCGCGGGCGAGCGGCTGGAGACGCTCGACCACGTCGTGCGCGACCTCGACCCCGACGACATCCTCATCACCGACGAGTCGGGGCCGATCTCGATGGCCGGCACCATGGGCGGGCTGGAGACCGAGATCTCCGCCGGCTCGACCGACATCGTCGTCGAGGCGGCGCACTTCTCGGCCACCGGCATCTCCCGCGAGTCCCGCAGGCACAACCTCGTCTCCGAGGCGTCCAAGCGGTTCGAGCGGGGCGTCGACCGTGAGCTGCCGCTCGTCGCCTCCTGGCGGGCCGTGTCGCTGCTGGCCGAGCTGGGCGGCGCCACCGTCCAGCCGGGCGTCACGCACGCCGAGGTGGACGTGCGTCCCGCCCGCATCGCCATCCCGGCGAGCCATCCGGGTGACGTCGCGGGCCTGCCCTACTCCAAGGAGGCCGTCGTACACCGCCTGGAGCAGGTCGGCTGCGTCGTCACCGACGGCGCCGACCCGGCGGTGCGCAGCGGCGGCGTCGACCCGACCGGTGTGATCACCGGAGGCGAGCTGGCCGCCCGGCTGGCCGTCACCGGCGACGACATGATCACGGTGACGCCGCCGTCGTGGCGCCCCGACCTCACCGACCCGAACGACCTGGCCGAAGAGGTCATCAGGCTGGAGGGCTACGAGAAGCTGCCCTCCGTGCTGCCCAAGGCCCCGGCCGGGGCCGGGCTCACCGAGGCCCAGCGGCTGCGCAGGCGCGTCGGCCGGGCGCTTGCCGAGGCGGGCTACGTCGAGGTGCTGGCCTACCCGTTCATCAGCGCCGACGACTTCGACCGGCTCCAGCTGCCCGCCGACGACGCGCGCCGCCGCGCGATGCGGCTGTCCAACCCGCTGGCCGAGGACGAGCCGCTGATGCGCACCACGCTGCTGCCGGGACTGCTCAAGGTCCTGGTGCGCAACACCGGGCGCGGCTTCGCCGACGTGGCGCTGTTCGAGACCGGTGCCGTCTACCGGCCGCGCGAAGGCGCCCCGGCGGCCGCGCCGATGCTCGGCGTCGAGCGCAAACCCACGGCCGCCGAGCTCGCCTCCATCGAGGCGGCGCTGCCCGACCAGCCTCTCCGGGTCGCGGCCGTGCTCGCCGGCGAGTTCGAGCGCTCGGGCTGGTGGGGCGCCGGCCGGCCGGCCTCCTGGGCCGATGCCGTCCAGGCCGCCCGCCTGATCGCCGGCGAGGCCGGGTTCGAGCTGTCGGTCATCGCCGACCAGCACGAGCCGTGGCACCCGGGCCGCTGCGCCGCCCTCTACCTGGGCGACACGCTCGTCGGCCACGCCGGGGAGCTGCACCCGCGCGTCGTCGAGGCCTACGGCCTGCCGCCGCGCACGGCCGCGCTGGAGCTGGAGCTGACCCGCCTGGAGGCGGCGATGACCGGCCCCGTCGAGACCCCGGCCATCTCCGCCTACCCCATCGCCACCCAGGACGTGGCGCTCGTCGTCCCCGACTTCACCCCGGTCGCGGACGTCGAGGCGGCGCTGCGCGACGGCGCGGGGGAGCTGCTGGAGTCGCTGCGGCTGTTCGACGTCTACGCGGGGGCGCAGGTGGGTGAAGGCAACAAGTCGCTCGCCTACAGCCTCCGCTTCCGCGCCCCGGACCGCACGCTGACGGTGGAGGAGACGACGGCCGCCCGCGACGCCGCCGTCGCGCTCGCCGCCGACCGCGTGGGCGCGCACCTGCGCACCTCCTGACGAGCACGACGAGGGCCGGTACGGGATTCCGTACCGGCCCTCGCCGTGTCTAGAAGGTGTCGATCTCGGTGAGGTCGAGGTCGACGTCGAAGGGGACGGGCACCTTGAGGTGGTCGTGGTAGATGCCGGTGGGCACGTAGGAGCGGGTGGGCGGGTTGAGTTCGTGGACGTAGACGACCGGTTGGCCGGAGTCGTTCTCCACGCGCCAGAAGTGCGGGATGCCGGCCTCGGCGTAGAGGGCGGGCTTGCGCTCGCGGTCGCGTTCCTCGGACTCCGGTGACACCACCTCTACCGCCAGCACCACGTCGGCGGCGTCGTAGAAGGTGGCGTCGGGGCGGATGACGGCCCGGGGGCCGAGGACGATGAGGTCCGGTTCGGGGCGCTGCCTGGGGCCGAGCTTGACGCTCATCTCCCGGCGGACCCGGTGCCCTTCGGGGGCCGCCGCGCGCAACCCCACAGCCAGCAGGAACAGCGCTGAGGTGTGGAAGTCTCGCTGTGGGCTCACGAAGACCAAGCTTCCGTCAATCAACTGCGTGTGCGCAGGCAAATCCGGAATGTGATCGAGGTCTTCGGCGACGAAGCCCCGCGGAGGCGGGAACACCCAGTCGGGTAGCGAAGGTGGCGTCATCGTCAGGCTCACCGCTTCGGCCGTCATGGTTCTTACCGTAGCAAGCTACTTCGATCACTGTAGGTGAACGAGTCGCCGGGTGGCGAGTGGTGGGAGAATACGGCTTCATGAAGCAGCTTCTCGTGTTCGGTGAGCGGGACGACGCCGAAGAGGTGGCCGAGACGCTGGGCGACTGGTTCCCCGGCCTCGGGGTGCCGCGGGTGGTGCGGGAGGCGCTGGCGGGGGAGGACGACGCCGAGGACGCCCAGTGGGTGGTCGTGCTCGAAGGGGCCGGCGAAGGGGGCCTGGCGAAGGTGAATCTCGCCAAGGCGGATCTCGCCAAGGTGGACGAGCTCGTGTCGCGGTACGAGGGGTGGCGCGAGGAGGGGTAGCGCCGGGCGGCTCCCGTGGGTGACGTTCGCCGGGTGCGAACGTATGTGCGAGGATCAGCGGTGTCGTGGCAGAGTGGCGGCATGCGAGTCGCCGTACTCTCCGATATCCACGGGGTGCTTCCCGCGCTGGAAGCCGTCCTCGGCGAGCCCGACGTGGCGGGCGCCGACCTGATCGTGCTCGCGGGGGACATGGCTTCGGGGCCGCTGCCGGTCGAGACGCTCGACGTGCTGGTCTCGCTCGGGGAGCGGGCGCTGTGGCTGAGCGGCAACGCCGATCGGGAGCTGGTGGAGGTGGCCTCGGGCAAGGCCGGGGTGCTGCCGGTGTCCGACTGGGCGGGGCGGCGGCTGCGGCCAGACCAGGTCGGGCTGCTGGCGAAGCTGCCCGGCCGGCAGGAGCTGGAGCTGGGGCGGCTCGGCGCGACGCTGTTCGTGCACGGCACGCCGCGCAGTGACGAGGAGATCGTGCTGGTCGACAGCTCGCTGGAGCGGTGGGCCGAGGTGTTCGGCGGGGAGAGCGCCGGCACCGTCGTGCTGGGCAACACACACATGCCGTTCGTGCGGCTCGTCGATCGCCGGCTCGTGGTCAACCCTGGGGCCGTGGGGATGCCTTACGGGGTGGCGGGGGCGCATTGGGCGTTACTCGACGGCGACACCGGGGCCGTCACCCTGCGCCGCACCCCGCTGGACGCCGGCCGGGTGGCCGAACGACTGCTGGCGGAGAGCGGCTTCGAGGGGATCGAGGAGTGGGTGTCGGAGTACGTCACCACGACGTACTCCGACGCGGAAGCCCTCCGGGCCTTCTCCGCCAGGGGATGAGCGCCACAGTCCCAGAAGGCATGGGGATGGCCTTCCCACTCCGGAGAAGTTCCGCCGGAGAGGCCCCGTCAGGGTCCCGCCGGGGCCTCCGCACTCAAGGCCCCGGCGCATGCCCGCCCGTCAGAGCCCCGACGCGGCTCGGCAATCAACGTCCCGGCGACGGCTCCGGCCATCAGGGTCTCGACCGGGGCTTGGCCCGTCGGAGTCCGGCGGGGCTTCGCCCGTCAGGGGCTGGCGGGCCTGGCGGGTGGGCGGTCTCTTATAAACCTTTGACGGTGCCGGCGAGAAGGGGAGTGGGGAGATCTGGGTGT
>NZ_LAVL01000083.1 GCF_001083785.1 Nonomuraea sp. SBT364
CTCCCCAGCTGACCCCGACCCCGGCGCTGCGCGCGGCCGGGGAGAATGGGGGGGTGGGACCGCGACCAGCCGTAGCCGATGTCCGCAGGATGGTGCGTGAGGCACTGGCGGACGTACCCGAGGGAAGCCTGGTGCTCGCGGCTTGCAGCGGGGGCGCCGACTCACTGGCCCTGGCGGCGGCGCTGGGGTTCGCGGGGCCGAGGGCGGGGCTGCGTACGGGCCTCGTGAGCGTGGACCACCAACTGCAGGAGGGCTCCGGGGAGCGGGCGGCGCGGGTGGCGGCGCTGGCGGAGGAGCTGGGCCTGGGCTTCGGCGAGGTGCGGACCGTCGAGGTGGGCACGGCCGGCGGGCCGGAGGCGGCGGCCAGGGAGGCGCGCTACGGGGCGCTGAAGGAGGCGGCCGGGGCCCACGGGGCGGCGGCGGTGCTGCTCGGGCACACGAGGGACGACCAGGCGGAGACCGTCCTGCTGGGGCTGGCCAGGGGAAGCGGGCTGCGGTCGCTCGCGGGCATGGCCGGGACGACGGGCGTCTATCGCCGGCCGTTCCTGGAGATCTCCCGGGCGACGACGGTGGGCGCGTGCGAGGCGCTGGGGCTGTCGCCGTGGCAGGATCCGCACAACGACGACCCGCGCTTCACCCGCGTACGGGTGCGGAACGTGGCGCTGCCGATCCTGGAGAGGGAGCTCGGGCCGGGCGTGGCGGAGGCGCTGGCGCGGACCGCCGCGCTGGCGCGGGAGGACGCGGACGCGCTCGATCAGTGGGCCGAATCGGCGTACCAGGATTGCGCTCTAAGCGATATCGCCGGAAACGTGACGCTGGCCGTACGGGCTCTGGAGGGGGTCCCGGGGGCCGTACGGACACGGGTGCTGCGGCGGGCGGCGCTCGCGGCGGGAGCGCCGTCCGGGGCGCTTTCGGCGGGGCACGTGCGGGCCGTGGACCGCCTGATCACGCGGTGGCACGGGCAGAAGGCCGTGGACCTGCCCGGGGGTCTGACCGCCGTCCGGCGGTATGGCACCCTGATACTCGCCATCAGTCCCATCGCGTAAGGAACCAACAGGTGGACGCTGCCGACATGGGCAAGGATCTGGAGAAGGTCCTCATCCCGGAGGACGAGCTCCAGGCCAAGATCAAGCAGTTGGCCGGGCGCATCGACGAGGACTACGCGGGCCAGGAACTGCTGCTCGTGGGCGTGCTGAAGGGCGCCGTCATGGTGATGGCCGACCTGGCCAGGGCCTTGCACGTGCCGGTGCAGATGGACTGGATGGCGGTGTCGTCCTACGGGGCGGGCACGAAGTCGTCGGGCGTCGTGCGGGTGCTGAAGGACCTCGACACCGACATCATGAACCGCCACGTGCTCATCGTGGAGGACATCATCGACTCCGGCCTGACCCTTCACTGGCTGCTGGAGAACCTCAAGTCGCGCAACCCGGCCTCGCTGGAGATCTGCACCGCGCTGCGCAAGCCCGACGCGGTCAAGGTGCCGATCGACGTCAAGTACGTGGGCTTCGACATCCCCAACGAGTTCGTGATCGGCTACGGGCTCGACTACGCCGAGCGATACCGGAACCTTCCGTTCATCGGGACCCTCGCGCCGCACGTTTACCGCTAGCAATCCGGACTGTGGCCGGGAACACCACGTACCTTGACGTACGTTGGTAGGGAAGACCGGTGTAGCGGGCGGTCCCTCCGTGCGCTCCTCCGGTGTACCTTCTGACTCCGGGAGGGTGACCCAGCGTCCCCTTCGGGTAGTCAGAAGTCGCGGTGCCGGATGCCGCGGCCCCGGTTCTCCGGGGTTCCAGGCCATGGTCAGGAAGGGACGGGCCCGCAAGGGGTTCCGCATCGGATGGATCTCAAGCGATTTACACGTGGGCCACTGCTGTGGATCCTGGGCATCGTCGTGCTCCTCCTGCTCGTCACCCAGCTCTGGAGCGGCGGGGGCAACTACAAGCAGGCCGACACGTCAACGGTGCTCCAGCAGATTCGCACCGGCAACGTCAGCAATGCCAAGATCATTGACAAGGATCAGCGGATCGAGCTGACCCTGCACAGCCCCATCCAGGTGGGCGGCAGCGGCACGGCGACCAAGACGATCCAGTCCGACTGGGTGACCGGCTACGGCGGCAAGCTGACCGACGAGCTGCAGGCACAGGTCGACGCCAAGAAGACCAAGAGCTTCACGACCGAGGTGCCCCAGGAGAGCTTCCTGGTCAGCCTCCTGCTCAGCTTCCTGCCGATCGTCATCATCGTGCTGATCTTCCTGTTCATCATGAACCAGATGCAGGGCGGCGGCAGCCGGGTGATGAACTTCGGCAAGTCCAAGGCCAAGCTGATCACCAAGGACACCCCCAAGACGACCTTCGCCGACGTCGCCGGCGCGGACGAGGCGATCGAGGAGCTCCAGGAAATCAAGGAGTTCCTCCAGGCCCCGGCCAAGTTCCAGGCGATCGGCGCCAAGATTCCCAAGGGCGTGCTGCTCTACGGCCCGCCCGGCACCGGCAAGACCCTGCTCGCCCGCGCGGTCGCGGGTGAGGCGGGCGTGCCGTTCTACTCGATCTCCGGTTCCGACTTCGTCGAGATGTTCGTCGGCGTCGGCGCCTCCCGTGTGCGCGACCTGTTCGAGCAGGCGAAGGCCAACGCCCCGGCGATCATCTTCATCGACGAGATCGACGCCGTCGGCCGCCACCGCGGCGCCGGCCTGGGCGGCGGTCACGACGAGCGCGAGCAGACGCTCAACCAGCTGCTCGTCGAGATGGACGGCTTCGACGTCAAGGGCGGCGTGATCCTCATCGCCGCGACCAACCGGCCCGACATCCTCGACCCGGCGCTGCTGCGTCCGGGCCGTTTCGACCGGCAGGTCACCGTCGACCGGCCCGACCTGGAGGGCCGTAAGGGCATCCTCAAGGTGCACGGCCGGGGCAAGCCGTTCGCGCCGGGCGTCGACCTCGACGTCATCGCCCGCCGCACCCCCGGGTTCACCGGCGCCGACCTGGCCAACGTGATCAACGAGGCCGCGCTGCTCACCGCGCGCGCCGACGAGAAGCTGATCACGATGGACATGCTGGAAGAGTCGATCGACCGTGTCATGGCAGGGCCCGAGCGCAAGACGCGGGTCATGTCCGACAAGGAAAAGAAGATGATCGCCTACCACGAGGGCGGTCACGCGCTGGTGGCGCACGCGCTGCCCAACTCCGACCCAGTGCACAAGATCACGATCCTGTCCCGCGGCCGCGCCCTCGGTTACACGATGACGCTGCCGATGGAGGACAAGTTCCTGGCCACCAGGTCGGAGATGATGGACCAGCTCGCGATGCTGCTCGGCGGCCGCGCGGCGGAGGAGCTCGTCTTCCACGAGCCCACCACCGGCGCCTCCAACGACATCGAGAAGGCCACCGCCGTCGCCCGCCGCATGGTGACCGAGTACGGCATGAGCGAGCAGCTCGGCGCCCGTAAGTTCGGCAGCGGCCAGGCGGAGGTGTTCCTGGGACGCGAGATGGGCCACGAGCGCGACTACTCCGAGAAGATCGCCTCGACGATCGACGAAGAGGTCCGCCGGATGATCGAGACGGCGCACGACCAGGCGTGGGACATCCTGGTCGAATACCGCGACGTGCTCGACAACCTGGTGCTGCACCTGATGGAGAAGGAGACCCTCTCCCGCGACCAGGTGCTGGACATCTTCTCGCCGGTGGTCGTCAAGGAGCACCGCCCGTCCTACGCGGGCTACGGCAAGCGCCTGCCCTCCGACCGTCCGCCCATCCTGACGCCGAAGGAGCAGTCGGCCAACGGCTCACTCACCTCCGGTCATCAGGACGCGCTGCCGTCCGGAGACAGTGCGTGAAGCCGCACGACGTCGATTTCGGCCGGATCGAGAAGGCCGTCCGCGAGATCCTCTACGCCATCGGCGAGGATCCCGACCGCGACGGCCTTCTCGAGACGCCCGCCCGCGTCGCCCGTGCTTACGCCGAACAGTTCTCCGGCCTGCACCAGACCCCCGAAGACGTGCTCAACAAGGTCTTCGACGTCGACCACGACGAGATGGTGCTGGTCAAGGACATCGAGGTCTACTCGACGTGTGAGCACCATCTGGTGCCGTTCTACGGCGTGGCCCACGTCGGCTACATCCCGAACGACCAGGGCCAGGTGACCGGCCTGTCCAAGCTGGCCAGGCTGGTCGACGTGTTCGCCCGCCGGCCGCAGGTCCAGGAGCGGATGACCTCGCAGATCGCCGACGGGATCATGCGGGTGCTGGACCCGCGCGGCGTGATCGTCGTGGTCGAGGCCGAGCACCTGTGCATGACGATGCGAGGGGTGCGCAAGCCGGGCGCCAAGACCGTCACGTCGGCCGTCCGGGGTGACTTCCGCACCAGCGACAAGACCCGCGCCGAGGCGATGGCGCTGATCCTCGGACGCTGACGCCTGTCCGCGCCGCATGGATTCCGCAGCGGGCGGATCGTTATCCACAACCGGGGACCCGCGATATCACCAGGTATGGGCGAGCGCCTAGGCTTGGCCTCATGACGAGAGTGCCGGGGCTGGGCGACGAGGACCGGTGCCTTGTCATGGGCGTCGTCAACGTGACGCCCGACTCGTTCTCCGACGGCGGCCTGTGGTTCGACGAGGCGGTGGCGATCCGCCGCGGGCTTGAGCTGGTCGCCGAGGGGGCCGACATCGTCGACGTGGGCGGCGAGTCGACCAGGCCCGGAGCCGCCAGGGTGTCCCTGGAGGAAGAGCTGGCCCGCGTGGTGCCCGTGATCAGGGCGCTCGACGCGGAGGGCGTGGCCGTCAGTGTCGACACGATGCGGGCCGAGGTGGCCAGGGCCGCCGTCGAGGCGGGCGCGCGGCTCGTCAACGACGTGAGCGGCGGCCTGGCCGATCCCGAGATGCCGCGGGTGGTGGCCGCCACCGGCGTGCCCTACGTGGTCATGCACTGGCGCGGCCACAGCCAAGACATGGACAGCCGCGCCGTCTATCACGACGTGGTCACCGAGGTGCGCGAGGAGCTCGCCAAGCGGGTCGACCTGGTGCTCGCCGAGGGGGCGTCGGAGGAGCAGATCGTGCTCGATCCCGGTCTCGGCTTCGCCAAGAACGCCGCGCACAACTGGGCGCTGCTCGCCGGCACGCGGCAGCTGGCCGAGCTGGGCTATCCGCTGCTCATCGGGGCCTCGCGCAAGAGGTTCCTGGGGCGGCTGCTGGCCGGCGCCGACGGCACGCCGCGCCCGTTCAGCGGCAGCGACGACGCCACCCTGGCCGTGACCGCGCTGGCCGCCCGCGAGGGCGCCTGGTGCGTACGGGTGCACCACGTAGGTCCCAACGCCGATGCCGTGCGCGTGGCCGCAGCATGGAAGAGAGCCGGAGCCAACACATGAGCGTCGACACCGCCGCCATCGAGACGGTGAACCAGGACTTCTACACCGCGATCGAGGATGCCAACCTCGACAGGATGACCGAGATCTGGGCCGAGGACACCGCTGACGACCAGGTCAGCTGCGTGCATCCTGGCTGGACCCTGCTGACCGGGCGCTCGGAGGTGCTGCGGTCCTGGGCGTTGATCATGGCCAACACGACCTACATCCAGTTCGTGCTCACCGACGTCAACACCACGGTCCTGGGCGACGTGGCCGTCCTCACCTGTGTGGAGAACATCCTCACCGCGGGCGAGGAGGGCGAGTCCAGTTTCGCCGCGGGCAAGGTGGTGGCCAGCAACGTCTACATCCGCACGGGGCAGGGCTGGCGGCTGTGGATGCACCACGGCTCGCCGGTGCTGCAGGGCGATGACGACGAGGAGGAGGAAGACGAGCTTGAGCGCTGACCGGATCGCGCTGAAGGGCCTGCGGGCCCGGGGGAGACACGGGGTGCTCGCCGCCGAGCGGGAGCTGGGGCAGGAGTTCGTCGTCGACGCGACGCTCTTCCTTGACACCGCGCCGGCGGCCGCCGGTGACGATCTGGCCAAGACCGTCGACTACGGCGAGCTGGCCCAGGACCTGGTCGAAGTGGTCGAGGGCGAGCCGGTCGAGCTGATCGAGACGCTCGCGCAGCGGCTGGCCGACGTCTGTCTGGCCCGGAAGCTCGTCGAGGCGGTCGAGGTGAGTGTGCACAAGCCGGCGGCGCCGATCCCGTTGCCGTTCGGCGACGTGGTGGTGACGATCGAGCGGAGCCGTCCATGAAGGCCGTCCTCGCCCTCGGGGGCAACCTGGGCCGGCGTTTCGAGACGCTGCAGGGGGCCATCGACACGCTGTTCGACGCGCCGGGGCTGGAGTTCGTCTCGGTGTCGCCGGTCTACGAGACCGATCCGGTGGGCGGCCCCGGCGGGCAGCGGCCCTACCTCAACGCGGTGGTCGTGGCGGAGACCACGCTGGCGCCGCGCACGCTGCTGGAGCGGGCGCAGAGCGTGGAGAACGCGTTCGGGCGGGTGCGCCAGGAGCGATGGGGGCCGCGCACGCTCGACATCGACCTGATCATGGTCGGCGAAACGGTCAGCGACGATCCGGAGCTGACGTTGCCGCATCCGCTGGCGCACGAGCGGGCGTTCGTGCTGGTGCCGTGGGCGGCGGCCGACCCCGACGGCGAGGTGCCGGGGCGCGGCCGGGTGGCCGACCTGCTCGCGGGCCTGGACCGGCGCGGTGTGCGGCTGCGCGGAGACCTCAAGCTGCAGAGGCCGGACGATTGAGGCCGACCCGGCCCGGCGTGCTCGTCGGGCTCATCGTCGTCGTCGCGCTGATCACCTGGGTGCTGGTGCGGCAGTTCTACGCCGACCTGCCGCTGGTGCCGTGGACGGCGATCCCGACGGTGCTGCTGCTGGGCATCGGCGAGGCGTACACGGCCTGGATGACCAGGGCGCGGATCGCTCGCAAGCCGGGCACCAAGCCGGCCGAGCCGCTCGCGGTGGCCCGCCTGGCGGCCCTGGGCAAGGCGTCGGCCTACGGCGGCGCGGTGTTCGCGGGGGTGTTCGCCGGGTTCGCCCTGCACACGGTTCAGCTCTTCACCCGGGAGACGCCGCGGTCGGAGTTCTTCGTGTCGCTGGGCTCGTTCCTGTCGTGCGTGGCGCTGATCGTGGCCGCTCTGTTCCTGGAGCACGCCTGCCGCATCCCGAAGGACCCCGAGGATCAGCGGCCCGCATAGAGCGTCACCGCGTGCTCGTGTCCGGTGATCGTTCGGCCGGGGTGCGGCGGCGGCCGAAGAGGTAGATGACCGGGAGGGTGCAGAGCAGCGGGCCGGCGATGGCCAGGGGGCGCTCCAGCCACCACCACACGTCCGGCGGCACCTCCGGGGTGAGGCTGCCGAACAGCCACCACGACAGGCCGAGCGCGATGGCCATGCCGGTGGTGTGGAAGAGGAACAGCGGCAGCGCGAAGCGGTTGATGACGGCGTTGACCCGCTGCCAGCCGGGCTTGTCCAGGACGCGTTCCATGGCCGGGCGCAGCACCTCGACCAAGCCGATCTGGAAGATGAGCAGGGCGACGATGACGAACGTCGGCGGGGCCATGTTGGACCATTTGTCCCCCGGCACGCCCACCATGGACCCCGGGTAGATGCCCGAGTAGACCAGGCCGAACAGGGCGAACAGCCCCGTCCACAGGATTCCGGCGTCGTAGCGCCGGGGCAGGGCGACGATGCGGTCGTAGAAGAAGCCCGCCTGGTGCGCCAATCCCCAGACGATGATCATGTTGAGCCAGCCGGCCCACTCGACGTCGTAGCGGAACCGGACCACGTCCACCACCAGCGCGGCCCCGCCCAGCCAGATGAGGGCGAGCACGTCGTACTTGCGATGCAGGAGCAGCGCGACCGGCAGGAGCGCGATGAGCACCAGGTAGACGCCGAGGAACCAGAGCGGGCTGAGCACGAGCAGCACCACCCGCCACATCCACGGCACGTCGAACGCCCAGGTGACGACGGCGCCGACGGCGATCCACGCGCCGGCCAGGGCGAGCGCCGGGAGGGAGAGCGAGCGGAGGCGCCGCCAGACGAACCGGCCGAGGCCGGTGCCGCGCTCGCACGCCCGGCCCCACGACAGCAGGTGCACGTGCCCGCCGACGTAGAAGAACAGGGGTAACACCTGCAGCAGCCAGGTGAGGATCCACAGCCCCGAGGTGAAGCCGAGCGGGCTGGTGGGTTCGGGGCCGTGCGGCTTCCACTGCAGGATGGTGAAGGCCCAGTGCCAGACCACCACCACGATCAGGCTCAGCGCCCGCAGCCAGTCGACGTACCTGTCGCGTCGCGGAGGGGAGGTCACTTGTCGATGTCACCCACCACGAAGAACATCGACCCGAGGATCGCCACCATGTCCGCGACCAGGTGCCCGGGCAGCATCTCGCGCAGCACCTGGACATTGCTGTAGGACGCGGAACGCAGCTTCATCCGCCACGGCGTCTTGTCGCCCTTGGACACCAGGTAGTAGCCGTTGATGCCGAGCGGGTTCTCCGTCCAGGCGTACGTGTGGCCTTCGGGCACCTTGAGCACCTTGGGCAGGCGCTGGTTGACCGGTCCCTGGGGGAGGTCGCGCAGCCGTGCGACGCAGGCGTCGGCCAGGTCGAGCGAGACCTTGAGCTGTTCGAGGAGCACCTCGAAGCGGGCGTGGCAGTCGCCGGCGGTGCGGGTGACGACCTTGACGGGCAGCTCGGCGTAGGCCAGGTAGGGCTGGTCGCGGCGCAGGTCGAGGTCGACCCCGGAGGCGCGGGCGATGGGACCGCTGACGCCGTACTGCAGGATCTGCTCGCGGGACAGGACGCCGACGCCCTTGGTACGGGCCAGGAAGATCTCGTTGCCGAGGATGAGGTTCTCGATGTCGGGGACGCGGCGTCGGGTCTCGGCGATCGTCCGCGCCACGCGGTCGAGCCAGCCGAGCGGCAGGTCCTCCTTGAGCCCGCCGACCCGGTTGAACATGTAGTGCATGCGCCCGCCGGAGATCTCCTCCATCACGGCCTGGAGGCGTTCGCGCTCGTCGAAGGCGTAGAAGATCGGCGTCATCGCGCCCAGCTCCAGCGGGTAGGAGCCGAGGAACATCAGGTGGTTGAGCATCCGGTTGAGCTCGGCGAGCAGCGTGCGCGCCCACACGGCGCGGACCGGGGGCTCCATGCCGAGCATGCGTTCGGCGGCCAGCACCACGCCGAGCTCGTTGGCGAACGCCGACAGCCAGTCGTGCCGGTTGGCCAGCACGATGATCTGCCGGTAGTCGCGCACCTCGAACAGCTTCTCGGCGCCCCGGTGCATGTAGCCGATGATCGGCTCGGCGGTGGAGATGCGCTCGCCGTCGAGAGTGAGACGCAACCGGAGCACTCCGTGCGTCGACGGGTGCTGCGGGCCGATGTTCAGGATCATGTCCTCGGTGGCCAGTTCCTTGGCGCCCGCACCGATTCCGACCACGCGTTCCGTCATACGGCCCATGCTGCCACCGGTGGGTCGGTCAAGGAACGGTATGGGGGTGCATCGCTGGTCCACCCAGGGGGATGAGTACTGGAAACGGGGGAGAAAAGGTCATGAAAAGGGTTGTGTTCGACATCGCCGCCCTGATCGCACGGGTGGTGATCGGCGTCATCTTCCTGGCGCACGGATGGCAGAAATGGCAGGCCGGGCTGGGGGCCACGGCCGCCATGTTCGGCCAGTCGGGGGTGCCGCAGCCGCAGCTCGCCGCCGCGTTCACCACGGTCGCGGAGACGGTCGGCGGCATCCTGCTGATCCTCGGCCTGCTGGTGCGGCCGGCCGCGCTGGTGCTGCTCATCGGCATGATCGGGGCGGCCGTGTTCGTGCACGCGCCGAACGGCATCTTCGTCCAGCAGGGCGGCTGGGAACTGGTCGGGGCGCTGGGGGCGGCGTCGCTGCTGTTCCTGGCGCTGGGCGGCGGGCGTTTCGGCGTCGACGGGATTCTCAGCGGCGTCTTCAGGCGGCGGGCCGAGCGGCGGGCGGCCGAGCGGGAGCCGGTGGCGGGCACCACGACCGTGGACCGGCCGGCTCCCGACACGAAGGCCGCCTACCCGGACGAACGGCATGCCGTGCCCCGGCAACCGGCCGAGCACGAGCGCCCGCAACCGGCCGAGCACGAGCGCCCGCACCCGGCCGAGCACCGGCCGGGCGGGCTGAGCGAGGAGGACATGCGCGACGTGGACGCGGTGGTGAACGACCAGCCGACGCGCCCGAAGCCGCCGAACCGCTGACCTAGCGGCTGACCAGGTCACGCAGGGCGGAGACGAGCCGGTCGACGTGCTCCTGCGTGGTCCCGACGCCGATGGAGGCGCGCACCGCCGACGCCGTGTCGTCCTCGCAGCCGCCGTCCGCGGTGCCGAGCAGGTGCCGGACGAACGGGTGGGCGCAGAACTTCCCGTCCCGTACGCCGATGCCGTACTCGCTCGACAACGCCTCGGCGACCTCGCGGGCGCTGTAGCCGTCCACGGTGAACGACACGATGCCCACGCGCGGGTGCTCGGGCCCCCACAGCGACAGCTCCCGTACGCCGTCGATCGCGGCGAGCCCGGCGCGGAGCCGTGCGATCAGCCGCTCCTCCTCGCGCACCAGCGGGGTCCAGCCGGTGGCGGTGAGCGCGTCGCAGGCGGCGGCCAGCGCGATCGCGCCGAGCACGTTCGGGGTCCCGGCCTCGTGCCGGGGCTCGGCGTCCTCGTGCCACTCGGTGCTCTCGCCGACCGAGCGCACCGCGCCGCCCCCCTTCAGGTACGGGGTGCCGTCCGACAGCCAGTCGCGCCGGCCCACCAGCACCCCGGCCCCGAACGGCGCGTACAGCTTGTGCCCCGAGAAGGCCACGTAGTCCAGGTCGAGCGCGGTCAGGTTGACCGGCCGGTGCGGCACGAGCTGGGCGGCGTCGACCAGGATGCGGGCCCCGTGCCGGTGCGCGATGTGGGCCAGCGCGGCGATCGGCCACAGCTCGCCGGTGACGTTGGAGGCGGCGGTGACGACGAGCAGCTTGGGCCCGTCGATGGCGGCCAGCGCCTCGTCGGCGGCGCGCACGGCCTCGCCGGGGAAGGCGGGCGGCGCCAGCCGTACGGCGTTCTCCCAGGGCAGCAGGGAGGCGTGGTGCTCGGTGTCGAAGACGACCACGGTGGTGCCGCCGGGCAGGCAGCCGGCCAGCAGGTTGGTGGCGTCGGTGGTGTTGCGGGTGAAGATGACCGCGTCGTCGGAGCGGGCGCCGACGAAGGCCCGTACGGTGTGCCGGGCCTGCTCGTAGCGGGCGGTGGTGAGCTGGGAGGCGTAGCCCGCGCCGCGGTGCACGCTGGAGTAGGCCGGGAGCGCGGCGGCGACGGCCGCGCTGACCGGCTCCAGACAGGGGGCGCTGGCCGCGTAGTCGAGGTTGGCGTAGCCGACGAGCTTGCCGCCCTTGACCGGCACCTCCAGGTCGGCGCCGACCACGGCCGGGATGGCACGGGCCTGCTGGACGGGGGCGTGCTCAGCGGCGGCGGGACGGGCGGCGTTGAAGATCGTCAGGGTGGACACGGCGAGTCTCCTCGGGTCATCGGACCCCTGGAGCAGCCATGGAGCCCGCGCTTGCCCGCCACACCTCGTGACGGACCAGGTCTTCACCCGGGGCACCCCGCCGCGGACGCGAGGGTTGCCGGCCAGCGAGCCGGGGCTTGGCGCTGGCACTCATGACCTACGTCGGCACTATAACCGACACCCACCCGTAAAACGCAACTGCGAACTTATCGGGCCGTTGGCTCGTTGCTTCCTGGGACATCCCCCGAAAACCAGGAGGTAGACGATGTTGGACTGGGTGGCTGACCCCCAGATCTGGATAGGGTTCTTCACCCTTGTGGCGCTGGAGATCGTGCTGGGCATCGACAACATCATCTTCATCTCCATCCTGGCCGGGAAGCTGCCGCCGGAACAGCGCGACCGGGCGCGGGTGCTGGGGCTGGCGGCGGCGTTGATCAGCCGGCTGCTCCTGCTGCTGGCGCTGTCGTGGGTGGTGAGGCTCACCGAGCCGCTGTTCACGGTCCTGGGGCAGGAGATCTCGGGACGGGATCTGATCCTGCTGCTGGGCGGGCTGTTCCTGCTGGGCAAGAGCGTCACCGAGATCCACCACACCATGGACGTGAGCGAGAAGGACGGCAAGAAGGCGGTGGCCGCGTCGTTCGCCTCGGTGATCGCGCAGATCATGGTGCTCGACATCGTGTTCTCGCTCGACTCGGTCATCACCGCGGTGGGCATGGTGGACGAGATCGGCGTGATGATCGCGGCGGTGGTCGTGTCGGTGCTGGTGATGCTGTTCGCGTCCGGGCCGATCAGCCGGTTCGTCGACACGCATCCGAGCATCAAGATGCTGGCGCTGGCGTTCCTCGTGCTGATCGGGGTGGTGCTCATCGCCGAAGGGCTGGAGCAGCACATCCCGAAGGGGTACATCTACTTCGCGATGGCGTTCTCGATCATCGTCGAACTGCTCAACATCCGGGTGCGGAGCAGGAGAGCGAAAGCTTCTACTATTGAATAGTGCGCTTTGACCCCTGGAATCCGGATTTCGTCGCTCACCCGTACGGCGTCTACGCCGACCTGAGGCGCGAGGCGCCCGTGAGCTTCTTCGAGCCGACCGGCCAGTGGCTGGTCGCCCGGCACGCCGACGTGAACGCCCTGCTCAGGGATCGCCGCCTGGGCAGGGCGTACCTGCACGTGGCCACGCACGAGGAGTTCGGCAAGGAGCCCGAGCCGGAGTTCCAGGAGCCGTTCTGGCGGGTGATCAGGGCGGGCATGCTCGACGTCGAGCCGCCCGTGCACACCCGGCTGCGCCGCCTGGTCTCCAGGGCGTTCACGCCCCGCATGGTCGAGTCGCTGCGCCCCCGGGTGCGCGCGATCGCCGAGGGCCTGGTCGACGCGTACGTCGAGAAGGGCGGCGGGGACCTGATCGCCGAGGTGGCCGAGCCGCTGCCGGTGACGGTGATCGCCGAGATGCTCGGCATCCCCGACGCCGACCGTCACCTGCTGCGCCCCTGGTCGGCCGACATCTGCGGGATGTACGAGCTGAACCCGTCGGAGCAGGCGCAGCACACGGCCGTCAGGGCGGCGTCGGAGTTCGCGGCGTACCTGAAGGAGCTGGCGCGTGAGCGCGGGCGGCGGCCGGGCGACGACCTGATCAGCGCGCTGGCGGCGATCGACGAGCTGACCGAGGACGAGCTGGTCGGCACCTGCGTGCTGCTGCTCAACGCCGGCCACGAGGCCACCGTGAACGTGACGGGCAACGGCTGGTGGTCACTGTTCAGGAACCCGGGCGAGCTGGCCCGGCTGCGCGCCGACCGCGGGCTGCTGCCGACGGCCGTCGAGGAGCTGATGCGCTGGGACACGCCGCTGCAGATGTTCGAGCGCTGGGTGCTGGAGGACATCGAGGTCGGCGGCGTCGCCATCCCGCGCGGGGTGGAGGTGGCGCTGCTGTTCGGCTCGGCCAACCGCGACCCCGAGGTGTTCGACGACCCGGACCGGCTGGACGTCGGCCGGGCGGACAACCCGCACATCTCGTTCGGCGCGGGCATCCACTTCTGCCTGGGCGCGCCGCTCGCCCGCATCGAGCTCATCGAGTCGTTCGGCGCCCTGCTGGACCGGGCGCCGAAGCTGGAGCTCCGCCGGGAGCCGGCGTGGAAGCCCGGGTACGTGATCCGCGGCCTGGAGTCGCTGGACCTGAGTGTGTCCTGAACCTCTCACCGGCTCTGCGTGAGCCAGCCGAAGCCGCCGAGGCCGCCCGGATCGATCAGCTCGGCCTCCTCCGAGGCGCGGGCCAGCGCCCTCAGGTAGCCCCGGGGATCGGTCCGCGCCAGGTCGAGCGGCGCGAGGTCGCCGGTGACGCCCAGCGCGCGCAGCGCGGCCCGCTGTGTGGACAAGCCTGTGGATATCCCGCCGGCCCGGCGGCCCGCCTCCGCGCACGCGTCGAGCGCCACGTGCGCCGTGATGTCGCAGGTGCCGTCGGGGACGGGGGCCACGACCGCCCCGTCACGGTATCCGGTGAGCGTGCCCCGCATGGGACGGTTATCCACAGGGTGTGCATAATCCACGGCGATCGCCCGCCCGCCGGAGAGCCGGGCCAGCACCGAGGCCCAGGCGGCGTCGCGGGGCCGGCCGATCTCCGCCCGCGAGCCCACGCACGACAGCGGCCACCACCGCGCCAGCCACTCCAGGTCGGGCCCCCGCAACGGGTCGCCGAGCCGCTCCTCGCCGGTCTCGGTGTCGACCATCACCAGCCTCGGCCCGTCGGAGGTCTGCTCGGCCACGTCCAGCGGGATGTTGTCGAGCCACTCGTTCGCGATCGCCAGGCCCCGGATGTCCGGCGGCAGCGTGGACTGCCAGCCGATGCTCTCGGGCAGCCCCTCGGGCCGGGCGGACAGGTCGACGGCGGTGATGCGCAGCCGGTCGCGCAGTCCGGGGCCTGCGGCGTCGAGCACGTGGCGGACCAGCGTGCCCTCGCCGGCGCCGATGTCGACCAGGTCGAGCCGGGCGGGCGAGCCGAGCCCTGCGTCGACCTCCTCCAGGAGGGCCAGGACCGCCTCCGCGAACGCCACCGAGGCGCTGACCGACGTGCGGAAGTGCCCGGAGGGGCGTTCGCGCAGGTAGAAGCCGCTCTCGCCATATAGCGCGCGCTCCATGGCGGCGCGCCAGGTGAGCCACATCCCTGGACTATCTCATGCCCTCGCGTCGACACGAACGGTGATTGCTTGACTACTTTACGTCCCTGGGTTGCGCTACCGTTTACTGGTTGTTGTCGAATGGCCACCGATCGTCATCGTTCGGCGGTCATCCCGAGAAGGAGTCCCTCGTGTTCAAGAAAGCCATCGTCGTGGCGGGTGCGCTCGGCATGCTGTCGCTGGCCGCCCCCGCGCAGGCCGACATCACCAGCGGCCGCAACGGCCTGCTTTCCGGCAACCAGCTCTTCCTGCCCATCACCGCGCCGATCAACATCTGCGGCAACGCGGTGGCGGTGGCCGGCCTGGCGATCGCCGGCTGCAAGGGCGGCGCCGGCGCTCACGTGCATCGCTGACATGCCGGAGCTCGGACCGGTTTGAGAGTAAACCGGTCCGAGCCCCGTACCTTGGCCGGCCAGTCGGCGGTGGCGGCCAGGGTGCACCTCCAAGGGGTTCGCACGATGCGGGCGTCGGGTCCGGTTGACGGACTCGGCGCCCGCTGCTGTGCGATGAACCCCTCTCCTCATCATTCCCGACAGGGGGTGCACGGTTTATATGCCCTTGTCCGTTTTGTCGCTAACGCAACATGCGGCAAAGCCCCGGTCACGCGCCTGTGGCAAATCGGCCGTTACGCTGGTCGGCAGCGTCTCCAGGGGTGCTCGACAGGGGTGGGACATGGACGCAGGTGATCGCCCGGCACGGCTGGCCGTCGGCGTGCTGGGATCGGGCAAGGTCGGCTCCGCGCTCGGTGCGGCGCTCGCGCAGGCCGGGCACCGGCTGGTGGCGGCGAGCGGCGTCTCCGACGCCTCCCGGCGCTGGGCCGCCGACCGGCTCGGCGTCGAGCCCGTCCGGCCCGAGGAGGTGGTCGAGGCGGCGGAGCTCATCCTGCTCACCGTCCCCGACGACGCGCTGCCCGACCTCGTCAGCGGCCTGGCCGCCACCGGCGCCGGCCTCCAGGGCAAGCTGCTCGTCCACACCAGCGGCGCGTACGGCCTGTCCGTGCTGCGGCCGGCCGCCGGGGCGGGCGCGCTGCCGTTCGCCCTGCACCCGGTGATGACGTTCACCGGCAGGGACGACGACCTCAACCGCATCACCGGCTGCTCCTTCGGCGTCACCGCGCCCGAGCCGCTGCGTCCCATCGCCGAGGCCCTGGTCATCGAGATGGGCGGCGAGCCGGTGTGGATCGCCGACGCCGATCGCGCCCTCTATCACGCGGCCCTGGCCAGCGCCGCCAACCACATGGTCACGCTCATCGCCGAGTCGTCCGACCTGCTCGGCCGCATCGGCGTCGAGCACCCGGGCCGCATGCTGGGGCCGCTGCTCGGCGCCGCCCTCGACAACGTGCTCCGGCTCGGCATCAACGGCCTGACCGGGCCGGTGGTGCGCGGCGACGCCGGCACCGTGCGCAAGCACGTCGACGCGTTGATCCTGGCCGCGCCGGAGGCGGCCGACGCCTACGTCGCGCTGGCCCGGCTCACCGCCGACCGGGCGCTGGCCGCCGGCCTGCTCAAGCCCGAGGAGGCCGAACGCTTGCTCGACGCCCTGGGTGGCAACATATGGACGTGACCGTGACCGGCATGGCACGGATCCGCATGTCGCCCCCGGAGGCCGCTTCATGGACCCCATCGTCGCCAGGAACCGCACCGACCTGATCAAAGCCCGCGGTGACGGCTCCGTCGCCCTCGTGCCCACCATGGGCGCCCTGCACGAGGGGCACCGCTCCCTCATCAGAGCGGCCCGCTCGCGTGCCGACCACGTGGTGGTCAGCATCTTCGTCAACCCATTGCAGTTCGGCCCGAGCGAGGACTTCTCCCGCTATCCCCGTACGTTCGACGCCGACCTGGGGGTGTGCCGCGCCGAGGGGGTCGAGGTGGTGTTCGCCCCTGCGGTGGAGGACATGTACCACCCCGACCGGCAGGTGAGCCTCCGTTCCGGGGAGATGGGCCGGGTCGTGGAGGGCGCGGTGCGGCCCGGGCACTTCGACGGGATGCTCACCGTGGTGCTCAAGCTGTTCAACCTGGTCCAGCCGGATCTCGCGGTCTTCGGGCAGAAGGACGCCCAGCAACTGGCGCTGATCCGCCGCATGGTGGCCGACCTCGACGTGCCGGTGGAGATCGTGGGCGCGCCGACGGTGCGCGAGCCCGACGGGCTGGCGCTGTCGAGCCGCAACCGCTACCTGTCCCCGGCCGACCGGGAGGTGGCCCTCGCCCTGTCGCGTGCCCTCCGCGCGGGGGAGGCCGAGAACGTGCCGTCCCGCGTCCTCGCGGCCGCCCGCGCGGTCCTGGAGGCGGCGGCCCCGGAGCTGGCGCTGGACTACGTGGTGCTGGTGGATCCGGCCACGTTCGCCGAGGTCCCGGAGTCGTACACGGGTGAGGCGGTCCTCGCGGTCGCCGCCCGCGTGGGGAGCACCCGGTTGATCGACAACCTGGTGCTCTCCTTCTAGACCGGCCCCGGGGAAGGGAAGCGCGGACGGGGGCGTTATCGTCATATTGACGAAATTCCCTCATCTGAGGAGATCCCCATGAGTGCACCGGCCATCCCCCTGCGGCTGTCGGCGCCCGAACCCGGGTGGAACGTCGAGGCCGACCTGGTCGTCGTGGGTTCCGGCATCGCCGGGCTGACGGTGGCGCTGCACTACGCCGAGCTCGAACCCAGGGCCAGGGTCCTGGTCGTCACCAAGGACGTGCTGTCGGCCGGGTCCACCCGGTGGGCGCAGGGCGGGATCGCCGCCGTGCTGGACCCGGCCGACACCCCCGACGAGCACCTCAGCGACACCCTGCTGGCCGGGGTGGGGCTGTGCGACGCCGAGGCCGTCAGGGCGCTGGTGACCGATGGGCCGGGCGCGCTGCGGCGGCTGATGGGCCGCGGCGCCGAGTTCGACCGGACCCCCGACGGTCACCTGCAGCTCACGCGCGAGGGCGGCCACCGGCGCGACCGGATCGTGCACGCCGGCGGCGACGCCACCGGTGCCGAGGTGCAGCGGGCGCTGGCCGAGGCGGTCCGGGCGAGCGGGATCGAGGTGATCGAGCACGCGCTGGTCCTCGACCTGCTGAAGGACGCGAACGGCCGCGCCAGGGGCGTGACGCTGCACGTGATGGGTGAGGGCGCGGGCGACGGGGTGGGCGCCGTGCGCGCCCGCGCCGTCGTGCTGGCCACCGGCGGCATGGGCCAGGTCTACTCGTCCACGACGAACCCGCAGGTGTCCACCGGCGACGGGGTGGCGCTGGCGCTGCGGGCCGGAGCCGTGGTGCGGGACCTGGAGTTCGTCCAGTTCCATCCGACCGTGCTCTGGCTGGGTGAGGGCGCCACCGGCCAGCAGCCGCTGATCTCCGAGGCGGTCCGGGGCGAGGGCGCGTTCCTGATCGACCATGAGGGCGACCGGTTCATGACCGGCGTGCACGAGCTGGCCGATCTGGCGCCGCGTGACGTCGTGGCCAAGGCCATCACCCGGACGATGCGCGAGTCCGGGCACGACCACGTCTACCTGGACGGCCGCCACTTCGGCGAGGAGAAGTGGCGCTCCAGGTTCCCCACGATCTACGCGGTCTGCCGGGAGCACGGCATCGACCCGGTCAGCGAGCCCGTCCCGGTGGCTCCCGCCGCCCACTACGCCAGCGGCGGAATCCGTACCGACCTGCGGGGCCGTACCAGCATCGAGGGGTTGTACGCGTGCGGCGAGGTGGCGTGCACGGGCGTGCACGGCGCGAACCGGCTGGCCTCCAACTCGCTGCTCGAAGGGCTGGTGTTCGCCGAGCGCATCGCCGAGGACATCCATCGCGTACGGCCCGAACCGGGCGAGCCGGTCGTGGCCGGGGCGGCCGAGGGGCTGACGGACCCGAGGGCGCGCGGCCGGATCCAGGCGCACATGAGCGCCGGAGCGGGCGTCCTGCGCAGCCGCGCGTCGCTCACGGCCACGGTCCGGGCGCTGCGCGATGCCAGGTGGACCCCGGTCCACGTGGCCTCGTGCACCGAGTCGTGGGAGACGACGAACCTGCTCACCGTCGCGACCGTACTGGCCGGCGCGGCGGCGGCACGGCAGGAGACGCGCGGCTCGCACTGGCGGGAGGATTTCCCCGACCTCGACGACGAATGGCTGGGGCACCTGGACGTGACCCTGACGGAGGAGGGCGTGCACATGACCTACACCCCGCACGGTGACGCGATGCCGCGGCGCCTGGCACAGGAGCTGGCCGCCGCCGGAGTGGATCCGGCCGAGATCGACGCGGTGATCGACCGGGCGCTGGCCGAGGACCTCCAGGCGGCCGGCGACGTGACGAGCCTGGCGACGGTCCCGGCCGGGCACCGGTCGGTGGCCGACATGGTGGCCCGCGCCGACGGCGTGGTGGCCGGGCTGGCGGTGGCCGAGGCGGTGTTCGCCCGCCTGGGCGCGGGCCCGGCCGAGCGCCGGGTCAAGGACGGCGAGCGGGTGCGCAGGGGCGACGTGCTGATGACGGTGGAGGGCCCGACCAGGACCCTGCTGACCGCCGAGCGCACCGCGCTGAACCTGCTCACGCACCTGTCCGGCATCGCCACGCTGACCGGACGCTGGGTGGCGGCGATCAGCGGCACCGGGGCGCGGGTACGTGACAGCCGCAAGACGCTGCCGGGGCTGCGGGCCCTGGAGAAGTACGCGGTGCGCTGCGGCGGCGGCGTCAATCACCGCATGTCGCTGTCGGACGCGGCCCTGATCAAGGACAACCACGTGGTGGCCGCGGGCGGGGTCGCCGAGGCGTTCCGCGCGGTGCGCGAGCGCTACCCCGACGTGCCGATCGAGGTGGAGGTCGACAGCGTCGAGCAGCTCGAAGCGGTGCTCGCCGAGGGGGCCGACCTGATCTTGCTGGACAACTTCACGGTGGAGCAGACGGTCCGAGCCGTACAAATCGCTAAAAAGGGGGCGAAAAACGCGGTTGCGCTGGAGGCCAGCGGGGGATTGACCTTGGAATTGGCGCGTGATGTGGCCGAAACTGGCGTGGACTACCTTGCGGTGGGAGCGCTGACCCACTCGGCGCCCGCCCTGGACGTCGCACTGGATCTACGGGGGTAATCGATGCTGCTCACGATCGACGTCGGCAACACGCACACGGTGCTCGGCCTCTTCGAAGGCGAGGACGTCATCGAGCACTGGCGGCTGGCCACCGACGCCCGCCGCACCGCCGACGAGATCGCCGTCGTCCTGCAGGGGCTGCTCGGGCAGTCGCCGTTGCTCAAGGGCGCCGACGTGGGCGGCATCGCGATCTGCTCCACCGTGCCGAGCGTGCTCAACGAGATGCGTGAGATGTGCCGCCGCTACTACGGCGACGTGACGGCCGTGGTCGTGGAGCCGGGCATCCGCACCGGGGTGCCGGTGCGGATGGACAACCCCAAGGAGGTCGGCAGCGACCGCATCGTCAACGCGCTGGCCGCCATCGACCAGTACGGCGGGCCGTGCATCATCGTCGACTTCGGCACCGCGACCTCGTTCGACGCGGTGTCGGCCAAGGGCGAGTACGTCGGCGCGGTCACCGCGCCCGGCATCGAGATCTCCGTCGACGCGCTCGCCGCGGCCGGGGCGCAACTGCACAAGGTCGAGCTGATCCGGCCCCGCTCGGTGATCGCCAAGAACACCGTCGAGGCGCTCCAGGCCGGCATCATCTACGGCTTCGCCGGTCAGGTCGACGGCATCGTCGAGCGGATGGCCGCCGAGCTGGCCGACGACCCCGACGACGTGACCGTGGTCGCCACCGGCGGCCACGCGGCGCTCGTGGTGGGCGAGTCGCGCTGCATCGACGTGCACGAGCCCTGGCTGACACTCATCGGGCTGCGGCTGATCTACCAGCGCAACACCGCATAAGACGGGCGGCCCCCCGCTCGGGAAGAGGGCCGCCCGCCGTCTGTGGACGATCACTCGCTCTCGGCGGCGTAGAGGTAGGCCCAGTGGCCGCACTTGCTCACCCAGTGCTTGTGCGGGTGCACCTGGCAGACCTTGACCCGCAGCGCGGAGACGTCGTCGACGCTGAAGCCGAACTTCTTGTGGCCGGGGTAGCCGCAGTACTTCTTGCTGTAGACCTCGTCCCAGTCGTGGTCGAAGTCGGCGGCCTGAAACTTCACGTAGGCGCACTTGCCGCCCTGGGCGTAGCTGCGGGCGTCCTTGTCGTACAGCTTGCCCTTGACGTGGACGGTGTTGGACTCCTGGTCCTCGTCCCACTCGACGCCCACCCAGCCCGTGGCCTTGGCCAGGTGGTGCTTGGCGTAGACGGAGCCCCAGTGGTCGCTCTGGTCGTACGGGCCGGAAGCGGCGGCGGCCGGGGTCGCGAGAACGAGCGTGCTGGTCGCGGCGGCGGCGAGGAGCCCAATCGTGATCTTCTTGAACATGATCTCTCCTTGAGCTCCTTCCTGAGCCGGCTCCGTACCGGTTCCGCTGAGCTCGTGAGTCATGAGTAACGCCGCGTGCTTGCAGCACCCCTTCACGGGACCGACGAGGACTTGCAGCCGGCCGTATCCCCTACGCTTTGATGCTGTGAGCGACGAACTTCCCGAGCAGATGCGCATCCGGAGGGAGAAGCTCGACCGCCTTCGCAGCCAAGGCGTCGACCCTTACCCGGTGAACTTTCCCCGCACGGCCACCAACGCCGAGGTCAGGGAGAAATACCAGGGCCTGGAGCCCGACACCCAGACCGGTGACCGGGTGGGCGTCGCCGGCCGCGTCATGCTCAACCGCGTGGGCGGCAAGCTCTGCTTCGCCACGCTCCGCGACGGCAGCGGCGACCTGCAGGTGATGATCTCGCTCGACAAGGTCGGCGAGGAGTCCATGGCGGCCTGGAAGCACGACGTCGACCTCGGCGACCACGTCGGCGTCGAGGGCGAGGTGATCACCTCCCGGCGCGGCGAGCTGTCCATCCTGGCCGACAGCTGGCAGATCACCGCCAAGTGCCTGCGCCCGCTGCCGGAGAAGCACGTCGGGCTCACCGACCCCGAGGCGCGGGTCCGGCAGCGCTACGTCGACCTCATCGTCAACGACGAGGCCCGCGAGATGGCCCGCATCCGCAGCGCCACCGTGCGCGCGGTCCGCGACTTCTGGCACGAGGAGGGCTACCTCGAGGTCGAGACGCCGATGCTGCAGCCGATCCACGGCGGCGCGGCGGCCCGGCCCTTCAAGACCCACATCAACGCCTACGACATGGAGCTCTACCTTCGCATCGCGATCGAGCTCTACCTCAAGCGGCTGGTCGTGGGCGGGATCGAGAAGGTCTTCGAGATCAACCGCAACTTCCGCAACGAGGGCGCGGACTCGACGCACAACCCCGAGTTCACCATGATCGAGGCTTACGGCACCTACCTCGACTACAACGACATGGCCGACCTCACCCAGCGGATGTACCAGAAGGCCGTGGTGGCCGCGCTCGGCACGACCGTGGTCGTGCACGACGGCGTCGAGGTCGACCTGGGGCTGCCCGAGTGGCCGCGGGTCAAGCTCTACGACCTGGTCTCCGACGCGGTGGGCGAGGAGGTCACCACCGAGACGCCGCTGGAGCGGGTCCGCGCGCTGGCCGACAAGCACGAGGTGCACTGGGACGCCAAGTGGGGCCAGGGCAAGCTGGTCCAGGAGCTGTTCGAGGAGCTGGTCGAGCACACGCTGATCCAGCCCACGTTCGTCATGGACTACCCGCTGGAGACCTCCCCGCTGACCCGGCAGCACCGCGACAACCCGCTGCTCACCGAGAAGTGGGACCTGATCGGCTTCGGCACCGAGCTCGGCACCGCCTACTCGGAGCTGGTCGACCCGGTCGAGCAGCGCCGCCGCCTGGTCGAGCAGTCGCTGCTGGCGGCCGGCGGCGACCCGGAGGCCATGCAGCTCGACGAGGACTTCCTCCAGGCGCTCGAGTACGCCATGCCCCCGACGGGCGGCATGGGCGCCGGCATCGACCGGATGATCATGGCTTTCACCGGCAGGAACATCCGCGAGACGATCCTCTTCCCGCTGGTCAAGCCCTCCCGTTGAGCCGCACCGGCAGGGTGGCGAGCCCGCGCAGCACCAGGTTCCCCTTGTACGGCGGCGCGGGGTCGGCCAGCTCCAGCTTCGGCGCCGCCTGAGCCAGCGCGCGCAGCGCGATCTCGCCCTCCAGCCTGGCCAGCGGCGCCCCGAGGCAGAAGTGGATGCCCAGCCCGAACGCCAGATGCCGGCCCGGCGCCCGCTCCACGTCGAAGCGGTCCGGGTCGGCGAACACGGCGGGGTCGCGGTTGGCGGCCCCGACCAGCGCCAGCACCGCGCCACCCGCGGGCACGGCCGTCCCGGCCAGCTCCACGTCCTCCAGCGCGACGCGCGTCGTCAGCTGCACCGGCGGGTCGTACCTCAGCACCTCCTCGACCACCTGCTGGGGCCGGTCGGCGGCGCGCCCGAGCACGCCGTGCCCGACCAGGTTGAGCACGCCGTTGGCGATGAGGTTGACGGTCGTCTCGTGCCCGGCCACGAGCAGCAGCACGCAGGTGCCCAGCAGCTCCTGCTCGGTCAGCTCGTCGACCTGGGCGAGCGCGCTGAGCAGGTCGTCGCCGGGCCGCTCGCGCCGCAGCGCGATGAGATGGCGGAAGTAGTCACGGAACTCCTCCCGGTCCCGCTCGGTCCGCGATGCCAGGTCCGGCGGCACGATGGGGTCCAGGCTCCTGGCCAGCGTCTCGCTCCAGCCGCGGAAGCGCTCGTGGTCCTCGGGCGGCACGCCGAGCATCTCGCTGATCACCATGACCGGCAGCGGGTAGGCGAACGCGCTCATCAGATCCGCCTCGGCGGGCAGCGCCTCGATGAGCCCGGCGGTGATGGCCTCGATCCGCGGCCGCAGCCGTCTGATCATCCCCGGGGTGAACGCCCGGCTGACCAGGCCGCGCATCCGCGTGTGGTCCGGCGGGTTCATCATCAGGAACGACCTGGGGGGCTCGCCGTCGGAGGGCGCGCCGTGGCCGAAGCGGGGGTCGCGCAGCACCGCGGAGCACAGCTCGTACGTGGTGGCGACGAGAAGCCCGCCCCGGGTCCGCAGCAGCGCGTCACGGTCGCGGAGCTCGCGGTAACGGGCATACGGGTCACGCAGGAAGTCGGGATCCGACGGGTCGAACCCGAGCATGTCCGTCGGCGTCAAAGGAGCGTAGTCAGGATCGCTGTGGTCGATCATCGTGCCCCGATAAGTGACGACATATGGCGAGTACTTCACATACAACGGATCATGTCAATGGAGGAGGTCAAGTGCGGCAGATCTCGTGCTTGACGATGATTCCTGGATGCGTTTACCGTCTGCGAGACGAGCAGCTTGGCTCGGACCGTAGACGTCTCCGAGTGGTGCTGTTGGGGGGGAGGGCTCCCGATGGATGTGCTCACAGAAGGCGTTGAGCTCAGCCATGCCGATCTGGCGTTGCTGGCCGAGCTGGCCAAGGGTGTCACCGTGGATCGGGTCGGACGGCGTCTGGATATCAGCGGTCGCACGGTGCGGCGGAGGCTGCGCGGCATCTGCGACCGCATCGGTGTGGCCACCGCGATCGAGGCGGTGGCCTGGGCTGCCAGAAGGCAGCTCATCTGAGCCGCTAGTCGGCGATGCGTACGGCTCCGGCGAAGGGGCGGCGGGCGATGGACGCGATGCGCACCACATCACCGGTGCGCGGCGCGTGCACCATCATGCCGCCGCCCAGGTAGATGCCCACGTGGTGCAGGTCGCTGTAGAAGAAGACCAGGTCGCCCGCGCGCAGCTCCTCCTTGGAGATGTGCCGGCCCGCGGTCCACTGGTCGCCGGTGTAGTGCGGCAGCGAGATGCCCACGCGCTGGTAGGCGGCCATCACCAGGCCGGAGCAGTCGTAGCCGCGCGGGCCTTCGGCGCCCCAGATGTACGGCTTGAGCTGCTGGGTGAGCGCCCACTTGGCCGCCTGCGCGGCCTTGCCCGAGCCGGGGACCGGCAGGTTGACCTTGACCGCGGGGGTGCCGGGCTGGCCGGCCTCGCCGAGCGCGCGCCTGAACAGGTTGCTCTCGACCTTGGCGACGAGCTTGACGATGCGGTCGCGCTTGCCGTCGAGGTCCTTGACGATCTTCGAGACCTCGGTGATGCGGGCCTTGGCGCTGGTCCTGGCCCGCTCGGCCGCCTCCATGGCCTTGGTGAGCTGCAGGATCTCCTCGCCCTGCTGCTGCTGGAGCGCGTAGTTGGTGGCCGCCTTGTCGAGGAAGCCCTCGGGGTCGCCTGAGTTGACGAACGCCAGCGTCCCGTTCATGCCACCGTTGATATAGGTGGTCTGGGCCAGCAGGACGGCCTTGGCGCGCTTGTCGGCCAGTTCGGCCTCGCTGGCGGCCAGCACCTTCTTGGCGTTGTCTGCGGCCTTCTGGGCCGTCTTGAGCTTCTCCCGCTGGCCGTTGTACTGCTCGGCCAGCGTCTCGATGTCCAGGTGCATCTCCTCGACCTGCTCGGAGAGCTCCTTGAGTGAAGGCTTGGGGTCGGCGGCGGCGGAGCCCATGGGCAGAGCGAAGACGAACGCGGCCACGGCGGCCAGGCCGACGACACCGAATCGCTGCTTGCCATTACGCCTGTCCAACCAAGCTCCTTCCCTCGACGCCTACCGGGTTAGCTGACGGGTTCGGGCCGGAGCAGCCCTACCGAGCCGTGGCTCGGATTCACCCCTGGCAGCGGGTCAACGCCGCCGGCGGGTCCCCGGCTCCCCTCGCGGGGATTGGGCGTGCCGTCCGCGCGTTGTGCGCGGGTGACATCGTCGCTGGACACTAATGCACTCCTGGTTCCTGCTCAACCGGAACTGCCGAGTCTGTAGAGGTTTCACAACCGACGGGTCACAAGGTGATCTCGTGACGAGCCGTACAGAAAAGACTTTATGCCCTCTTTGCCCCAGGTTCTCCCGATCGTGAAACTGTAGGAATCGTGCAATCCGGAGCGTGCACGCGCGGTGACGGTCCGGGAGTTAGGGTCGAGCCGTAATGGGGTCTGTACTCTGGATGGCCATGGAGCAGGTCGCCGAACTCGCGGTCCCAGAGACCGAGGTCCTCGTCAGGCGTGCCCGGACGAGGGACGTCAGGGCGATCAAGCTCCTGGTCGACACCTATGCCGGGGTCGGGCGCAAGATGCTGGAGAAGGCCACCGTCACGCTGTACGAGGACGTGCAGGAGTTCTGGGTGGCCGAGCGGGGCGGCGAGGTCGTCGGCTGCGGCGCCCTGCACGTGCTCTGGGAAGACCTGGCCGAGATCCGCACGGTGGCCGTGCACCCTGGCGCCAGGGGGTTCGGCATCGGCAATCGCGTGGTCTCGGCCCTCATCAGGACGGCCAGGGAGCTCGGGCTGGAACGTGTATTTTGTCTCACTTTCGAGGTCGACTTCTTCGCCAGGCACGGGTTCCGTACCATCCAGGGCACGCCCGTCTCTCCGGAGGTCTACGCCGAACTCCTGGCCTCGTACGACGAGGGCGTGGCCGAGTTCCTTGATCTCGAGCACGTCAAGCCGAACACCCTGGGCAACACACGTATGCTGCTCCACTTGACATCGGGTGACTCGGACCTTGACTGCCGGGAAAGGTGATTGTTGATACCTATGTCGATACGTTGGGCAGGACAGGCATGTGCCCTGACACGTGCCACATGCGCACTCGAAGCGAGGTGACACGGTGAGCACAGGACAGCCGCCGTATCCACAGGACGATTCCCCCGAGAATTCCCCTGAATACGGCCAGAACCAGAACCGCCCCCAAGGGCAGCCCGACCCCGACGCCACGGTCGTGGGTTACCGCGTCGACGACCCCTACGGCCAGCAGCCCCAGTACGGCCAGCAGCAGCCCCCCTACGGGCAGCAGCCGCAGCAGGGCTACGGCCAGCCCCCATACGGCCAGCAGCAGCAGTCCCAGCCCGACTACGGCCAGCAGCAGCAGTACGGCCAGCAGCAGTACGGCCAGCCCTCCGGCCAGCAGTACGGTCAGCAGCCCCAGTACGGCCAGCCCGACTACGGCCAGCAGCCCCAGTCCCAGCCGGGATACGGCCAGCAGCCGCAGTACGGCCAGCCGGACTACGGTCAGCAGCCGCAGTCCCAGCCGGACTACGGCCAGCAACCTCAGTACGGCCAGCAGCCGCAGTACGGTCAGCAGCCTCCGTCGGGCCAGCAGCAGTACGGCCAGCCCGATTACGGTCAGCAGCCGCAATACGGTCAGCAGCCCCAGTCGCAGCCCGACTACGGCCAGCAGCCGCAGTCCCAGCCGGGTTACGGCCAGCAGCCGCAGTCCCAGCCGGGATACGGCCAGCAGCCCCAGTACGGTCAGCCGGACTACGGTCAGCAGCCGCAGTCGCAGCCGGGCTATGGCCAGCCCGACTACGGCCAGCAGCAGCAATACGGTCAGCAGCAGTACGGCCAGCAGCCCCAGTACGGGCAGCAGCAGTACGGTCAGCCGGCCTACGGCCAGCCCGGCTACGGCCAGCCCGCCTACGGCCAGCCCGCCTACGGGCAGCAGTACGGCCAGCCGGTCGGGGTGCAGCCCCCGGGCGCGCCGGCGCCGCTGGCGGAGTGGTGGCAGCGGCTGGTGGCGAGGATCGTCGACGGCGTCATCTTCGGCGTCGTCTACTTCATCATCAGCCTCATCCTGGGCATCTTCTTGGTGGCGAGCTACAGCTCGCCCTCCGGGGCGACGTCAGGCTTTTTGAGCTCCTTCATCGTCGGCCTCATCCAGTACATCCTGCTGGCGGCGCTTTACGTGGCCTACGACTTCTTCATGACGAAGATGAGCGGCCAGACCGTCGGCAAGATGGTCATGGGCATCAAGGTCGTCCCGGTCGGCCAGGCGCTGCCGCCCGGCGGCCTGCCGAACGACCTCGCGCTCAAGCGGGCCGCCGGCACCTGGGGCGGCTACGCCCTGGGCGTCATCCCGATCTTCGGCGCATTCATCGGCGGCATCCTCGTCATGCTGAACGGCGCTTCCCAGCTCTGGGACAAGCCGCTCCAGCAGACGTTCGCCGACAAGTTCGCCAAGACCGTGGTGGTCAAGATCAAGTAAGTCTCGCGCAACCGCGAAACAGGGGCCGGCATCCCGCCGGCCTCTGTTTTGTGTGTACGAGCCGTACCAGAATGGAGGGACGCCGGGGGCCGCCGAACGGACGAGGTGAGGTTATGGCCGCGACACCGAAGGCCGGCGTGCTGCCGGCCGAATGGTGGGAACGGCTCGTCGCCCGGCTCATTGAAGCGCTCGTCTTCGGGGTCTTCTATTACATTCTGTTCATTGCGCTATGGGGCATCTTCCGGACTGTCGGGGTGCTGGACGCGTTCGAGGGGCGGCTGCCCGGCGTGTTCGCGTGGGTGGGCGCCGGGCTGGGATATACGGTCTATGACTGGATCGCACTTTCCCGGGGCGGGCGCACCTTCGGCAAGGCGATCATGGGGATTCGGGTGGACCCGGAGAGCCTTCCGGCGCGGGTCCGGCTGAAACGAGCCCTGCTCTATCCGGCGCCTGCGATGCTGATGGGCATTCCGGTGGTCAATCTGCTGGCCGGAATGTTCGTCTTTGGCGTCGGCTTGCTCATCTTGATCGACAAGCCGCTCCAGCGCGGGCCGCATGACAGGCTGGCCGGAACGCTGGTCGTAAAAGATCTTCGTTGAGGGTTCCGTACCTGCGCTGATGGCTTTTCGCAAAATTTCCGCTTGATCCGGTAAGGAGCCTGGAGAGACTGGCATTAGGCTATGGGGCGTCCGGGTTGCCGGATGTTGGGGCGCCTGCCAGGCTATGGGCATCTCTGTGCCGCTATGGTCGTGTGTGGGCGGTGTTACCTCGGGCGACACGAGGTCCTGCCAGGCTCGCGCCGACCCCGGCCGCCTGTGTATAAAGCGCCCCTGAAACCCCGTCAGCCGTGGAGGCGAGGACGAATGGAAGCCGTAACAGAGGTATTGTCAGCGCTCATCCCGCCCGTCGTCGTGGGCGGCGCCTTCATCTTTGGCGTGGTGAAGTTGGTGCGCTCCGAGGGGGCGGGCCAGCGGCCAAACCGCCAGGATCAGGCCGAGAACCACAACTGATCGGCCGCTCAGCCGAATCCCCGTAGCGCTGAATTGTCTTAACGCCTTTCCGGGTATATGTTTGGGCAGGCGAATGAAACAATGCTCCGGGAAAGGATTGCGTAGATGGCCAAGCAGATCCAGGAGATTCTCATCGATGACCTCGATGGGGGCGAGGCCAATGAGACGGTCAGCTTCGCTATTGACGGCTCCACCTATGAGATTGACCTCAGCGACCTTAACGCCAAGAAGCTGAGGGACGCTCTGACGCCTTTCGTGCAGCACGCCCGCAGGGCGGGCGCCGTATCCACGCGCCGTCGCGGGCGTGGCGGGCAGCGGGCGATGAGCCGCGAGAAGAGCGCCGAGATCCGGCAGTGGGCCAAGGCTCACGGTCTGCCGGTCAGCGAGCGAGGCCGGATCGCCTCCACGGTCGTCGAGCAGTACGACGCGGCTCACTAAGGAGCCGATCTCCTGACCATGCGCTTATGCCGTTCGCCTAGGACCCCGGCGGCCGCCATAAGCGCATGATCATTTCTGCCATAATCTCAAATGGTGGACAACCGTTTTAGTGATCTTCTAACCCGCCCATAAGTGGGCGTTCGGGTCAATTCGTGCGGGCGTGGGGCCGGTAATCATCCGGCGCCACGCCCGTTACTGATCGGTAACGCGGCTGACCAGATGCGCCCCGTTCCGGTCACGCTTGGCCTGGCATTGAAGCAGGACATACGATGGAAGACAGGACGCGGCGTCCAGCGCGAACGGGTGCGGCCGCCCCAGGCTCGCCCCCGCGTCCGGCACCCGATCCGTGCCGTTCCGGACGCGCCGCTGGCGGCGAATTCGAGCCACTTCACCTGAGCGCCCTAAACATCGTTCGCTGGTGGCGTATCGGGAACACGTGACCCCCGAACAGTAGTTGGATGGAGGGTGAACGCCCTGCTCTCGGGGAACGTGTCTGCTATAGAGCGTGTCAGCGGCAGTGGGCACGGTTCGCCGAGCCAGGGCTAGCATGCGGGATGACGGGACCGGATTTACCGGCCTGACTGACCGCTCTGTGAGGAGCGACGAGATGTTCGAGAGGTTCACCGACCGAGCGAGGCGTGTTGTCGTCTTGGCCCAAGAAGAGGCCAGGATGCTCAACCACAACTACATCGGCACTGAGCACATTCTTCTTGGTTTGATCCACGAAGGTGAAGGCGTAGCCGCCAAGGCTCTGGAGAGCCTGGGCATCAGCCTTGAGGGTGTGCGTCAGCAGGTCGAGGAGATCATCGGCCAGGGCCAGTCGGCTCCGTCGGGGCACATTCCGTTCACCCCGCGGGCCAAGAAGGTCCTCGAGCTGTCGCTCCGTGAGGCTTTGCAACTGGGTCACAACTACATCGGCACCGAGCACATCCTGCTCGGGCTCATCCGTGAGGGTGAGGGTGTGGCCGCCCAGGTGCTGGTCAAGCTTGGAGCTGATCTCAACCGTGTCCGGCAGCAGGTCATCCAGTTGCTCCACGGTTACCAGGGCAAGGAGCCGGCCGCCGCGGGTGGCCCGCAGGAGTCGGCCCCGTCGACGTCCCTGGTGCTCGACCAGTTCGGCCGCAACCTGACCCAGGCCGCCCGCGAGGGCAAGCTGGATCCGGTCATCGGCCGTGAGAAGGAGATCGAGCGGGTCATGCAGGTCCTCTCCCGGAGGACCAAGAACAACCCGGTGCTGATCGGCGAGCCCGGCGTCGGCAAGACCGCCGTCGTCGAGGGCCTGTCGCAGAAGATCGTCAGGGGCGAGGTGCCCGAGACGCTGAAGGACAAGCAGCTCTACACGCTTGACCTCGGCGCTCTGGTCGCCGGCTCGCGTTACCGCGGTGACTTCGAAGAGCGCCTGAAGAAGGTGCTCAAGGAGATCCGCACGCGCGGCGACATCATCCTGTTCATCGACGAGTTGCACACGCTCGTGGGTGCGGGCGCCGCGGAGGGCGCGATCGACGCCGCCAGCATCCTCAAGCCGATGCTGGCCCGCGGCGAGCTGCAGACCATCGGCGCCACGACGCTCGACGAATACCGCAAGTACCTGGAGAAGGACGCGGCCCTCGAGCGCCGGTTCCAGCCGATCCAGGTGGCCGAGCCCTCGCTCAGCCACACGATCGAGATCCTCAAGGGTCTGCGCGACCGCTACGAGGCGCACCACCGCGTGTCCATCACCGATGGCGCGCTGGTCGCCGCCGCGCAGCTGGCCGACCGCTACATCAGCGACCGCTACCTTCCCGACAAGGCGATCGACCTCATCGACGAGGCCGGTTCGCGGATGCGCATCCGCCGGATGACCGCTCCGCCGGACCTGCGTGAATACGACGAAAAGATCGCCAACGTCCGCCGCGACAAGGAGTCCGCGATCGACGCGCAGGACTTCGAGAAGGCGGCTGCCCTCCGTGACCAGGAGAAGCAGCTCCAGCTCAAGCGCGAGCGGCGGGAGAAGGAGTGGAAGGCCGGCGACATGGACGTCGTCGCCGAGGTCACCGAGGAGCTCATCGCCGAGGTCCTCGCCACGGCCACCGGCATCCCGGTCTTCAAGCTCACCGAGGAGGAGTCGCAGCGCCTGCTCCGCATGGAGGACGAGCTCCACAAGCGGATCATCGGCCAGGACGACGCCATCAAGGGCCTGTCGCGGTCCATCCGGCGCACCCGCGCCGGTCTGAAGGACCCGCGGCGTCCCGGCGGCTCGTTCATCTTCGCGGGCCCGTCCGGTGTCGGTAAGACCGAGCTGGCCAGGACCCTCGCGGAGTTCCTGTTCGGTGACGAGGACGCGCTCATCTCGCTGGACATGTCCGAGTTCATGGAGAAGCACACCGTCTCCAGGCTGTTCGGCTCGCCTCCCGGCTACGTCGGCTACGAGGAGGGCGGCCAGCTCACCGAGAAGGTGCGGCGCAAGCCGTTCTCCGTGGTGCTCTTCGACGAGATCGAGAAGGCGCACGCCGACATCTTCAACTCGCTGCTGCAGATCCTGGAAGACGGTCGCCTGACCGACGCCCAGGGCCGCGTGGTCGACTTCAAGAACACGGTCATCATCATGACCACCAACCTCGGCACCCGTGACATCTCCAAGGGCATCGGGGTCGGGTTCGCGAAGTCCAACGACGCCGACTCCAACTACGACCGGATGAAGTCCAAGGTTCAGGAAGAGCTCAAGCAGCACTTCCGGCCCGAGTTCCTCAACCGTGTCGACGACATCGTGGTCTTCCACCAGCTGACGCCGAAGGAGATCATCCAGATCGTCGATCTGATGCTCACCCAGGTCAGCGCCCGGCTGAAGGACCGCGACATGGGGCTCGAGGTCTCGCAGGACGCCAAGCAGCTGCTGGCCGACCGCGGTTACGACCCGGTCATGGGCGCCCGGCCGCTGCGCCGGACGATCCAGCGCGAGCTCGAGGACTCGCTGTCGGAGAAGATCCTGTACGGCGACCTCCGTCCCGGTCAGACCGTCAAGGTCACGATCGAGGGCGAGGGCGACGAGGCCAAGTTCATCTTCACCGGCGAGAACACCGCCAAGGTGCCCGACTCGGCCGCGGCGATCGCCGGCTAGAGCCACAGGTTCCCGAGGAACCCCCCGTGTGATGTTCACACGGGGGGTTCCTTCGTTTTCCGGGGCTTCGCCATACAAAAAATCAAGATCACGGCTAGTGTTGCCGAATTGTTGAGCGGCCGGCTGTACCGCCACCATAGGTAGTACTACACTATGTAGAGCAGAGCCGCAGTCCCATCCAAGTGACCCGCAAGAGCGCGTCCCTACGGTGGGGCCTGCTCCCTGAGATGTAGGAAGCAATCAACTCAGGGCGGACGCGTGAGCCACCCGGGAGCAGCCATGCTCGTCAGGGTCCGCGCGATCCTCGAAGCGGGCGGGGGCCGAACAACCAGTGCAAGCCGTGGAGGAAGTCGATGCGCCTGCGTCACGATGACGGAACGCTCGTTCACCTCGCCTACAACGCAGGCGTTCACCCCGCTGAAGATCTGGAGAACCTGATCGCCCACCTCACCCGCTACGCCGTGCCGGTGCGCAAGCGGCTCGGCGTGGAGCGGATGGGCGTCGGCCTGTGGCTCTCACCCGCCGTCGCCGACCACCTCACCGCCGACCGCATCGAGCTCGTACGACTGCGCCGCTCGCTGGAGGAGCGCGGGCTGGAGGTCGTCAGCCTCAACGGCACCGGCGGTCGCAACCAGGACGTCCCCGGCCCCGACTGGGCCAAGCCCGAGCGCTACCGCTACACGATGGCGCTGGCCAAGATCCTGGCTTTCCTGCTGCCCGACGACGTGCGGTTCGGCAGCATCTCGACGATACCGATCGGGTGGCGGCGCGACTGGCCGGCCGACCTGCACGCCATCGCCACCCGGCGGCTGGAGCGCCTGGCCCGCGAGCTGCGCGGCATCTACAGCGTCACCGGCAAGACGATCCGGGTCGGGTTCGAGCCGTGGCCCGGGTGCGTGCTGGAGACGACCGAGCAGGCGCTGGAGCGGGTGGGCGGGATCGACTCCGAGCACCTGGGCGTCTGCCTGGACGCCTGCCACCTCGCGGGCGGCGCCGAGGAGCCCGGCGAGGCCCTGCGCGGCCTGGCGGCGGCCGGCGCGCCCGTGGTCAAGCTCGGTCACGTGCACAACCACGGCGCGGGCACGCTCAACACCGGCGCGGTGCTGCACGACACGCTCGCCGCGATGCTGTCGGGGGCCGTCAGCGGAAGCGCCCACATCGAGGTCGAGACGCACAACCTGGCCGTCCCCGGCCGGGCCAAGGGGCCGGGCGCGCTGGTGTCGCTGCTCGCCCAGGAGCTCGACTGGGCACGCACCAGCCTGACCGGGCTGGGGCTGCAGCTCGCCGCCTGACGCTCAGAGCGTGCCGAACCAGCCCGGCGCGTCCAGCCGCCACAGGCTCCCGGGTGTGACCTTGCGCAGGTCGGCCTCCAAGGCCGCCAGGCGGTCCGCGCCCAGCTCGTCCGCCCAGCGGGCGCGCAGGGTGTCGAAGATGCGGGCCGACCTGTCCAGGGCGTCGACGCCGAAGGGGGTCAGGCGGACGATCTTGCGTCTGGTGTCGGCGGGGTCGCGGGTCCGCTCGACGTAGCCGATGCGTTCCAGGGTCTCGATCGTCTTTCCGGCCGCCTGCTTGGAGACGCCCAGGACGCGCCCCAGGTCCACCGCCGTGGTGCCCTGCGGGCCGATGGCCTGCATGACGAAGCCGTGCATGGGACGCAGGTCCGGATGACCCTGACGGCCCAGCTCGGCGTGCAGCTCGTCGATGAGCACGCGGAAGGCCAGGAAGAGGCGGAGAGGCAGCTCGAAGCCCGGGGTCGCGCTTGGCACGGTGGACAGCCTATGCGTGGGGGAGGCGGTACGTGCCGTCGGGCAGGGGCTCGGCCAGGCCGTCCGCCACGAGGCCGTCCAGGGCGCGCTCGCGCTGCACGGCGTCGGCCCACACCACGTCGAGCGCCGCCTTGGGCACCGGCCCGGGCGCGTCCCGTAGAACGGCCAGCAGGCGGCCCCGGCACTGGCGGTCGGTCCCCGCGTACGTCTGGCCCTTGCGCGGCGGCCCGTCGTGCGGCGGCTTGCCGGCCAGGCGCCACGCGCAGGCGGACGCGATCGGGCAGTCGGTGCACCGGGGCGCGCGCGCCGTACACACCAGCGCGCCGAGCTCCATCACCGCGACACCCCAGCGGGCGGCGCCCAGCTCGGGCAGGAGCGACTCGGCCAGCCGGCGCTCGGCCGCCGACGTGGCGGCCGGCGGATACTCCTCGGCGCGCACCGCCCTGGCGAACACCCGGCGGACGTTGGTGTCGAGCACCGCGTGCCGCCCCCCGTACGCGAAACTGGCCACGGCGGCGGCGGTGTACTCGCCGATGCCCGGCAGCGCGAGCAGCGTCGCGTGGTCGCTCGGCACCTCGCCGCCGTGCTCCTCCGCGATGGCCCGCGCGCACGCGTGCAGCCGCAGCGCCCGCCGAGGGTAGCCGAGCCTGCCCCAATGGCGTACGGCCTCGCCGGGCGGTTCGGCGGCCAGATCCTTCGGGGCGGGCCAGCGGGCCAGCCATTCCAGCCACACCGGCAGCACCCTGGCGACCGGGGTCTGCTGCAACATGATCTCGCTCACGAGCACGCCCCACGGCGTGGCGCCCGGTGCCCGCCAAGGGAGTTCTCGGGCGTTGTTTTCGTACCACTCCAGAATGGGAATGTGTAGGAGTTTCGGCTCAACCACGCGCCCCAGCGTATGCCGAGATGGCAAGGTGCGGCGTGTCGTCGCGCTAGGTGACCGCCCGACTGAACATGCTGTGCGTATGGACCCGGATGCGATGCGTGACGACCCTGGATTCGGAGGCGACGTCTACTGGCGTAGGCGCATGAGCGTGCTCGTCGCGGTGCTCGTGGTGGTCGCCGTGGTGGCGTGGGCCTGTTCGAGCAGTGCGGGCGGCCCGGAGCGGGCCTCCAGCGCGCAGACCTCGCAGACCCCGGCCCCGGTCGCCGACCCGCTGCTCGCCGGCCTGCGCACGCTGGCCCTGGGCACCGCCACGCCCACGCCGACGCCGAGCCCCGCCAAGGCCACCGAGGAGGCGCGCCCCCGGCGGCCCGGCGAGCCGTGCGCCGAGCGCGACCTGGTGCTCGGCCTCCAGGGCGAGCAGGAGATCTACACCGGCGGCGCCCGCCCGCACTTCCTCGTCACCGTGGTCAACACCGGTGACGTCATGTGCAAGGCCGACGTGGGCCCGCGCGCCATGGAGATCCGCATCACCTCGGGCGAGGACCGCATCTGGTCCACCTCCGACTGCGTCAGCGGCCCCGGCACCGAGGTCAAGGAGCTGCAGCGCGGCGTCCCCTACGTGCGTCCGCTCGACTGGGACCGCCGCCGTTCCAGCGGCGACTGCCGCGCCGACCCGCCCAACGCCCTGCCGGGTACGTACGTCGCGACGGCTCGCATGGGCAAGCTGAAGAGCCCCAAGGGCGTCTTCCACCTGCGCTGACACCCGGGCGGCAGGGGTGGCAGAGGTGGCAGAAACGGCAGGGGCGGCAGCGGTCAGACGTAGCGCTCCAGGATGGACGATTCCGCCAGCCGCGACAGCCCCTCGCGCACGCTGCGGGCCCGCGACTCGCCGACACCGCCCACCGCCTGCAGATCGTCGATGCTGGCCGCCAGCAGCTTCTGCAGACTGCCGAAATGGTTGACCAGCCGGTCCACCACCGACGCCGGGAGCCGCGGCACCTTCGCCAGCAGGCGGAACCCGCGTGGGCTGACCGGGCTGTCGAGCTTGTCCGTGCCGCCGTGGCCCAGCACGTTGGCGACCACCGAAAGGTCGAGCAACTCGCTGCCCGACAGCGCGTCCAGCTCCTGCATCGCCTCCGACAGCCGCCGCTGCCGCCGCCCCGCCGGAGCCGGCAGGTAGTCGCGGATCACCAGCTCCCGATCGGAGTCGACCCCCGCCACCAGCTCGTCGAGCTGCAGCGACAGCAGCCGCCCGTCGGTGCCCAGCTCCACCACGTAGCCCTTGATCTCGTCGGAGATCCGCCGGACCATCTCCAGCCGCTGCGCCACCGCCGCCACGTCGCGCACCGTCACCAGATCCTCGATCTCCAGCGCCGACAGCGTGCCGGACACCTCGTCGAGCCGATGCTTGTAGCGCTCAAGCGTCGCCAGGGCCTGATTGGCCTTGGACATGATCGCCGCCGACTCCTCCAGCACGTAGCGGATGCCGTCGAGATAGAGGGCGATGATCCGCATGGACTTGCTGATCGCGATGATCGGCAGCCCGGTCTCCTTGGCCACCCGCTGCGCCGTGCGGTGCCGTGTGCCGGACTCGTCGGTCGGGATCGCCGGATCCGGCACCAGATGCACCGCGGCCCTCACGATCTTGTGGTCGTCGCTGACCACGATCGCCCCGTCCATCTTGGCCAGCTCACGCAGCCTCGTGGCGGAGAACTCCACCTCCAGCTCGAACCCGCCGCTGCACACCTGCTCGACGACCCTGTTGTAGCCGAGCACGATCAGGCCACCGGTCTGACCGCGCAGGATTCGCTCCAGGCCGTCGCGTAGCGGAGTGCCCGGGGCCACAGCCGCCAGGGCTTCGCGACGGCGGTCGTCAAGACTCCTGTCGTTAGGCACCTGACCCCCGTGTCGAATAGTCAAACCCAGCTTAGCCGGGCCACCCGAGATCCATCCCCCCTCTCCCACCTCCACCC
>NZ_LAVL01000084.1 GCF_001083785.1 Nonomuraea sp. SBT364
GCACCCGGTAGGCGGCGGGTTCGGGGTCGGGGAGGTCGATGGAGTAGAGGAGGGTGGCGAGCTGGTCGAGGGTGTAGGTGGTGCCGGAGGCTTCGGCGATCCGGCATGGCCGCTCGAGGTCAGCCTTGCGGTTGATGGTGCCGGGGATGCGGAGGACGCGGGCGAGGTCGCCGACGCCTCGCCCGTAGTGCCAGCCGAGGGTGCGGGCGGCGGCTTCGATGACGAGTTGCCAGCGGGTGGAGAGGGTGACGATGTCGTCGTAGGTGGCAGCGGTGATGGTGTGGGGGGTGTCGAGGAGGTGCCACGGGTACCAGCCGCCGCCCGAGTTGATCCACATGGTGGGTTCGGGCAGGCCGGCTGCGGCGAGGATGTTGCGGGCGGCGTCGGCGTCGGGCGGGAGCGGCAGCGTGATGTGGGTGTGGCCCTTGGCGCAGTCGGCGGCGCAGACTTCGTGCTTGTGGCCGGGCACGTTGAGGTCGATGTCGGCCCAGAAGCCGGGGAAAGACAGGGAGAGGTCGGCGGGGCCGCGGCTGCCGGGCGGTGGGGCTGTGCGAAGGGTGGTGGCGCGGGCGTAGATGCCCTGCTTGCCCTGCCGGTCGAGTTTGCCGACGTACGCCACCGCGGCATCTAGGCCGTCGGGGTCGGTGGTGAAGTGGGCGCCGGCCCATGCGTTGGTGGCGCTGATGTTGAGCAGGCCGGGGGCGCCTCCGTGGAGGGTGTTGAGCCAGGCGTGGACCTGCTGGAGGTCTGCTTGGTGTGGTGTGGTGTCGGAGGCGTTCAACCCGGTTTCCCCTTGGTGCGGTGGTGCTCGGATGGAGGTCAGGTGTGGGGTTGGGCGGGTCTCCGCCAGCGGTGCCGTGCGGTTAGAAGAGGGCGTCCTGCGTGCGCTGCTTGTGGGGTTCCGCGACCACGGGCCCGGCCTTCTGTGCGAGGGCGCGGTGTCGTGGCGCGCAGGTGTCGCAGGTGAGCGCGCTGTAGCAGGTCCGTCCGGGCAGGCGCCCGGTGATGATGAGGGTGGCGGGCCTGCGGCAGGTGGAGCAGCGACTGACCCATCGCATCGGTGTCTCCGGCGCTCATCAGGCGACCGCCTCGCCTGAGCGGCACGTCCACGGGGAACATCCGTCAGGGTCGCCCTGCTCGGCGCGTTCCAGGTCCTCGCCGTGGTAAAAGTCGTCGAGGCTGGGCTGGTTGTCCTCCAGCCATTCGCTCCTGCTCACCTTGTCGATGGGTGCCTCGTCGAGCGGCACGCGAGCCCTGTGAAGGTACATGGATCCGCGCAGGTCCTGGCCCTGGGGGTTGGCCCGAGCGCTGCCGTTGCGGATCGCAGCGTCGAACGCGACCGCGTCGGCCCACTCGGCGGGTGACTCGTCGCGTAGCTGTCGCCATTGCCGATTGCCGTGGAAGGGGCACCCGATGCACGCCGACTTCTCGGCGCTCCATCCGCGCTTGCGCAGGTAGCGCTCGCAGTCCCTCCGCGTCCATTTCAGGTCGAGCAGCGGGAAGACGTTGCGCATATACCGGACGTCTGAATCACGGGCGCGGCCGATCTCGTCAAGGCTGATCCCGATCGCCGTCTCCACGTACACCCCTTTGGGAACCGGCGTCGGGTGGACGTAGCCGAGCAGTTCCCTGGTCTTCTGCTTGATCGGCTTCAGCTTGTACTCGCTGGTGCACTGCCTTCGGGCCATGCCGTCAGACCCGTCAGGGTTGCGGACGAACAGGGGCATAGATGCGAACCGGTGGGCCGGGTCGAGGGCGTCGTTGCGGATGTTTCCGCCGCTGACCCGATGCACGGGGATTCCGTGCCGGGCGGCGTAATCGGCCAGTCGGTCGAGGTGCTCGTAGACCGCTTTGGGCTCCCATCCGGTGTCGGCGAAGATGGCGGCGTGGAAGGGTGGGATGACGTCTTCACACGCCAGGAGCAGGAGCGCCGTGGACTGGACGCCGGCGCCGAGGCTGAGAATGCGCAGGGTGGGGGGCGGAGAGGTGTTCACACGGACTCCTTGAGGAGGTCGGCGTCGATGGCGAGGACGACGCCGGGGGCGAGCTTGATGATCGGTCGGCCGGCGTGGTGGGCGCCGGCGGCGAGGGCGGCGACGCCTGCGGTGAGTCCGGCGTCGATGAGCCGCCGCATCAGGTCGGCGACCTCGAGTTCGGTCGTCGGCCAGGCGCGGTTGTGGCCGGTGCCGCCGGCGTGCGCGGGACACAGCCAGCCTTGGCGGGCCCAGTGGTCGAGGCGGCGGTAGGTGAGGCCGCGGTCGAGCACCTGCTGGAGGGTGAGGGCGCGGTCAGGCATGGCTGGCCTCCGCGGGCTGGTGGGGCCAGGTGGGGCGGACGGGTATTCCGGCGGCGGCTGCGCGGCGCATGCAGTCGCGGGTGCCGTTGCCTGCGCCGGGGAAGGCGGCGCATTCGTCGGCGCCGAGTTTCACCATCTCGGCGTTGCGGATGGGGCCGGCGGCGCGGCCGTGGGTGTTCCAGTCGGCGGGGTGGGTTTCCTCTTTGACGCCGTTGTGCTGGCACCACAGGTGGATGAGCCAGTCGGCGGATCGGTCGGGGCGGATGCCGTTGACGGGTTTGGGGTAGGCGGCGCCGTGGACGACGGTGAGTACGGGGTGTACGGCGTGGATGCTGTTGAAGGCGGCCCAGATGCGGGGTTTGTCGGTGCGGTCGCGTCCGCCGGTGGCGAGGACGCGCCAGGGTTGCTGCTGCCATGCCCAGGTGCCGCATCGGGTGTCTGGGAGGCAGTAGTGGCGGAGCGGCGCGCAGGCGCCTGCTGGGGCTTCCTGGGAGCGGGTGAGGGCGGCGGGCGAGTGCTGGGCGCATGCCCAGCCGGTGATGTAGAAGCGGGCGGGTGTGGCGCCGCACTGGCATGGTTGTGGCTGCCAGGGGCGGGGCGGTGTGAAGGCGCGTGCTGGCGCGGGGGTGGCGGCGGGGTCGTTGGTGCGGGCGGTGCAGGTGCAGCCGGTGGTGGAGCATGCCCCGCTGGCGTTGACCCAGGTGGGGTCGTAGATGGGCCAGCCCCAGCGGGGGCGGTCGTCGTTGCGGGTGTGGACGGCACCTTGGTGGCCGCACCGGGTGCAGGGTTGGGCGAGTTCGTCGAGGGTCGGCTGGGTCACGCGATCCTCCGGAGTCCTCGGAACGGCCGGACGGTGATGGTGCCGTCGGGGTGGCGGATGGCGGCGTTGCGCGGGGCGCCGGGCGGCTGACGGTGCCAGTGGAGCCAGGGCGGCGCGGGTGGGAGCGGGTTGCGCTTGGAGGGCAGGACGAACCGGCAGACGACGGTGACGGCCTGCCCTCGCAGCGTGTAGACGGGGCTGATCACGTGAGCCTCAGCGCCATCACGAGGCAGGTGAAGCGGCCGTCCTCGGAGGAGAAGAGTGCCGGCCGGGTGCTGGCCTCCATCCCGATTCGGGCGGTGCCGGGGATGGCGTTCAGGGCGTCGGTCAGAAACTGGGCCTGGAAGCCGATCTCGATGCTGTCGGCGCCGGCGAGCTTGCAGTCGACGGCTTCGCTTCCGCGGCCGCCGTCGGCGTCGCTGGCCCGGATGACGACCTCGCTGGCCGTGAAGTTGAGTCGGACGGCGGTGGTCTTCCGGTCTGCGACCAGCGCGACCCGCTTCACCGCGGCGGCGAGGGTGGCCGCGTCCACCGTGGCGGTGATGGGCTGGTCGACCGTGGTGCGGGAGCGGTAGTCGATGAACTGTTCGTCGATGAGGCGGATGGTGGTGGTGCGGTCGGGGGTGGCGATGGCGGCCATGCCGTTGTCGATGCCGATGCTGATGGCGCCGTGGCCGAGACCCTTGGCGATGTCGGCCAGGTGACTGCCGGGGATGAGGGCGGCGAGCGGGGCCGCGTGGGGCTGCCAGGTGGTGTCGGTGACGGCGATGCGGTAGCGGTCGGTGGCGGCGAGGGTGAACTGCTCGCCGTCGGTGTCGATCCTGATGCCGGTCAGCATGGGCCGGGTGGTGTCGTTGGTGGTGGCGGGGTGGACTTGGTTGACGGCGGCGGTGAGGGTGTCGGCGTCGATGGTTCCGGCGGGTTGGGGCGGCGTGGGGAGGTTGGGGTAGTCGTCGAGCGGCATGGTGGGGAGCGAGTATTCGGCGCGTCCGCAGGTGAGTGTGGCGTCGCGGTCCCCGGCGGTGATCTCGACGAAGGATTTGGTGGGCAGGTTTTTGGCGACTTCGGAGAGGAGGCGGCCGGGGAGGACGATGCGGCCGGGTTCGGCGACGTCGGCGGGGGCGTGGCCGCTGGCGGAGACGTCGTAGTCGAACGCGGACACGGTGAGCTGGTCGCCGTCGGCGTCGAGCAGCAGCCCGGACAGGATGGGGACGGTGGGGCGGAGGGGGACGGCGCGGGCAGTCCAGCCGACGAGGTCGGCGAGCAGCTTGGGGTCGATGGTGAACTTCACTGGGTGTCTCCCTCGTCGTCGTCGCTGTTGTTGTGGCGGTTTAGGCAGGTCAGGCAGGTGCCGGGCTTGTTCGGGTCGAGCCAGCCGGCGCCCTCGCGAGGGGTCGACTCGACGGCGAGGAGGTCGTCGCAGTCGGGATAGATGTGGCCGATGAAGACGGGGGGTTCGTTGAACTGGCCGGCGGTGGCGTCTTCGCCGCCGGGGTACCAGGGGCGGATCCAGTCGAGCCAGGCCGGGGCGGTGTTCATGCGGCTGCGGTCCTTCCGTCGTCGGCGTGCGGGTTGGTGGTGCGGGCGCGGCGGCGTTCGCTGGGGGTGAGGCCGCCCCAGATGCCGTCGGGTTCGCCGGCGCGTAGCGCCCAGTCGAGGCAGTCGCGGAGGACGGGGCATTCGCGGCAGATGTTCTTGGCGGCTTTCACTTCGGGGAGGCGGGTGCTGTAGGCGATGAGGAAGAACGTCTCGGTCGGCATGTCGCGGCAGGCGGCGCGCTTCTCCCACGAGGTCATGCGACCCCCTCGAACAGCGCCGGCTGGTAGAGCCGCGGCCGGGCGGCCAGCGCCTCCGCCGGGTAGATGGCGGCCAGGTAGTCGCGCACCAGGGGCGGCCAGTCGATGCCGAGCGTGGCGCCGAGCACCGCGGCGGCGACCGGCGGCGCGACCACGTCGGCCGCCTGGAGGAATTGCTTGGACCGGGAGCCGCGCCACGGGTAGTCGGCCGGGAACCCGGTCAGGAGCCCCGCCTGGGATGCAGTGAGCGGAGCGCCGTCGGAGACGCGCTTCCACGACCGGGCCTTGCTGGTGAGGCACCAAGACGGGCCGTCAGCCGAGAACTCGTTGCCGCCGCTGGTGCGGCGATTCCCGCGGGTGTTGATCCGCTCGCCTGCTGGCCAGCCGAGGGCGGCCGCCATGGTGATGTGCGGGAACTGGTCGGCGATGGGCGGTAGCTCGTGCATGGGGGCGGCGAAGCGGCCGGTGGTCCACAGGTCGCGCATGGGCAGGCCGTCCAGTTCGGGGACGGTGTCGCGGGTGGCGATGAGGAAGGTGCGGGTGCGGGTGCTGGCTACGCCGAGTTCGTGTGCGGCGACGGTGAGGACGGCGAGGTGCGTCCAGTTGGCGGTCATGGCGAGTTCGGCGCTGATCTCCTGCCAGATCGGAGCGGCGGCGGGAACCTGCTCGGCGACCAGCCATCGCAGGTTGGGCAGGCGGAATGCGAACCGGAGCGTTTCGACCAGGAGGGATGAGCGTGGGTCGTTCATCTCGGCGAGCGCCGCGGCGTATGCGTCGTCGGGCTGCATGCCGGCGAAGTTGTCGCCGAGCAGGGTGAGGGCTTCGCGGATGGCGGGGAAGTCGGTGAGTCCTTTGCCGAGTCCGCTGCGGCTGAATGGGGGGCAGGGTGGGGTGATGATGGCGCCGGTGATCGGGTGCATGGTGTCGGGGTCGAGGTCGAGGACGCTGCCGCGGGTTCGGTTGAAGCCGGCGACTTGGGCGGTGTCGCAGGCGTCGGGGTCGATGTCGTAGCCGTGGATGGGCTGGGCGAGGTTGAGGATGTGGGCGCCCATGTCGAGGCCGCCGGGGCCGGCGAAGAGGTTGAGGATCACGGCGTCACCACCCCGGGCCATGTGATCTTGTCGAGGGCGCTGCGGTGCTTGGCCGGGACCGGGGCGAAGGGGTGGCCGATGGCGTCGCAGCCCATGGCCATGAGGACGACGGCGTCGGCGGCGTTGTCGTCGCCGCCGGTTTCCCAGGCGGGCCAGCGGCGGGCGACGGCGTCGACGACTTCGGTCTTCTTGGGCTGGCTCTTGCCGGTGGCGTAGATGCCGCGGTGGGCGGGGTTGACTTCGACGACGGGGATGCCGAGGAGGTGGAGGCGGTGGACGACCCGCCACCACAGGCCGGAGCGTTCGTGTGCGCCGCCGCCGGAGCGGCTGTAGGCGGGCATTTCGACGACGACTAGCCGCGCGGTGGCGCCGATGTGGTTGGTGATGTCGTCGGCGAGGGTTTTGAGTGCGGCGTCGCGGCGTGCGAGGGGCAGGTTGGTGACGCCGTTGAGGCCGATGGTGTGGCACCAGCCGGTTGAGCTGGCGATGCCGGTGGCGGTGAGGCTGATGTCGAGGCCGATGACGCGGGGCCCGGGTGCCGCCCCCGTGGTGGGGGCGGCGGTGGTGGGGGCGGTCATCGGGCGCCGCCGTTGATGGCGCGGGCGACGTGGAGGGCGTTCACGAAGTCGTCGCGGCGCTCGCAGTGGTTGCACACGCCGGTCGGGTCGTCGCAGGGCGGGGCGTCGTACTGGCGCGCGGTCTCCTCCAGCCAGGAGGCGAGCGGCTCGGCCAGGTCGGGGTTGGCCAGCGCGATCCACACCGCGTTGCACGGGTTGCGCAGGCCGCCCTTGCGGTACCGCTTCTGGCCGGAGGCGACTACCTCCGACTCGGGTGTGCCGGCCGGGTGGGCGTGGGAGTAGACGGCGCTGGTGACGGCGGCGTCGGGGGACCAGACGGGGGAGGCTTTCCACGGTCCGGCGGCGGTGCCGCGCGCTGCTTCGCGCACGCGGGTGGCAGCGGTCTTGAGTTCTTCGGCGGTCGTCGTGGTGGTGGCGGTGTCCATTACGCCTCCTGGACGGTGGGTGCGGGCTGGGGCGGGCGGTTGAGGGTGTCGACGGTGAGCGCGATCGCCGCCACGATGAGCGCGAGGGCGACGCCGGCCAGGAGGGCGACGAGCCAGACGGGCGGCTGGCCGGGCGTGTGGCCGCTGGCCTGGTCGGTGGGCGGTCCGAGGTCGTGCATCACGGGCCGTCCGGGCGGTAGAGGTCGTGGAGTTCGCGGTGCTCGGCGAGGAGCCGGTTGAAGTCGCGCTGCTCGAGCGCCTGCCGCCCTGCCTTCTCCAGTTCGGCGACGCGGGCGTGGGCGGCGGCGAGCCGCTGTTCGCTCCGGCGGCGGAGCTCGGCGCGGACGATGGGCGCGAACAGGCCGACGGCGGCGGCTGTCGAGGCGGCGGCGATGGCGATGCCGCACCAGGCGAGGGGGCTCACGGCTGCGCCTGCCGGGCTGCGGCGCGGAGGGCGGTGATGACCTGGTCGGAGGTGCGGTCGGGGTGGTCGTTCCAGCCCGCGATCTGCTCGACGAGTTCGCGTCGGCTCATCTGTTCGGGGCGGGATGACGGGTAGAGGTGGCCGACGAGGGTGCGGAGGGCGGTGAGGGCTCCGGTCCGCTGTTCGGGCCGGTGGTGGTCGGCGGTGGCGTTGTTGAGCCAGTCGGAGGGGCAGAGGCCGGAGGCGGCGGCGATGGCTCCGGCGGAGCAGTATCCGTCGGCGCTGCGGTATTCCTCCTTGGTGTGGCCGTAGGCGTTGATGACGTTGGCGGCGCGGTCGAGGACGGCGGGTGTCGTGAGGTCGAAGTCGGTGGTGGTCATCGTGCGCCCGCTTCCTGGGCGGCCTTGCGGGCGATGGCGGCGCGGCGGGCGAGGATGATGGCGTTGCCCTCGTCGTTGTCGACGCCGATGGCGCGGAGTGATGGGCAGGGCCAGGCGATGTTGTCGTCGGGGTCGTCTGCGTCGTTGGGGGTGCAGTGCACGCAGATGAAGCCGCCGAAGATGAGTTCGTCGTACTCGTGGAGGGCGAGCAGGCGGTCGCGCTGGGCGTGAAGCTTCTCAACCTCGGCCAGCAGCTCGCCAGCGCCCTTGAGGGCATCGGAGATGATGAGGTCGGTGTCCCGGCCGGGCTGTGCCGGGACGCTCATCCTGAAGCGGTGGTGTGGGCCTTCAGCGCACACCTGGCCGATCTCGGTGTGGGCGCGTTCCACGCTGGCCCGGATCTCGGCGAGCCGGTCGGGTGCGAGGGCGGTGGTGTCGTTCACGGCTGTGTCCTTCGTGACGGCGTGTGGTGGCCCCTGTAGGGCCGGAAAGAGGTCGCCCGGTCGAGGGCGTCCAGAGAGCGGCGCAGGCTGTGTGCGCGCTGGCGGAGCGGCAGGATCAGGGCGCGGTAGAGACGGCGGGCGAGGCGTGGGCGGAGCCACACATGCTGGACAGCCAGCGCCAGCACGGTGGCCACCGCCCACAGCCACGTCATGACGTCGGCGCCGGCCCGATCGCGGCGGCCGGGTACGGGGCCGCCCCAGCGGGCCGGTTCGCCTGCTCCGCCTCGGCGACCTCGATGAGCCGCGTCCAGGTCTCGACCCGGCGGCGCGCGGCCACGGCGGCGTCGTCGTAGCGGCGGGCCTGCGCCATGTGCCGGTCCGCTTCCTCCCGCTCGTGGCCGCCCGCAGCGGCGAGCTGGTCGGCGCGGGCGATGGCTCGTTCCACGCAGCGGCGCAGGTGCGCGACGGGATGCTCGCCTTCGATGGGGAGGGGGAGCGGCGGCGGCTCGTGGTGGATGGGCTCGAAGACGGTCATGCCAGGGCCTCCTCATGCTGGTTGGCGGGGGCGGGCTCGACGGGCCACGCCCCAGAGATGACGGCGGCTGTGTCGCGCTTCTCGCCGGCCTTGGGCGAGCGGAGCCACTCCTGGTAGGAGGCGGCCTGCTCGGCGGCCCACTTCTGCTGACTGGCGAAGAGGGTGGGCAGATCGACGGCGAGGGCGTCGAACAGGTGCCGGTCGTCGCCGCGCCCGGCCTGAATCCGGGGCCGCTGGTCGCGCGGCATGGCGGCGATGCAACCGATGCGCCAGGCGATGCGCGCGCTGATGAGGGCGTCGTAGCGGGCGCCGTGCGCGTCCGCGTCGTTCCAAGGGATGCCGAACACCTGGGCGCACGTCTTGAGGGCGTGTGCGCCCTGCTGCTCGCTGACCTTGCGTCGCCACCGGTCGACGTGCTTGGAGATGACGAGCGTGTCGATGACCGGGCCGTAGGCGCCGCCGCACCATTCGAGGAGCGGCGGCTCGCCGTGCCGGATCAGCTCGGCGTTGAGGACGGTGAGGTCGTAGCGGACGTTGTGGCCGACGATCGGGATGCTGTTGGCCCACACGTTCGCGATGGCGGTGGCGATGCGCGGGATCGCCTCCGCGGCGGGCATGCCGTGCTCGCGGACGTGCTCGGTGGTGTGGCCGTGAATCTTGGTGGCCTCCGCCGGGATCTCGACGCCGGGGTTGATGAGGAGAGGCGGAAGGTCGATTGGGTCGTGGCCGCCGCCGAACTGTCCGAGGTACGCCTCGACGATGCGGGCCTGGTGGGGGTCGGTGCCGGTGGTCTCGGTGTCGAAGGGGGCGAGCCGGCCGAGGTGCCACGCCATCAGGCCACCGCCCCGGCCTTGACCTGGGCGAGGAAGTTGGTGAGGTCCTCCACGCCAGCGTTCTCGGAGGCGACGCCGCCGGACGCCTCAAGGAACCGCTTGTGCAGCTCAGACGTGGTGCCGGGCCAGGCGGCTACGATCTGCTGCCAGATCAGGTCTGGGTCGCCGGCCAGGGCGGCGGGCGGCTGCTCGGCGGCCTTGAGGCGCTTGCCGATCGCGGTCATCTCGTCCGTCTGCGCTTGCGTCGGCGAGATACCGGCCGCCGCCGCCTCGTTCCAGATGGTCTTGAAGGCGGCGAACGTGGTGACCGCGCGAGCGCGGGCCAAGAACTCCTCCGGCGTGGGCACCGGGGGAGTGGCGGGCGCCGGGGCTTCGAGCGCGGGCTTATTGCCCTGCTCGACCGCCGCCGAAGTCTGGCCGCCGCCGACCGGCACCGGCTGCGCCGCCCCGGCGAGCACCTGCCCGGCCGTGCTCCCGCGCAGCTCGACGGCGACGACGGGAAACTGCTTCGTCTTGCCCTGCGCCACCCTCGTGCGCTGCTCGATGCGCAGCCGCACGGGGATCAGCGCCTCCGTGCCGATGGAGCCCTTGAGCACGTCGACGGCAGCGGCGATCTCGTTGGCGGCGTGGTAGGAGTGCGTCTCGACCCGCCACGCGCCGATGTCGGGCATCTCCGGGAGGATGACGTTGAGCCGGGTCGTCATCTTGCACGCGCGGTCGCGGGGGGCGGTCTCGTGGAAGTTCTCGCCCCACTGGGCGCGGCACAGGCACGGCTGGTCGGAGAGGGTTTCCGACATGCCGTCGCAGCGGCGCTGCGCCCCGCCCGCGCTCCACAGCTCGTACGACTGCGAGAGCGGGTCGCCGGGCGGCAGGATCGCGTCGAGGCTGGCGGCCTTGGTGATGACCCGCCACTGAGGGGCGCCGTTGCCCTGCGGCTGCCACTTCTCGACGGTGCCGCCCCACACGTCGGCGGCGGCCTCGACGTAGTGCTCGGCGTGAGAGCTGATGATCCACGTTTGCGACCGGACCGCGCGGGGCCGCTTGCTGGGGTCGTCGTTGGGGACGCTGTAGCCCGTGCGGAGCCGCCCGAGTTCGCGCGCCTGGCGCTGGAGGGTGATGATGCGAGATCCCATCAGGCAGCGGCCTTCCTTGTGCGGGGCTTGCGGGCAGGCGTGTTGAGCGGCTTGTACGGCTTCATGTCGAGGTCGTGCAGCACGTAGGAGGCGGTGAGCAGGCCCACGAACGCCGAGTGGAGTTCAGGCAGGGCGGGCATCGGGACGAAGCCGTAGCTGCTGGTGCGCAGGTTCAAGATGGCCGCGCCGGCGAACTCGGGGACCGGGTGCTCGCTGTCGTCGGGCGCCAGTGCGACCTCTGCGAATCGGAGGGCAGCGAGCTGGAGTGCGTGGTCGCGGTAGACCGTGCTCGCCGACTTGGTGAGCGACGTCTTGATGTCGACGAGCCAGAGCCCGTCCGGCTGGCCGCCGGGCAAGTTCTTGAGTCGGATCCACAGGTCGGCGGTGCCGCCGTAGCGGTAGCTGCGGTGGAGGACGGTGACTTCGACGGCGTCGATGTCGGTGGCGATGTCGACGCCGAATTCCTTCAGGAACAGTTCGTACTGGTCGACGAACGGCTGTGCTTCCTCGTCGTGCTCGGCGGGTGTGCCGAGGACGTGGGCTTCGGCGAGGGCGTGGACGCGGGAGCCGAGGTCGCGGCGGGTTTCCCACACGTTCTTGTGCTCGGCCTTGGCCGCCTTGATGAAGTCCTCCATGGCGGCCGGGTTGCGGCTGGCCCGGACGGCAGTGGGCAGGTTCTCGGCGAAGTACTCGGCGGTGACCTTGGCCGCGGCGGGTGCGAGGGCGGGCTTGTTGAGGGTGTTGAGGACGTTGGTGACCGAGACGAGGAGGCCGCCGGCGGGGTCTTGGTAGTAGCGCCCGTTGTCGGTGTCGCGGGCGTGCTTGGGGTTAGTCACGGTCGGCCTGCTCCTCGCGGTAGTCGTGGTCGGCGGCGTGGCCGATGTCGTGGCCGCCGCGCACGCTCGGACGGGCGGGCGCGTTGTCAGTGAGCGCGGCGCGCAGCTTCGCGGCGGCGACCGGGGTGACCCAGCTCAACTTCTCCATGTCGTTGAGCACCGCGAGGGCGCTGGCGATCTGGGCGTCCCGCTCCCTGACTCGGACCAGGACGGCACCCATCCGCTCGCCCATGTACGAGGTGTGGTTCAGGCAGAAGAAGTCCTCGCCGCCTCCGGGCTGCGGGTGTTCGTGGGCAAGCCGCTCCTGTACGGCTTCTGCGAGGTGCTCGATCAGTTGATCGCTGGCGGGGCGACTGCTCAGCCGGGACAGTGCGGTCATCGGCCACCGCCGGTGCATCCGCCGGAGATGAGCGTCAGCTCCATCCCCACCAGCAGCCGGTCGGCGTGGCTGCCGCCCCGGCCGCGCCCGTCCTGCCAGATGACGACCATGTGGCCGGGGTCGTCGGGGTGGGCGGCGGCGCGGATTTCGCGGACGATGACGTCGCGGCTGCGCATGCTGGCCCAGCGGGTGAGCACGTTGCGCGGGTTGCGGTCGGCGCCGTAGTTGAGGTGTGCGGCGAGGTGGCGGAGTGCGGTGACGGCTTCGCCGGGTGGGGCGGCCTGAAGGATGGCGTCGACGGGGCTGTCGGTCTGGCCGCTGTCGATGAGGTTGGCGGCGTTGCGCAGGATGTCGGCGGTGCTCACCGGGCCTCGCCGTCCTGTGCGTCGAGCCAGTCGGAGCGGCGGATGCAGTCGACGGTGGCGCCGTCGGGGAGGTGGATGATGCCGACGACGGGCGGCTCGTCGATGGGGTTGTCGATCTGCTCCCAGTCGATGACGTGTTCGCCGTTGGGCTTCTTGGTGATGTCGGTGATGGCGGCGGCCATGCCGTTGATGGCGATGAGGTGGCCGCGCGGCCCGTCCTTGAGGCCAGCGCCGGTGACGGGGATGGTCTTGAAGGCGGTGACGGTGGTCGTGCTCATCGGGTCACCGCCGCAGGCTGCTCGGCGACCGGCTCGACACCGCTGAGGCAGCCGCATCCGTACTCGTCGCAGGCGTTCGGCCACTTGTTCGTCCGCTTCTCGCGGTCGTAGTAGCGGCGGCCGGTGTGCCCGTCGTAGAGCAGGTGCTTGCAGTCCTCGCACTTGGCGCGCTCGTCGTCCTCGTCGTGCCAGTACGGGCCGTTCCTCTCGGCGGAGACGACGGCTTCGATGGTGAAGCCGACGCACTGGCCGGGCCCGATGTTGCTCTCGCCGTCCTGCATCAGTTGCGCGGCGTCGTCGGGGCTTTCGGCCTGGACCTTGTACTCGTAGTCGAGCGTGGCTCGGATGATGTAGGTCTTCTCGGTCATCGGGTCCTCCGGGCGGCGAGGCGGAGCACGGCGGCGACGTCGGAGCGGCTGCGGGTGACGTCCCACAGGGGCAGGTCGCGCGGGTGGAGTCGGAGGGTGTCGGCGAGCTTCTGCACGGCCTTGCGGGCGGTGTCGGGGTTGCGGGTGGCCAGGTGCAGCGCCTCGGTGAGGGAGGCGTTGTAGGGGCCGCGCACGTACTTTTCGACCTTGCTCAGCACGTCGGAGGCTGTGGCGTTGAGGGCGATGCGGTCGGTGGTGGTGGTCATCAGACCGTCACCTCCGTCGTGGCGACGGGGCGGAGGTCGGCGACGGCGACGCACTCCTCGTGCTCGGGCTCGCGCCGGTACGAGGCCAGGTCGACCATGCCGTCGGTGCGGCCGACGGTCGGGACCATGCGGGCGTCGGGGCGGTGGATCCACACGCTGTCGTCGTCCTCGTAGCCGCCCACGATCCAGGTGCCGGGGACGCCGTTCCAGGTGACGGTGTCGCCCTTGGCGGGCGTCCACGCCTTGTACTGGGCGGTGAGCTGGGCGCGGCGGATGCGGTCGAGCATTTCCTCGCAGGCGTCGGAGGCGACGTGGACGCGCTCGTCGCCGCCGTTCCAGGCGAGGTCGGCGGCCTGGTCGGCGGGGAGGTCGAACAGGCGGGTGAGCAGGACGGCGACGAGGGCGGCGCGCAGGTGCTGGCCGCCGGTGTCGAGCTGGTGCTCGGCGGTGTACCAGGCCCAGGTTTCGATGAGCTGGTCGGTGGGGCTGGTGTCCGCCGTGGCGGGTGCGAGAATCGTGGTCACGATCCGGCCTTTCGAGAGTGAGGTTGTGATCGAGCGGGGCCCGGCCGTTGCAGCGGTTTCGGGTCCCGCGCCGGCGCCCGGGTTAGGGCGTGGCGGGGTTGAGCGGGATTTCGGGGATCGGGTAGCCGAGCACCTCCAGAAGCGCCGGCTTGGGGACGACGTAGGCGGGTCCGCAGCGCAGGACGAGGCAAGGAAACTTGCCGGTGCGGGCGAGTTCTTGGGCTTTGGTGCGGCCCATGCAGAGGGCTCGTCCGGCGTCCACGAGGGGGACGGCGACGGGGAGTGCGCGGAGTTCGTCCTCGGTCATCTGAGGCCGGGGCTTCTCGGTGCTGGCCATCTGCTGTCCTCCCGTCAGCCCTGTGCGGCGGTGGCGAGGTCGGCGCGGACGGTCAGGTAGTCGCTGACGCTGGCCCGGTAGACCTTGCGGCGGGTGAGGACGAGCGTGGAGTCGAGGTCTCCGCTGTTGATGAGCTTCTCGACGGACTTCTTGCTGATGCCGAGGATGCGCATGACGTCGGGGATGTCGTAGAAGAGCTGGTCCCCTCCGCAGGAGCATCCGCCGCAGATGCAGCCGGTGGGCGGCGCGGTGGTGGTTGTCATGCGCTCATCATGTACGCGCACCTACGCGCATGTCAACGCTTCTGCGCGTACCTACGCGCTTGTGCGCGCATCTTTTACTTGACTGACTGAGCCTTACTCGCTGGTGACTCTGGCGTCCGACTCGTTGTTGAGGTGCGCGTACATCAGGTAAGGTGCGCGTAGGTGCGTAGAATTACGCATCCCGGACTCTGGAGAGGTTGCAAGCCGTGGCTTCCGCCCCAGTCGTGCCGCCCGAGGCTGCTCTCATCAAGGAGCGCCGTAAGGATCGTCTGCCGCCCCTGTCTGTGCGCGACGCTGCCGAGGCGGCTACCGCCGCCGGCGTGTCGATGTCCGAGGCGGGGTGGCGAAGTATCGAAGCGGGCCGGTATGACGGCCCTCCTGACAAGCTCGCGATCATGGCGCAGGTTGTCGGGATCGCGCCAGATGAGCTCGCCGAGATCGGCCGCGAGAAGGATCGCCCCTATGCGGCTAAGGCTGCGGGGCTGCTGGCGGCGCATCTGCGTCGGCGGGCGGCGGCGGAGCCGGAGTTGTCGGCGACCGTCGATCCGGAGTCCGCGCCCGAGCGGGTGCTCCAGATGATTCTGGAAGGGCTGGATGAGATTCGGGCTTCGGATCTGACGCCGGAGCAGAAAACCTCTCTGGAGAAGTCCCTTATTGGTGGCGTTGTGCACCATGTGGGTGGGCAGATTGTCCAGATTCGTACCACTCTGGATTTGCTGGGAGAAAACAGCAGGTAGAAGGTTCTTCTATCCGGAAAGTCACGTCCCGCTAACCCTTGGAATTGGCATCTGGTCAGCCGCCTTTTTCGGGCCTACTGTGGCAGGACCGTGACGTGGGGGACAAAGACGTCAACCTAGCCGGAGGGGACTGCGGATGGGACAAAAGGGGCGAATCCTGTTGAGGGTTCTGGAGTGGGCGGGCTGGTCCACCGCGATAGGAATCACCGTCGGCACGCTGACCATCGACCTGGTCGGCGACTACCCGTGGTTCTTCAGCCGGGCGTTCGGACTAGCCGCGCTCTCAGGAGCGGTCCTGACGCTGGTCAGGTGGCTGGACAACATCTCGAAGCCGGTGCAGCTCGCGCTCGCACTGGGCATCCGGACGGGGGTCAAGGTCGGCCAGTTCCAGGAGCGGCTCGCGCAGGCCGAGCGGTGGAACGATCCGTACGAGGCGGTGGCGCGGCGGATAATGGATTCAGAAGGTCGGCGGGACACGCCCCCTGCGAGCTGGCGGAACTAGCGGAACCCATTTTCCGTAGGAGCCGTTCCTGGGTGGCGAGGGCACCCCTTTCTCGGGCCGTAACAATTAGGGAGATTCGGATGACCGGGAACGGCTTCAAGCGCTGTAAATGCCGTAATGACCAGGGGAAAGAGCTGGGCGCGAAATGCGCGAGGCTGCGCCGCAAGGACGGCTCCTGGAATCCGAATCACGGGAGCTGGCACGGCAAATCCGAGGTGCCGGCCGGGCCGGACGGGAAGCGTATCTTCCTGAGGCTCGGGGGGTTCCACAGCGAGGCGGAGCTGATCGAGCGCTACCAGGCGGCGGGTCGGCTGCTCGACATCCCGGACGCCGGCCCCGAAGGCCACCAGGCGCGGATGGAGATCCTGGAGATGATCCGGGTCGCGCATCGGGGTGACGCGCCGTGGCCGGAGTATGAGGAGCTGCACCGCAAGTACCGGGCCGGGCAGCCGCTGCAGGCGATGACGTTCGGGGAGTACTGGACGTCGTGGGTGGCGCGGCGTAAACGCCTGAAGGACATTCGGGAGTCGACGCTGCTCGGCTACATCAGCCATCATGATGCGCACTTCGGTGAGGTCCTCGACGAGGTGCGGCTGGACCGGGTGTTCGCGCCGGTGGTTGAGCGGGTGTTTGCGCGGATCGATGAGAAGAACGCTGCACTGCCCGCTGACCGTGAGTCGCCTGATCCGGAGGTGCGGAAGGCGGCGCGCCGTCGTCGGCCGACCGGCCCGGCGACGAAGCAGCGGATCAAGGCCACCATTCGGACGGTGCTCGCTGACGCGCAGCGGGAGCACCTGGTTGGCTTCAACGCCGCGGCGCTGGTCGCCCTGGAGTCGGCGCCGCGGCCGAAGGGCGTGGTCTGGACGAAGGGCCGGACGGAAGCGTTCCAGGAGGCGTTCGAGGCGCGGCTGGCGGCGGTGCGCGCTGACGCTTCGGCGCCGTCGGTGTCGGCGGTGAGTGTGTGGTCGGCGACGGATTTGCGGCCGTCGCCGGTGATGGTGTGGACTCCGGTGCAGCTTGGCGCGTTCCTCGACCATGCTGCAGGTGACCGCCTGTACGCGCTGTTCCACCTGGTGGCGTTCCGTGGCCTGCGCCGCGGTGAGGCGTGCGGTGCCCGCTGGGTGGACCTGGACTTCGACGACGCGATGTTGTCGGTGGCGAAGCAGCTCACGATCGTGGATCGGAAGGTGCAGGAGGGGCGTCCGAAGACGGAGGGCAGCGACGCGCCGGTGGCGCTCGATTCGGAGACGCTGGCCGTGTTGCGTGAGCATCGGCGGCGGCAGCGTGAGGAGAAGCTGGCGTGGTCTGGGGCGTGGCGGGAGTCGGGCCGGATCTTCACGCGGGAGGACGGGAGCGAGCTCAAGCCCGATTGGGTGTCGGAGCACTTCGAGCGGCTGGCGTTTGCGGCTGGGTTGCCGCCGATCCGGTTGCATGACCTCAGGCATGGTGCGGCGACGCTGTATCTGGCGGCGGGTAACGACATGAAGACGACGTCGTCGATGATGCGGCACTCGAATCAGGCGATCACGTCGGATACGTACACGAGTGTGTTGCCGGAGTTGGCGCGGGAGGCGGCGGAGGCGAGTGTCGCTCTGGTTCCGCGCCGGGTCCGTGTGGGGGAGGCGCCTGAGACTGGCGGTCTCCCTTCGGTCTCCCCGATCCGGCCGGATGGCCCATCGGATTCTGCGGCTGCGGGGAGCCGCAGGTCAAAGCCTTGATCTATGCGCGCCCTGCAGGATTCGAACCTGCGACCGTCGGATTAGAAGTCCGGTGCTCTATCCAGCTGAGCTAAGGGCGCTCCTGCCTTATTGTGCATGATCCGGCGACTTGTCATGCACACGTTTTCTCCGTGTCAGTCCCCTCCCCGCCATCCGCCACGTCAAGCACCACCCGTCCCCGCACTTCACCGGCTTCCAGCATCCGGTGCGCCTCCGCCGCCCGTGACAGGGGGAGACGTGCCGCGATGTGCGGTCGCCAGGCGGTGGTGCGCAGCAGATGGACGACACCTGAGGCCGCTTCGGCGAGTTCGGGGACGGTGGCGTTGCTGATGGCGAAGCCGGCGATGGTGGCGTCCTTGGTGTAGAGGTGGCCGAGGGGGAAGGCGGGAGTCCGGTGGAGGCCGGCCATGACGACCAGGCGGCCGCGGGGGGCGAGCCGGTCGAGGGCGGTGGCGGGGTCGCCGTGGCCGGAGGTGTCCACGTACAGGTCGAAGTCGCGCGCGTCCGGGTGGTCGGTGCGGTAGTCGAGGACGTCGGCGGCGCCGAGGGCGTGGACGTGGTCGTGGTCGCGCGGGTGGGCGGTGGCGACGACGGTGGCGCCGGCCGCGGCGGCGAGGGCGACGGCGGCGGAGCCCACGTTGCCGGTGGCGCCGCCGATGTGCACGCGGTGGCCGGGGCGCAGGTGGCCGTGGCGGATGAGGGCGAGCCAGGCGGTGGCCGCCGGGTGCGCGGCGGCGACCAGGTCGAGCGGGTCGAGGTCGGCGGGCGCCGGGTAGAGGCGGTCGGCGGGGACCGTGGCGTACTCGGCGAAGGAGCCCTGCCTGCCGCCGTGGCCGAGGCTGTTGGTCCAGACGCGCCGGCCAGGGGCGAAGCCGGTGGCGCCGGTGTCCGCGACCTCGCCGCCGACCTCGCCGCCGACCACGCTGACGACCTCGCCGACGAGGTCGCGGCCGATGACGAACGGGAGGGGCATCGGGACGGGGTAGGCGCCGGAGCGCACGAACGTGTCCACCGGGTTGGCCGCCACCGCGCGCACCCGGACCAGCACGTCCGTGGGGCCGTAGCAGGGGGTGGGCAGTTCGCCCCAGGTGATGGCCTCCGCTGGGCCGGGGGCGGTGATGTAGGCGGCGTGCATCGTAATTTCTCCATCGGTGGGGCCGAAACGGTCTAATATCTCTTGGCATGTTCGCGACGCTCCTGCATGAAGTACCCCTGCAGGGCGGGGATGTGACCGACGGGGTGGTGCGTGTCGGTGACACCGTGCGCAGGCCCGCGAGTCCGGCCACACCCGCCGTGCATGCCCTGCTCAGGCACCTGGAGGCGGCCGGGTTCGAGGGGGCGCCGAGGGTGCTGGGGATCGACGGGCTCGGGCGTGAGGTGCTCAGTTACCTGCCGGGCACCACGGGGGTGAGCCTGGTCGCCGTCAGTGACGAGGCTCTGGCGGGGGTGGCCGGGCTGTTGCGGGGCTTCCACGACGCGACCGCCGGGTTCCCGCTGAGCGGGTACCGCTGGGAGGGCGGGTCGAACGACGACGCTCCACCGCAGATCATCGGACATTGTGATTTAACGCCGGATAACGTGATTTTTCGTGACCGGGCGCCCGTAGCGATGATCGATTTCGACCTGGCCCGGCCCACCACGCGGTTGTTCGACGTGGTGACCACGCTGCGGCACTGGGCGCCCATCGCCGACCCCGTCGACCGGCACCCGCTGCTGCGCGGCGTCGCCGTGGGGGAGCGGTTGCGGGCGTTCTGCGACGTGTACGGGGTTCCGCCCCGGGAGCGACGCCGGCTGCTGGAGCTGGCCAGGCTGCGTTTCCACCGCTCGTACGACGTCATGCGCACCCGCGCCGCCGCCGGCGGCAACTGGGCCCGGATGTGGGCGGGCGGCGCAGGCGAGCGCATCCGCCGCGCGTCGGCCTGGCTGGACTCCCACGAGGATGAGCTGCACGCCCATCTGGTCTGATGTGCTTCATGCGTATTCAGGGTGATCGTGCCGCGGGGCTCGCGCTGGGAGTGGTGCTCGACGCGGTCGTCGGCGATCCGCGGCGGGGGCATCCCGTCGCGCTGTTCGGCGGCGCCGCCGCCAAGCTCGAATCCAGGCTGTACGGGGACGCGAGGGCCAACGGCGTGCTGCACGTGGCCGTCTGTGTGGGAAGCGCGGCGGCGCTCGGGATGCTGGCCGAGCAGGTGCCGAACCCGCTGGCGCGCACCGCGCTGACCGCGGCGGCGACGTGGGCCGTGCTCGGAGGCACCACGCTGGCCCGTGAGGGCGCCCACATGGCGGCGGCGCTGGAGGGCGGCGACCTGTCGGCGGCCCGCGCCCGGCTGCCGCACCTGTGCGGGCGCGACCCGTCGGCGCTGGAGGCTCCGGAACTGGCCAGGGCCACGGTGGAGTCGCTGGCCGAGAACGCCTCCGACGCGGCCGTGGCGCCGCTGTTCTGGGGGGCGGTGGCAGGGGTTCCCGGGCTGCTCGCCTATCGGGCGATCAACACGCTGGACGCCATGGTCGGGCATCGTTCGCCGCGTTACCGGCGGTTCGGGTGGGCGGCGGCCCGGCTCGACGACGTGGCCAACTATGTTCCGGCCCGGCTCACCGGGCTGATCACCGTACTGGCCGGGCCGGCGCCGTCGCGGACGCTGGCCGTCCTGCTGAGGGACGGGGGGAGGCATCCCAGTCCCAACGCCGGGCGGTGCGAGGCGGCGTTCGCGGGCGCGCTGGACGTGACGCTGGGCGGGGCCAACGTGTACGGGGGACGGACGGAGCACCGGCCGACGATGGGCGACGGCCCGAAGCCGCAGGTCGCGGACATCCGGCGGGCGGTGCGGCTGACGCGGGTCGTGTGCCTGGCGGCCGCCGGCGCCGCCGTGCTGGCGGCGTGGGCCCGGCGGTCCGCCTAGCGGTCTTCACAGGATGCGGTTGAGGTTCGCCACGAGCCAGAAGACGAACAGGGTGACGGCGCCCACCCAGAGCATGGACCGGGCGGCGTTGGAAGCGACGAGCTTGCGGGCCGAGGCCGCCTTCATCGTGTCGCGCCACACCTGACGTGACGAGATCAGCGACTGGTAGCGGCGTCCGGCGACGAAGACGGTTACGGCGATGATCAGGAACAGGATGACGCGGCCGTCTGATGATTCCACGAGAGCCTCCTCTGATACCCAGAAGGAGTAGGGGCCGTGCACCTTGATACACCATCGGCTCAGATCAAATCTCCTGAAATTTCAGCCACTGCTGACTTTCTGGACGCGCTGTGGTGCACCAGCCTCAGACCTGTCTCGATCAGGGCCCAGCCGATCCGCCGGCTTGCCGCTCCGGTCCAGGTGGAGCGCGGCACGCGGGCCAGCCGCCACCGGTGAGCGCTCTCGCGCAGCTCCGCGGCGCGGATGCGGTCGAGACTGAGGTGGACGTCCGGGTGCATGGTGACTCCTCGCCGGTCAGGGGCGGGTGGGGAACCCGTAGAGGTGCAGGACGACGTTCTCGCGGCCATCGGTGTCGCCGGCCTCGACGGCCGCCATGGCGCGTGACTCCCAGCGTTTGAGCACCTCGGTGAGCTCGTCGTGCATCGTGGCCAGCTCGCCCGCGGTGAGCCTGGGCAGGAATTGCGAGCTGAAGGCGGCGGCGCGCCACTCCTGGTCCCAGGTGGGCTGCTCGTCGAGATAGCGCTCGTAGACCTCGCTGTGCTCGCGGAAGGCCAGCCGGGTGAAGGACGCGTAGGCGGCGGCCCGCTCGGGGGCGTCGCGGAAGTCGCTGTCCTGGATCTGCAGGCCGCGGTCGACCTGCCACCAGCGCTCGCGGCCGTCGGCGCTCTGCGGCTCGGCTTCCAGGATGAGGCCGTGGGCGGCGAGCCTGCGCAGGTGGTAGCTCACCAGGGAGACCGCCTCGTCCACCTGGTCGGCCAGGTGGGAGGCGGTCGCGGTGCCCGCGTGGGACAGCGCCCGGTAGAGCCTCAGGCGCAGGGGGTGGGCCAGCGCCTTCAGCGTGCCGAGGTCGGTGATCCGGCGGGTCTCATCGAGAGCCATGAGTCGAGCGTAGATGCGAAAGGGAAATTGCGCAATCTTTCTTTCGTATCTCGCCCGGTGTCGTGTCCGGTGGGCCTTCGGCGAGGAGGCGGCCGTCGCGGAGGACGAGGCAGTGGTCGGCGTCCAGGGCGGCGGACAGGTCATGGGTGGCGTGCACGACCGTGACGCCGTCCGCCGTCACCTCCTTCAGGACGGCGGCGATGTGCGACCTCGCCTCGGTGTCGAGGCCGGTGGCGGGCTCGTCGAGCAGGAGCAGGTCCGACTCCTGGGCCAGGCCCTGGGCGACCAGCGCGCGCTGGCGCTGCCCGCCCGACAGGTCGCCGAGCGGGCGCCCGGCCAGGTCGGCGATGCCCAGGCGGGTCAGGCAGGAGTCGACGACCGACCAGTCGCGCCGGCTCAGGCGGCGCCAGGGGCCGCGGTGCGCCCAGCGGCCCATCGCCACCGTGTCGCGGACGGTGATCGGCAGGACGTCGCTCACCTCGCTGCGCTGCATGACGAACGCGGGCCGGCGGCGCCGCTCGACGGTGCCGGAGGTGGCGCGGATCACCCCGGCCAGCACGCCCAGCAGGGTGGATTTGCCGGATCCGTTAGGCCCTGTTACGGCGGTCAGCTGGGCGTCTGGAATGTCGGCTGTGACCTGGTGCAACACCGTACGGCCTGGATAGCCGGCCACCAGCTTGTCGATCTTCATGCCTTGCCCCTGACTTGAAAGCGATAACGGTTTTCATTGTAGGGTGCGGGTCATGGATTGGTTGCTGGACCCCTTCGAGGTGTCCTTCGTACGGCAGGCGTTGTGGGCGTCGGTGCTGGTGTCGCTGGTCTGCGCGATGGCCGGGACGTGGGTGGTGCTGCGCGGCATGGCGTTCATGGGCGACGCGATGTCGCACGGGATGCTGCCGGGGGTGGCGCTGGCCGCGCTGCTCGGCGGCAGCCCGGTGGTGGGCGGGCTGGTGGCCGCCGTCGCGATGGCGGCGGGCGTTACGGTGCTGGGCAGGTCGCGCAGGGTGTCGCAGGACACGGCGATCGGGCTGCTGTTCGCGGGGATGCTCGCGCTGGGCGTGATCGTGGTGTCGCGGTCCGACTCGTTCGCGGTGGACCTGACCGGGTTCCTGTTCGGCGACGTGCTGGCGGTGCGCGACCGGGAGCTCGTCCAGCTCGCGGTGGCGCTGGCCGTGGCGGCGCTGGTGTCGCTGCTCGGGCACCGGATGTTCGTCGCGCTGGCCTTCGATCCGCGCAAGGCGAGCACGCTCGGGATGCGGCCCCGGCTGGCGCACGCGCTGCTGCTCGGGCTGGTCACGCTGGCGATCGTGGCGTCGTTCCACGTGGTGGGCACGCTGCTGGTGTTCGGGCTGCTCATCGCGCCTCCGGCGGCGATGGCGCTGTGGGCGCGGCGGATCCCGATGATCATGCTGGGGGCGGCGCTGCTCGGCGTGCTGGCGGCGGTGTCGGGGCTGCTGGTGTCCTGGCATCTCGGCACGGCCGCGGGGGCGACGATCGCGGCCGTGGCGGTGTCACTGTTCTTCGTGTCAGCGCTGGCCTCCAAGCTGAGGGGCTCCAAGCTGGGGGGCTCCAGGTTGTGGGCGGCCCGGTGATGCGCGGCCGGACGCGGGCCACGGCGCTCGCCCTGACGACCGTCCTGACGACTGTCCTGACGGTCATCCTGGCCGGATGCGGCACGGCGGAGCCCGCGCGGGTCGCCGAGCCCGTGCCGCACGGCTACGTGGAAGGGGCCGAGGAGGCGGCCGAGCCGCAGTCCCGCCTGGTGCTGGCCGACCCCGCGGGCGCGGTGCACGTGCTCGACCTGATCACCGGCAAGGTCACCGGTCTCGGCGGGAGCGGGACGGTCGACGGCATCGAGGGCGACGGACGTTTCGCCTATGTCCGCACCGGTGACCGGTTGCGCGTCGTCGACAGCGGCGCCTGGACCGTCGACCACGGCGACCACGTCCACTACTACCGGTCCGCGCCCCGCGACGTGGGCACGGTCGCCGGGCGCCGGGTGGCCGGCGACGCGGCGGTGACGGCCGTGTCGGGCGACGGCACGGTCCTGCTCGACCGTGCCAGGCTGGAGCGGGGCGAGATCGTCCGGACGGCCGAGCTCCCGTACGACACGGTCCTGCCGTACGAGGAGCGGCTGCTCGTCCCCGGCGAGAACGCGGTCGTGACCCGGACCGGCGAGCCGGCGGGCGAGCTGGGCGCGCCCTGCCCGGAGCCCCGCGACGCGGTCGTGACCAGGCGCGGCGCGGTGTTCGCGTGCGCCGACGGCGCGCTGCTGGTGGGGCGGGACGGCGCGGAGAAGATCCGGTACCCGGACGGCGTGGGGGAGTTGCACGCCCGTCCCGGCAGCACCGTGCTCGCGGCCAAGGCCGGTGACCGGGGCGTGCTGGTGGTCGACGTCACCGCGAAGACCGCCGAGCTGCTGCGCACCGGCCCCGTGGTGGCGGTCACCGCCACCGGTCCTGAGTCGCCGGTGCTCGCGCTGACCGCCGACGGAGTCCTGCACGCCTGGGATCCCGGTTCCGGCAAGCGGCTGGCCAGGACCCGGCTGCCGGCGTCGGCGAGCACGCGGACCATCCAGGCCGACACCAGCCGCGCCTACGTCAACGACCCGGCGGGGCGGGCCGTGCACGAGATCGACTACAACGACGGCCTGCGCCGCGCCCGCACGTTCGAGCTGGGCTTCGCGCCCGCGCACATGGTGGAGACCGGCCGATGAGAATCCTGCTGATCGTGGTGATGCTGCTGCTGGCCGGCTGCTCGGCGGGCGGCGAGCGGCGCCCGGAGGTGGTCGTCACCACGAACATCCTCGGCGACGTCACCCGCATGATCGTCGGCGACGAGGCCGAGGTCACGGTGCTCATGAAGGCCGGCGCCGATCCGCACTCGTTCGGCGTCTCCGCCCGCGACGCCGCCCGGCTCGAACGCGCGTCGCTCGTCGTCCACAACGGCCTCGGCCTGGAGGAGGGCGTCCTGCGGCACGTCCGGGCGGCCGAGGAGGCGGGGGTGCCCGCGCTGGCCGCCGCCGAGGCCGCCGGGCCGCTGCCGTACGCGGGCGGCGACCGGCCCGACCCGCACTTCTGGACCGACCCCGGCCGCATGGCCAGGGCGGTCGACGCGATCGCCGCGCGGGCCGAGCGCATCGACGGCGTGGACCCGGCCGCCGTCCGCGCCGGCGCCGCCGCCTACCGGCGCCAGCTCGAACAGCTCGACGCCTGGATGGAGCGCCGCCTGGCGACGATCCCGCCCGCACGGCGCAAGCTCGTCACCAACCATCACGTCTTCGGCTACTTCGCCGAAAGGTACGGCTTCGAGGTCGTCGGGGCGGTGATCCCGGGTGGCACCACGCTCGCCTCGCCGAGCGCCTCCGACCTCAAGGACCTCGCCGACGCCATCCGCGAGCACGACGTGCCCGCGATCTTCGCCGACTCCCCGCAACCCGACCGGCTCGTCCAGGTCCTGGCCTCGGAGGCCGGGCTGGAGGTCGAGGTCGTCGGCCTGTTCACCGAGTCGCTGAGCGCGGCCGGCGGCGGCGCCGACACCTACCTGCGGATGATGCGCGCCAACACCGACGCCATGGTCTCCGGACTTGGCGCGACCCCCTGAGAGAAGGAAACGGATGAATCGCAAGCTCCCCCTCCTGCTGGCCGCGGCCCTGCTCGCGAGCGCCTGCGGCGCCCAGAGCGCCCCGGCCGCCGCCCCCGCGTCGCCGGCCGCGTCGCCGGCCGCTGTGCCGACGCCGGCCGAGCCGGTCAAGGCGCCGCTCGTCGCGACGTACGACGGCGGTCTGTACGTCCTGGACGGCGAGACGCTGACCGTGGCCGAGGACATCCCGCTGCCGGGCTTCAACCGGGTCAACCCGGCCGGTGACGAGCGGCACGTGATGGTGTCGACGTCGACCGGGTTCCGGGTGCTCGACGCGGCCACGCCCGAGCTGAAGGCCGACGAGTTCAAGGGTCCCAAGCCGGGCCACGTGGTCAGGCACGCGGGCAAGACCGTGCTGTTCTCCGACGGCACCGGCAAGGTCACCGTCTTCGACCCGAAGGAGCTGGCGAGCGGGCTGCCCGAGGGGGAGGTCTACCAGGCGGCGGCGCCGCATCACGGCGTGGCCGTCCAGCTCGCGAACGGCGAGCTCCTCGTCACCCTCGGCACCGAGGAGAAGCGCAGCGGCATCATCGTCCTCGACCGCGACCGCCGGGAGATCGCCCGCAGCGAGCAGTGCCCCGGCGTGCACGGCGAGGCCACGGCCGAGGGCGAGGCCGTGGTGATCGGGTGCGAGGACGGGGTCCTCGTCTACCGGAACGGCAAGATCACCAAAATCGGCAGCCCCGACCCGTACGGGCGCGTCGGCAACCAGGCGGGGACGGACGAGTCGCCGATCGTGCTCGGCGACTACAAGAAGGACCCGGACGCCGAGCTGGAGCGGCCCGAGCAGGTGTCGCTCATCGACACCGGGTCGGGGCGGATGCGGCTGGTGGACCTCGGGACCAGCTACACCTTCCGGTCGCTGGCGCGGGGACCGCACGGCGAGGCGCTGGTGCTGGGCACCGACGGCGGGATCCACGTGATCGACCCGGAGAAGGGGAAGGTCGTCAGGACGATCCCGGTGCTGGGGGAGTGGCGTGAGCCTATCGAGTGGCAGCGGCCCCGGCCCGCGATCTTCGTGCGGGGCCACGTGGCGTACGTGACGGACCCGGACCGGAAGCAGGTGCACGCGGTGGACGTCGAGTCGGGCGAGAAGCTCCGGACGGGGACGCTGCCGGGGACGCCGAACGAGATCAGCGGGGCCGGGCACTGAGTAAGCGGCTCAGCCCCCGTCGCCGGGGGCTGAGCGGGCTCACGAGTCGCGGGCGGCGTCGAGGACCTTGGTGGCGTCGCGCTCGAAGGAGCCCCGCGCGCCGAGGGTGATCAGGCCGCCGATCACCATCGGGACGATCAGGATGTACATGCCGCCGACGAGCGAGCCGAGCTGGTCCGAGGCGATGCCGACGATCAGCGAGCCGAAGGCGCCGCAGCCGGTGATGAGGAGCTGGAGCGCGGCGAAGCCGAGCCCGCGGGCGCTGGCCGGCACCACGTCCGCCAGGCAGGCGGTCATGTTCGGGATGGCGATCGACATGGACGTGCAGGCGAGCAGGGTGAGGATGGCCATCGGCCACAGCGAGCCCATCGACAGCGCGACGGCCAGGACGAGCGCGCCGATCGTGATGCCGCCGCCGCCGGCCAGCAGCCGGCCGCCCTTGCGGGTGCCGTGCCAGGTGCGGCCCAGCCAGGAACCGATCAGGGTGCCGGCGAGCGTGCCGGCGATGGTGATCAGGCCGGACACCGAGCCCGCCATCCCGGCCGGGACGCCGAAGGTGCGGACCATGAGCGTCGGCAGCCAGAAGAAGACCCCGGCCAGGCCCAGCGTGAGCAGCCCGAGCCCCACGCAGACGAACACCAGCGACGGGATGGTGAGCACCTGCCGCATCTGCTTGCCGAACGGCACCTTCTCGGCGACGGGCGCGGGGGCGGGGTCGGGCGCGGGCACCGGCTCGGCGGGGACCGTGGCGGAGCGGGCGACGATCCGGTCCAGTTCGCCCCGGCGCGGCTCCTTGAGCAGCCAGACGAGCACGGCGGTGAGCAGTCCCGGGATCACCATGATCATGAACGCGTTCCGCCACCCGTACGCCTGGCCGAGCACCCCGCCCAGCAGCGTGCCGACGCCGCCCAGGTAGGTCGTGACGCGGGTCAGGCCGTACGCCTTGGCCCTGCTGATCGGCGGGTAGTAGTCGGCGAGCAGGCTGCCGGCGGCGGGGTTGTCGATGTTCTCGGCGGCGGCGAGCAGCACCCGCATCAGGTAGAACATGACGAACCCGGTGGCCAGGCCGGTGCCGAGCGTGGCGATGGCCCAGATGAAGACCACCACGGCGATGATCCGCGTGCGGTTGTACCGGTCGGCGAAGTAGCCGGCCGGGATGGCCACGATCGCCCCGGCGAGCGCGGCCGCCGTGGGGATGGAGCCGGCCGCGGTGTCGCTGAAGCCCCATTCGTGCTGCACCAGCGGGAGCACGCCCGATAGCAGGTTGGCTTCCATGCGGTCGACGAGGCCGACGATGAAGAGCACCACCAGAGGCGCCCAGCCGAACGGCGCTCTGGCGGCCGCGTCGATCCTGCCGGTCCGAGGCGAACCCAGCGTTCCGACCATGCCCCACCTTCCAGGAGGAAAATCTAGAATTACGTTCTAGGCGAACGTTCTAGTCAGAGTGGCAGAAGTCACAGGATTCGTAAATGGGTGTTTCCTTACGATTTCGCACTACGCTGCTCCAGGTGAAGGGCGCACTCCTCGTCGCGGGCACCACCTCCGACGCCGGCAAGAGCGTGGTCACCGCGGGCATCTGCCGCTGGCTGGCCCGCCAGGGTGTGCGCGTGGCGCCGTACAAGGCCCAGAACATGTCGCTCAACTCGTACGTCACCGCCGACGGCGCCGAGATCGGCCGCGCCCAGGCGATGCAGGCGCAGGCGGCGGGCCTGGAACCGGCCGCCGACATGAACCCGATCCTGCTCAAGCCCGGCAGCGACCGGCGCAGCCAGGTCGTGCTCATGGGCCGGCCGGTCGCCGACGTGGACGCGATGGAGTACGGCGAGCTCAGGGACCTGCTGCGCGCGACCGCCCTGGAGTCGCTGGCCCGGCTGCGCGATTCCTACGACGTCGTCGTGTGCGAGGGCGCGGGCAGCCCGGCCGAGATCAACCTGCGCCCCGGCGACATCGCCAACATGGGCCTGGCCAGGGCCGCGGACCTGCCCGTGATCGTGGTCGGGGACATCGACAGGGGCGGGGTGTTCGCCGCCTTCTACGGCACCGTCGGCCTGCTGGAGGCCGCCGACCAGGCGCTGGTGGCCGGCTTCGTGGTCAACAAGTTCCGCGGCGCCAGGGAGCTGCTCGAACCGGGCCTCGACCAGCTCAGGGAACTGACCGGGCGGCGGGTGTACGGGGTGCTGCCCTGGCTGGACGGGCTGTGGATGGACGTGGAGGACTCGCTGGCCCTGGACGGCCGCTCGATCCCCGCGCGCCGGCCGTACGGCAGGCAGACGCTGCGGGTGGCGGTGGTCCGGCTGCCACGCGTCTCGAACTTCACCGACCTGGACGCGCTGGCGGCCGAGCCCGGCGTGGTGGTGCGGTTCGTCACCGATCCGGCCGGGCTGGACGACGCCGACCTGGTGGTGCTGCCAGGCACCCGCGCCACCGTGGACGACCTGGCCTGGCTGCGCCGCACCGGGCTGGCCGACGCGCTGGTGTCACGCGAGGGGCCGATCCTGGGCATCTGCGGCGGCTTCCAGATGCTCGGGCGCGAGATCGTCGACGAGGTGGAGTCGGGCGCGGGCCGGGTGGACGGCCTCGGGCTGCTGCCGGTACGCGTCGAGTTCGCCGCCGAGAAGATCCTGGCCAGGCCGTACGGCGAGGCGTACGGGCAGCCGGTGCGCGGCTACGAGATCCACCACGGCCGGGCCACGGTCGAGGGCGGCGAGCCGTTCCTGGACGGCTGCCGGGTGGCCGCCGTGCAGGGCACCACCTGGCACGGCGCGCTGGAGAACGACGCGTTCCGGCGCGCCTTCCTGGCCGACGTGGCCGAGCGGGCCGGGCGCGACTTCGTCCCCGACCCCGCCACCGACTTCGCCGGGCTCCGCGAGGAACGCCTGGACGCGCTCGGCGACCTGGTCGAGGAGCACCTCGACACCGGCGCGCTGCTCGACCTCATCACGAACGGCCCGCCCGGGGCGCCGACGCTGCCTCCCGGTGCTCCGCGATCCACGCGTCGATGACCTCCCACTGGTCATACAGCCAGCGCACCCGCTCCTCGCGCCCGCGCGGCACCTGTTCGGCCGGCACCCGCCACCACTGCGCGCTGATGTGCGCGCTGAACGGCAGCCTGCGCCACACGTCGCCGAGCGTCACCAGGTCGTCCAGGCCGGTGTGCGCCACGAACACCACGTCCGCGGCGGGGCACGCCTCGATCGCCGCGATGGCCCCGCCCGGCCTGGGCGGCAGCAGGTGCTCCAGGCCCCTGGCGCGGGCCGCCTCCACGGCCAGCCCCTTCTCCTCCAGCCGGCGGATCGCCAGCAGGCGGCGGCGCGGGGTGAAGTTGCCGCCCTCCGGGAAGATCACCAGCGCGTCGTGGTCGTCCATCGTCGCGGCCAGCCTGCGGATCTCCTCGATCACCCCGCTCTGGCCGCGCTTGCGGGGCACGAACGCGTTCGGCAGCCGGTTGATCACCACGTCCAGCGACGGGTCGAGCTGCAACGCCGCCTTCATCACGATCCTCGGCCGCCTGCCGTACCGCGCGAGCAGGTGGTAGATCAGCAGGAACGAGTCGCCGGGACCGGCGTGCCGCGACAGCACCAGCACCGGCCGGGCCGCCTGCTCCGCCCCGGCCGGTGGTTCGCGGATCTCCACGGTCAGCCGGAAGATCCGCACCGCCGCGCCGTACACCTTGGCCAGGAACCACCTGATCAGCGCGTAGTGCCGCTCCTGGTGGCGGGCCCGGCCGAACGCGCCCGCCACCCACAGCGCCAGGCAGGCGGTGAGCACCGCCGTCTCCAGCGTCAGCCACGCCACGCCGAACCAGACGAACCGCAGCCCCCGGCGCTGCGGCGGCGGCAGGCGCAGCGACGCGGCGGCCGTCACCAGCAGCCAGAGCGGCAGCGTGACGACCATGAACACGGTCACCACGACGACCAGCGGCGCGATGATCAGCCGGCGCAGGATGCGAGGGGGCAGCACACGGGCCTCCCGGAGGTCAGCACCTCCATCCTCCCCCGGTGCGCAGGTATCGGGAAGAAGCCTCATAGGCCCGGTCGATGTAGCGGCCGATCTGCGAGGAGTCACGGTAGCGCAGCGGTGAGACCGGCCCGGTCGCCCCCGCGGGCAGCACGTGCACCTCGACCCCCGACGGCAGCGAGGCCATCTCCTCGGTGAACCGGTGCCGCCGCGCGATCTCGAACGCCACCATGCCCACCTCCCACGGCCGCCTCGGCGGCGTCAGCGGCCGCTCGATCCGGCCCACGTGCAGCACGAAGACCCGCTTGGCGCCCAGTTGCACGGCCCGGCCGACGGGGATGCTGTGCACCAGGCCGCCGTCGAAGAAGTGCTCGCCGCCGATCACCGCGGGCGGCAGCAGGCCCGGCACCGCGCACGAGGCCAGCACCGCCTCCACCAGCGGCCCCTCGGTGAACCAGTGCGCCCCGGCCCGCTCCACCGACGCCGCCACGCACTGGAACGGCACCGCCAGCTCCTCGATCCGGCCGACCGGCACCAGCTCCTCCAGCGCCGTGCGCAGCGGGGTGACCGGGTGCAGGTGCGTGCCGGTCCTGGCCAGCGTGGACAGCCGCGCCACCCAGGAGCCCGAGAAAGCCGTACGGACCACGTCGGAGCGCCACAGCGACGTCAGCTTGGCCACCGCGTCGCCGGGGGCGGCGGCGAGCAGGGCCCCGTTGAGCGCCCCGATGGAGGTGCCGACCACCAGGTCGGCGGCGATGCCCGCCTCGCCGAGCGCCTGCAGCATGCCGACCTCGTGGGCGCCGAGCAGGCCGCCGCCCCCGAGCACGAACGCGGTCTCCACGTCCCTCACTCCCGGCCGGCGACGTCCGTGGCCGCGGCCGCCAGGGCCAGCACCGGGAAGACGGCCTGCGCCGGCACCCGGTAGACGCCGCGTTCCGGCTGCTCGACCAGGCCGGCCGAGGCGAGCGTCTTGAGGTGGTGGTAGAGCTGCCCCTGCGAGGCCAGCGCCAGCTCGCCCTGCAGGTCGGCGATGGGTCGCGGGCCCGCGAGCAGCAGTTGCAGGATGCGCAGCCTGGCCGGGTGCCCGGCCGCGGCGAGCACGGCGGCGAGCGGCGCGGCCGGCTGCTCGACGAGCCAGCCGGGGGAGCGGACGGCCTCCCACTTCCATTGGTAACCGCCCAGGCTGGCCTCGCCGCCGTAGACGACGCGGCCGGTGTCGTCGGCGGCGGTGACCGCGGTGGCCGGTCTGCCCTCCAGGGCGGCGACCCGGGCCTCCAGCGCGCTCAACCGTTCTTCGATCTCCACGTCAGCACTCTACTCCGGAATTCCGGATTAACGGGTTACCGGGTGTCGGAAGGGAAGCGGTCCCGTCCATGCCGGACCCGGCCGGTGACGGGACGCCGCCCCGGGCGGCATCATTCCGGCATGACAGCGGTGGTGCGGGCCGAAGGGCTGACCAAGTACTACGGCAGGCGCCGGGGCCTGGAGGACCTCACCCTGGAGATCCGGCCGGGGGAGATCTTCGGCTATCTCGGGCCGAACGGCGCGGGCAAGACCACCACGATCCGGCTGCTGCTTGACGTGATCAGGCCCACCCGTGGCCACGTCCGCGTCCTCGGCGCCGGCTCGCGGGAGGCCGCCGTCCGCGCCAGGATCGGCTACCTGCCGGGCGAGCTGGCGCTGGAGGGCAGGGAGCGGGCCGCGGACTACCTGGCCTTCCTCGGCCGGGTACGCGGCGGCGTGCCGGCCGCGCGGATCGAGGCGCTGGCCGAGCGGCTGGACGCCGACCTGTCCGTGCCGATGCGCAAGCTCTCCAAGGGCAACAAGCAGAAGATCGGGCTCATCCAGGCGTTCATGCACGAGCCGGACCTGCTCATCCTCGACGAGCCGACCGGCGGCCTCGACCCGCTGGTGCAGCAGGAGTTCCTGACCATGGTGCGCGAGGTGCGCGCCTCCGGCAGGACCGTGCTCATGTCCTCGCACGTGCTGGCCGAGGTGGAGCACGTCTCCGACCGGGTCGGCATCGTACGGGCCGGGCGGCTGGTGGCGGTCGAGAACGTGGCGGCGCTGCGGGAGAAGGCGATGCGGCGAGTGGAACTGCACTTCGACGCGCCGGTCCCGGCCGAGGCGTTCGCCGACCTGCCCGGCGTACGGGAGCTGCGGGTGGAGGGCGCCGGGCTGCGCTGCACGATCGACGGACGGCCGGACGCGCTGGTCAAGGCGGCCGCCCGGTTCACCGTGGTGCACCTGGTCAGCGAGGAGCCCGATCTGGAGGAGATCTTCCTCACCTACTACAGCGACGAGGGGAGGGACGATGATCGCCAAGAGCCTGCGTGAGTTCAGGCGGTCGCTGATCTGGTGGACGATCGGCATCAGCGCCTTCATGGCCATGTATTTGAGCATTTATCCCAATATTTCGGGGAATCCTGATCTTTATGGGGCGCAGGCGCTCGCCAAGTTCCCCGGCGCGCTCCGCGACCTCATGGGCGGGCTGCAGGACATGACCAGCGGCCTCGGCTACCTGCAGTCGGTCGTCTACCAGCTGTTCGTGCCGATGCTGTTCACGGTGTGCGCGATGCTCATCGCCAACCGCGCCATCGCGCAGCCCGAGGAGGCGGGCACGCTGGAGCTCGTCGTCACGCTGCCGGTGGACCGGCGGCGGCTGCTCCTGCAGCGCTTCGCCGCCTTCGCGCTCGGCCTGCTGGCGGTGGCGGTCATCACGCTGCTGGTCACCTGGGCGCTGGCCGAGAGCGTGGCGCTGGGCGTCGGACTCGACCGGCTGGTCGCCGCCCACACCGGCGTCTACCTGGTCGGGCTCTTCTTCGGCAGCGTCACACTGGCCGCCGGAGCGGCGTCCGGGCGCCGCGCCCCCTCGCTGGCGCTGGGCGGCGTGTGGGCCGTGCTCGGCTACGTGGTCGTCACCGTCGGCCAGAACGTCGAGGCGATCGCCTGGCTCAAGTGGATCTCGCCGTTCCACTACTACGCCACCGGCCGGCCCCTCTACCAGGGCCTTCCGGCAGGGGACTACCTTGTGCTGGCGGGCGCGATCGCCGTGCTCGTGCTCACCGCCGTACTCGCCTTCGACAGGCGCGACATAGGAGTTTGACCGTGCCCCCTGAGGTGCTCGCTGAGCTGCTCGGCGGGCACCTTCACACGCTCCGGGCGGCCGCCCGCAGCGGCCGGCTGCCGGATCGGGCCGCGCTCGACGCCAACCGCGCCGCCGGGGGCCGGGCCGCCGAACTGGGCGTCCCGCTCCCGGCCCTGGTCGACGCCGCCGTCGCCGCCGCCGACGGGCTCCCCGGCGTGCTGCCCGCCTTACGCAGGGCGGTCGCCGCGCTCCTGGCCGGGTACGAGCAGGCCCAGCTCACCGCCCTGCGCGACGCCTCCGAGGAGCGCCGGCAGTTCGTCGACGACCTGCTGCTGGGCCGCGCCGAACGCCTCGCCGAACGCGCCGAGCACTTCGGCCTGCGCCTGGCCGAGTCGTACGTCGTGGCCGCCGCCCGCGGCCTGCGGGAGGTCGAGCCCGACCGCATCGAGCGCGACCTCGTCGCCCGGTTCGGCTCCCACAACATCCTGCTCGCCGTCCGCGACGGCCTGCTCGTCTGCGTGGTCCCCGCCACGCTGCCCGCCGCCGTCGGCGAGTTCACCCATCACGTACGGGCCCGCTTCCCGGCAGGCTGGCGCGTCGGCGTCGGACGGCCGCAGCGCGGCCCGGGCGGCATCGTCGCCTCCTACCGTGAGGCCGCCGGGGCCCTCGACCTGGCCGATCGGCTCGGGCTCAAGCACGACGTGGTCAAGGCCGCCGACCTGCTCGTCTTCCCTGTGCTGCTGCGTGACAGGAGCGCCATGGAAGACCTGGTGACCAGCGTGCTGAGCCCGCTGCTGGACGCCCGTGGCGGTCACGGGCCGCTCCTGGAGACCCTGGAGGCCGTCTTCGCCGCCCAGGGCAACCAGACGGCCGCCGCCCGCAGGCTGGGGCTCAGCGCCCGCGCCGTCACCTACCGGCTGCAGCGCATCCGCCGCCTGACCGGCTTCTCGCCCGACGACCCCACCCAGCGCTTCACGCTGGAGACGGCCGTCCTCGGCGCCCGCCTGCTCGACTGGCCGTGGGATTGACGCCGGTCATCGGCGATCAGTCCACCGCGAGCCGTACGCCGAAGCCCACGATGACCAGCCCCGTGACGCGGTCGAGCAGCCGGCGCACGGACGGCGTCCGCAGCAGCCCGCTCATCGCGGCCGCGAACGCGATCAGCGCCGCGCTCCACACCAGCCCCTCGGCCACGTGCACCCCCGCCAGCAGCAGCCCGGACCCCGCGTGCGGCGCGTCCGACGGCAGGAACTGCGGCAGCATCGCCACGTAGAAGGCGCCCACCTTGGGATTGAGCAGGTTGGTGACCAGCCCGCGCCGGAACCCGGTGCGGAACCTCACCTCCCGCTCGGCGGGCGCCTCCACGTGCGCGTCCTTCCTGACGAGGAGCATGCGCACCCCCATCCACACCAGGTACGCCGCTCCCGCCCAGCGCAGCACGTCGTAGGCGAGCTGCGAGGCCGCCAGCAACGTGGACAGCCCGGCGGCCGTCACCAGCCCCCACGCCAGCGTCCCGAGCTGGATCCCCAGCGTCACCCCCCACGCCGCACGCCTGCCGGCCAGCAGCGACGTCCGCAGGATGAGCGCCGTGTCGAGCCCCGGCGTCACGGTCAGCAGAGCGACAACAAGGGCGAATCCCGCTATGTCCATGCGGGTCAGATTAAGGGATGAGAAGCAGCTTCCCCGTGGTGCGGCGGGCGGCCAGATCCTCCTGCGCCCGGGCCGCCTCCGCCAGCGGGTAACGCTGCGAGACGTCGACCCTGAGCTCACCGGAGGCGATCCAGCCGAACAGATCGGCCGCCCGCCACAGCAGCTCCTCCCGCTCGGCCACGTAGTCGACCAGCGTCGGCCGGGTCAGGAACAGCGAACCGGCCCGGTTCAGCCGCTGCGGATCCACCGGCGGCACCGGCCCGCTCGCCGCCCCGTACAGCACCATCAGCCCCCGCCGGCGCAGCACCTCCAGCCCCGCGTCGAACGTCGTGGCGCCCACCCCGTCGTAGACCACGTCCACCTCGCCGCGCCACGCCCGCGCGAAGTCGTCGTAGTGCCTGACCTCGTCCGCCCCGGCCTCGCGGGCCAGCTTCTCCTTCGTCTCCGTCGACGCCGTCGCCAGCACCCGCGCGCCCCTGAGCTTGGCCAGCTGCGTGAGCAGCAGCCCCACCCCGCCCGCCGCCGCGTGCACCAGCACCGTGTCGCCCGGCTTCACCTCGTGCGTGGAGTGCGTGAGGTAGTGCGCCGTCATGCCCTGCAGCATCACGGCCGCCGCCAGGTCGACCGGCACCCCGTCGGGCACCGGCACCACCCGGTCGGCCGGCACCACGGCCTTCTCCGCGTACGAGCCCATCACCGAGGCCCACGCCACGGCGTCGCCCACGGCGACCCCGTCCACCCCGGGCCCCACGGCGGACACCACCCCCGCGCCCTCCGAGCCGATCCCGCTCGGCAACTGGAGCGGGTACAGGCCGGAGCGGTGGTAGATGTCGATGAAGTTCACGCCGCTCGCGGCGACCTGCACCACCACCTCCCCGGCACCCGGCTCCGGATCGGGACGCTCGACGTACTCGAGAACCTCTGGGCCGCCCTGGGCGGCGATCACGATGGCACGCATCCCCCTAGTCAACCGCTCCGCCCCTCCC
>NZ_LAVL01000085.1 GCF_001083785.1 Nonomuraea sp. SBT364
GGGGAGGAGAAACCCGGTTACATTCCGAACCCGGAAGTTAAGCTTCTCAGCGCCGATGGTACTGCACTCGGGAGGGTGTGGGAGAGTAGGTCACCGCCGGACAATCTTTCGTGAGAGGGCCCCTTTGACACCTTGTGTGTCAGGGGCCCTCTCCGCATTCAGCGAGGAATGGGGTTCCCGGGGTGGGAGCCCCTTTTTTGCGTTGTGCGCCTGTGGCGGCGTGCGCCAGGTCTTGGCGTACTACGGCGAGACGCTATCGGCCCTGCCTCCATGACGTGGAGGCAGGGCCGATTCTCAGCGTGGGGACGAAGGGAAGGCGATCACTGCGGCAGGACCAGGAGGGCGTCGCCGACGGCGCGCTCCCTGCCGTCCGCCGGCTGGTTGACGACCTTCTTGCCCACCACCATCGCCGTGGATCCGCCGCCGTCCAGGTTGATCGCCTGGGTGGCGCCGAGCCAGCGCATGAGCTGGGCGGCCTCGGTGAAGCTCGCGCCGACCGTGATGCCGGGCTTGCGGCCGTCGATGGTGGCCAGGATGAGGCTGCCGTTGCGGGTCGTGCCCAGCAGGGTGCGCGGGTGGCGGCGGAGGATCATGTTGACGGAGTCGTGCCCGTCACGCTTGGCCGTGATCTTGGTGCGGCCGTTGCGGACCAGGCCGACGCCGCCGGCGACCACGTGCAGGTCGGGCGTCAGCTTGAGGGTCTTGCCGGTGCGCAGGTCGGTGAGCTTGGTGTTGACCTGGACGTTCCAGCCTTCCCAGGCGTGCTCGTTGAGCCAGTCGGCGGCCGCGCCGCTGCCGTGCAGGACGCGCCCTCCCTTGGGCACCGCGAAGCCGGACGCGCGTACACCGACGACCTTGCCGGCGGCGTCGAGGACGACGTCGGCGCCCCCGTCGGCCGGGGTCTTGGCGCCGTACTCCTCGGTGTAGAGGACGAGCTCGTCGGCGACGGCGGCGCGGTTGACGCCGGCGACCGGGGCGCGGGCGCCGTCCTGCGAGACCGCGGTGACGGCCGACTCGAGCTCGGTGATGCGGGCGGTGCGGCCGCGCAGGACGACGGCGGAGCGGCCGGGGACGGCCTCGCTGAGGAGCCGGCCCGCGACCACGGAGGCGCCGACCGGCTCGCCGCGCAGCTCCTTGGCGGTGTGAATGTTGAAGAAGCCGCCGTTGATGGCCGCGATGGCGCCCTGCGCCTTGGCCATCGCCGAGACGGTCTCGCGCTTGGCGACGCTGGTGCCCAGGGAGGCGGCGTAAGAGCCGCGGAACGTCCGCGAGTCGATCATGACGACCTTGACGTTCCACGGGCCGGTGGTCTTGAGGCCGTCGTCGCCGAGGTAGTCGGTCTTGACCTTGAGGCCGGCTTCCTTGAGCTTCTTGGCCGTCTTGTCGGCCTTGGCCTTGTCCTTGAAGGACCACAGGCCCACGCGGACCATGTAGATCTCCTGTGCGGGCGCGTCGGCGACCTGCGGGCGGATGACCTTCTGCAGGCTCGCGGTCTCACCGGCGGCCTCGACCTCGGCCACCCTGGCCTCGGCGGTGGCGCGGGTTCCGTAGTCGCGGCCGCTCGGCATGAGCACGGTCACCGTGTAGCCGTCGGTCGAGGATCCGGCCTTCACGTCGTACAGGTCGATCCCCTGCGCGACGCTGGTCATGGTCTTGGTGGGCACCGAGCGAGGGCCGAGCGGGAACTTGGCCGACGGGAACTTCACCGCCACCTGCTCCGCGGCGGCGCCTGGCACGGTGGACACCGTGAACGTCGCGGCCATGGCCAAGCCGGCGACGAGAGTGCGTCGAGACATCAGAACTCCAGAGGGCGGAAAACAATCCGACCCATCCTGACGAGATCTTGGTCCCGGGGTCTGCGAAACACGCCAAACGGTCGGAGAGGTTACGAGATTGACACCGGGTATGGCTGGTGCCTTTGACTCGACCCCTACAATGAGTGCATGAAGCGCATCAGCATGTGGTGGTGGCCGCGAGACGGCCGCTGAGATTCACATGCACGGGCCGTCCTCAGGGCGGCCCGGCGCGACGGGCTCCCCCGGGACGGCATGAATCCGTTCGGAGGAGCAGAAAAATGGACCACGTCGTTCTCACCGGAGACCGTCCGACCGGGCCGCTCCATCTCGGCCACTACTTCGGCTCGCTGGCCAACCGGGTGCGATTGCAGGACACGTACGAGATGTATGTCCTCGTCGCCGACTATCAGGTGATCACTGACCGGGATCTGCCGGGCGCGATCCAGGAGAACATCGACAACCTGCTGCTGGACTACCTGGCCGTCGGGATCGACCCGGCCAAGGTCACGATCTTCCAGCACAGCGCTGTCCCCGAGCTCAACCAGTTGATGCTGCCGTTCCTGAGTCTGGTGTCGGTGGCCGAGCTGGGGCGCAACCCGACCGTCAAGGACGAGATCGCGCACAGCAGCCAGCAGGTGGTGAGCGGGCTGATGTTCACCTATCCGGTGCATCAGGCGGCCGACATCCTGTTCTGCAAGGGCACGCTGGTGCCGGTCGGCAAGGACCAGTTGCCGCACGTGGAGACGACCAGGCTGGTGGCGCGGCGGTTCAACGAACGATACGGGCCGGTGTTCCCGGTGCCGGAGGCGATGATGGGCGAGCAGCCGCTGCTGCCGGGGCTGGGCGGCGGCAAGATGAGCAAGAGCCGCGGCAACGCGATCGCGCTGTCGGCCACCCCTGACGAGACGGCCGCGCTGATCCGTAAGGCGCCCACCGACTCCGAGCGGCTGATCACCTTCGACGAGGAGAACCGGCCGGGCGTGGCCGGGCTGCTCACGCTGGCGTCGCTGTGCCTGGGCCGGCCGCAGCGGGAGCTCGCCGACGAGATCGGGTACGGCGGCGCGGCCGAGCTCAAGAAGCTGACCACCGGGGCGGTCAACGACTTCCTGGCCCCGATCAGGGCGCGCCGCCGCGAGCACACCGTGGCCGAGGCCAGGACGGTGCTCGCCGACGGCAACGCGCGGGCCCGCGAGCGGGCCGTCAAGACGCTGGACGAGGTCCGGGACGCGATGGGGTTCTGATGGGGTGACGGGGTTCCAGCCCGGGGTTCCGGCCCGGGGTTCCGGCCCGGGGTTCCAGCGTTGGGTTCCAGCGCCGGCTCCTAGCGTGGGGTTCTGGCGAGGGCGAGCTGGGTGACGGGGGAGCGCCAGGGGCGGCGGTGGCGCGGACGGCGGAAGCCCGCCTCCCGTAACAGGCCCGCCACCTGGGCGAACCCTCGCACCCGGCCGCCGCACGCGACCAGGTAGTTGAGGTCCAGCAGCCGCATCAGGCCGAGGCTGGCCCGCCCCGGCAGGAGGCGGTCGTCGAACTGGTCGCCGATCACCACGATCCCGCCGGGGTTCAGGGCGGCGGCCACCCGTCGCAGCAGCGCCGCCGTCTCGGTGTCGTCCAGGCCGTGGATGACGTTGAACAGCAGGACGACGTCGTACCCGTCGCCCAGGTCGTCGTCCAGGAACGAGCCGGCGAGCAGCGTCAGGCGGGGGTGCTCGGCCGCCGACCGGAGTGCCTGCGGCAGGTCGAGCACGGTGGCGCGCAGCGCAGGATGGCGCCGCAGCAGCGCCAGGCTGTAGAGGGCGTGGCTGCCGCCCACGTCCAGCACCCGGCGGGCGTGCCGGGGGACGGGGATGGCGCGCGCCGCGGCCGGGGCCTGCTGCCCGGCCAGCGCCGCCGTCCACGCCTGGAACGAGCGCGACAGCTCGGGGTCGTGCTCGGTCCGGGTGTAGAGGGGGACGGGCGGCGTGCCGTCGCGGATCGCCTTCTCCGTCTCAGGCCAGATCACGCAGGCCGTGCGCTCCCAGAAGGCCAGCCCCTCCAGCAGGGAGGTGGCCGAGCCGGTGACGAGCCAGCGGCGCGAGGTGCGGCTCAGCCGGTAGCGGCCGCGCCGCCGCCGCAGGTAGCCGAGCCCGGCGAGGCTGTCGAGCAGCACCCGCGTGGCGCGGGGGTCCAGGCCGCGGGCGTCGGCCAGTTCGCCGCCGGTCAGCGGCCCGTCGCGCAGGGCCTCGAACAGGCCCAGCCGCGCCGCCGCGATCAGCGCGTGCACGCCCAGGGCGCCGAAGTAGTCGAACATCGGGGGCACGAGGGACAGCCGGTACGCCGCCGCCTCCAGGGGATTGAAATACAGGGGCACATCGCAGACCGTAAGGCCGGGAACGGGCAGCGGCTATTCGGAGCGGGCGTTGCGCCGGAACGACTCCAGGGCCAGCAGCGCGACGTGCAGCGACAGGCAGGACTCCGAGTCGTCCAGGTCGGTGTCGAGGATGCGCTCCAGGCGGCGCAACCGGTCGTAGAAGGCGGGCCTGGACAGGTGGGCCTTCTGCGCGGCCACGGCCTTGTTGCGCCCGGCGTCGAGGTAGATGCGCAGGATGCGGGTCAGGTCGCCGCCCCGCTGCGCGTCGTGCGCCAGCAGCGCGCCCAGCTCGCGCTCGGCGAACGTCTGCAGCCTGGCGTCGTCGCGCAGCAGGTGCAGCAGCCCGCGCAGGCGCAGGTCGGGCAGCCGGTAGAAGGGGCGGCCGTCGGGCTGGCGGACCGCGACGTCGGCCACCTGCTCCGCCTCCAGGAAGCTGCGCCGGACGTCCCGGATGGACTCCACCACGGAGCCGGAGGCGAGCACGAACGCGCCGCCGGACTTCCACAGCGCGCGCAGCCGTTCGGCGAGCGCGGTCAGCGCGGGCTCGACGGCGGTGCGCGGGGGGAGCGGCAGCAGGACGCCCACCCGGTCCTGGTCGAGCGCGCCGACCAGGGCGGGCAGCCGGGCCTCGCGGCAGGCGGCGGCGGTCGCCTCGGCCAGTTCGCCGAGCTCGGCCTGCCCGTCGAGGGCCTGCTCGGCCGGGTCGGTCGGGCGGATGACGACGCTGACCAGCCTGCGGCCGGTGAGCGGGACGCCGACGGCCCTGGCGCGGGCGGCGGCCTCGTCGGGGTCGGCGTAGGCGTGGGTGAGGATGCCGGTGATGATCGTGCCGTGCGCCTGGCGTTCGAGCGACTCCTGGTGACGCTCCAGCAGGCGGCCCAGGGCGAGCGTGGTGGCGGCGCGCTCGGCCAGCACCAGCTCGCGCGGTGAGGGCTGGGCGTCGCAGAGCAGGATGAGCCGGCCCCAGTCTTGGCCGCGGGCGCCGACGGTGGTGACCAGCCAGCCGGAGGCGGCGTCGTAGGCGGTGCGCTCGGCCGGGGCGACCGCGCGGGACCTGGTCTCCCAGCCGGCCAGCAGCGTGCCGGTGTCGCGGCCCGCCGACTCGCAGGCCAGCACCTGGTGGGCGAGGTTCTCCAGCAGGACCGGGCGGCCGGACAGCCTGGCGACCTGGGCCAGCACCTCGGCCGGTGAGGCGCCTTCGACCGACAGCTCGGTGAACACCTCGTGCAGTTGCTCGGAGGCGCGCAGCTCCTCCAGCTGGATGTCGATGATCCGGGCGTGCACCGCCTCGGTGATCTGCACGAACGGGGTGTCGCGGGTCAGCACGATCAGCGGCAGCCCGTGCTCCTCCGCCGACTTGACCACGGCGCGGGGCAGCTCGCGGACGAAGCGGCGGCCCAGCTCGACGATGAGCCCGGAGGCGCCGACGGAGGACAGCTCGCCGATGTAGTCGGCCAGCTTCTCGGGGTCGTCGGGCAGCGCCACGCCGGTGGTGAGCACCAGCTCGCCGCCGCGCAGCAGTTGCGCGATGTCGGCGATCTCGCCCACGTGCACCCACCGGACGCGGGTGTCGAGCCGGTCCGCGCCCGCGACCACGCGGGGGTTGCCCCGGCGGACGCTCTCCAGGGCGAGGATGTCGGCGATGGTGGGGAGCACGAGGCGAGCCTATCCGATCAGCTTGTAAGATCGAGACGGCTGAGGCTGACAACCTGCTAGGTGATCAGGCGTGCCGCGAGCCCGTCGAGGACGGCTCCGAGCCCGAAGCTGAACGCCATCTCGCGCACCGCGTCGGTGTCGGCGCTATGCACCTCGTTCATGCGGCTCGCCAGGTCCGGGTAGTCGGCCGCGAGCAGGGCGACCGCCTCGCGCATGCTGTCCTCGTGGTAGGCGGTCTCGGCCATCGCCTGGGTCCAGGCGACCTCCGGGATCGTGATGCCGAACACGAAGGAGGTCAGCGTCGTGTTGGCGTAGTCGATCTCCAGGCCCTCGAAGCCGGCCAGGTGGAAGCTCCTGCGCAGGGTGTCGGCGGCGCCGAGCGCGTTGGGGCCGAGCGCGGGCAGGCGGCCGATGAGCCGGGTCGTCCAGGGGTGGCGCAGGATCAGCCGGCGCATGCTGTGGGCGAACACCGACGCGGTGGCGCGCCAGGTCGTCTCCGTGGGGTCGGGCAGCCGCATCTCGCCCCACACCTCGTCGTAGACCAGCTCCAGCAACTCGTCCTTGTTGGCCACGTACCAGTAGAGGCTGGTCGCGCCCGCGCTGAGCTTGGCGCCGAGCCTGCGCATGCTGAGGCCGTCGAGGCCGTCGGCGTCGAGGAGCTCGACGGCGGCCCGGACGATCTCGTCGCGGCTGCGGCCGGTGCTCTTGGCGGGACGGGCCTCCCGGAGCCAGACGGAGCTGAACTGCTTGGTCACTCTCCCAGGATAAATCCACTCGTACAGTGTGCGAGGTTTGTCGTACAGTGTGCGAGTGAAATCGAACGCTGTGCGAGACCCCCGTCGCTGGTGGGTTCTCGCCGTACTCTGTCTGTCGCTGCTGGTGCTGTCCGTGGACGGCACGGTGCTCAATCTGGCCATCCCGTCCCTGATCCGGGACCTGGGGGCGACGCCGTCCGACATCCAGTGGATCCTGGACTCGTACGTGCTGGCCTTCGCCGGGCTGCTGCTGACGGCGGGGAGCCTGTCGGACCGGTTCGGCCGCCGGCGCTTCCTGATCATCGGGCTGGCGCTGTTCGGCGGGGCCTCGGTGCTGGCCGTGCTCTCCGGTGAGCCGTGGCAGCTCATCTGGTCGCGTGCGCTCATGGGGGTCGGCGGGGCCGTCCTGATGCCGTCGACGCTGTCCATCCTGATGACCGTCTTCGACGAGGAGGAACGGCGCAAGGCCATGGCCGTGTGGGGCGGCGTGGCGATGATCAGCGTGATCATCGGGCCGACGCTGGGCGGTTTCCTGCTGGAGCACTACTGGTGGGGATCGGTGTTCCTGCTGAACATCCCCATCGCGGTGATCGCCATCGTGGCCGCCGTGGTGCTGATGCCGGAGACCCGCAGCGCCGGGCGCAGGATCGACCCCGTCGGCGTGGTGCTGTCGGTGGTCGGGCTGACCGCGGCCGTCTACGTGATCATCGAGCGGGACTTCGATCCGGTGATCATCGCGCTGGCCGTGGTCACGCTGGGCGTGTTCGTGTGGTGGGAGCGCCGCTCGGCGCATCCGATGCTGCCGCTGGGGCTGTTCAGGGACCGCAACTTCAGCGGGGCCTCGTTCTCGATCCTGCTCATGTCCTTCGGGGCGGGGGCGGTGATGCTGATACTGACGCAGTATCTGCAGTTCGTGCTGGGCTACGGGGAGATGAGGGCCGGGCTGTCGCTGCTGCCGTACGCGGTGGCGGCGGCGATCTTCAACGGGCTGGGCGCCGGGCTCGGGCAGAAGGTCAGCAACCGGGCGCTGATCGCCGCCGGGCTGGTCGTCATGGCCGGCGGCTTCGTGGTGATGGCATCGACCACCGGCTACCTGGGGCTGCTGATCGGGCTCGTGCTCATGGGCGTCGGCGGCGGGCTGGCCGGACCCTCGGCGTACGCGTCGCTGATGAACGCGATCCCGCTGGAGCACGCCGGTGTCGGCTCGGCCATGAACGACACCGTCCAGCAGGTCGGCCTGGCCATGAGCATCGCGATCCTGGGCAGCGTGCTGGCCGGGGTGTTCACCTCGTCCATGCCCGCGGACGCGCCGGCGGCGGCCAGGGAGTCCATCGGCGTCGCGTTCGACGTGCCCGCGCTGGTCGAGCCCGCCAAGGCGGCGTTCACCGACGCGATGCACGTGGGTTCCTGGGTGGGAGCCGGGTTCTGCCTGGCGGCGGCCCTGCTGGCGCTCGCCGTGATCCGGCCCGCCGCCCCCGCCCCGGACACCGCTCCCCACCCGGTGAGCGCTTAGCGGACACGGGGCTCGCGCATGGCCTCCAGGCTGTCGAGCTTGTGCGTCCGCTCGTCGTGGCCGATCTGCCGCAGCAGGTCGGCCACCGAGCGGTAGCGGCCGTACTCGGCGGCGTAGGTGCCCGGGTCGGGGACGAAGTCCAGGTCCGGGTTGTCCGCCACGAACGTCATGTACTCGTGCTCCGCATGGTCCTCGAACTCGGCGTTGAGCCGGTAGCTCCAGTCGGGCCGGACCAGGAACAGCACCCAGGACACGTGGTAGTAGAAGAACGCGATCAGCCAGGGCGCCGCCCGGTGCGGCAGCAGGCTCTGCTTGTGCCCGGCGCGCTGGACCAGGTCCTGCATGATCAGCAGGTGCCACTGCTCGTTGTCCTGGTCGGCCCGGGCCTCCACGATCCGCTCGAAGACCCGGCGGGCCAGCGCCGAGCGGCCCCTGTGGCGGTGCACGGCCCAGTAGCCCATGCGTTCCCACGCCTGGTAGGGCACCCTGGCGATGATCTCCAGCATGGCGAACTTCGTGTACGAGCCCTCCTTGCCGTACATGAGGTCCACGGGCTTGAACATCATCTTGGCCAGCAGGCTGTACTTCATCCGCGGGGTGTCGAGCGTGTCCTGCTGGGCCTGGCGGAGCTGGGTGCGGTCCAGTCTGGGCGGGCCGGGGCGGGTGGTCGCGGGGGCGTGGTCCACGGTCATCGTCATCGCGGTCTCCTCGGGTCCTGATGTGGTGATGACCCGATGGTGGCCGAGCGGGCCGGTGCCGGTCGTCGCCCGTCAGTGGGCTTCGGCCGTGCCTCCGGCGGTGTAGGGCCCCCGCTTCCCGTACGCCGCCAGGCGGACGGGAGATCCCCTAGGGGACGGGGAATCCCCGTGCCGGACTCGCCGGCACGGGGATCCCGCGCTAGGCCCTTACGGGTTACGGTGCGGCCGGTTGGTGACGTGCTCCGCCGTGCCGACCTGGCTCTTCTGCTTACGCATCCCGGTGAGGCCCAGCAGGCCCAGCAGGCCCAGCAGCCCCCACAGGCCGGCGTTGCTGCCGCCCTGGTCGCGGGTGTCGTTCGGCTGAGGTGACGGGTTGACCTGGCTCTGCGCGGCCTGAACGGGCGTGTCCGCCGTAGCGGCCGCGGCCGGGGCGAGCGTCAGGAAGAAGGCCAGCCCCAGACCCGTGAGCGTCTTGCGCATTGGGTTCCCCCGATCCGGCGGTCTTACGACCGTCGCCAGACCGCCTGTAGCGTCTTCTGGACGGTGCTCCAGAAGGCTTCCCCCTGGAGGGGCGATCTCACATATTCCCTGCTAGACGTAGCCATACCATCGCCAATCCCGACCAAACCTCTTCTGGGCGCCGGGTCGACAGTGTGTAAGCCGATTCGGTGACAGGCCGACACCTTGCCGTTCCGGGGTGGTCGCGGCAGAAGCGATACTCAAGACATGTCCGAGCTTCTCGCGCGCCACCGGGCCGTGATCCCCGCCTGGTTGAGCCTCAACTACGACGAGCCCATCGAGATCGTCAGCGGCAAGGGCAACCGTGTCGTCGACGCCGACGGCAAGAGTTACCTCGACTTCTTCGCCGGCATCCTGACCAACATGATCGGCTACGACGTGCCGGAGGTGCGCGAGGCCGTCGAGCGGCAGCTCGCCACCGGCGTCGTGCACACCAGCACCGTCTACCTGCTGCGCGGTCAGGTCGAGCTCGCCGAGAAGATCGCCAGGCTGTCCGGCATCCCCGACGCCAAGGTGTTCTTCACCAACTCCGGCACCGAGGCCAACGAGACCGCCCTGCTCCTGGCCACCTACGCGCGCAAGAGCGACCAGGTGCTGGCCATGCGGCAGAGCTACCACGGCCGCAGCTTCGGCGCCGTCAGCGTCACCTCCAACCGGTCCTGGAAGAACAACTCGCTCTCCCCGCTCAACGCGCACTTCCTGCACGGCGCCGACCGGCACCTGACCCAGTTCAAGGGGCTGTCGGACGCCGACTACATCCAGGCGTGCACCGAAGACCTGCGCCACGTGCTGGCCACCGCCGTCGCGGGCGACGTCGCCGCGCTGATCGCCGAGCCGATCCAGGGCGTGGGCGGGTTCACCATGCCGCCCGACGGGCTGTTCGCCGCCTACAAGGAGGTCCTGGACGAGCAGGGCATCCTGTTCGTCTCCGACGAGGTGCAGACCGGCTGGGGACGCACCGGCAGCGCGTTCTTCGGCATCCACAACCACGGTGTGACGCCGGACATGATGACCTTCGCCAAGGGCTTGGGCAACGGGTTCGCCGTCGGCGGCATCGTGGCCCGCGGCGACCTGATGGACGCCCTGCCCGCCGTCGGCCTGTCCACCTTCGGCGGCAACCCGATCTCCATGGCAGCCGCCAACGCGACCCTCGACTACGTCCTCGACCGTGACCTGCAGGCCAACGCCGCCAGGACCGGGAAGATCATCATCGACGGGCTGCGCGAGGCCGCCACCCGGCTGCCGATCGTCAAGGAGGTGCGCGGCAAGGGCCTGATGTTCGCCGTCGAGCTCGAAAGCCCGGCCCAGGCCGCCCGGTTCATGGAGGAGACGAAGAAGGCCGGCCTGCTCGCGGGCAAGGGCGGCCTCTACGGCACCGCGATCCGCATGGCGCCGCCCCTCACCCTGTCGGTGGACGAGGCCGCCGAGGGGCTCGGGATCATCGTCGGCGCACTCGAAGTCATCAACGCGGAGGCGGCTCAGCAGTGAAGTCAGTCAAGCACTGGATCGGCGGAACCCTCGTCGACGGCGACCCGCGTACGAGCCAGATCTTCAACCCGGCGACCGGCGAGGTCAGCGGCACCGTCGCGATGGCGTCGGCGGCGGACGTCGACGCGGCCGTCGCGGCCGCGGCGGCCGCGTTCCCCGGGTGGCGTGACACGTCGCTCGTCAGGCGGTCGCACGTGCTGTTCCGCTTCCGCGAGCTGATGTACGCCCACCGCGACGAGATGGCGGCGCTCATCTCGGCCGAGCACGGCAAGGTGCGCTCCGACGCGGCCGGCGAGGTGGCCCGCGGGCTGGAGGTCGTGGAGTTCGCCTGCGGGATCCCGCATCTACTCAAGGGCGGCTTCTCCGAGGGCGTCTCGACCCGGGTGGACTCCTACTCGATCCGGCAGCCGCTGGGCGTCGTCGACGGCATCACGCCGTTCAACTTCCCGGCCATGGTGCCGATGTGGATGTACCCGGTCGCCATCGCGTGCGGCAACACGTTCGTGCTCAAGCCGTCGGAGAAGGACCCGTCGGCGTCGCTGCTGATGGCGCGGCTATGGCAGGAGGCGGGGCTGCCCGACGGCGTGTTCAACGTCGTGCAGGGCGACAAGGTCGCCGTGGACCGGCTGCTGGAGCACCCCGACGTGCGCGGCGTCTCGTTCGTCGGCTCCACGCCCATCGCCCGCTACGTGTACGAGACCGGGTCGGCGCACGGCAAGCGGGTGCAGGCGCTCGGCGGCGCCAAGAACCACATGCTCGTGCTGCCCGACGCCGACCTCGACCTGGTGGCCGACTCGGCGGTGTCGGCCGGGTTCGGCTCGGCCGGTGAGCGGTGCATGGCGATCTCGGTCGTGCTGGCCGTCGACCCGATCGGCGACGAACTCGTGCAGAAGATCGTCGAGCGGGTGGAGCGGCTGACCATCGGCCCCGGCGACGACCCCGCGTCCGAGATGGGGCCGCTGGTCACCGGGCCGCACCGCGACAAGGTGGCCTCCTACCTCGACGTGGCCGTCGAGGAGGGCGCCAAGGTGGTCGTCGACGGGCGCGAGACCCTCGTGCGCGGCGGCGGCAAGGCGGCCGGGACGGCCGGATTCTGGCTCGGGCCCACCGTGGTCGACCACGTGCGGCCCGGATCGCGGGTGCACGTGGAGGAGATCTTCGGGCCGGTCCTGGCGATCGTCCGCGTCGGCTCGTACGAGGAGGGCGTGGAGGTCATCAACGCCGGCGAGTACGGCAACGGCACCGCGATCTTCACCAACGACGGCGGCGCCGCCCGGCGCTTCCAGAACGAGATCGAGGTCGGCATGATCGGCATCAACGTGCCGATCCCGGTGCCGATGGCGTTCTACAGCTTCGGCGGCTGGAAGTCCTCGCTCTTCGGTGACACCCACGCGCACGGCACCGAGGGCGTGCACTTCTACACCCGGGGCAAGGTCGTCACCTCCCGCTGGCTCGACCCGTCGCACGGCGGGGTCAACCTCGGGTTCCCGACGAACAAGTAGGTTTTCCACAGGCGGGCAGGGTGCGGCCCCGCCCGCCTGGCTCCCCGGTAAGCTCCAGGGCGTGGATCTCCGACGCGCTCCCGCCCTGGCCCTGGCCGCCCTGGCCCTGCTGGCCAGCACCGGCGCGGCCACGCCGTCGCCCAAGCCCACCGCCAGCCCCACCCAGCGCGACGGCACGCTGCAGATCCTCGCCTACCGGGGCTATGCCGAATACGGCGGCACCAGCCCGCAGGCCAACTGGACGGGCACGTTCGAGAAGGAGACCGGCTGCCGGGTGGCCCGGCTCGACACCGTCTCGACGCCCGAGGAGATGGCGGCCCGGCTCGCCGAGCGGCCCTACGACGTGGTCTCGGCCGATCCGGTGCTGGCGGCCACCATGATCGAGGCCAAGCAGGTGCAGCCCATCGACACCGACGAGATCGAGGGCTACGACGATCTCCTGGAGCCGCTGCGTGACCTGGTGAGCGACTCCGGCAAGGCCTACGGGGTGCCGTTCCTGTGGGGCTATCACGAGTTCCTCTACGACCCGACGCGGGTCAGGGGCGGCGACCTGGGCGACGCGTTCGAGGCCGAGCGGGTGATGCTCAAGGACAGCCCGCTGACGCTGGCCGACGCCGCACTCGTCGACGACGCCGTGGAGCAGCCGTTCGAGCTGACCGCCACGCAGCTCGACCGGGCGGCCGAGCGGCTGCGGGGCTACGACGAGCGCGCCTACTGGAAGAACCCGCTCGACCTGATCAAGGGCTTCGCCACCGGCTCGATCGACTACGCCCAGGCGACGCCCTACCACCGGATGCTGCTGCAGAAGGCCGACAAGCCGGTCAAGACGGTCAGCGCACGCAAGGCCACCGGCTGGGTCGACTCGTGGATGCTCGGAGCCGGCGTCGCCGACACCGGCTGTGCCTACCTCTGGCTCAACCGGATGACCGATCCGGGCTCCCAGCGTGACGCCGCCGCGTGGCTAGGGCTGGCGCCGGCCAATACCAAGGCGTGCAAAGGGCGGGCCAAACCCGTCTGTGAGGCGTACGGTGCCACCAGGTCACCTCGGCTCGACCGCATCGCCTTCGCGGTGCGTCCTCCGGGAGACTGCCGTCCGCCCGAAGGAGAGTGCGTGGACTACACCACCTGGACCACCCGGTGGCGTGAGCTCACGAAGTGACGGCCGGTCCGTGACCTCGTAGAGCGCGGGCGCACTCCATCCCCCCGCTGAGCGCGCCCGCCGGGACGCCCCGGGACCCCCCGCCCCGGGGCGTCCCATCACCCGGCACAGCGGCCGGGTGCGGTGTCACCGGGGTTCATGGTGCCCCGGGAGTGCCCCGGCGTCCCCGGGGGCGCCGTGAGGCACCTGCCCCGGGGTGAGTCAGCGGGACGGGAAGGCCACGACGGTGGCCATGCGCGTCGGCATGAGTGCTTCGGCGCAGTCGGTGCAGGCCAAGGCCGTCATGTCGTCGGGGAAGCGGCCCACGCGGGCGCGCGGGCGCGGCCATCGCTTGTGGCAGACGACGCAGGCGTCGCCTTGGCGTTGAGCGCTGCTCATGCCCTCAGGGTCGAACGTCAACATCTCCCCTGCCGTTCTGGTCGGACCCCAGTTCATCACGCTCCCCGAGGCGCTCGCCCGGCTTCTTGTCGGATCCGTTATAACCCCGGCCGCCTCCGTGCTCCGCTAGCTGCGCGTCAAGGCCAGGTGATTTCTCTACCCGGACGACGGTTCTTACACCAACAAAATCGGGCATCCAGCTACAAGCTGGATGCCCGATTTGCGGGTTTATCTACAGGCTGGCGAAAGCCTTTTCCAAGATCCCCAGCCCTTCCTCAAGGAGGTGCTCGGGGATCACCAGCGGCGGCAGGAAGCGCAGCACGTTGCCGTACGTGCCCGCCGTCAGCACCAGCAGCCCCTCGGCGTGGCAGCGCTTGACGACCTCCTGCACGGCGGCCGGGTTCGGGTCCTTTGTGCCCGGCACGACGAGCTCGACGGCGATCATCGCGCCGCGTCCCCGGACGTCGCCGATCACGTCGAAACGCTCGCTCAGGGACAGGAGCCGGGGGAGCATGACGTCGCCGATGCGGCGGGCCCGGGCGACCAGGTCGTCCTCCTCGATGGTCTCCAGCACGCCCAGCGCGGCCTCGCAGGCCAGCGGGTTGCCGCCGTAGGTGCCGCCGAGGCCGCCGGCGTGCACCCGGTCCATGAGCTCGGCGCGGCCCGTCACCGCGGCGAGCGGCAGGCCGCCGGCGATGCCCTTGGCGGTGCAGATGATGTCGGGCACCACGCCCTCGTCCTCGCAGGCGAACAGGTCACCGGTGCGCGCGAAGCCGGTCTGCACCTCGTCGGCCACGAACACGATCCCGTTCGCGCGGCAGAACTCGGCGATCCTCGGCAGGAAGCCCTTGGCGGGCTCGATGAAGCCGCCCTCGCCGGCGATCGGCTCGATCACCACGGCGGCCACGTTCTCGGCGCCGATCTGCTTGCCGATCATGTCGATGGCCTGGGCGGCGGCCTCCTCCGCGCAGTTCTCGGGACCCGTCGGCCAGCGGAAGGGGTAGGCCAGCGGCACCCGGTAGACCTCGGGGGCGAACGGGCCGAAGCCCTGCTTGTAGGGCATGTTCTTGGCCGTCAGCGTCATCGTGAGCAGGGTGCGGCCGTGGTAGCCGTGGTCGAACACGACGACCGCCTGGCGGCCGGTGGCGAGCCTGGCGACCTTGACCGCGTTCTCCACGGCCTCGGCGCCGCTGTTGACCAGGAACGTGCGCTTCTCGTGGTCGCCCGGGGTGAGCTCGTTCAGCTTCTCGCAGACGCTCACGTACGACTCGTACGGGGTGACCATGAAACAGGTGTGGGTGAAGTCGGCGGCCTGCTTCTGGACGCGCTCGACCACCTTGGGGGCGGAGTTGCCGACGTTGGTGACGGCGATGCCGGAGCCGAAGTCGATCAGCGCGTTCCCGTCGGCGTCCTCCAGCACGCCGCCGCCGGCGCGGGTCACGAAGACCGGCAGCGTGGTGCCGATGCCCGGCGGGACGGCGGCCTGCTTGCGGGCCAGCAGCTCCTGCGACCTGGGGCCGGGGATGGCGGTGACGAGGCGACGCTCCTGGGGAATGCTCATGGCTTCGACGGTACGGTGGTCGCCGGGCTGCTCCGATAGGGCGATATGGCACACTATGGGTGCTCACCTTTGCCGGAATGGACAACTCGCGATGGCGCCTTCCCTGCGGACCGTGGTGCGGCGGATGGGGCTGCGGCCGCTGGCCGGCCCGATGGATTCGGTCGTGCGCTGGGTGGCGGTCAGCGAGCTGGAGGATCCGACGCCTTTCCTGGAGGGCGACGAACTCCTCCTCACCACGGGGATGCGGCTAGAGGGTGATTTTTCGGGCTATGTGGCCCGGTTGGTGGCGCGAGGGGTGGCCGGGCTCGGCATCGGGGTCGGGCTCTCCCACGAGGAGGTGCCGCCGGCGCTCGTGGCAGCCGCCGAGGAGGCCGGGCTGCCGCTGCTGGAGGTGCCCAGGGAGACGCCGTTCATCGCGATCGGCAAGGCGGTCGGCGAGTTGCTGGCGGCCGAGCAGTACGACGAGATCACCCGGGCGTTCGCGGCGCAGGGGCGGCTGACGCGGGCGGCGCTGCGGCCCGAGGGGCTGCACGCGGTCGTCGACCGGCTGGCCAGGGAGGTCGGCGGGTGGGCGGTGCTGCTGGACGAGTCCGGGCAGGTGCGGCACGCCACGCGGGGGGCGCGGGCGGAGGCGGTGTCGGGCGAGCTCGGCCGGTTGCGCGGTGCCCGGATGCCCGCCAGCCTGGCGCTGTCCGGGCCGGAGGGGCACGTCGTGGTCCAGCCGCTCGGGGGCGGGGCGCGGCCTCGCGGGTTCTTCGCCGTGGGCGCCGCGGAGGCGTTCACGCCGGTGGCCCACACGGTGATCAACGCGGCCGGTTCGCTGCTCACGCTCGCCCTGGAGCAGGGCGGCGCCCAGCGGGAGGCAGGGCGGCGGGTCAGGCAGGCGGTGCTGGAGCTGCTGCTGGCGGGGGACGAGGCGCGGGCGCGGGAGGTGCTGGGAGCGCTGGGCGGCCTGCTGCCCGGCGAGCCGTTCGTCGTGCTGGCGGTCGCGGAGGAGACGCTGGAGGCCGTCGAGCCGGTCGCCTTCGCCGCCCGCCTCCCCGCGGACCCGGCCCAGGACGCGGGCGCGCGGGCCGGCCGGTCCGGAGCCGGGGGCGTGGTGCTCGTGGAGGCAGGGCCGGCCGACGAGGTGGCAGGGGGAGTCGAGGGAGGCGTGGGCGTCAGTGGCCCCTGCCGGTACGGGGAGCTGCGTGCCGGGATCGACCAGGCGGTGCGCGCGTACGACGGGAGCCGGGGCGGTGTGCTGCGGTTCGCCGAGCTGGCCGGGCAGGGACTCGTCGGGCTGCTGGACCCGGCCGTCGCGCAGGCGTTCGCCGCCGCGCAACTGGGGCCGCTCACCGCGTACGGGGCGCGGCCCGATCTCGTCGCGTCGCTGCGGGCGTACCTGGAGTGCAACGGGCACTGGGACGCGGCCGCGCAGCGGCTGGGCGTGCACCGGCACACGCTGCGCTACCGGATGCGGCGGGTCGCCGAACTGCTCGGGCGCGACCTCGACGATCCCGGGGTGCGGGCGGAGCTGTGGTTCGCGCTGGAGGCGGGCCGGCGCTAGTTCTTCTCCACCAGGTAGCAGCAGATCGTGGCCGTGGTCACCGCCTCGTAGGTGCGCCCGTCGCGCAGGTGGCCGGCGCGTTCGAGGCTGATCGCGCCCTGGGCGGCGGCCCACAGCGCGTCGGCGATCTTGCGGGGCTGGGTCGGGATGAGCCGCCCGGCCGAGATGCAGTCGGCGATCACCCGGTCGAAGATGTTGAGCGCCGCCCGGGCGAGGGTGCGGGCGCGCTCGCTGGGCTCGAAGCCGGGGATCGCCCGCTCGAACATGAGGCTGTAGTAGCCCGGCTCGGACAGGCACGCGTGCCGGTAGGCCGGGCCGAGCGCCGTGAGGTGCTCGAAGGGGTCGCGGCGCTGCGGCACCGCGTCGAGGATGCGCCGGAAGCGCTCGAAACCCTCCAGGTAGAGGGCTTCGGCCAGGCCTTCCCTGTTGCCGAACATCGTGTAGATGACGGTCGTGGTGCATCCGGCCTCGGTGGCGATCCTGCGCATCGTGAGGCTGTCGGGTCCGTCGGTGACCAGCAGGTTCACCGCGACGTCCAGCAATCTGGAACGAAGCTCGTCCTGGCCGGCCCGTTCGCCCAGCAGGTAGGCGCCCTGGAGCCCAAGCGGCGCCGAGGAGGTCATGGGCCCACGCCTTTCTAGCTCGGGGGCCCGCCGCGCTGAGGGACCCGCATCGATGACTTAGCCAGGGCAGAGACCGTTCAAACCGCTCCGCATGGTAAACATCCCGAATTAGGCCTACTTCTGTTACACAGTGGGTATACAAGAGGGCTTGTACGTAACGGTGGGGCCAGGCGGGAGTCTTGTGCAGCCTGGTGTAAATCCCCTTCCGTCCGCTTGGCATAACGTCGTGGGTATGGACGTGCGTACCTTCTGGCTCGCCGGACGCCCCGCCACCGGGGACGCCGAGCTGAGCGTGACCAATCCGCTCGACGGGCGCGAGGTCGGCCGGCACTCGGTGCCGACCGGCGAGCAGGTCGAGGAGGCGATCGCGGCCGCGCGCGCGGTGGCCGGGGAGGCGCTGGGCGAGCCGGTGCGCGTGCGCGCGGAGGCGCTGGCGCACGTGTCGCGGCGGCTGGCCGAGCGGGCCGACGAGATCGCCCGTCTGATCACCGCCGAGAACGGCAAGCCGATCTTCTGGGCGCGCGGCGAGGTCGGCCGGGCCGTCTCCACGTTCCGGTTCGCCGCCGAGGAGACCCGGCGCTGGTCGGGCGACGTGCAGCGGCTCGACACCGAGCCTGCCGCGGCCGGGCGGCTGGCGTACGTCTCCCGCGTGCCCAAGGGGCCGGTGCTGGCGATCACGCCGTTCAACTTCCCGCTCAACCTGGTCGCGCACAAGGTCGCGCCCGCCATCGCGGTGGGCGCGCCGGTCATCGTCAAGCCCGCGCCGGCCACGCCGCTGTCGTCGCTGGTGCTCGGCGAGATCCTGGCCGAGACCGACCTGCCCGCCGGCATGTTCTCCGTGCTGCCGATCGAGAACGAGCGCGCCGCCGCGCTGGTCGCCGACCCGAGGCTGCCCGTGGTGTCGTTCACCGGCTCGGCCCCCGTCGGCTACGCCATCGCCGACCAGGTGCCGCGCAAGCACGTGACGCTGGAGCTGGGCGGCAACGCGGCGGCCGTGGTGCTGGCCGACGCCGACCTCGACTGGGCGGCCCGGCGGGTGGCGCTGTTCTCCAACTACCAGGCGGGGCAGAGCTGCATCGCGGTGCAGCGGGTGATCGTCGAGGAGCCGGTGTACGACGCGTTCGTCGAGCGCCTGCTCCCGGCCGTCGGCGAGCTCGTCACGGGCGACCCGGCCGACGAGAAGACGCAGGTCGGCCCGCTGGTCTCGGAGGCCGCGGCGGAGCGGGTCGAGCAGTGGGTGCGCGAGGCCGTCGACGCCGGCGCCCGCGTGCTGGCCGGCGGCACCCGCGAGGGCGCCACGATCGCGCCCACCGTGCTCGCCGACGTGCCGGCCGACGCCAAGGTGTGCCGCGAGGAGGTCTTCGGGCCGGTCATGGTGCTGCAGCGGGCCGCCTCCGTCGACGAGGCGTACGCCATGGTCAACGACTCCGCCTACGGGCTGCAGGCCGGGGTGTTCACCCGGTCGCTGGACGCCGCCTTCCGGGCCAACCGGGAGCTGGAGGTCGGCGGCGTGATCATCGGCGACGTGCCGTCGTACCGGGCCGACCAGATGCCGTACGGCGGCGTCAAGGACTCCGGCATCGGCCGTGAGGGCCTGCGTTCGGCGATGGAAGATCTTACTTACGAGAAAGTGATGGTGTTGGCGGGTATCACCCTCTGACAAACGGCCCATCCAAGGCGGCGATGCTGCATGGGGGACAAGTACCGGTACATCGATGCTGTCCGATTACTCGGCGGCGCTGATCCGGCGCTGGAAGCGCTGGTCAGCACCGGGACAGTCGCGCTCCTGCCCGTCGCGGGGGTGATGGAGGCCCGCGGGGCCCTGGTCAAACTCGGGGCCGAGCTGCTGGGACGCTGGCGCGACTGGCGTCCCGGGAGCACCTGGCGGGCCCGTACCGACCGGTTCGAGGCCGCGCACGCCGTGCTCGTCGTCACCGCCTACATCGAGGCCGTGGAGACGCTCGACCTGCCGTTCGCGCCGGGCGAGCTGCACGGCGGGGAAGGCGGCGGGCGGCACTACTGGGAGCTGGCCGCGCCGCTCTGCCCGGCGCCGCACCGCTCGTTCGAGCAGGCGGTGGCGGCCGTCCGGGGCTACTACCTCGGGCTCGGCCAGCAGTTGCTGGCCCACGTCAGGGAACTGGGGCTGTGGGAGCGGCTCGGCGACCACGACCGGCAGTGGACGGTCGCCGCCTACGGCGACGAGCTGGCCGAGATGGCCGTGCTCCGCTACACCGACCGCTACCGCACGCTGGCCAGGGACGTGCCGGAGTTCGCGTTCTGGGCGGGCATCGCCGACCACCAGCCGAGCCTGCCCGGCATGGCGGAGCTGGAACGGCTCATCTCGCTGGTGGCCTCCGGCGAGACGCTGCCCGGGCGGCCGGGCGTGCTGGACCGGCTGCACCAGGCGGCGCTGGTGCGGCCCATCGCCGAGACCGGCGGCCTGCCGATCGGCCTGCGGCTGCCGACGCTGGCGCAGGCGTACGTGACCCCGCAGTTCAGGGCTGCGGAGATCGCGCCGGGCGACGACCCGAGCGCCGACGCCTGGTGGGAGGGGCACCCGGTCCGCTCCGACCTGCCGGTGTTCCTGGCCGGGTTCCTGACCTCCTCGGCGGCCGCCGAGGCGCCGCTCATCGTGCTGGGTCAGCCTGGCTCGGGCAAGTCGGTGCTGAGCAAGGTGCTGGCCGCCCGCCTGCGGGACGCGCCGTTCCTGCCGATCCGGGTGCCGCTGCGCGAGGTGCAGGCGGGGGCCGGCATCCAGGAACAGATCGAGGAGGCCGTCTACCACCTGAGCGGCGAGCGCCAGGACTGGCCCGCCATCGCCGGGTCGGCGGGCGGCACGCTGCCCGTGGTCATCCTCGACGGGTTCGACGAGCTGCTGCAGGCGACCGGGGTGCGGCAGTCGGACTACCTCATGAAGGTCGCCAGGTTCCAGCACCGGGAGGCCGACGCCGGGCGGGCGGTCGCGGTCGTCGTCACCTCGCGCACCGCCGTGGCCAACCGCGCCGGGCTGCCCGAGGGCACGGTGGTGGCCCGGCTGGAGCCGTTCGAAGCCGACGCCACCCGGCGCTGGCTGGAAGTGTGGAACGCGGTGAACGCCGACTACTTCCCGGCCGCCGGGCTGGAACCGTTCACCGTGGACGTGGCGATGACCCAGCGGCACCTGGCGGGGCAGCCGCTGCTGCTGCTCATGCTGGCCTTCTACGACGCCGACGGCAACGCGCTGCGCCGCGAACCCGGCACGCTGGGGCAGGCCGAGCTGTACGAGCGGCTGATGACCCGCTTCGCCGAACGGGCGCTGGAGAAGCTGCACCCGCGCGAGCAGGTGGGCAGGCTGGCGGAGCTGGAGCTGCTCCGGCTGTCGTTCGTGGCCTCCTCGATGTTCAACCGGGGACGGCAGTGGGCCACCATCGAGGAGGTGGACGCCGACCTGGAGGTGCTGCTGCCGGAGCGGCGGCGCACGCCGGGGCCGGTCAGGCAGCACGGCGGCGGGCACGAGGCGGTGGCCCGGTCCTTCTTCGTGCACCGCGCCCAGGCCGTGCGCGACGACGAGGTGCTGCACACCTTCGAGTTCGTGCACGCGACGTTCGGCGAGTTCCTCATCGCCAGGCTCGTCGCCTCGCTGCTGCGCGAGCTGGTGGCCCAGGAGTCCAGTCTGGTGCTCACCGGGGTGCACGACGGGCTGCTGCGCACGCTGCTGTCGTGGGCGACGCTGTCGTCGCGGCTGCCCGTGGTCTCGTTCCTGCGGGAGCTCGTGGGCGACGCCGACGGGTGGCGGGCGGTGGTGCTGCGGCTGTTCCGGGAGCTGGACGCGCGCGAGGACTCCTCCATCGCCGCCTACCGGCCGTGGATCGCCGGGCCGCAGCGCAGGTACGCCTACTACTCGGCCAACCTCATGGTGCTGGCCCTGGCGTGCACCCCCGAGCTGCGGGCCAGCGAGTTCATGCCCGGCCACGAGGACGTGGTGACCGAGTGGCGCAGCTACGCCCTGCTGTGGCGCTCGCAGTGCGCGCTCGCCGAATGGCAGAGCCTGGTGGACCTGGTGGCGGTGCGCCCGGTCTGGTCGCAGGACGACCTGCGGGAGCTGCACCTGAAGCTGTCACTGCCCGACCTGTGGGAGCCCGCGCCGTTCAGCTGGTCGTGGGCCGGGATGGACAAGCTCCTGACGATCGCCCAGTTGCGCCGTCAGATCATGTTCTCGGCCCTGCCCGACGAGGGCGCGCTGCTCGCCCTCTACGTCGACGACCTGCGCCGCCCGGAGGTCAGGCGCGCTCCGCCGTGAGGAACAGCTTCCTGGCCGTCTCGCCCAGGAACGGGCCGTACATGGTGCGCTGGTCGTTGCTGTACTTGAAGCTGCTCAGCGACGTGATCGTGCCCTTGCCGGTGGCGCTGTCGAAGCCGGACATCCACGGGCCGCCGCTGGAGCCGGCCGTCATGTCGCAGCCGAGGCCCTGGTCGCGGGTGTCGCCGTAGGGGTCGTCGCGCAGCTTGCCGGCGCAGTAGACCAGGTGGCGGCCGTCGTAGGGCGGGTCGGCCGGGTAGCCGAAGCCGAAGGCGTGGCCGCCGCGCTTGGCGTTGAAGGCGATCTCCTGCGCGCCCACCGCGTCGGTCACGTGCTTGCCGCCGGAGGTGGCCAGCGCCACCATGCCCACGTCGTAGCTGTCGTCGGCGCTGCGCGACCACGGTCCGGCCACGAACATGCGGCGCGCGGTCCACTGCCCGTACGGCTTGCGCCCGCCGATGCCGTAGGCGGGGACGAACGTCCAGTTCTGAGCCCAGGCGCCGGTGCCGTCCTTGACGCAGTGGCCGGCGGTGACGACGACGTCGCGGTTGGCGCTGCGCACGGTGCTGGCCGAGCAGACGAAGTCGACGCCGGACATGGTGAGGAAGACCCGGCCGGTGGTCCTGGCCACCGCGCCGCCGACCGCCCACCGGGTGCCGGAGGTGGTGGCCAGCGGGCGTGAGGACTGGTGACGCGCCCGCGGTGCGGCGGCCGGCGACGGGGCGGCCCCGGCGGACGGGAGCTTGACCGGGGCGAGGCGGAGCGAGCCGTTGGCGAGTTGCGGGGCCAGGCCGACCCCCGAGGCGCCGGTGAGGCCGCCCAGCAGGTCGCCGCCCTTGGTGACCAGGCCGAGCAGGCTGATCGGCAACGCCTCGGACATGCGCCGGGGTGTCCAGTAGTCGAGCACGCGGCGCTGGTCGGCGGGGCCGCGGGCGGCCACGTGCTCGATGACGTCGCCGTGCGCCGCCATGGGGACGGCGGCCTGACGGCCGGGGTGCGGCTCGGGGGCGGCGCCGATCAGCGCGGGCCCCAGAAGGCCGGCGACGAGGGGCGCGGCCGCCAGCACGGGGGTGGTCAGCGTCATGCCCCCCGAGTGTGCACCACGAGATGTGTTCTTGTGACTACTTTCGGTAAATTGCTTCAGGTCACGGTGGTGCTCTGCGCCGCCTGGTAGACGGACTGGGCTTCCGTCCCGAAATAGGGGCCGAACATCCAGTTGGGGGCGAAGTTGTATTTGAAACTGTTGACCGAGTTCTGCGTCCCGAGACCGGTCGCCTCGTTGAAATTCAGCATCCACGGGCCGCCGCTCGAACCACCGGTCATGTCGCAGGTCAGTCCGAGGTCCCGGCTCAGCAGGAAGTCGTCGAAGGCCCGGCCGCTGCAGTAGACGAGCTCGGACCCGTCGTACGGCGCGGCGGCCGGGTAGCCGAACGCGTACATCTGCCTGCGCCTGGGCTGGTTGAAGGCGACGCCCTGCCCGCCCACCACGTCCGTCAGCGAGCGTCCCTCCAGGGGCGCGACCACGGCGGCGGCGACGTCGAAGTTGATGTCCTCGCCGGAGTTCCACTCCTGGGTGGTCAGCAGCCGGGTGGCCGCCCAGGTGCCGAACGGCCGCTGTCCCGCGTCGTAGCCGGGGACGAAGACCCAGTTCGTGTGGAAGGCGCCGCCCATCTTCACGCAGTGCCCGGCGGTCAGCACGACGCTCTTGTTGTCGCTGGTCACGGCACTGCCCGAGCAGGATGCGTTGCGCCCCTGGGTGGTGAAGAACACCCGGCCGGTGGCCTTGGTGACCACGCCGTCGCCGGTCCACGGGCGGCCGCCGCTGTTGGGCGCCTGCCGCAACTGCACGCCGGAGGCGCCGGTGGGCGGCGCGGTCCACGGGGTGCCCTTGGTGGGCTCGGCGGCGCTCGTGGCGCGCCCGGCCCTGGGGGCGGCCACGTCGAGCGGCCGGGCTGCGGCCATCCTGGCCGGGGTCCAGTAGTCCAGGACGGCTCGTTGCTCGCCGTCGGAGTCGGCCGCCGCCCGTTGCGCGGGCCGGGGTTCCGCGTGTACGGGCGCGGCCGGGAGCAGGGCGAGCGTGAGGATGGCGAGCAGAGTGACTCTGCGGTGCATTTGTCTACCTCCCGGGACCGGATCTGAGGTTGGAAGGTAACTGCGCAATATCGCGATTTCTCGCCTTATGCGGATTCGGATATGGGGATATTCCGGCATTTATTGACTGGATTACCTGGAGTCACAGCGGTTGCCCACCTGGCCCTCCCGGTGCCCGGGCGCGCCGGGCGGAGGGGAGAATGGACCCGTGCATGAACAGACCCTCCGCTCCGTCGTCGTGCTCGGCTCCACCGGCTCGGTCGGCACGCAGGCCCTCGACGTCATCGCCGCCTGCCCCGGCCGCTTCCGGGTGGCCGCGCTCGCGGCGGGAGGAGGCAAGGTCGACCTGCTCGCCCGGCAGGCCGCCGCGACCGGGGCCGAGGCCGTCGCCGTGGCCGACCCCGCTGCCGTGCCCGCGCTGACGGAGGCGCTGGCCGCGCTCGGCGCCACCCCCGAAGTGCTCGCCGGCCCCGAGGGCGTCGCGGAGGTGGCCGCCCGGCCGTGCGACACCGTGCTCAACGGCATCACCGGCGCCCTCGGCCTGACCTCCACCCTGGTGGCGCTGGAGGCCGGGCGCACACTCGCGCTGGCCAACAAGGAGTCGCTGATCATCGGCGGGCCGCTGGTCAAGCGGCTGGCCAAGCCGGGCCAGATCCTGCCCGTCGACTCCGAGCACTCCGCGCTGCAGCAGTGCCTGTGGGCCTCCGGCCCGCACGGCTACGATCCCGACGCGGTCCGGCAACTGGTCGTCACCGCGAGCGGCGGGCCCTTCCGCGGCCGCGCCCGCGAGGAGCTGGCCGGCGTCACGCCCGAGATGGCGCTGGCGCACCCCACCTGGTCCATGGGCCCGATGATCACCATCAACTCGGCGACCCTGGTCAACAAGGGCCTGGAGGTGATCGAGGCCCACCTGCTGTTCGACATCGGCTTCGACCGCATCGAGGTCGTGGTCCACCCGCAGTCGATCATCCACTCCATGGTGGAGTACGTCGACGGTTCGACCATCGCCCAGGCCAGCCCGCCCGACATGCGGCTGCCGATCGCGCTCGCGCTCGGCCATCCCGACCGCGTCACCGGCGCCGCCGTGCCCGTCGACTGGACCAGGGCGCACACCTGGACCTTCGAGCCGCTCGACGACACCGCCTTCCCCGCCGTCGCGCTGGCCAGGCACGTCGGCGCCGAGGGCGGCACCGCCCCGGCCGTCTACAACGCGGCCAACGAGGCGTGCCTGGAGGCGTTCATCCGGGGCGAGCTGCCGTTCCTGGCGATCGTCGACACCGTGGCCCGCGTCGTCGAGGAGCACGAGGTCACCCCGGCCGGCTCGGTCGAGGAAGTGCTCGCGGCCGACGCCTGGGCGCGGGCCCGTGCGGCGGAGCTCACGGCCGGGCAGTCCCGCTAGCTACCTAAACTGGACAACGTCGTCGACACTCAAGGGTTGAAATGTCTTCTGTAGCACTCGGCATCCCGACGCTCCGCCCCAAGCCGCTCGCCGAACGCCGCCACTCCCGGCAGATCATGGTCGGCAGCGTGCCCGTCGGCGGCGACGCGCCCGTCTCCGTGCAATCGATGACCACCACGGTGACCGCCGACGTCAACGCGACCCTGCAGCAGATCGCCGAGCTCACCGCCTCCGGCTGCCAGATCGTCCGGGTCGCCGTGCCGTCCCAGGACGACGCCGACGCGCTGCCGATCATCGCCAGGAAGTCGCAGATCCCGGTCATCGCCGACATCCACTTCCAGCCCAAGTACGTCTTCGCCGCCATCGAGGCGGGCTGCGCGGCCGTGCGCGTCAACCCGGGCAACATCAAGAAGTTCGACGACAAGGTCGGCGAGATCGCCAAGGCGGCGGCCGAGCACGGCGTGCCCATCCGCATCGGCGTCAACGCCGGCTCCCTCGACCCCCGGCTGCTGCAGAAGTACGGCAAGGCCACGCCCGAGGCGCTGGTCGAGTCGGCGCTGTGGGAGTGCTCGCTGTTCGAGGAGCACGGCTTCCGCGACATCAAGATCTCCGTCAAGCACAACGACCCGGTCGTCATGATCAACGCCTACCGGCTGCTCGCGGCCAAGTGCGACTACCCGCTGCACCTGGGCGTCACCGAGGCCGGTCCGGCCTTCCAGGGCACGATCAAGTCCGCCGTGGCGTTCGGCGCGCTGCTGGCCGAGGGCATCGGCGACACCATCCGCGTCTCGCTGTCGGCCCCGCCGGTGGAGGAGGTCAAGGTCGGCAACCAGATCCTGGAGTCGCTCGGGCTGCGCGAGCGCGGGCTGGAGATCGTCTCCTGCCCGTCGTGCGGCCGCGCCCAGGTCGACGTCTACACGCTGGCGGAGCAGGTCCAGGCCGGGCTGGAGGGCCTGAAGGTGCCGCTGCGGGTCGCGGTGATGGGCTGCGTCGTCAACGGCCCCGGCGAGGCCCGTGAGGCCGACCTGGGCGTCGCCTCGGGCAACGGCAAGGGCCAGATCTTCGTCAAGGGCGAGGTCATCAAGACCGTGCCGGAGTCGCAGATCGTCGAGACCCTGATCGAGGAGGCCCTGCGCCTGGCCGAGGAGATGGGCGTCGAGGTCGACCTGGACGACGACGAGACCTCGGCCGTCCAGGTGACCGTCAGCTGATGCGGCTCGATCAGAAGCTCGTCGACGCGGCGATCGCGCAGCTCGAACGGCGCTGGCCGGCCGACGAGCCGGGCGGGGCCGCCGCCGTCTACCTCGATGACGGCCGCATCCTCACCAGCGTCGGGCTCGACAACCTCAACGGCGGCGTGTCCCTGTGCCACGAGACCGGCGCCCTGTGCCAGGCCTACACGATCGACGCGCAGGTCACGGCCTCCGTCTGCGTCTTCAGGGAGGACGGCCGCCTGCTCGTGCTGCCGCCCTGCGGCATCTGCCAGGAGCGCCTGGCGCTGTGGGGGCCCGAGGTGGAGGTCGGCGTGCCCGACGGGGCCGGCGGCTGGCGTGCTCTCGCGCTGCGCGAGGTCAACCCGCACTACTGGGGGCCGCAGTTCACCGCCGACGGCTCCTGGCCCGCCAAGGAGCTGCACACCTCATGAGGTGAGGAGCTTGCCGAGCAGCGCTCGCAGTTCCTCCGTCGCGTCCGCGCCGAGGAGGGCGCGGATGTCCTCGCGCAGCCGCGCCGCCGTCTCGCGCACCAGCACGAGTCGCTCGCGGCCGAGGTCGGTGAGCTCCAGCGCGTAGCGGCGGCGGTCGTGCGGGTCCTGGCCCCGGGCCACCAGACCGAGCCGGACCAGCTCGTCGACGATCTGGGCGGCCGTCGGCTCGGTCATGTGCATACGCTCCGCGAGCGTCTGCTGGGGACAGGGGCCGAGCTCCCCGACGATGGCGAGCGAGCCGAAGTGCCGGACGCGCAGGCCCGTGCCGGCCAGCAGCGCGTCACCCATGCGCCGCAGCCGATAGTGCGCCTGCGCGACCAGGTGGGCGGTGGTCCGCAACGGCTCCCGCTCAGGGAGCAGCAGGCTCAGGAGCTCGTTGAGCCGCCGCCGCTCGGCCGGGGTCAGCGCGGCGGTGATCCGCGCGTCGCGCCGGGCCACCGCCTGCCGCATGCCGTCACGGGCCGCCCGCCCCTCCGGGGTGATCGACAGCACGTACGAGCGCCGGTTGGCGGGACTGCGGGTACGGGTCACGTACCCGGACTCCTGGAGCCGGTCGATCAGGCCGACCATGATCGTCCTGTTGATGCCGAGCCGTCCGGCCAGCTCGTGCTGGGAGCCGGCGTCCTGGTCGGCGAGCGTGTCGAGGAGCACGTAGTCGCGCGAGGGCGGGCCGTCGCGCAGCGCCTCGGCGGTGAAACGGGCGTAGACCCTGCGCAGCAGCGCTCCGACGGATCCGCGCAGCGTCTCCGAGAGAGTCCCTTCCTCCAACGATCACACCTCCGGGCGGGCAGCATACGCGGCCATGGGGTGATTACGGGATGGCAAGCATTTCGCCATACCGACCGTCACCGGACGACTACGTACGGGAGCATTCCCTTCGCCTATGGAAGTGGGGAGGGACCGGGTGAAGCGGGTCGTTGCGTTGGTGGCCGGTGCGGTGACGCTGGTCGTGGGGGTGGCGCCGGTCGCGGTGACCGCCGAGGTTCGGCAGGTCGCCGCCGAGAGGGTGAAGTGGGGGGCATGCCCGGCGGCGGAGAAGAAGACGGTCACGGCGGCCGCGATGGAGTGCGGCACCGTACGGGTGCCGCTCGACTACCGGGAGCCGTGGGGGCAGGCGATCCGGCTGTCGATCAACCGGATCAAGGCCAAGGTGCCGCGTGACGGCAACCACCTGGGCACCCTGCTCGTCAACCCGGGCGGGCCGGGGGCGTCCGGGCGGACGCTGGCGCAGTACGTCTCGGCGGCGCTGCCGGCGGATCTGCGCGACCGCTACGACGTCGTCGGGTTCGACCCGCGCGGGGTCGGGGCCAGCCGGCCCGCGATGCGCTGCGTCGACCCGGAGAGCTACTTCCGGGCGCCGCGCCCCGACGCGGTGCCCCGCAGCACCGCCGAGGAGAACGTGCTGCTCGGCCGGGCGGCCGACTACGCCAACCGGTGCGGCAACTTCTGGTCGTGGCTGCTGCCGCACATGACCACCGAGAACGTGGCCAGGGACCTCGACGCCATCCGCGCCGCCCTCGGCGAGCAGCAGATCAGCTACCTCGGATACTCCTACGGCACCTACATCGGGGCCGTGTACGCCACGCTGTTCCCCAGCAGGGTCAAGCGGCTCGTCATGGACAGCTCGGTCGACCCCGACGGCGTCTGGTACGACAACAACCTGGCGCAGGACCGCGCCTTCCAGCGCAGGCACAGCGCCTTCCTCGACTGGACGGCCCGGCACAACTCCGTCTACCGGCTGGGCCGCACCGCCCGGCAGACCGGGTTCGCCTGGAACGCGATGCGGGCGCGGCTGCGCGACCAGCCGGCCGGCGGCATGGTGGGCGCCAGCGAGCTCGACGACACCTTCACCGTGGGCGGCTACAGCGACCGCGTGTGGCCCGAACTCGCCGCCGCCTGGTCCGCCTACGTGCGCAAGGGCGACGTCAAGCCGCTGGTCGCCGTCTACGGCAAGCACGGCAAGAACGACGCCGCCGACGAGAACGGCTACGCCGTCTATCTGGCCGTCCAGTGCCGCGACGCCGCCTGGCCGCGGGACTGGGCCAGGTGGCGGACCGACATGACCCGGATGCACCGCCAGGCGCCCTTCCTGACCTGGCCGAACACCTGGTTCAACGCGCCGTGCAAGTTCTGGCCGGTGTCCGGCGGCACGCCCGTCAAGGTACGCGGCTCCTGGCGGCTGCCGCCGATCCTGATGATCCAGTCGCGTGACGACGCGGCCACGCCGTACGCGGGCGCGCAGTCCATGCGGCAGCACTTCCCGACCGCCCGCATGGTCGTCGACACCGGCGGCAACCACGGGGTCGCCCTCGGCGGCAACCAGTGCGTCGATCGGCACCTGGCCGCGTACCTGACCGACGGCACCGTCCCGGCCGACGGGACCACCTGTGAGGCGCTCCCGGCGCCCCGGCCGGCGGCCCACATGGTGTCAGGTGGGACGGCAGGTCACGAAAGGCTCACCGAGGTGCTGTCCAGATGAGCTAATCCAGGGGTGTTCGCGTAGTCTGACCATGTGATGCTGCGTACATCGGCGTCGCGTGTCCTCGACGACAGCGACCGGGACGAGGTGCTGGCACTGCTCGACACCGACCCGGTCGCGAACGTCTTCGTCGCCTCCCGGGTGCGCAGCGTCGGGCTGAACCCGGCACGGCTGGGCGGGCAGATGTGGGGCTACGGGCCGCGCGGCTCCATCGCCGCGCTCTGCTACGCGGGCGCCAACCTGGTGCCCGTCGGCGCCGGGCCCGAGGCGGTGCACGCGTTCGCCGACCGGGCGCGCAAGCAGGGACGGCGCTGCTCGTCCATCGTGGGCCCGGTCGACGCGGTGTCGCTGCTGTGGGAGCGGCTGGAGCCGCACTGGGGCCCGGCCCGGGCGATCCGCTGGGCCCAGCCCGTCATGGCCACCTCGCGCCGGCCGGCCGTGCTCTCCGACCCGCAGGTGCGGCGGGTGCGCCCCGACGAGTTCGACACGCTGCTGCCGGCGTGCGTGGCGATGTTCACCGAAGAGGTGGGCATCTCGCCCAACCTGGGCGACGGCGGTGCCCTCTACCGCACCCGGGTGGCCGAGCTGATCCGCATCGGCCGCTCGTACGCCCGCATCGAGAACGGGCGGGTGGCCTTCAAGGCCGAGATCGGCGCGGTCACCCCGCAGGCGTGCCAGATCCAGGGCGTGTGGGTGCACCCCGAGCTGCGCGGGCGCGGCTACGCGGTGTCGGGCATGGCGGCCGTCGTCGAGGCCTCGCTCGCCTGCTTCGCGCCCGTCGTCTCGCTGTACGTCAACGACTTCAACCACGCGGCGCGGGCCGTCTACCGCAAGGTCGGGTTCCGCGAGGTCGACACGTTCATGTCCGTGCTGTTCTGAGCCGGGCGGCCGTCTCCTCGACGAGCTGGGTGAGGATCGAGGCGTAGCCGGGGTGCTCGTCGAGCAGTTCGTCCAGCCGTGCCCGCCAGGCGCCCGATTCGAGCAGCGGCGTCGCCTTCCGCCCGTCGGCGTGCAGCCGCAGCCGTGTCTCGGCCAGCTGGAGCTCGTACATCACGCCGAGATAGTGGCCGATCGCCTCGCTGAGCCACCAGTAGGTTTCCGTGCCGGCCGCGGCGACGAAGACGCGCGCGCCCTCCCAGGCCACCCGCCGGGGATGCAGGACCGCCATAAAGGGGATGCTACGCCTCGTCTCAGGATACGAGAATGTTCTTCTGCCGAGGGAAGGGAAGGTCGTGCCGGAGCCGAGAGCGGTGTGGAAGGTGGGCGTGGACGTCTACGCCACCGAGGAGCAGGCCAGGGATCTCCAGAAGCGGATCGAGCTGCTGCTCTGCCCCGAACCGGAGCACTCCGCGCCCTGCCCGGTCCCGTGGTCGTCGTGGCGTCACCCGGACGGCGGCCAGGGCGGGCTCGCCGAGCAGTACGTGCTGGAGCGGCTGCGCGAGCGGGTCCTGGAGGGCGGCGAGACGCGGCTGCCGTCGCGCGACAGCCTGCGGGAGGCGTTCGGGGTCAGCCGGAGCGTCGTGCGGGGCGCGATCCGCAAGCTGGAGGAGGCGGGGCTGGTCGAGACCGTCAGGGGGCGCGGCACGTTCGTGGTGCGACGGCCCGCGGACTGACGGTCAGAGGCGGACCAGCTTGCCGAACAGGCGGTCGAGCTCGGCCTCGGGATCGCCGGTGAGCCCGGCGTGGACCGGGCCGGTCTGGACGATCGTGCTGCGCGGCGCGGTCAGCCAGCGGAACCGGCCGCCCAGCGGCTCGCGCGCCAGCGGGCCCGGCTCCTCGCCGCAGGCCCGCTCGTACGCGCCCAGCGCCTGCTCGACGCAGCCCACGTCGGCGTCCGGGTCGAGCGCGCGCAGGCGGGCCGCGTCGAGCTCGACGCGGGCGCACAGGTAGGCGCGCGGCTGGCAGTAGAGGAGCACGCCGGCGTTGATCTGCTCGCCGCGCTCCACCCTCGGGATCACCCGGATGATCGCGTACTCGTAGACATCCCTGGTCACGCGCGGCCTCCCCGCCAGAACTCGCCGACCGACCCGGGGCCCGGGCGGGCCTGGGCGGGCTCGCCGCGCACCAGCCAGGCGCGCGGGCCGTGTGCGCGCCGCAGCAGGTGCTCGACGTAGGCGTCGCGGACGGCCTGCGCGGACGTGAACCCGGGCTCGTCGTCGAGCCACTCGGCGGGCACCAGGGCGGTCACCGCTTCGAGCAGGTTGCGGGTGACGCGCTCGGCCAGGGCGACCCGGCCGAGGTCGCCCGCGAACGGCGCCAGCACGTGGTCACCCGCGTCGAACGGGCGTTGCGGGTCGGCGGTCTTCCAGTTGTGGTGGAACCAGAGCGCCGCGCCGTGGTCGATGAGCCAGATGTCGCGGTGCCAGAGCAGCAGGTTGGGGTTGCGCCAGCTCCGGTCGATGTTGTGGATCAGGCCGTCGAACCAGATCAGGTCGGCCGCGAAGGCCGGATCGGGCTGCCAGGCGAGCGGCTCGTAGCCGAGCGCGCCCGGCAGGAAGTCGACCGCCAGGTTGCGGCCGGTGCTGGCCTGGAGCAGATCCTGCACCTCCTCGTCCGGCTCGCGGACGCCGAGCTGCGGGTCGAGGTCGATGATCTTCAGCTCGGGGGTGCGGAAGCCCAGCCGGCGGGCCAGCTCACCGGCGATGATCTCGGCGACGAGCACCCGCCGGCCCTGCCCTGCTTCACGAAATTTCACGACATAGGTGCCGAGGTCGTCGGCCTCCACCACCCCGGGCAGCGAGCCGCCCTCGCGCAGCGGCGTCACGTAACGCGTCGCCGCGATCTCTTCCAGCACGCCCCCGAGGCTATCGCGCCGGCCCGGGTCGCCCGGACGGCCCGAACGGTCGCCACCGCCACCGCCGCCACCACCGCCATCGCCATCGCCGGCGCCGGGCGGCTTGGGCGGCGTTCGGGGAGAGTGAGGGGAGTACGCCTGCCTTATATGGTCCCTGTCATAATGGCGGGCTATGTCCGAGCTCCGTGCCGATGATCCGCGCCAGCTGGGCGCGTACCGGCTGTCCGGGCGGCTCGGCCAGGGCGGCCAGGGCGTCGTCTACCTCGGCCACGCCGATGACGGCGCCAAGGTGGCGGTCAAGCTGCTGCACGCCAGCCTGTCGGCCGACCCGGTGGTGCGCCGCCGGTTCCTGGCGGAGGTCGAGGCCCTGCGGCGGGTCGCGCCGTTCTGCACCGCGCAGCTCCTCGACGCCGACCTCGAAGGCGACCGGCCCTACCTCGTCAGCGAGTACGTCGACGGCGTCTCCCTGGGCGAGCACGTCCTCGCCGCCGGGCCGCGCGCCGGCGGCTCCCTGCACCGCCTGGCCATCGGTACCGCCACCGCCCTGGGGGCCATCCACCGCGCGGGAGTCGTGCACCGCGACTTCAAGCCCGGCAACGTGCTGCTCAGCCTCGACGGACCGAGGGTGATCGACTTCGGCGTCTCGCGGCTGGCGGACGGCACGGCCACCACGGGCATCATCCCCATGGGCACGCCCGCGTACCTGTCGCCCGAGCGCATCGAGGGCCTGCCCGCCGGGCCCGCCGCCGACCTGTACGCGTGGGGGCTGACCGTCGCCTACACCGCGACCGGCCGCCACGCCTTCGCCGGCGGGACGCACCAGGAGGTGCTGGCCAGGATTCTGTACGGGCGGCCCGACCTGGGATCGTTGTCCGGGCGGCTGCGCGGGATCGTCGACGCCTGCCTGGCGCCCGACCCCGCCGACCGGCCCGACGCCGAGGAGGTGCTGCGGCTGTTGCTCGGCCAGGACATGGCGGGCGACGTCCTCACCTCGGGGGCGATGGCCGCCGTCGACACCACCGGCGACACGGGCGCGGCCGCGGAACCCGCCGTCAAGACCCTCGCATGGCGCATGCCCGACACGACGGGCCCGACGACAGACCCGGCGACAGACCCGGCGGCAGACCCGGCGACGGGCCCGCAAACGACCGATCCGCGGGCGGAGCGCGCTGGCGGCGCTGGTGGATCCGACGGCGCCGCTGGTGGGGGCCGAGGTCTCGGGTTCCGGAAAGGCCGTGGGGGAGCGGGTCGCCGTGTCCGGGGGCGCCGCCTCCGCCGGGGGCTTCCCGGCCGTGGGGACCGGCGGCTCCGGCGTCCGGTCCCGGGTGTCGGGCGAGGTCCCGGTGACCGTTCCCCGCGAAGGGGACCGGGCGCCGGGGCGGCGCCGGCTGCGGTGGGTGATCGGCTTGGGCGCCCTGCTGGTCTCGGCCGCCGCGGGGGTGACGTACTGGATGGGGTTGAGCGGCGGGACCGCCGTGGAGGGGGTCTGGACCGGGTCGGCGCGCCACCCGGCGGCCGACCGGGTGTTCCCGGTGGAGATCCGGCTGGACGGCGAGTCACGCATGCGCTGGGGTGCGGACCTGCACTGCTCGGGCGACCTCAGCCCGACGGCGCGCGGCCTGGTCTTCACGCTGGGCGACGTCGCCGGTAAGGAGTGCCATCCCGGTACCCTCCACCTGCTGCCCACCGCCGATGCCAACCAGATGGGCATCTCCGTCATCCGTCAGGGACAGCATGATGTGACCTATTCGGGCAGGGTCTCGCGCAGCTCCTGACCTGGAGTGTCACGGTCGGGTGGCGATGGCGCGGTCACCGTTGACTCCCCGCCACCGGTTGCCTTCAGTGGAAGGGAGACAGGGGTGGCGGCGAGGGGAGGCTACCCGTGCCGACGGCGCAGCCCCTCCGAACGGGGGACCCGCGCACACTCGGCTCCTACCAGCTGGCCGGGAGGCTGGGCGAGGGCGGCCAGGGTGTGGTGTACCTCGGGACGAGGGACGACGACACCTACGCGGTCAAGCTGCTGCACGGTCCCGTGGGGGACGAGCGGGCGGCGTTCCTGCGGGAGGTGGAGCTGGCCAAGCACGTGGCCAGGTTCTGTACGGCCCAGGTGGTCGAGGCCGGGTTCGACGAGGGCAGGGCGTACATCGTCAGCGAGTACGTCGACGGGCCGTCGCTGGCCCGCGAGGTCATGCTCACCGGTCCGCGGCGCGGCGGGGCGCTGGAACGGCTCGCGGTCGGCACCGCCACGGCGATCGCCGCCATCCACCGGGCGGGCATCGTGCACCGCGACTTCAAGCCGCAGAACGTGCTCCTGGGCTCCGACGGTCCCCGCGTCATCGACTTCGGTCTGGCCAGGGCGCTCGACGCGGCCGCCACCGTGAGCGGGCGGGGTGTCGGCACGCCCGCGTACATGGCGCCCGAGCAGATCACCGCGTTGGCGGTCACGGGGGCGGCGGACGTGTTCTCGTGGGGGGCGACGATGTGCTTCGCCGCCAACGGCGCCGCGCCCTTCGGGCAGGACTCCGTGGCGCCGGTGCTGCATCGCATCCTCACCGCCCCGCCCGCGCTCGGGCTGCTCGACGGGCAGCTCCGTGACCTCGTGGTGGCCTGTCTCGACAAGGACGCGCGTAACCGGCCCACCAGCAGGGACCTCCTGCTCGCGCTGCTGGGGCACTCCGGCGGGCTGCCCGCCGACGTCCTCAGCTCGCCGCCGCCGCACATCCTCCGCGGGCCCGGCCCCGCTGCGGGCGGCGCGGTTCCGGCCCCCCGGGCGGACGTCTCGGGCGGGGGAGCGGACGGCGGGGCGCCCCGCACCCCCGTCGCGGAGCCGGAGGAGACCGGGGCGGCGCTCGGCTACCGCTTACCCGCGGCCTCCGGGGCCGACGACGCCGGGCGTACGGACGCTTCCGGGGCCGCTCACGGTACCGCTTCCGGGCCCGCCTGCGGCGCCGGGCAGGACACGGTGCCTCCCGGCAGCCGCCCGGTCGCCGGGACCGGAGCGCTCACCGGCGGAGGGCTCCGGACCGGGTGGGCTG
>NZ_LAVL01000086.1 GCF_001083785.1 Nonomuraea sp. SBT364
CCCCTGAGACCCCGCCCATCTCGGAACAGGTCACCCACTGGAGGGCCGGGGAACCCGAGGCCGAGCCCCAGAAGCCAGAGCCCCAGCCTCAGGAGCCGCAGAAGCCAGAGCCGCAGGAACCCGCGGCCCAGGAGCCCGAGGAGCACCCCCAGCAGCACCCCGAGCCCGAGGAGCCGCGGCGGCCCCTTCGCTGGGGCGACCGGGTCAAGCCGACCGACGTGCTGGTCCACCCGCGCACGAACGAAGACACCGGCAAAGACACCGACAAGGACGCCGACACGCAGCCCGTCCAGGTCGTGGAGGACGTCCCCGACCCCGGTCACGGCCCGGAGGCCGCCGACCCCCGGTCACGGGACGAGCTGGAGGACACGGCCCCGCACCCGGTGGTCACCGACGCCCCGTCGGGCCGCCTGCGCAGCACCCCGCTCCCCCCGGAAGAGTGACCGGAAGAGTGAATGAACGGGCCCGCCCGGCACAGCCGGACGGGCCCTTAAGGCGTGGTGGCGCGCAGGGCGTCACACGCTGCGGCCGCTGCCGCGGCGTAGCCCCGCGACCAGGCCGACACCCACGATCGCGAGCACGACCTGCATCACCAGCTCGATCCAGTCGATGCCGGAAGTCGTCTCGACGCCGAGCACCTGAGCGATCACGGTGCCGATGAGGGCGGCGACGATGCCGACGACGATGGTGAGGATCCACCCGATGGCCTGTTTGCCAGGAAGCAGCAGACGACCGATCGCGCCGATCACGGCGCCGATCACGATGGCGCCAAGGATGGATTGGATTGTCATGTCACAAACCTCCCCGTGAGGGTGAGCCGTTCATCCTCACGGGGTGGTGGCTACCCGCGCCCAGACGATTATGCGCGGAAGTAAAGAATCGGCAGGTCAGACAGTAGTTCGGCCTGTTCCGGGGCCGCCTCGTCTGCCACTGGTCGCCATGCGGGCCACGATGGCCACGCCTACCACCGCCAGCGCGAGCTGGAGGAGGTGTTCGATCCAGTCGATGCCTCTGGTGTCGGCCCAGCCGAACATCTGGGCGATCAGGGTGCCGAGCAGAGCCGCCACGATGCCGACGATCAGTGTCAGACCGATGGACATGTTCTGCCTGCCGGGCACCAGCAGCCGGGCCAGCGCTCCGACGATGGCACCGATGACTACTGCGGAAACAATCGCGCCGATCATGTGTGACTCCCCCCGAGACGTTCACATGTCTTGAGGGGGGCCTACCCGGCAAAAGTGAAGTTACCCATGAAAGACGGCGGCCCGTACCGCGCCAGTGACGGACCGCCGTCGCCCATGGATACCCCGGCAAAGAGGACGCGCGACGCTCAGGGACGGTTGACGACGAGCGCCGTGGCGACGGCCGCGACGCCTTCGCCGCGCCCGGTGAGGCCGAGCCCGTCCGTGGTGGTCGCGCTGAGGCTCACAGGGGCCCCCAGAGCGGCGCTGAGCGCCTTCTCGGCCTCCTGGCGCCGGGGGGCCAGTTTGGGGCGGTTACCGATCACCTGGACGGCCACGTTGCCGATCTCGAACCCGGCCGCCCGTAGCTTACGCGCGGTCTCCTCCAGCAGCGCGGCGCCGGAAGCGCCCGCCCAGCGGGGGTCGGAGGTGCCGAACAGCCCGCCGAGGTCGCCGAGGCCGGCAGCGGAGAGGAGGGCGTCGCAGGCCGCGTGCGCGGCGGCGTCGCCGTCGGAGTGGCCGGACAGGCCCGTCTCGCCCGGCCAGTGCAGGCCGGCGAGGTGGAGCTCCCGGCCAGATGCGAACGGGTGGACGTCGACACCGACGCCCACCCGTGGAATGTTCGTGTTCAGGAGTTGAGAACCTCGTCGAGCAGGGCCTCCGCCTTGTCCTCATTGGTCTTCTCGGCGAGCGCGAGCTCGCTGACCAGGATCTGGCGCGCCTTCGCGAGCATGCGCTTCTCCCCCGCGGACAGGCCGCGCTCGCGGTCCCTCCGCCACAGGTCGCGAACGACTTCGGCGACCTTGTTCACATCGCCGGAAGCGAGCTTCTCAAGATTGGCCTTGTAACGGCGAGACCAGTTGGTCGGCTCTTCCGTGTGCGGCATCCGAAGGACGTCGAAAACCCGCTCAAGGCCTTCCTGACCGACAACATCGCGCACACCGACGAGTTCTGCGTTTTCGGCTGGCACCTGGACGGTAAGGTCGCCCTTGTCGACCTTGAGCACCAGGTAGGTCTTTTCCTCACCCTTGATGGATCGCTTCGTGATTGCTTCGATCCGAGCAGCCCCATGGTGGGGGTAGACGACAGTGTCGCCGACCTGGAAAGTCATGTGACAAGTACCCCTTCCGCTGTACTCCAGGGTACCACGCATCCACAGGCTCCCGGAACAGTGAAATCATCATAACTGCAGGTCAAAGCCGCATATTGGGGGTTGACAAGCTGTCATGTGTATGAATCGCATATCCGGACATGGCTAATGACCTGCGGGGGTGCGGATATGACCATGGAATCGGATGGATATGGTAGGCGCTGCCCATCCCGCACGCGCGAGACCCAAGGAGAACCCGCCCGTGACCAGCCGTCGCTGGATTGTCGCCGCCGCCGCGTTCCTGGCTGCCCCCGTACTCGCCGGCTGTTCGGTTGGATTCGACGCCAACACCAACCAGCCCTACGCGCCCGTTGAAGGAGCGGCCCTCATCGAGCAGGGCGGCTACGGCAAGCAGAGCATTCACATCCCCCAGGCGTTCATCCTCGGCCCCGATTCGGGCGGTCAGATTCCCTGGCGTGGCTCCGCCCCGGTCTACCTGCACATCCTCAACTCCTCCGGCGCGCCGGACAGCCTCCAGGCGGTCAGCGCGGGCAACGTCGCGGCGGCCAAGCTCGCCGCGCCCGTCCAGCTGCCCAGCAACCAGCTCGTCGACACCGGCAAGCCGGCACCCCAGATCATGCTGGAGGGCGTCTCCAAGGCCCTCAGGGGCGGCGAGACCATCCGCCTGGACCTCCAGTTCGCCAACGCCGGCGTGGTCTCCATGAACGTCCCCGTGGTCACGCGCAGCCGCGAGTTCGCGCAGTATCCCGCGGTCCCCGGCGCCATCCCCGCCCCGACGCCGACCCCGACCCCGTCGGCGGCCACGGAAGAAGCGCACTAAGACACGGCAAAACCCTTGTTTCCAGTACGGGATTCCGTACCGGAAACAAGGGTTTTCGCTATTCCTCCGTCGCGTCGAACTTGTAGCCGAGGCCGCGCACGGTCAGGATGCAGCGCGGGTTGGACGGGTCGGCCTCGATCTTCGCGCGCAGGCGCTTGACGTGCACGTCGAGGGTCTTGGTGTCGCCCACGTAGTCGGCGCCCCAGACGCGGTCGATGAGCTGGCCGCGGGTGAGCACCCGGCCGGCGTTGCGCAGCAGCACCTCCAGCAGCTCGAACTCCTTCAGCGGGAGCTGCACCTGCTCGCCGCGCACGGCCACGACGTGGCGGTCGACGTCCATCCGGACCGGGCCGACGGCCAGCACGGCCGTCTCCAGCTCCTCCACGACGTCGCCCTGACGGCGCAGCACGGCCCGGATGCGGGCGACCAGCTCGCGGGAGGAGAACGGCTTGGTCACGTAGTCGTCGGCGCCCAGCTCCAGGCCGACGACCTTGTCGATCTCACTGTCCTTGGCGGTCAGCATGATCACCGGGACCTTGGAGCGCTGCCGCAGCGAGCGGCAGACCTCGGTGCCGGGCAGGCCTGGCAGCATGAGGTCGAGCAGCACCAGGTCGGCGCCGCTGCGGTCGAAGGTCTCGAGCGCCTCGGGCCCGGTCGCCGCGACAGAGACCTCGAAACCCTCCTTGCGCAGCATGTAGGACAGGGCGTCGGAGAAGGACTCCTCGTCCTCCACGACCAAAACTCTGGTCATTTGACCGTCTCCAGGGGAATCGAGGGTGGTGCGGGCACCGCCGTCCCGCCGAAGGCGGGCAGACGCAGCGTGAAGGTCGAGCCGGAGCCTTCCTTGCTCCAGACCGAGACCTCGCCCGCGTGCGCGGCGGCGACGTGTTTGACGATGGCCAGGCCGAGGCCCGTGCCGCCGGTCGCCCGGGAGCGGGCGGCGTCGACCCGGAAGAAGCGCTCGAAGATGCGTTCCTGCGACTCCTCGGGGATGCCGATCCCCTGGTCGCTGACGCTGATCTCGACGCTGTCGCCGGCCGGCCTGGCGCTGACGACCACGCGGGTGTGCTCGGGGCTGTAGACGATGGCGTTGTCGATGAGGTTGCGCAGCGCGGTGACCAGCAGCTCGTCGTCGCCCCAGATGCGCAGCCCCTCGGTGCCGCCGGAGACGAGGGTGATGTCCTTGGCGCCCGCCCTGGTGTTGCAGTAGTCGATGGCGTCGTGGACCGCGTCGTCGATGGAGACCTGGCCGGGGGTGGGGATGGCCTCGGCGCCCTGGATCCGGCTCAGCGTGATCAGGTCCTGCACGAGGTAGGTGAGCCGGGCGGCCTCGTGCTGCATGCGCCCGGAGAAGCGGGTGACGGCCTGGGGGTCGTCGGCCGCGTCCTGGATCGTCTCGGCGAGCAGGCTCAGCGCGCCGACGGGGGTCTTCAGCTCGTGGCTGACGTTGGCCACGAAGTCGCGCCGTACGGCCTCGACGCGGCGGGACTCGGTCTGGTCCTCGGCGAGGACCAGCACCTGGCCGTGCGAGCCGAGCGGGGCGACGCGCACCGCGAAGCTGGTGGTCTCCTGCCCGAACTTGTGCCCGGCGACGTCGATCTCGGTCTCCCGGATCTCACCGTCGCGGCGCACCTGGCGGGCCAGCGCGAGCAGCTCGGCCGCCATCAGCCGCTCACCCTTGACCAGACCGAACGCGCGGGCCGCCGAGCTGGCGCGCAGCACCCGGTCGTGCCCGTCGAGCACCACGGCGGACGAGGGCAGCACGGCCAGCACGGAGGCGACGCCCTGCGGCAGCGCACCGGGGTCGTTGTCGGTGGCCGCGCCGGCCCGGCTGGGCGCCTCGATCTGGTTGCGGTAGAACAGCACCGCGAGAGCCCCCACGACGAAGCCGGCCAGGGCAGCGAAGCTCATGGCCATCTCACTCATGCTTTCGATGGTAGGCGGAGCCGCGTCCACGGCATCCCTCTCACCTGCGGATGAACCCCCCTTTCCCGGAAAGTTCATCTCTGCGTAGGAGTTCGTTCATCGTCGCCCGCATACGGTGACGGCATGCGCGACGCGTACCATGAAGAACTCGATTCCCTGACCGACAAGCTGGTCGAGATGACCAGGCTTGTCCGCTCGGCCATCTCCCGGGCCACGACCGCCCTGCTGGACTCCGACCTCCAGCTCGCGGAGAGCGTCATCTCCCGCGACGAGGAGGTCAACGCGATCTTCGCCGACATCGAGGCGTCCATCTTCGACCTCATGGCCAGGCAGCAGCCGGTCGCGGTCGACCTGCGGATGGTCGTCACGGCGCTGCGCATGGGCACCGACCTGGAGCGGATGGGCGACCTCGCGGTGCACGTCGCCAAGGTCGCCCGGTTGCGCCATCCCGAATCGGCCATCCCCGCGGAGATCCGCTCCACCATCGTCGAGATGGGGCAGATCGCCGAGAACCTGGTGACCAAGGCCGGCAGCTGTGTCGCCTCCCGCGACGTCGACTCGGCCCTGGAGCTGGAGCAGGACGACGACGCGATGGACCGGCTGCACCGGCGGCTGTTCAAGAACATCCTGGGCAAGGACTGGGCGCACGGCGTCGAGCCGGCCATCGACATCACGCTCATCGGGCGCTACTACGAGCGCTACGCCGACCACGCGGTGCGCGTCGCCCGTGACGTCGTCTACCTGGTGACGGGCTCCCGCCCGAGCTGAGCCCCGGCGACCAGGTCCATGGCGCGGCGCATCGCCGCCCGCACCTCGGCGGGCGGATCGCCGCGCTCCAGCGCGGCCAGCGTCGCCGCGCTCACCGCCCCCACCGCGGCCCCCACGAGCGCCGCCGCCCCGATCGGATCGAGTTCGTCCGGGTACGCCTGCCGCAGGGCCAGGGTCAGCTCGTGCTGCGCGGCGACGTAACGCTGCAGCAGCCTGGCCTGTAGCGCGGGGGCGGTGGCGGCCAGCAGGGCCCGAAGCCGCGCCAGCCCGCTGCTCAGGTCGGACTCCCAGGTGTTGCCGATCATCTCCGCCATGGCCCGCGCGACCACGTCCGCGGGCCCTTCGCCGTCCGTGCGCTCGGCGACCGCGCGCAACCCCAGGTCCACCCGTACGTCGGCGTTGGCGAACAGCACGTCTTCCTTGGCCTGGAAGTGCAGGAAGAACGTCCGCGTCGACACCTCGGCCGCCTCGGCGATCTCCGCGACGGTGACCTGCTCGTAGCCGCGCTCCTCGAACAGGCCGATGGCCGCCTCGACCAGCGCCTGCCGCGTGCGCTGCTTCTTGAGCTCCCGCAGTCCCGTCATGAGGTCACTCTAGTGCATCGCATGTATCGCTACATTTGATGTAGTAATACAGTGAGTGTAGTCAAACTTGAAGGGCAGGGATCATGGGCAGTCTTGACGGGCGCGTCGTCCTCATCACCGGAGCGGGACGCGGCATCGGGCGGGAGGAGGCGCTGTTCTTCGCCGCCGAAGGCGCCAAGATCGTCGTGAACGACCCGGGGGTCGAGATCGACGGCACCGGCGGCGACGCCGGCGTGGCCGCCGGGGTGGCCGAGGAGATCGTCGCGCGCGGCGGTCAGGCCGTCGCCAGCACCGACAGCGTCTCCGACTGGGAAGGCGCGCGGCGCATGGTCGCCACCGCCCTGGACGCCTTCGGCGACCTGCACGTCGTCGTCAACAACGCCGCCATCGAGCGCAACCTCGGCCTGGCCGACCTGGGCGAGGACGAGTTCGACGACGTCGTCGCGGTGAAACTGAAGGGCACGTTCGCGGTCACCCGGTGGGCGGCCCGCCACTGGCGCGAGCGGCACGTGGCCGGCGACCGCGTGGACCGGGCCGTGGTCAACACCTCGTCGGGCTCCGGGCTGCTCAACCCGCTGCCCACCCAGGCCGCCTACGCCTCGGCGAACGCCGGTGTGGCCGCGCTGACCACCGTCGCCGCCCTCGAACTCGGCAGATACGGCGTGCGGGTCAACTGCGTCTCGCCCTCCATGGCCCGCACCCGGCTCACGCTGGAGGTGCCCGGGGTGGGCGCGGAGCCGCCCGCCGGCGGCTTCGACCCGCTGCACCCTTCCGCGGTCGCGCCCGTCGCCGCGTTCCTGGCCGCGGCCGACTGCCCCGTCACCGGGCAGGTGCTCTCCGTCCGGGGCAGTACGGTCACGGTCAACCAGGGCTGGTCACGCGGCCCGTCCGTGCATCAGGCCGGCCCGTGGACCGTCGCCGGGCTGGCGGCCGAGCTGGGAGGGGTGCCGCTGGAGGACCCGTTCGACAAGCTCGCCCAGGCACTCGGCGGCGCCCTGGGAGTCACCGGACGCGATCAGCTCCAGGAGATGATCAACGCCCAGCTGGACCGGCGGTGATCGGGCTGCGGGCATCGGTCCTCTCGCGCAGGGCGGCGAGCTCCTTGCGCGCCTCGTCCTCGCGGCCGGGGATGAGGAGGAGGGTGCAGGCGCGCTCGTAGCGGGCGCCGATGCGCTCCCAGGCTTCGACGGCGGCGGACAGCTCGTCCGGGTCGTGGTGGAGCCGGCCGGCCGCGCGGGTGAGGCAGGCGGCGGCCCAGTCGTTCTCCCCGGCGGTGTCGGACAGGGCGGCGGCGAGCCGTCCGGCCGCGTCGGGGTGCCCGGCGGCGACGGCCAGCTCGGCGCCGGCGGCGCGCGCATACGTCCGGTACCAGTCCTGCGGCGGGAAGTCCGCGAAGGCCGCCTCCACCGGCGCGAGGTCGTCACGGCCCGATCGCAGGGCGGTCCTGGCGTCGACGAACGCGGCGAACGACGCGAGATACCGGGACCGGTGGCCGCCGGCGACCCGTTCCGCGCGGGCCCGCCACAGCCTGAAGCTGACCTCTTCGCCGAGCAGCCCGTGCGCCAGGGCGATGGCCGCCACCGCCGGTGACAGCCAGGCGAGAGGGCTGTCCGCCCGCTCGCGGACCTCCCACAGGGCCGGCGCGTGGCGCAGCGCCTCGTCGAGCTCACCGGTGAGGACGAGCGGCGGGATCAGGGTGCTCACCGCGACCGGTGACCGGTCCCCGATCAGGTCGTCGGCGCTCGCCAGCCGGGCCGCGCGCAGCGCCGCGGGCAGGTCTCCGGCCGCTACGGCGCAGGACGACGCCATGTGGAACGCGTCGGTGATCTCCGGAGCGGGGTACGGGACGTCGCGCGGCATCGCGGGAAGCAGGCCGAGGCGTTCGGTGGCGATCCGGTGCGCGTCGCGGAACCGCCCGGCGGCGAGTGCGCCGATCCCGGACGCGTCGAGGGCGGCGCAGATCAGCACGGGATCGCCGGTGGCGCGGGCGGCGGCCACCGCGTCGCTTATCAGGGACGGCTCCGGGGTGACCTTCTCCTGGCGGGCGTTCCAGACGCGGGCGGCGGCGAGATGGGCGGCCACGAGCGGATCGCGGTGGTCGCCGGCGGCCGAGGCCCGGTCGAGCAGCTCTCGCAGGCGTTCGTGCGGGATCTCGGTCCCGAACCCGGACGGGTGCCGTTCGGCGGTCGCGACGGCGAACGCGAGCGCGACCGCCTCCGCGTTGCCGTCGCCGGCCGCGCGGGAGCTTCGCGCCGAGGCCAGGAGCAGGTCGAAGGCGCGGCCGGTGTCGATGAGGGCGTGCGCGGCGTCCGCGGCGTCGCGCAGGTCGCGGGCCGCCTCGCCCGGGGTGGGCGCCCGCCGGGCGGCCTCCTCGTGGTGACCGGGCACCTCGCGCAGGAACCTGCGGGCGTAGGCGAGGTGGGCCAGCGACCGGGCCAGCCGGTGCGGTACGGCGGCGCGGCCGGGCGGCGCGTCGGCCAGGGCCGCCCGCAGGTCGTCGGCGACGGCGTCGAAGTCCCGGCGCCAATCACCGCCCGGCCCGCTTTCCGGGACGCTTCCCGGGCTGCTGTCCAGGCCGCTCGCCAGGTCGCCTTCCAGGCCCGCGGCCGTCGCGGCAGCCCACTCCAGGTACTGGTGCCGGACGGCGCCGCCGTCGCCGCCGTCCTCCAGCCGTTCGGCGGCGAAGGCGCGGACCGTGGCCGGCAGCCGCCACCGGCCCCGCGCGGGACCCGCGACGAGGCTCTTGTCCACCAGCCGCCCGAGCAGGTCGGCGGTGTGGCGGGGATCCGCCGCGACGGCGGTGGCCGCCGCGAGGTCGAAGGCGCCGGCGAATGTCGAGAGGCGCCGGAACAGCGCCTGCTCGTCGCCGGTCAGCAGGTCGTGGCTCCAGGCGAGCACCGCGCGCAACGACCGGTGCCGTTCCACCGGCCCGCGCCCGCCGGTCAGCAGCCGCAGGACGTCGTCCAGGGCGGACAGGAGCCCCGCCACCCCCAGCGACGCGCTGCGCGCCGCCGCCATCTCGATGGCCAGCGGCATCCCGTCGAGCCGGCGGCACAGCTCGGTGACGTCGGCGCGGGCGGCGGCGAAGCCGGGGTCGGCCGCGGCGGCCCGGTCGAGGAAGAGCCGTTCGGCGTCGGAGCCGAGCGGGAGCGGCGGGACGGGGACCGTCTGCTCGCCCGGCACGCCCAGCGGCTCCCGGCTGGTGGCCAGGACGGTCACGGTGGCACAGCCGGACAGCAGCCGTTCGGTGAAGGCGGCGACGGCGTCCACCAGATGCTCGCAGTTGTCCAGGACGAGCAGCGACCGGCCGCGGCCGAGATGCCGGGCGACCGCGTCCTCCAGCGTCTGGCCGGGCCGTTCGGTCACGCCGAGTGCGGACGCCACCGCCTGCGCGACGAACCCGTCACGCACCGGCACGAGGTCCACGAACGCGCCGCCCAGCGGGAACGAGGGCGCGGCCGCCTCGGCCACCGCGACCGCGAGGCGGGTCTTGCCGATCCCGCCCGTGCCCAGCAGGGTCACCAGCCGGGCCTTCCCGAGCAGGCCGAGGGCGAGATCCCGCTCGGCGGCGCGGCCGAAGAACGCCGTGCGCGGGGAGGGCAGGCCGGTCAGGTGGCCGGGCGGCGGTGACCGCCGCAGCGCCTCGTCGGCGAGGGCCCACCTGTCGGCGACGCCGTACTTGCGCAGTAACGATGAGATGTGGCTTTCGACCGTACGGACGGAGATGTTCAGCCGCCCGCTGATCTGGGCGTTGGACAGGCGCGCGCCGAGCGCCGCGAGGACCTCCGCCTCGCGTTGCGAGATGTCGATCGGCCGCCCGTAGGTCACCACGCAAGTCTGACCCATCGGGGACGATTCGGGGCGGCGCCGCGGAGTCCCGGCCTCGGCAGGGTGCCCGGCCGCCACGCCTGCCACAGCGGGCACCGGGCGACCGAGGCCGGCATGGACGAACCGTGGCGAGGGACCGGCTGGCCCCTCGCGCAACGGTCAGCGGCCCTGGTTGGCCACGGCCTCGATGGCGGCCTTGGCGGCGTCCGGGTCCAGGTACTCGCCGCCGCGCCGCAGCGGGCGGAACTCGGCGTCGAGTTCGTAGCGCAGCGGGATGCCCGTGGGGATGTTCAGCCCGGCGATCTCCTCGTCGCCGATGCCGTCGAGGTGCTTGACCAGCGCCCGCAGCGAGTTGCCGTGCGCCGCCACCAGGACGGTCCGGCCCGCCGACAGGTCGGGCACGATCGCGTCGTACCAGTAGGGCAGCATCCGGTCCACGACGTCCTTGAGGCACTCGGTGCGCGGCAGCAGCTCGGGCGGCAGCAGCGCGTAACGCCGGTCGCCGGCCTGCGAGTATTCGTCGTCGTCGGCGATGGGCGGCGGGGGCGTGTCGTAGGAGCGGCGCCACAGCATGAACTGCTCGTCGCCGAACTCCTCCCGCGTCTGGGCCTTGTTCTTGCCCTGGAGGGCGCCGTAGTGGCGCTCGTTGAGCCGCCAGGAGCGCTTGACCGGGAGCCAGAGGAGATCGGCCTCGCCGAGTGCGTACTGGGCCGTCTGGATGGCCCTCGTCAGCAGGCTCGTGTGGACGACGTCGGGGTAGACGCCGGCCTCGGTGAGGAGTTTGCCGCCCCGGCGGGCCTCGTCCTCGCCCTTCGCCGACAGGGACACGTCCACCCAGCCGGTGAACAGACCCTTCGCGTTCCAGTCGCTTTCGCCATGCCGTAGCAGCACCAATGTCGCCATGCGGTCAATCCTATGGTTTGCGGGCCACCCCGCAGAGAAAGTGGGGCGTGGGCGGCCGGACGAGGTCCTCGGGGCGCCACTCGGGCACGGTCACGACGCCGGGCGGCAGCAGGTCGAGGCCGTCGAACAGGGGACGCGGGTCGGTGGTGCCGTCGGTCACGTGCGACAGGACGAGGTGGCTGCCGGGGGCGAGGGGCGCCATCAGCTCGGCGATGAGCGGCTGGGGGTCGTCGGCGACGTAGTGGGCGATGGCGAGCAGCAGGACGGCGACGGGCCGGTCGAGGTCGAGGTGCTCGCCGACGGCCGGGTTGCCCAGGATGTCGGCTGGTTTGCGCAGGTCGCCGCATACGGCGAGGGCTTCGGGGACGTCGTCGAGCAGGGTGCGGGCGTGGCTGACGACCTGGGAGTCGGAGTCGACGTACACGGTGGTGCGACCGGGGAGGACCTGGTGGACGCTGCGGCAGGTGGGCAGGCCGGAGCCGATGTCGAGGAACTGGCCGATGCCCTGGTCGGAGAGGGCGCGGACGGCCCGGCCGAGGAAGGCGCGGTTGGCCCGGGCGTCCTCGCGGATGCCCGGCACGAGGTCGAGGACGTGGGCGGCCGCCTCACGGTCGACGGCGTAGTTGTCGCGGCCGCCCAGGAAGTAGTCGTACATGCGCGCGACGTGCGGGACGTGCGGCTCCCAACCTCCTGTGTCACTCACGCCCCAGGATCTTACGCGCGTTCGGGGTCGGCGAACCGGGCGAACGCCTGCAGATTGGCCAGCGATTCGCCGCGTTTGGCGCGCCATTCCCACTCGCGCCTGATCGAGGAGGCGAAGCCCAGCTCCAGTGCCCTGTCGAACCAGTCGTCGGCGTAGGTGAGCACGCAGCCGAGCAGGCGGTCGACCTCGTCCGCGGTGATCGCGGCGAGCGGCAGGCGGCCGACGAGATAGACGTCGCCGACGGGGTCGACGGAGAAGTGGACGCCGTACATGGTGCCGTTCTTGCCGAGCAGCCACTTGTAGAACTCGGCGTGGTTCTCGTCGGGCCGGCGGCAGAAGAACGCCTCCACGTGCAGCACCCGGTCGCCGACGATGAGCCAGGTCATGGTGGCGAGCTTGTGCTGTCCGGGCAGTTTGACCAGGAACGCTCCGGGCCGCGGCTCGTCGTAGGTGACGTCCGCGGCCTTGAGCGCGGCTTCGACAACGTCGCGCATGCCGTACACCCTATGAGTTGACCGCCACCGGCACCCGGTGCAGGTTGGCGATGGCGGCGGCGTAGACCTCGGTGAGGCGGGAGGCGGTGGCCTGCCAGCCGAAGGCGGCGGCATGCGCGCGGGCGCCGGCGGACAGCACCTCGCGCCAGCGGGGCTCGGTGACCAGGCGGCGCAGCGCGCCGGCCCATTCGTGCGGGTCGTGGCCGTTGACGAGCAGGCCGGAGACGCCGTCGCGGACGGCGGTGCGCAGGCCGCCCACGGCGGCGGCGACGACCGGGGTGCCGCACGCCTGCGACTCCAGGGCGACCAGGCCGAACGACTCGCTGTGCGAGGGCACCACGGTGGCGTCGGCGGCGCGGTACCAGTCGGCGAGCTCGTGCTGCGGCGCGGGCGGCACCAGCCGGACCACGTCGGCGATGCCGAGCTCGGCGGCCAGGTCGGTGAGCAGGGACGGCCTGGCCAGGCCGTTGCCCGAGGGGCCGCCGACGCAGGCGACGACGAGCCGGCCGCGCAGCGAGGGGTCGTCGATGAGCATCCGGGAGGCCGCGCGCAGCAGCACGTCGGGGGCCTTCAGCGGCTGGATGCGCCCCACGAACAGCAGCACGTGCGCGTCCTGGGGCAGGCCGAGCCGGTGCCGGGCGGCGGCCTGCGAGGCGGGCTGGAAGACGGTGAGGTCGACGCCGGGGTTCACCACGGCGACGCGCTCGCGGGGCGCGCCGTACAGCTCCATGAGCTCGTGGGCCTCGTCGGCGGTGTTGGCGACCAGGCGGTCGGCGATCCCCACGACCTGTTCCTCGCCGACCACGCGGGCGGGCGGCTCGGGCTTGTCGTCCTCGGCCAGGAACCGGTTCTTGACCTTGGCCATGGTGTGCATGGTGTGCACGAGCGGCACGCCCCAGCGTTCCTTGGCCAGCCAGCCGACCTGGCCGGACAGCCAGTAGTGCGAGTGGATGACGTCGTAGCGGCCCGGCTCGTACATGGCCTCGGTGCGCAGCACCTCCGACAGGAACGCGCACAGCTGGCCGGGCAGGTCGGCCCGGTCCATCTCCTCGTACGGCCCGGCGGTCAGGTGGCGGACCAGGATGCCGGGTTCTAGCTCGGCGACCGGTGGCAGGTCTCTCGCCGTGGCGCGGGTGAAGATCTCCACCTCGACGCCCAGGCGGGCCAGTTTCCTGGCCGACTCCACGATGTACACGTTCATCCCACCGGCGTCGCCCGTTCCGGGCTGGTCCAGCGGGGACGTGTGCATGCTGATGGTCGCGACCCGGTTGACCCGTCGTCGCCTCACCCGACACCACCTCCAAGCGAAGTACAACTGTGCAGATCTTTGCGACATTCCCGACAAGGGGTTACGCCGGGGGGTGTCATCGCACGGACTGGCAGGATGTGGGCCATGAAGAGAACGGCTGTGGTGACCGGCGCGAGCAGCGGGATCGGCGAGGCGACCGCCCGCCGGCTGGCCGCCGAGGGGTACGACGTGGTGGCGGGCGCGCGCAGACGGGACCGGCTCGACGCGCTGGCCGCCGGTACGCCCGGGATCACGCCTGTCACGCTCGACGTCACCTCCCAGGAATCGGTGAACGCGCTGGCGGCCTCGCTCGGCCGCTGCGACGTGCTGGTCAACAACGCCGGAGGCGCGCTCGGGCTGGAGTCGGTGGCCGACGGCCGGCTTGATGACTGGCAGCGGATGTACGACACCAACGTGCTCGGCTCCCTTCGCCTGACCCAGGCGCTGCTGCCCAAACTCGTCGAGTCCGGCGACGGGGTGCTGGTCATGCTGACCTCGACGGCCGGGCTGGTCTCGTACGAGGGCGGCGGCGGCTACTGCGCGGCCAAGCACGCGCAGACCTCGATGACCGAGACGCTCCGGCTCGAACTGGTCGGGCAGCCGGTCCGGGTGGTCGAGATCGCGCCGGGCATGGTGAAGAGCGAGGGGTTCGCGGTGACCCGGTTCCGCGGCGACGAGTCGGCCGCCGCCAAGGTGTACGAGGGCGTGCCCGGCCCGCTGAGCGCCGACGACGTGGCCGACGCGATCGCCTGGTGCGTCACCCGGCCCGCGCACGTCAACGTCGACCGCCTGGTCATCCGGCCCCGCGCCCAGGCCGCCCAGCACCGGGTGCACCGCGTCAGTGGCTAGACCGGTCGGCGCGATCACCCGGGGCACGACCGGGCACAACCGGCTGCGCCGCGCCGACCGCTGGACCGCCGCCGTGCACGGCCCGCTGCTGCGCCGCGTGCCCCGGCCGCTGGTGGTGGACCTCGGCTACGGCGCGTCGCACACGACGACGCTGGAGCTGTTCACCCGGCTGCGCCGGGTCACGCCGGACGTGGAGGTCGTCGGCGTCGAGATCGACCCGGCCCGCGTCGCGCTGGCCAGGCCCTACGAGCGGGAGGGGCTGAGCTTCCGGCTCGGCGGCTTCGAGCTGCCGGTCGCGCGCCCGCCCACGCTCGTCCGGGCCTTCAACGTGCTGCGGCAGTACGGCGAGGCCGAGGCGTGGCGCTACTGGGAGCTGCTGCGCGGAAAGCTGGCGCCGGGCGGCGTCCTGGTGGAGGGCACCTGCTCGGAGAGCGGCCACCGGGCCGTCTGGGTGGGGCTCGACCGTGACGGGCCGCGCACCCTCACCTTCTCCGCGCGGTTCGACGCCTTCGAACGGCCCTCCGACCTGGCCGACCGGCTGCCGAAGACGCTGATCCACCGGAACGTGCCCGGTGAGCGGATCCACACCTTCCTGCGGGACTTCGACCACGCCTGGGCGGTGAGCGCCCCCTATGGGGCGCACGGGCTGCGGCAGCGCTGGCTCGCCGCCGTCGGCGTGCTGGCGGGCTCGTGGCCGATCCCCCGGCACCCGCCGCTGGGCGGCCGGGCCCGCTGGCGGCTCGGCGAGGTGACGCTGCCGTGGGCGGCTATCGGCTGAGCTCGGCCTCGAAGGCGGCGTACGCCTTCGCCTCGAACAGGACGAACCGTACGTCCCGCACGGACACGGGAGTGTCGCGCACGGTCGCGATGGCGATGCGGGCGCCGTCGTCGAGCGGCCAGCCGAAGATGCCGGTGGAGATCGCCGGGAACGCCACCGAGGCCGCGCCGAGCTCGTCGGCCAGCCGCAGCGACTCGCGGTAGCAGGACACGAGCAGGGCCGAGCGGTCCTCGGTGCGCGAGTGGACGGGACCGACGGTGTGGATCACCCAGCGCGCGGCGAGGTCGCCGGCGGTGGTCGCGACCGCCTGGCCGGTCGGCAGGCCCTTGCCGTAGTGGGAGGCGCGCAGCGCGCGGCACTCCCGGAGGATCTCCGGGCCGCCACGGCGGTGGATGGCGCCGTCGACCCCGCCGCCGCCCATGAGGGAGGAGTTGGCGGCGTTCACGATCGCGTCGGCTGCCTGCAGGGTGATGTCACCCTGGACCAGCGTGATGTCCATCTCACCAGCATCCCGGATGCCAGCTCGACACGTTGTAGAGCTACCCTGGAACACGTGAAGGGTCTTGGCGAGCTTGAACGCAGCATCATGGACATCCTCTGGGCGCAGAGCAGCCCGCTGACCGCCCGCGAGGTCGGAAGGCTCATCGCCGACCGCGACCTGGCGCCGACCACGGTGATGACCGTGCTCGACCGCCTCACCCGTAAGGGCTTCCTCCAGCGCACCCGCGACGGCCGCGCCTGGCGTTACGAACCGGCCGAAAGCCGCGACGGCTACATCGCTGACCTTATGCTGGAAGCACTCGGCATGACCGGCGACCGTTCGGCCGCCCTGACCCGTTTCGCCCAGGCCGTCTCCGGGCGCGAGGCGGAGATCCTGCGCAAAGCACTTACGGAGCTGGAGGAAGAGTGACCACGGCAGCGGTGCTGGCCACGCTCGCCACGGCGTGCGCGATCGGCTCCTGGCGTTTCACCACCGCCCGGTGGACCTCACGTGCCCCCCGGGTCGCCATCATTCTCTGGCAGTCCCTCGGCCTCGCCTGGGGCCTGGCCACGACCGGCGCCATGCTCGCCTATGGCGTCGACCCCTACGGGATCGGCGTGCTGCCCGGCCTGCTGGCCTTCGCGCAGGGCCTGGCGCCGCTGCAGCCGTGGGACGCGCTGCACGTGCTGGCCATGATCGCCGGGCTCACCGCGCTCACCGTGCTCGTCGTGGTGCTGCTCACCGCCGGGGTGCAGGCTCTGCGCGCCCGCCGGCGGCACCGCACGCTGCTGCGGCTCATCTCCCGCGACGACCCGATCGTGCCCGGCGTGCGGGTGCTCGACCACCCGAGCGCCGCCGCCTACTGCGTCCCGGGGCTGCGCTCGCAGGTCGTGGTGAGCGAGGGCGCGCTCAAGCTGCTGTCGCAGGACGAGCTCAAGGCCGTGCTCGCGCACGAGGCCGCGCACGTCCGCGAGCGTCACGACCTGGTGCTGCTGCCGTTCGCCGCGCTGCGCCGGGCGCTGCCCTGGTCCAAGGTCGTGTGTGACGCGCAGGCCCAGGTCGAGCTGCTGGTCGAGATGGCGGCCGACGACCGGGCGCGCCGCTACTGCTCGCCGCGCCGGCTGGCCACGGCGCTGCTCAGGTTCGGCACCGCCGGGGCCATGCCGACGCCCAGCGGGATGCTCGGGGTGCACGCCCAGCACGTCATGGCCAGGGTCGACAGGCTCATCAAGCCGGGCCCCGAGCTGCACCTCGGCCTGCGTTACGGGGTGCTGGCGCTGTCGGTGAGTTTGGTCACAGCCCCGCCGTTCCTGTGGACTATCCAGCTCTGATGCTTGCTGGAGTTAATCACTCCGTTTGCAATTGCAAGCAGCGCCCGGCAGACTGTGGGCATGGCACTACCGAAGGTCGGCTCGATCGGCGAGTACATCCGTGATCAACGGCAGCAGGCGAAGATCTCCCTTCGCCAGCTCGCCGAGCAGGCGGGGGTCTCCAACCCCTACCTGAGCCAGATCGAGCGCGGTCTGCGCAAGCCGAGCGCGGAGATCCTCAACCAGATCGCCAAGGGTCTGCGCATCTCCTCACAGGCGCTCTACGTGCAGGCGGGCCTCATCGAGGACCGCGAGCCGCCCAGCGACGTGATCAGTGCGATCAGAGCCGACACGCATCTCACCGAGCGGCAACGCCAGGTGTTGATCGACATCTACGAGTCGTTCCGCAAGGAGCGGCCCGGGGACGGGCAGACCTCCCAGAATGCCGACCCCGGGCCCTCCGCGGACGACGAGCACCCGCTGCCGCCAGAGCTTGTCGCCGCGCTTGAGCCCTACGCGACGAGCAACGGCAACGGCACCGCCAACCAGGAAACCAAGGAAGGTTAACCCATGACGCTGGCCACCGAGGTCAAGAAGCTCACCGATTCCAAGCCGTTCTACGCCGTCGCCGGCGTGGGCGACTTCGCCGTCGAGAAGCTGCGCGAGCTGCCCGAGCAGCTGCAGAAGCTCCAGTCGCGCCGCGCCGAGCTGGCCAAGGACCTGCCCGAGCGGGCCCGCGACTACGCCGGCAAGGCCGAGGGCTTCGCCAAGGAGTTCCCGGAGAAGGCGCGCGAGTACGCCGACCAGCTGAGCCACCGGGCCGTCGAGGCCTACGAGGACTTCGCCAGCCGGGGCCGCAAGGTCGTCAGCCGGACCACCGGCGAGGCCGCGCTGGAGCTGGAGGAGGTGTCGGAGGCCGCCGAGCCGGCCGTCGCCACCCCCGTCAAGAAGACCCGCACCACCAAGGCCAAGGCCTGATCCATCGCAAGGCCCGCCCCCGTCACGGGAGCGGGCCTTTCGCCGCGCGGAGTCCCCGTGGCGGCTATTAGGCTGGGGCCGACTTCATCGCGGCATTGGGCGGAGCCAATCTCATGGAATTCATCAACCTCGGGCTCAACTTCCTCTTCCTCGCGCTTGCCGTGATCATTCTCGGCATGTCGGCTTACGCGCTGGTGCACGCGCTGCGTGTGCCGACCAACGCGTTCGTCTCGGCGGGGAAGCTGCAGAAGAACATCTGGCTGATCATCCTCATCCTGGCCACGCTGTTCTCCGCTGCGGGCGCGTGGTCCTACCTGAATGCCTTCATGTTCGTCGGCGGCGCGCAGTTCATCGGCATCGGTCTCGGGATCTTCTCGATCGTCGCCGTCATCGCGGCCACCGTCTACATCGTCGACGTCAAGCCCGCCGTCAAGGGCATGGGCGGGCGCGGCGGCAACAACGGCCCCTACGGCCCCTGGTGAGGTAGCCGGGTCAGGCTCCTGGCCAGCCACCGGCCCATGAGCGCGTGCCCGGCCCTGGTCGGGTGCACGCCGTCGGGCAGCACCACCCCCGCCTCCGCCTTGCCGCCGCCGGACGACCACGGTCGGCGCAGCGCGTCCAGGAACGGCACCGCCTGGCTCCCCGCCACCCGCGCCAGCACGTCACGCACCCGGTAGGCCTTGGCGGGCGGCGTCGGATCCAGCCAGATCGGGCCGACCATGACGAGCTGCGCCTTCGGCCAGGTGGCGCGGGCCGTGTCGAGGAGCCGGTCGGCCGCCTTCCCCACCCGTTCGGCCGGCCAGCGGCCGTCGTTGTGGCCGCCCGAGATCACCAGCACGTCGGGCGTGGGCCGCCACGCCAGCTCCGCCTCGAACGAGTCCTGGAACGTACGGCCTACGCGCCCGTCGTTGAGGAAGCCGGTGCCGCCGGCCCCGGCGATGACCGGCTGCCAGCCGAGCAGCCGGGCGGCCTCGGCGGCGTAGGTGTGCCAGCGCGGCACCGGCCCGGATCCCACGGTGAAGCTGTCGCCCACGAACATCACCACCGGCGCGCGTCGCTCCGGCGGCGGCTGGGGCGGAGTGGCGACGGCCGCACTACATCCCGATAAAGTGCAGCAAATCGCCGCCACCGAGGCGACCGGAGCGGCGAACGGGCCACGCAGCATCGCGCGCATGTACCACCTCGAAAGCTCTAGGCTGCCGGTATGACCACCGATCTCCACGGGCGAACGCAACGGCTCGAACTGGCGGACCAGAACCTTCGCGACTTCGAGGCCGTGGTCCTCGACGCGACCCCCGAGGGGATCGTGCTGAACAGGTCGGCATTCTATCCGGGAGGCGGCGGCCAGCCGGCGGATCACGGAGTTCTCCTCTGGCAGGGCGTGGAAACCCGCATCGCCGGAGTGCGCAAAGGCGACGATCTCTACCTGATTCCGGCAGAGGGCGACCCCATCCCCCCGGCGGGCACGGTCGTGACGGCGGCCGTGGCCGACGAACGCCGCTCGGCCCTCATGCGCACCCACTCGGGGCTGCACGTGCTGTGCGGCGTGGTGTTCCGCGAATACGGCTGCCCGGTCACCGGCGGCAACATGGAGCCGATGACCGCCCGGATGGACTTCAACCTGCCTGAGGTGCCGCCCGGCTTCAAGGAGGCGGTCGAGGAGCTGTGCAACGCCGAGATCGTCGCCGACCGGCGCATCGACGTGCGGGTCCTGCCACGTGACGAGGCGTTCGCGATCCCCGACATCATCCGCACCGCGACCAACCTGGTCCCGGCGGAGGTCCAGGACGTCCGCATCGTCGACATCGTCGGCCTCGACACCCAGGCCGACGGCGGCACCCACGTGGCCTCCACCAAGCAGATCGGCCGCATCAAGGTCGCCAAGGTCGAGAGCAAGGGCCGCGGCTTCCGGCGGCTGCGCATCACGATCTCCGACTGATCGCGCCCCGCTCCCGCAGCCACCCGGCCAGCTCCGCGAATCCCTGCCGCAGCGCCGCGTCGAGCGGCGTCAGCGGCTCCCAGGGCGGCGTCCAGTCGAGCGTCGCCCCGCGCTCCAGCAGCCGCTCGGCGACCCGCCGCTGCCCGCCGTGGCAGGCGTACCAGAAGGCCAGGTCCAGCTCCTCCTGCCCGGAGACCGTGACCCGATCGGGCAGGCCGAGCGCGGCGGCGTGCCGGAAGCCGACGGCCGCGCCCCGGGCCACCAGGCGGCGCGCCGCCTCCCACTGCCCGAACGCCACCGCGTCGTCCAGCGGCGTCCCGTCCGCGATGACCGCGCCCGGCGCGTCGATGCGGGCTCCCGCGTCGAGCAGCGCGTCCAGGGCCGCGACGTCGCCGCAGCTCGCCGCCCAGTGCAGCGGCGTCTCGGCGTGCTCTCCGACGAAGCGGGCGTGCACGTCGGCGCCCGCCCCGACGAGCGTGGTGATGGTCTCGGCGACCGCCGGGAAGTGCCCCGGCCAGTCGGTGGCCACGTGCAGGAGCGTACGGGCGCCGTCGGGGCGGGCGGTGGCCAGCGCCGGATCGGCGGCGAGCAGGGCACGCAGCGCGGCCACGTCACCCGACCGGATCACCTCTCGGGCATCGACCATCAGGTCCTCCTCAACCGGGATACCGCTACGATTTGCCGCCATGACGGGTATCAGGCACACGCTAGCCGCTCTCGGAGCCGTCGCCCTGGCGCTGACCGCGACTCCCGCCATGGCGGAGGCCGGGATCACCACCGAGGTGACGATGACCCTCGGCAAGGGCGGCACGCTGCACGTGGTCGAGAAGATCTCCGGCGGGTCCGGCGAGCTCCGGCGGACGTTCCTGACCAGGACGCGCCACGACGACACCAGCGACCGCGTCTACCGGATCGCCAACCTCAAGGGCGGCAAGCTGGCCGATGACGTGCTGACGGTCAAGTCGCCCGCCACCGTCGAGTACGACGTCCAGGGCGCCGTGACGCCCACCGGCGGCGTCGAGGAGCTGCGCTGGTTCGCCGTCAACGGCTGGAACAGCGCCGTCGACAAGGCCACCGTCAAGGTCAGCGGCCCGGGCCAGGTGCAGAACCTGTCGTGCTTCGCCGGGGAGCTCACCTCCGCCATCGGCTGCACCGCCGCCGCCATGGACCACACCGCCACCCACGCCGACTTCGAGCAGGCGGGCATCGCCCCCGGGGAGGCGCTGACCGTGGTGGTCGGCTTCCCTGCGGGCGCCAGCGGCGGCGAGCCGATCCTGGAGAAGCGGTTCTCGCTGGCGGCCGCGTTCACGCTCAGCCCGATCACCGGCGGCGCGCTGGCCGCCCTGCTGGTGCTGCTCCTCGGCGGCGTCGCGCTGCTCTACTGGACGCGCGGGCGCGACGCCCGGATCGTCGACCACGAGAGAGGCTCGATCGACCCCGTCCAGAACGGCCACTTCACCCCGCCCGACGGGGTGCGCCCCGGCCAGATCGGCACGCTCGTGGACGAACAGGCCGACGTGGTGGACGTGACGGCCACGATCGTGGACCTCGCCGTCCGCGGCTACCTGCGCATCGACGAGCAGCCGAGGCAGACGTACGACGCGCCCGACTGGATGCTGGTACGGCTGCCGAACGCGCCCGTCAACGCGCTGCTGCCCTACGAGAAGGCGCTGTACGACGCGATCTTCGACGGGCGGGACGTGGTGCTGCTGTCGCAGTTGTCCGGCTCGTTCGCCGCGCATCTGGGCAAGGTGCGCGACGCCCTCTACACGGACGTCGTCACGCAGGGCTGGTTCGCCCGCCGGCCGGACGCCGAGCGGACCCGCTGGACCACGATCGGCGTCGTCCTCATCGGCGTCGGCGTGCTGGCCACGGTCGCGCTGGCCTGGTTCACCACGTACGGGCTGATCGGGCTGGGCGTGATCATCGCGGGCGGGGCGCTGGCGGTGGGCGGGCAGTACATGCCGGCCAAGACCGCCAAGGGGTCGGCCGCGCTGGCCCACACGCTCGGCTTCCGCGAGTATCTCTTCTCCGGCGACCTGGGCGAGGTGCCGGAGAGGCACCGGGTGGAGCTGTTCTCCCGCTACCTGCCGTACGCGGTGATCTTCGACGGGGTGGAGCACTGGTCGCGGGTCGTCGCCTCGGTCACCGGCAACGGCTCGCAGTCCGACAACCTCTACTGGTATCACGGGCCGGCCGAGTGGGACCTGTCGAAGTTCGCCGGGTCGATGCGCACGTTCACCACGACGACGTCGGGCGCGATCTCGGCCACCCGGCAGTTCCGCACCCTCTAGTCGGGATGGACGCGCAGCTCGCCGACCGGCCGGCCGCCACCGTAGACGTGCTGCACGGCCAGCGCGTCGAGCTCCGGTGAGGTCAGCCCGAGCGAGCGCAGCGCGGCCACGGTCAGCGTGGTCCGGCCGCGCGCCGCGCCGTCCTCGATCTTGACGGCGCCCGCGCGCCCGTCCTCGTACGCGAACGCCTGGAAGCCCTCGGCGCCCACCTTGACCATCAGGCCGGGCAGCGCCCGCATGAGCGCGGCCTCCGGCCGGTGGGTGCCCGACGTCCACTCCGGATGGGCGCGCATGGCGTCGAACACGCCGCCCTCACCGGTCACCGCCAGCGTCCGGAACGCCCTGACCACGCCCACCATCGAGACGAAGAACAGCGGGGCCCCGCACCCGTCGACGCCGGAGGCCGCCACCCGCTCGCCCGTCAGCTCCTCCACCGTGGCGCGGATCGCCCGCTGGAGCGGATGCGGCGGCTCCAGGTAGGACTCCAGCGGCCAGTCGTTGGCCGCGCAGGTGGCGAGCATGGCGGCGTGCTTGCCCGAGCAGTTCATGTAGACGCGGCCCCGATCGGTCACCGCCCGGTCCTCCGGGTAGTCGTCGGGGCAGCGCAGCGCCGACTCCTCCAGCCCGGCGCCGGCCAGGATCTTGCGGACGCCGTCGACGTGGAACGGCTCGCCCGCGTGCGAGGCGCAGGCCAGCGCCAGCAGCTCCCCGCTCAGCCGCAGCCCGCTGCGCAGCATGCCGAGCGCCTGGAGGGGCTTCATCGCCGAACGCGGCGACGCGGGCTCCGCCACCGCGCCGTGCGCCTCACCGGGACGACCGGCCGCGTCTACGGTGAGCAGCCGCGCCAGGTGCCTGGACTCCACGAATCCGGACCGCACGACCTCCACGACCAGCGCCATCGGCTCCTCCTTTTCCTCACGAGTCTATTTCTGGGCCACAATGTGATCCCATGCGAGCTGTAGTGCAGCGGGTGAGCTCCGCGTCCGTGGCCGTCGACGGGCAGCCGGTCGGCACGATCGACGAGCCGGGGCTGCTCGTGCTGGTCGGCGTCACCCACACCGACACGCGCGCCCAGGCGGCCAAGCTGGCCGCCAAACTGTGGGGGCTGCGCATCCTGCACGGCGAGAAGTCGTGCTCGGACGTGGCCGCGCCGCTCCTGGTGATCAGCCAGTTCACGCTCTACGGCGACACCCGCAAGGGCCGGCGCCCCACCTGGCAGGCGGCCGCCCCGGGGCCCGTCGCCGAGCCCCTGGTCGACGCCGTCGTCGAGGAGCTGCGCGCGCTCGGCGCACACGTGGAGACCGGCCGGTTCGGCGCCGACATGAAGGTCTCCCTGGTCAACGACGGGCCGATCACCCTCGTGCTCGACGTCTAGCGGATGCGGCGGCGCAGGCTCGGGTCGATGCTGACGTTGCGGCCCGCGTCAGGCGGCACGATGACCTCCTGCGAGGCCGCCACACCCCCGGCGAGCAGCGGCGCGTCGACCGGGACCGTGCGCTTGACCACGGCCAGCGCGATCGGCCCCAGCTCGTGGTGGCGCGCCGCCGAACCGACGGTGCCCACCTCCTGGCTCTCGAAGATCACCGGAGCGCCGTGCGGCGGCAGCGTGTCGACGCTCCCGTCGAGGTGCAGGAACACCAGCCGCCGCGGCGGATGCCCGAGATTGTGCACCCGCGCCACCGTCTCCTGGCCCCGGTAGCAGCCCTTGGTCAGGTGCACGGCGGCGCCGATCCAGCCCACCTCGTGGGGGATCGTCTTGTGGTCGGTCTCGAAGCCCATGCGCGGCCGGTGCCCCTCGATCCGCAGCGCCTCGTACGCCCACAGGCCCGCCACCGGCCTGCCGAGATGGTCGGCCAGCTCGGCGCGCGGCACCAGGAAGTCTTCGGTCGCCGACGACAGCACCGCCAGCTCGTCTGCGAGGGAGACCTCCACGCGCAACATGAACCGCATCCGGTCCAGGTAGTCGATCAGGCTCGCCGAGGCGCCCGGCTCCACGTGGGCCAGCACCGCCTCACCGTCGTCGGCCAGCGTCAGATGGTGCTCCACCCGGCCCTGCAGGTCGAGCAGGAGCGTCTGGGTCCACTCCCCCGGGGCCAGCGTGTCGAGCTTCTGTGACGTCAGGTCGTTGAGCCATTTCAACCGGTCGGCCCCCGCGATGCGGACGATCTCGCGGTTGCTCCGGTCGACGACCGCCTCACCCTTGGCCAGGGCGCGCTGCTCGGCGAACAGGTCGCCGTAGTGCGCCGCCACGTCGGCGTCAGGGCCGTCGGCGGGGACGGCGCCGGGCAGGTCAAGCAGAGGGCTACGCATGCCCTCCAGGTTAACGGCAGTTGCGGCAGAGCCCGAAGACGGTCAGGTGATGCACGTCGGCCACGAACCCCAGCTCCTCGTCCAGCCCTTCGACCAGCCCGTTCGCCAGCTCCGGCCGCACCTCCCCCACGTCGCCGCAGCCCCGGCACACCAGGTGCACATGGTCGGCGTCGGAGGCCAGGTGGTAGGTCGGAGCGCCGTGGCTCAGATGGGTGTGGGTGACCATGCCGAGCTCCTCGAGAAGCTCCAGCGTGCGGTAGACGGTCGAGATGTTGACCCCCCGCGCCGTCTCGCGGACCTTGACGCAGATCTCGTCCGGAGTGGCGTGCTCCAGCTCCTTGACCGCCTCCAGCACGAGCTGGCGCTGCGGAGTGACCCGGTAACCCTTGGCGCGAAGCTCCTCATGCCACTGCGTCTCCGTCATGTCCCCGAGTCTACGACCGGAGATTAATTCGCTTGCCCTGTCCGCTGACGAGCGCATAGCTTCTTGGGTACGCGGAAAGGAGGTGGTCCAAACAATGGTGATTCATAGTTGGACTAGCGAGGTGGTTGTCCGCTAACGACGCGGACTCGTTGTCTCGTGTCGCAGCGTAATACGAGGCAACCACCGGGGCCCCTGGCAGCCGGAGGGCGGGATCCGATCCCGTCTTTGGTCCATCCGGCCCGCCTGCTCGGCAGGCGGAACGCCGCCCGGGGCCCTTTTCAGTTTTCAGTGCTCTCCCCGCGCGGGGACGCCGAGCGCCTGGCAGGCGTCGCGGTAGAGCCGCACGACCGCCATCCGCACCTGGGCCCGCTCCGTCAGCGTCTCGCCCCACGGCACCCTGACCCGCTCGCCGCCGTCGACGGTGAACTCGATGGCCTCGCCGTCGACGTCGCTCGCCACGGCCGTGGTCGCCGCCGGTCTGCCGCCGAGGCCGCGCACGATGATCAGCGAGTCGGCCGCGTGGTCGTCGTTCATGTGCCGCTTGATCGCCTCGACCGCGTCGTCGGTGAACGGGGCTCCCATCACGCCACCTTCTTCAGCTCGGCCGACATGTGCGAGGTCAGCGGATGCCCGACGGCCGCCATGTCGTAGGCCCACATCAGGTTGCCCTTGACCAGCCCGTACAGCCGCCGGCCCGCCGCGTATTCCTTCGCCGACGCGGTGCGCGCGACCACGTCGGTCTGCAGGTCGATCTTGTGGAAGACGACCTCGCCGACGTAGATCTCCACGATCCCGGTCGGATGCGCCAGCACGACCTCGAGCTGCCGGTCGGGCTGGACCCGCCAGTAGCCGGACTCGGTGGCCAGCGGCCTGACCCGGTTGCCGTCCTGGTCGAGCAGCCATGTGCGGCTCACGTACGTGAGAAACGGCTTGCCGTTGTGGCCGAACTCGATCTCCTGCCCGAAGTTGAAGCTCTCGATCGTCGGATAGCCGCCGACCCCCGCACCCTCCCACCGGCCGAGCAGGAAGGCGATCGGCTCCAGGTCGGGGTGCACCTCAGGTTCCTCCATGACCCCCAACCCTAGTGCCGCCCGGGGCGGGCTAGGGTGACTGCATGGCACGATCACTGGTGATCAAGGTGACCGCCGGGGCCGACGCGCCCGAGCGGTGCAACCAGGCGTTCACGGTCGCGGCCGCCGCCGTCGCGAGCGGTGTCCCGGTCTCCCTCTGGCTGACCGGCGAGTCGTCCTGGTTCGCGTTGCCCGGGCGGGCCAAGGAGTTCGAGCTGCCGCATGCCGTGCCGCTGCCCGACCTGCTGGAGGCGGTCCTCGCGGGCGGCCGGGTCACGCTGTGCACGCAGTGCGCGGCCCGGCGTGAGATCACCGTCGACGACGTGATCGACGGTGTCCGCATCGCCGGCGCGCCCACGTTCGTCGAAGAGGCCACGACCGAGGGCGCGCAGGCGCTCGTCTACTGACGGGCCGCTACGAGGCCAGGACGGTGCTCAGGCGCTCCTGGCGGAGCTGTTCGTAGCGGGTGTCGTCGAGCGGGGCGAGGTCGCCGACGCGCCACGACAGCAGCAGGTCGGCCAGCGCCGGGTTGCGGGCCAGGGCGGGCCCGTGCAGGTAGGTGCCGATCACGTGACCGGCGTAGCAGCCTTCGAAGCCGTCGCCGTTGCCGACGCCCTTGACGGTCTTGGACAGCGGCCTGACGCCGGGGCCGAGCCGGGTGACGCCCATGTGGTTCTCGAAGCCGGTCAGCGTGGGCAGGCCGAGCGCGGCGTCGACCTCGGCGACCAGTTCGCCGACGGCGCGGGCGGGGCCGCGGGCGCTGGAGATGTCGAGCAGGCCGATGCCGTCGACCGGCTGGCCCTCCTCGCCGCCGAACGTGCTGCCCATGATCTGGTAGCCGGCGCAGACGGCGAGCATGGCGGCGCCGCGGGCGATGGCGCGGTGCAGGCCGCCGTCGCGGCGCAGGCGTTCGGCCGCGAGGATCTGCGGCCGGTCCTCGCCGCCGCCGATGAGGTAGACGTCGCCGGTCTCGGGGACCGGGTCGGCCGAGCGTACGTGGATCGTCTCGGTCTCGATGCCCCGGCGCTGCGCCCGGTGCTCCAGGACGAGCGCGTTGCCCTGGTCGCCATAGGTGCTGAGCAGGTCGGGGTAGATCCAGACGATACGCAGGGCGCTGTCAGACGGCACGACCGAACTCCGATCGGATCAGCTGGAAGGCGGTGTAGTTGGCGATCACGTCGACCCGGCCGGGCGGCTGCATGGCCAGCGCCTCGGAGAAGGAGGCGCACAGCGCGAACGGCACGTCGGCGACCTCCAGCCGCAGCGCCAGGTCGAGCCGCCGCTCACCGGTGACGAACACCGGGCGGCCGCGCAGGATGCGGTAGTCGACGTCCCACAGCCAGGAGGTGTCGCGCCCGTCGGGGCCCTGCGCGTTGACCGACAGGATGATCGGCGAGCCGGGGTCGCTGACGTCGAACGCCTCCAGCCAGCCCGCCGGGTTCTTGGCCAGCAGCAGCCGGGCGTGCCGGCCGTCGCGCTCGACCGTGGTGTAGCGGCCGGCGACCGAGGTGACCTCGCGCAACCGGGGCAGCGCGCGCTCCACCGGCAGCCCGAACGCCTCGGCGACGGCCAGCGCCATGGCGGCGTTGGAGCGGTTGGCCAGGCCGGGCAGCTGGATGTCGAGCAGCCAGCGCTGCCCGCGCGGGTCGATGACCGCGTCGTCGTCGAGCACCCACTGCGGCTCCGGCCGGTGGAAGGTGCACTCGCGGCAGGCCCAGTCGACGCCCTTGCGCTCCAGCGGGCCGCCGCACTCGGGGCAGCTCCAGGAGTCCTCTTTCCAGCGCTGGCCGCCGGCGACCCAGGTGACCTTGGCGGCCGTGGAGGCGCCCCAGGTGACGAGCGGGTCGTCGCAGTTGGCGATGACGTGGGTGGGCTTGCCGGACAGCGCCCTGCGCCACTTCTGCGCCAGGAGCCAGATCTCGGCGGCGCGGTCCATCTGGTCGCGGCTGAGGTTCATCAGGCAGACGACGCCCGCGCCGGTGGTGTCGAGGACCTCCGGCAGGTATTTCTCGTCGACCTCCAGCACCCCGAAGGGCGCGCCCTTGTGCTGCGACAGCGCGGAGACGTGACCGGCCGGCATGTTGGCGCCGTAGGCGTTGGTGGCCACCTCCCCCATCTCCAGCAGGGCCGAGGTGATCAGCCGGGTGGTGGTCGTCTTGCCGTTGGTGGCGCTGACGAGGGCCAGCTTGCGGTCGCGGGCGAGCTGGCGGAGCAGGTCTGGCTCGAGCATCAGGCCGACCCGCCCGCCGATCACCGAGCCGTCACCGCGCCCGGTCATCCTGGACAGCGTCGCGGCACTGCGGCCCAGGGCGCTCGCGAGCTGAGCCCGCAGTGGAAGCTGGGTCATGGATAGGAATCCTAGTCGGCCCCGGGCACGGCGGGCCTCCCTACTCGCCGCCGGACTCCACGAACGCGATCTCCGGGGCGCCGCCGTGCTCGAACGGCAGCACGAACCTGCGCGGCCACGACAGCACCCCTTCCAGCCATCCGGCGCCCATGGTCTGGCCGACGTGCCGGATCCTGGCGGGCGCCTCGATGCCGATGGCGACCGAGGTGACGTCGCGCTGGACGCCGTCGCCCTCGTCGTCGCCGAGGATGACCCGCCACGCCAGCGCCCTGTTGTGCGAGACCTCCATCGACAGCGGGTGGTGGCGCAGCGCCTTGGCCCGGTGGCCGAGCAGCTCGGCCTGCATCAGGTCGGAGGCGCCGTTGCCGTTGGCCTGCTGACGGAACAGCGCGTACTCCAGAGGCGGGGCGGGGCTGCGCAGGTCGGGGGCCGGCCGGCCGTAGGGGAAGAGCCTGTCGACCTCGTGCAGCCAGCGCACCTGCGGGATCACCCACGACGCGCCGGGACGTTCGCCGCCGGGCTCCAGCGCGCCGAGCAGGCGCGTGGCGGTCTCGGCGGCCTTCTCGGTGAGCAGCGCGGGGTCGAACCAGCTGCGCAGCGACCACGCGCGGCGCTGCACGGCCCGTTCGACCAGCGTGGCCAGCAGGCATTCGCGGCGGCGCGCCGGCAGGTCGGACCAGGCGCCGGCCAGGTTGCGGGGGACGCCGGGCAGCGGCCGGTTGCTGACGAAGGCGAGCACGACCGTGTCGCACCAGATGCGCAGCCACGCCCAGTCGGGCGCGTCGGCGAGCACGTCGGCCTCGCGCAGCTCGACGAGCGTGCACGCCTGCCCGGTACGGCACTGCGCGCCGCAGGCGGCCGAGCGGCGGCCGCGGATCGGCGGCGGCGGGCCGGCCAGCAGCTTCTCGCGTGACTCGCCGAGCGGCACGCGGATGCGCAGCGGCCGGTCCATCCCGTCGGCGAAGACGGCCGCGTCGCCCGGCGGCAGCGACACCACGTGCCGCGACTGCTCGTCGCTGAGGTTCATGGCGGCGCCGACGAGCTGGCGGTCGTCCTCGGCGGGCAGCCGGTGCACGACCTTCAGCGCGGTGTTCTTGACCACGTCGGGGACGAGCTTGGTGGGGATCTGCTCGGCCACGACGATGCCCTCGCCGTACGCCCTGATCTCGGCGAGCATGCCGGCCAGGAGCTCGACGGCGTGGGTGGCGGCCCGGCCGGCGCCTCGATCGCGCAGCAGCCGGTGCGCCTCCTCGATGACGATGACGTGCCGCAGGTCGGTGGTCTTCTCCTGGCGGGCGCGCATCCGCAGGTGCTCCACGATGCGGATGATCAGCGTGCCCATGAGGAACGCCTTGTCCTCGTCGTTGGCCACGTCCTCGATGGCCAGCACGACGTTGCGGCGCATGAGGCCGCCGATGTCGGCCGGGTGGCCGCCCTCGAAGAACCGGCCGGCCGAGCCGACGCGCAGGGAGCGCAGCCGCAGCGAGATGAACCCCTCGACGTCGGCCTGCACCTCACGGCCGTAGCCGATCTCCTTGATCACGTCCATGGCGTGCTGCTGGAGCTGCTCCAGCGTCGGCACGCTGGGCGGCACCTTGGAGCCGGGCACCGCGCCGCCGGTGACCACGTCCCAGCCGGTGGCCTCGTAGACGCGCTGCAGGGCCAGCGACATGATCTGCGGGAACGGCTCCTCGGCGTCGAAGGCCGCCATGAACAGCGCCCTGACCATGTCGATGTGCGCCTGGACGGGATAGCCGGGCTCGGGTTCGAGCGGGTTGATGCTGAACGGCACGCCGCCGGGCGCCGACGGGTTGATCACCGTGACGGGGCCGATGGACTCCACCCGACCGGCCATGGCCGCGTACTCGGACTTGGCCGCCTCGATCGCCAGCCATGGGATGCCGGCGTGGCTGAGCTGCTCCAGCAGGTGCCTGACCGTCTGCGACTTGCCCGAGCCGGTGGCGCCGGTGACGAAGGCGTGCCGGTTGAGCGTGGCCAGCGGAACCCGGAACGAGCCGACGCCGCGGTCCTGGCCGTCGAGGATCTCGCCCAGTTCCAGCTCGCCGTCGCCGGCCTCGGAGGTCACGTCGAAGAACCCCGAGTCGAGCACCCGCACGCCCGGCACCTCCCGCCTGGGCAGCCCGGCGAGCGCCGCCAGCGCCCCGGCCGTGGCCGCGAACGGGGCCGCCGCGCTGTCTGCGGGGTCCTGCATGGTGAGGGCCAGCGCCTCGGGCAGCGCGTGCACCGACCCCTGGGCGCTGCGCAGCCGGTAGGGGTGGTGGCTCATCTCGACCGACCCGACGAGGACGGGCGCGATCTGGCCCAGCTCCTCGGCGGTGGCGGCCCCGGCCAGCACCCGTACGTTCCACAGCCCCGCCTCGCGGAAGGCGTCGAGCTCCTGCATCCGGCGTTCGGCCCGCTCGGCGTCGAACCTGGACCGCTCGGAGGCGTCGCCGTACTGCCTGAGCACGTTGAGCTGGGTGCGCAGGTGGGCCACCTCGGCATCCAGCAGGTCGGTCGGCTCGGCCACCACGAGCCAGGCGAACGGCCGCGACATGAGCGTGACCAGCGTCGACTCGAACAGCGTGGGCCGCTTCAGCTCGTCGGGGTCGAGCCCGGCGGAGTCGCGCCGGCCGCCGAGCGGCGGCGCCTGGCGGCCCGGGCACGGCGTCCACACCAGGTCGGCGAGGTCGGCCAGGTACTCCTCGTCCAGCTCGACGCCGCGTGCGCCGCCCGGGAAGAGCAGCGGCTGCGGCCCCGCGGGACGGCCCGGGGCGTCGGGCGAGCGGCGCGGCTGGCGCGGCGGCGACAACGGCCCGGCGTTGGTGATCAGTTCCAGCGGCGCGCCGGAGCCCCGGGACAGCCAGCCGATGACGAACGGCCGGTCCCGCTGGGCGGCCGACAGTACGGCGGGCAGCACGGTGACGAAATCCCACTCCGCCGACGAGCTGCGCGAGGGTGCTGCGATGGACTGGATCCGATACCAGGGCCCGCTCAGCGACACACTCGGCTGCATTTCATCCCCCCACAGACGGTCGTTCAGTAAAACTCCGCCCCCCGCCAGCGCGGCACCTCGGCATTGACCATGTCATTGCCTGTCCTTGCGCCAGTCCAGGCGCGGCGGGGGCGGCCCCAGGTTCGGCGGTGGCTCGTCGTCGCCGTCGACATGGCCGTCGGCACGGCGGTCAGGATGGTGGTCGGCGCCGAGCACGGTGTCGCGGACGTCCTCCAGCTCGCCGAGCGTGGTCTTGGGGAAGGTGAGGATGGCCGGGTTGGCGTCGGCGAGCCGCACCCGCCGGCCCTGCGCGGTGGCGTCGGTGACGATCACCGACGTGGTGGGGAGCTGCTGGAGCTGGTGCGGCTCGACGAGGAACTCGCGCGAGCGCTGCAGCACCCGCTCGGTCTCGGAGATCTTGTCCGCGGTCCGGCCCCACTCGGTGGACTCGGTGATGTCCTCGGCCAGGTCGGCGCGGCTCTCGGCGCGCTCCTGGCCCGAGTCGTCGAGCTGGTCGATGGTGGAGGTGTAGCCGCCGTCCAGGCGCGGCAGCGAGTCGCTGATCGTCTCGGTGAGCTGGGCCAGCTCCAGCCGGTGCTCGGTGCCGACGTGCTCGCTGGCGACCCGGGCGTCCTCGGCGTTGCCCAGCCGCATGAACGCCACCGCCGCGTGCCCCCGGCCGAGCCGCTCGCGCACCGTCGGGGTCAGCGACCTGTAGGTGAGGACGAGTCCCGTACGTGAGGTCTCGCAGGCGTCCATCAGCCGGTCGAGCACGTCGCCGCGGAGCTTGTCGGCGCCCGCCACGATGATCGTGTGATACCAGGGCCGGTCGGAGGCGGGCGACTGGCGCAGGATGTGCGTGAGCGCGGTCGCGACGTACGTGCCCAGCACCCGGTTGCCGAAGACGCCCGCCTGGCGGTCCATGCTGACCACCCGGAGCCTCGCCGGGGGCAGCCGCACCGCCTGGGTGCCGAGCGTCTCCAGCTTGCGTAACTGCGATTCGAGCGCCCAGGCCCGCTCGATCACCACGCGGTCGCTGACGCCGCGCCCGAACAGCGTGCCGATGCGCTCCAGCTGCGTCGCCGTGATCAGGCCGAACCGCAGGTCGTCGCGCGGGTCGCCGACCTGGGCGAGCGCCCGCAGCGCGGCGGTGACCTGGCTGATCGTGGCGTTCTCGCCGAGCACCTCCAGCACCCGCTCCAGGATCGCGTTGTCGAAGCTCAGGTCGCGGGTGGTGCGGTGCTCCTCGCTCACGCTCACCACGTGCGCCAGCACGTCCGCGAACGCCTCCGGCTTGAGCGTCGCGCCCAGGTCGAGCCGGGGCAGGTCGACGGGCAGCACCCAGACCAGCGGATCGTCGCCGCCCTTGCGGGCCAGCTCGATCAGGTCCTTGGCGATCGCGCCCTCCGACAGGTCGAGCACGGTCAGGTGGCCGCCGCTGTAGAGGCGGGTGGCACCCAGCAGCGTGATCAGCGCCGACCAGCCGGGCAGCGTGCCGCCCGCGACGTCGACGCGGTCGATCTCGTCGGGGACGGCGACCGCGTACCAGTTGAGCTGGCGGTCGTGGCGCTCCTTGACCTCCTGCCACTCGCGGTAGCGCTGGGCGTGCTCCTCCTGGGCGCGGAACAGCTCCCGGTCACGTTCCTGACGCTGCCGGTCGGCCCTGGCCTGCTGTTCGTACACGCGGTACTTGACCGCCCGGTCGCCCTGAAGGAGCGCGTAGGCGCAGATCGCGGCCACGCCGCCGGCCGCCGCCACGCCGATGAGCGCGAACGACCACCCCAGGTAGCCCGCGACGGCCAGCGCCAGCAGCAGCGCCGTCAGCACCAGCATGAAGGTGCGCACCAGCCGTACCGGGCGGTTGAGCATGTCCTCCTGGAGCCGCTCGCGGCGCAGCAGCTCGGGGTCCGGCCCGCCGTTCGTCGCCGGCGTCTCCTCGGCGGGCGAGGGGCGCTTCGGCGGTGGGCCGGGGTCGGGGTGCAGCAGGAGGTACTGCCAGCCCAGGTAGATGCGGTCCGCCTGGAGCTGCGCGTGATCGGGATGCACGTCCGCCACGTGACCCCCTCCGGCTGCCCTGTGTCATGACAGCGTAAAAGCTACAACCCCTGCTGCGGCAGGGTTCGCGGCAATTCGACCAGCGCAATGGGCGCATTGGGGTGAGTGGTACGAGTGTGACCTATTACCATCCATACCCATGACGGAACCCTCCGGCGGCAGCGACAAGCCGAGACGCCCGGTAGCGGTGCCCGCCCTCGCCCTGGTGGCGCTCACCGCCATCGGCATCACCGCCCTGCTCGGCGGTCTCAACGAGACGGCGGCCGCCCCGCCCCCCAAGGTCAAGGCCGGGCAGAGCTTCGATCAGGGGCAGTTCGAGACCCAGTTCGTGGAGTCGAAGCTCACCGTGCAGCGGGCGCAGAACCAGTTCGCCCAGGACAAGCGCTTCCTGGACGTGATCTTCAAGGTCACCAACAAGACCGACGCGACGATCGCCGTGGGCGGCCTGCCCAGCGGCAAGAGCGCAGGCTTCAGCTTCGGCCGCTCGCTGCTCAAGATGACCCCCGAGGTCAAGACGAAGCTCGGGGGCCGGTTGTTCGTCACCTCCAAGGGCGTCGAATCCACCCAGCTGCACCCCGGCATCCCCTCGACCGTGGTCGCCCGGTACGAGCTCGACGCCACGACCGAACCGCCCAAGGAGATCACCTTCGAGCTGGGCGTGTACGAGAACGTCGAGAACCCCCTCACCGGCGAGTCCGTCTGGCTGCTGCCCACCGAGGGCGGGCTCCTCGACGCGGACGAGGTGACCGAGGTGGCCGCCACGGTCACCCTGCCCGTCAAGCAGGAGGACGCCTGATGAACGCGCAGCCCGAGGCGCCGCGCCGCTCCCGGCGCCAGGCCCCGCGCCGCCGAGGCGCCGGCACCGTCCTGCTCAGCACCCTGGCCGGGCTCGTCCTGGCCGCCGGAGCGGTGGCCGTCCAGTCGTTGCAGCTGTCCGCCGAGGAGCAGGGCGCTCCGCTCACGTACGAGGGCGTCAAGGGCGAGATGGTCGACGCCGGGCGCTTCTCCGTCCGCGTACGGGAGGTCACCACGGCTCGGACGATCAAGTACCAGGACGACGTCGTGCCGACCGAGCAGGTGTTCCTGGTGGTCGAGGCGGAGGCGACGGTGCCCAAGGAGCCGGTGCACCTGGCGCCGGCCGTGCTCTTCACCGCCGACGGCAAGAAGTACACGGCCACCGACAAGATCGACAAGATGGCGACGCTGGCGTACCCGTGGATCCAGCCGGGCTGGACGACCTCCGGGCGGTTCGTCTTCGAGGTGCCCGCCTCGGCGCTGGCCGGCGCCCAGGCGGTGTTCCACCTGCCGCTCGGCGGGCTGTACGTCGAGCCGATGCCGCCCGAGGCGCAGATCGACCTCGGCATCGACGAGGCGGCGGCCAAGCAGCTGGGGTCCGCACCGGCGGACGTTGTCGACCTGGGCGAGAAGAAGTAGACGATGAGCACTGACGTCACCACGGCTCGGACGATCAAGTACCAGGACGACGTCGTGCCGACCGAGCAGGTGTTCCTGGTGGTCGAGGCGGAGGCGACGGTGCCCAAGGAGCCGGTGCACCTGGCGCCGGCGGTGCTCTT
>NZ_LAVL01000087.1 GCF_001083785.1 Nonomuraea sp. SBT364
CGCCCGAGCCGGGCGGCGGCGCCACCCCCCTTGACCAGATGCCCGTTCTCCTAAATGATTATTCCTACTTAATAAGTAGGGTAGATCGGAAAGGTGGGGAACGTGCGGGCGCTCATCCTGCTCGGGCTCGTCGGATTCGCGGCGCAGCTCGTAGACGGCAGCCTCGGCATGGCGTACGGGGTCACCTCGACCACGTTGCTCCTGGCCGTCGGCACCAACGCGGCGGCCGCCTCGGCGACCGTGCACCTGGCCGAGATCGGCACCACTCTCGCCTCGGGCCTGTCCCACTGGCGCTTCGGCAACATCGACTGGAAGGTCGTCGCCAGGATCGGCATCCCCGGCGCGGTCGGCGCGTTCGCCGGCGCGACGTTCCTGTCCAGCCTGTCGACCGAGCTCGCCGCGCCGGTCATGTCGCTCATCCTGCTCTCGCTGGGCGCCTACATCCTGGTCCGCTTCACCGCGTTCGGGCTGCCGCGCGGCAACCTGGGCAAGCCGCTGCGGCGGCGGTTCCTGGCACCGCTGGGCGTGGTGGCCGGGTTCGTCGACGCGACCGGCGGCGGCGGGTGGGGGCCGGTCGGCACCCCGGCCATCCTGGCGAGCGGGCGGATGGAGCCGCGCAAGGTGATCGGGTCGATCGACGCCAGCGAGTTCCTGGTCGCGATCGCCGCCTCGGCCGGCTTCATCGTCGGCATCGGCTCGGAGAACATCGACTTCGCCTGGGTGGCGGTGCTGCTGCTCGGCGGTGTGATCGCGGCCCCGATCGCCGCCTGGCTGGTGCGGCACGTGCCGCCGCGGGTCCTCGGCTCGGCGGTGGGCGGCGTCATCATCCTGACCAACGTCCGCACCCTGCTGCGCAGCGACTGGATCGACGCGCCGGGCGGCGTCCAGACGGTCGCGTACATCGCCATCGCCGCCGTCTGGGCGGCCGCGGTCGGCTACTCGGTGCGCGCCTACCGGCGCGACAAGGCCCTCGAACCCGCCGCGACCGCCCCGCGCGAGGACGAGCAGGAAACCACCCCCGCCTGATGCGATCGGCCGGCCCCGGCGGGCGCGCCGGGGCCGGGAACCGGCCCCGCACACGTGCGTCGGCATCGGCTTCGGGTAAGAGCGGCGGATGTTCGACGACTTCGAGACCGGCATGATCGACGTGGGCGAGACGGAGCTGTTCGTCCGGCGCGGCGGCTCGGGCAGCCCGCTCCTGCTCCTGCACGGCCATCCCCGTACGCACGCGACCTGGCACCGCCTCGCCCCCCTCCTCGCTCCGCACCACACGGTGGTCTGTCCTGACCTGCGCGGCTACGGCCGCTCCGGCAAACCGCCCACGACCTCCGACCACGCGCCCTACTCCAAGCGCGCCATGGCCGGCGACATGGTGGCGCTCATGCGGGCGCTGGGCCACGACCGCTTCGCCGTGGCCGGTCACGACCGCGGCTCGTACGTCGCCCACCGCCTCGCCGCCGACCATCCCGGCGCGGTCACGCGCCTGATCGTGATGGACGGCATCCCCATCGGCGAGGCGCTGGCCCGCGCCGACGCGAGGTTCGCCGCCGCCTGGTGGCACTGGTTCTTCCTCGGGCAGACCGCCAAGCCCGCCGAGCGCGTCATCAACGCCGATCCCGACGCGTGGTACAGGGGCACCGCCGAGCAGATGGGCCGGGAGGCGTACGAGGACTACCGCCGGGCCATCCACGACCCGGCCACCGTGCACGCGATGTGCGAGGACTACCGCGCCGGCCTGACCGTGGACCGCGCGGCCGACGACGCCGACCGTGCCGCGGGGCGCCGGCTCACCTGCCCCACCCTGTTCCTCTGGGCGGCCAAGGACGACATGGAGGACCTGTACGGCGATCCGCTGGCGATCTGGCGCACCTGGGCCGACGACGTGACCGGTTACGCGATCGACAGCGGCCACCACCTGGCCGAGGAGGCCCCGGAGCAGCTGGCGGCGGCTCTGCTGGCATTCCTCCGCCCGTGAGCCCGCCGGACAGGCTCATGGCGCCGGGGCGGTGGAGGCGCGGACGACCAGTTCGGTGGCGAGCTCGACGTGGTGGGACTCGACCGTGTCGCCGGCCGCCAGCCGCAGCGCGGTGCGCAGGGCGACGCCGCCCATCTCGCGCAGCGGCTGGCGCACCGTCGTCAGCGGCGGCGAGGCCATCTGGGCGATCTGCGTGTCGTCGAACCCCACGATGCTGAGGTCCTCGGGGATGCGCAGCCCGCGCGACCTCGCCGCCTCCATGAGGCCGAGCGCGGTCTCGTCGCAGCCCGCGAAGACGGCCGTCGGCGGCGCGGGCAGGCCGAGCAGCTCGGCCCCGCCCACCAGCCCGTCGTCGTACCGGAAGGTGCCCGGCAGCACGTACCCGGGCGGGACGGGCGCGCCGGCGGCCTCCATCGCGGCCCGGTAGCCGTGCAGCCGGGCCTGGTTGCAGGCGGCGGCCGGCGGCCCGCCGAGGTAGGCGACGCGGCGGTGGCCGAGGGCGAGCAGGTGCTGGGTCGCCGCCAGGCCGCCCGCGAAGTTCGTCGACCCGACGCTCGTCACACTGGCGCGCGGCAGGTTCAGCGGGTCGATCACGACCAGCGGCAGCCGGGCCCTGGACAGCGCGTCCAGCTCGGCGGCCGAGATCTCGCCGGTGACCGCGACCAGCGCGCGCCGCCCGCCCGCGACGAGGTCGCGGGCCCACGCGGCGGTCCGGTCGGCGACCTTGTTGATGCTCACCACGACCGAGGCGCACGCCTGCGCCCCGGCCAGGACCGCGCCCTGGATGATCTCGCTGGAGTACGCGTTCAGGTCGGAGTCGAACTGAACCTCGATCACGTACGCGGGCTCGGCCCGGCGCGGCGGGGGCGCCACGTAGTCGTGCTGCCGCAGCAGCGCCTGCACCAGCGACCGGGTCTCCGGCGCGACGTCGCTGCGGCCGTTGAGCACCTTGGAAACGGTGGCCACCGACACGCCGGCCGAGGCCGCGACGGTGGCCAGCGTGGCGCGCCTAGGACGCGCCGGCATCGGGCCCGCCCAGGGGGACGACCTCCACGGGCGTGTCCAGCCGCCGGCCGGCGCCGGCCTCCCGCAGCGGGCCGGTCAGCCGTACCCGGCCGCGCAGCGGCAGGTCGGCCGACGAGGTGCCGACGAGCACGTCGAGGTCGCCGGGCTCGACGATCCGGCGCAGGTCGCGGCCGGTGAAGGCGGTGCGGTCGGTGTGCACCAGGAAGCGCACCTCGGCGCTCGCGCCCGGCTCCAGCCGGACCCGGGCGAACCCGGTGAGCTGCCGCACCGGCCTGGTCACCTGGGCGAGCACGTCGCGCAGGTAGAGCTGGACGACCTCCTCGCCCGCCCGGCCGCCGGTGTTGCGCACCCGCGCGGACACGGTGAACTCGCCGTCCGTGGGCACCTCGGCGTCGCTGACGCGCAGCCCGTCCACCTCGAAGGTGGTGTAGGAGGCGCCGTGCCCGAACGCGAACAGCGGCGTCGGGTCGAGGTTGCTGATGCCGTCGCTGTCGACGCCGAGCGGCGGCTGCAGGTAGGTGCCCGGCTGCCCGCCCGGGCGGCGGGGGATCTGCACCGGGAGCCTGCCGACGGGCTGGACCCGTCCCGACAGCACCCCGGCGATGGCCGCGCCGCCCTCCTCGCCCGGCATGAACGCCTGCACCAGCGCCGCCGCCCGGGCGTGCACCTCGCCCAGCGCGTACGGACGGCCGGAGACGACCACCACGACGACGGGCGTGCCGGTCTCGGTCAGGGCCGTCACCAGGTCTTCCTGCGGGCCGGGCAGCCGCAGGTCCTCCGCGTCGCAGCCCTCGCCGGAGGTGCCCAGCCCGAACATGCCGGCCAGGTCGCCGACGACGGCCACGCACAGGTCGGCCTCGCCAGCGGCCGCGACCGCGTCGGCGAAGCCGGAGCGGTCGCCGTCGCGCACGTCGCAGCCGCGGTGGTGGACGATCTCGGCGTCGGGCAGCTCGGCCCGCAGCGCGTCGAGCACGGTGGGCGCCTCGATGCCGAGCCCGAGACCGGGATGGCGGGGCAGCACGTGGTTGGGGAAGGCGTAGCAGCCCATGAACGTGCGCGGGTCGTCGGCGCACGGCCCGACGACGGCGACCCGGCGCGCTCCCGGCGCCAGGGGCAGCGCCGTGCCCGCGTCGAGCAGCACGATCGAGCGTTCGGCCAGTTCCCGGGCGAGGTCGCGGTTGGCGGGGGAGTCGAGGTCCGCGGCGGCGGCCCCGGAGACGGACTTCTCGGGCGTCCAGTCCTCGTCGAGCAGCCCCAGCTCGGCCTTCTGCGTGAGCAGGCGGCGCGCCGCCCGGTCGATCACCTCTTCGGCCAGCTCGCCGTCGCGCACCCGGCGGGCCAGGTGCTGCCCGAACCCGAGCGTGTCGGGCAGCTCGACGTCCAGGCCCGCCGTCAGCGCCAGCACCCCGGCCTCGCCGGCGTCGGCCGCGACCCCGTGCATGGTCGCCAGGAACGGGATGGACCAGTAGTCCGACACGACGGTCCCGGTGAACCCCCACTCGCCGCGCAGCAGGTCGTCCAGCAGCCACGGGTCGACGGCGGCCGGGACGCCGTCGACGTCGGAGTAGGAGTTCATCACCGACCGCGCCCCGCCCCGCGCGATGGCGGTCTCGAACGGCGGCAGGATCACGTCCATCAGCTCGCGCCGGCCCATCGGCACCGGCCCGTGGTTGCGCGCCGCCCGCGAGGCCGAGTAGCCGGCGAAGTGCTTGAGCGTGGCGATGATCCCGGCGCTCTCCAAGCCGCGCACGTACGCCGAGCCGAGCATCGCGACCAGGTACGGGTCCTCGCCCATGGTCTCCTCGACCCGGCCCCACCGGTAGTCGCGGACCACGTCCAGGACGGGGGACAGGCCCTGGTGCGCGCCCACCGCCCGCATGTCGCGCCCGATGGCCGCGGCCATCCGCTCCACCAGGTCGGGGTCGAACGTCGCGCCCCAGGCGATGGCCGCCGGATAGACGGTCGCGCCGTACGTGGTGAAACCCGTCAGGCACTCCTCGTGCACGATCGCCGGGATGCCCAGCCGGGAGCCCGCCACGACCGCCCGCTGGAGCCGCACCACCTCGGCGGCCCCCTGCGCCGGCGTCACCGGCCCGCTGCCGAAAACCCGCGTCAGATGTCCGAGCCCGTGGCGCAGCTCCGGCTGGGCCGACTTGGTCGCCGCGAACACGTCCTGCATCGGCGCCACGTTGGCCGTGCCCGACTCGCCCCCGTCGGGACGCATGTCGTTGCCCGGCCACCAGCTGCCGAGCTGTGCCACCTTCTCCTCAAGCGTCATCTCCCCGAGAAGGGCGTCGACCCGGTCGGCCACGGGCAGGGCAGGATCGCGCCAAGGGCGGGTAACCTGGCCCGGCGTGGGCGTCCGATCGAGTGCCGTCATCTGCTGCTCCTTTAAGCCGCCGAAAGTTTCGAAATATTATCGACAATCGCTGAGCGACCCGCGCGGAGATCTTCACCGACCCCGTTTGAACAGCTAGGTGCCCGTGCGAGAGTACAACATGGACACGTCTGGAGACAGGGGGTTGACAGGCATATGGGCCGATTCTAGATTGCCTCCCGCGCGGTCATTTTCGAAATGTTTCGACAGGGAGAGATCAGCGTGGAGCCCAGGACAACGTCTCGCCGTACCTTCCTCAGCCTCTCCATGGGTCTGCCCCTGGGAGCTGCGCTCGCCGCCTGTGGCACCTCGGGCCCGACCAGGCCCGGCGGCGGAGCGACGACCGGAGGCGGGGGCGGCGGCGCCACCTACTGGTACCTGTCCGGCATGCCCCAGGAGGGCATCCGGACCGGCGCGGTGGAGCGGTTCAACAAGGCCAACCCCGGCGCGCAGATCACCGGGACGACCTTCCAGAACGACGCCTACAAGACGAAGATCAAGACAGCGATCGGCGCGAGCCAGGCCCCCACGCTCATCTGGGGCTGGGGCGGCGGCACGCTGCGCAGCTACGTGCAGGCCGGCCAGGTCGAGGACCTGACGTCGTGGTTCGGCGAGAACGCCGCCGTCAAGGACCGGCTGTTCCCCTCCTCCTTCGGCGCGGCGACCATCGACGGCAAGATCTACGCGATGCCGTGCGAGACCGTCCAGCCGATCGTCCTGTTCTACAACAAGAAGCTGTTCGACAAGATCGGCGCCCAGCCCCCCGAGTCGTGGGGCGACATCATGGCCCTGGTGCCGAAGTTCAACGCGGCCGGCATCGCGCCGTTCTCGCTCGGCGGGCAGTCGCGCTGGACCAACATGATGTGGCTGGAGTTCCTCTTCGACCGCATCGCCGGCCCCGAGGTGTTCCAGGCCGTGTTCGACGGCCAGAAGGACGCCTGGTCCAACCCGGCCGCCATCGACGCGCTCACCAAGATGCAGGACCTCATCAAGGCCGACGGCTTCATCAAGGGCTTCTCCTCGATCACCGCCGACTCCAACGCCGACCAGGCGCTCCTCTACACCGGCAAGGCCGCCATGATGCTGCACGGCTCGTGGACGTACGGCTCGATGTCCGCCGACGGCGGCGACTTCGTCTCCGGCGGCAACCTGGGCTTCATGAACTTCCCGCCCGTCGAGGGCGGCAAGGGCGACCCCACCAACACCGTGGGCAACCCCGGCCAGTACCTGTCGATCTCGTCCAAGGCGACCGCCGAGCAGAAGGAGATCGCCAAGAAGTTCTTCGCCACCGGCGTGCTCGACGGCGAGGAGGTCAAGGGCTGGGTCAGCAACGGCTCGGTGCCGATCGTCCAGGGCGCCGACAGCAACTTCGCCGGGTCCAAGGACGCCGAGTGGCTCAACTTCGTCTACGGCGTCGCCAGCAAGGCCGCCACCTTCCAGCAGTCGTGGGACCAGGCGCTCAGCCCGACGGCCGCCGAGACGCTGCTGGACAACATCGCCAAGCTGTTCCAGCTCTCGGTGACGCCGGAGGAGTTCGCCACCAACATGAACGCGGTCATCGGCAAGTGAGCGCACCCCCGCGGCACGGCTCGTCGCTCGGCTGGCTGGCCGTGCCCGCGTTGCTGCTCTTCGGCGGGTTCGGCGTGGTCCCCCTGGTCGGGGTGCTCGTGCTCAGCTTCACCTCGTGGGACGGGCTCGGCGACATCCACTTCGCCGGCTTCGAGAGCTGGCGCGCGGTGCTCGCCGACCCCGGCCTGCCGCACGCCCTGTGGGTGACGTTCCTGGTGATGGCCGTCTCCTGGCTGGTGCAGACACCGGCGAGCATCCTGCTCGGCGTGTTCCTGGCCGGCAAACAGCGCTACCGGGCGGTGCTGTCGGTCGTCTACTTCGTGCCGCTCCTGCTCAGCTCGGCCGCCATCGCGATCACGTACAAGGCGCTGCTCGACCCGAACTTCGGGCTCGGCGCCGGGCTCGGGCTGGAGTTCCTGGCCCAGGACTGGCTCGGCGAGCCGGCGCTCGCCTTCAGCGTCGTCATCTTCGTGGTGTCCTGGCAGTTCATCCCGTTCCACTCGCTGATCTACCAGGGCGGCGCGCGGCAGATCCCGCGTTCCATGTACGAGGCGGCGGAGCTCGACGGGGCCGGCCGGATCCGCAAGTTCTTCAGCATCACCCTGCCGCAGCTCAAGTACACGATCGTGACCTCTTCGACGCTCATGGTCGTCGGGTCGCTGACGTTCTTCGACCTGATCTTCGTGCTGACCGCGGGCGGACCGGGCGACGCCACCCGGGTGCTCGCCCTCGACATGTACAAGCGCGGTTTCCAGGCCAACCTCATGGGCCCGGCCAGCGTGATCGCCATCATCCTCGTGCTGTTCGGCCTCGCCCTGGCTCTCGTGCTGCGCCGGGCGGCCGGCGGCACCGGCAGCGACAGCCGGATGGAGGGAGCCTGACATGGCGAGGACCCCCGGGCGGGAGCGCCCCAACTGGGTCGCCGGCGTCACGAGCCTGGTCTGGCTGGCGATCGTCGTCATCCCGATCTACTGGATCGTCATCACCAGCTTCAAGACGCAGAACAACTACTACGCGACCAACCCGCTGGCGCCCCCGACCGAGCCGAGTCTCGACGCCTACCGGCTGGTCGTCGAATCCGACTTCCCGCTCTACTTCCTCAACAGCCTCATCGTCACGCTCGGCGCGGTGATCCCGGCGGTCGCCGTCTCGTTCATGGCGGCGTACGCGATCGTCCGGTCCGGCCGTACCCGGTTCCTGCGCTCGGCCAACTGGTTGTTCCTCACCGGGCTGGCCGTTCCCCACCAGGCGACCGTCATCCCGGTCTACCTGATCATCATCAGGCTGAACCTGTACGACTCGCTGCTCGGGCTGATCCTGCCGTCGATCGCGTTCGCGATCCCGTTGTCGGTGCTGATCCTGACGAACTTCATCCGGGACGTGCCCAAGGAACTGTTCGAGTCGATGCGGATGGACGGCGCCACCGAGTGGGGGACGCTCTGGCGGCTGGCCTTCCCCCTGACCCGGCCCGCCGTGGTCACGGTGACGATCTACAACGCGCTGACGATCTGGAACGGGTTCATGCTGCCGCTGATCCTCACCCAGAGCCCCGACAAACGCACGCTGCCGCTGGCGTTGTGGAGCTTCCAGGGCCAGTACAGCATCAACGTCCCGGCGGTGCTCGCCTCCGTCGTGCTGACCACGCTGCCCATCCTGGTCCTGTACGTGGTCGGCCGCCGCCAGCTCCTCAGCGGCCTGACGGCGGGCTTCGGCAAGTAGGCGGCACCCTCTGCCGGGTAGGTGACCGGCATGGGGGAGCTGGACATCGCGGTCGTCGGGGTGGGGCCGCGCGGGCTGGCGGTGGTCGAACGGCTGCTCGTCCGCCTGCGCGGGCGCCCGCCCCGCGCGGACGTCACCATCTGGGCGTTCGACGCCGTGGAGCACGGGGCCGGGCGGGTGTGGCGGAGCGACCAGCCGCCCTGGTTCGGGGCGAACACCACCGCCGGGGAGAGCACCGTGCTGTCGCCCGACGGCTACCTGCCCGGCGGCCGGTTCGGCTCACTGGCCCGGTGGGGCGGCCTGGCCGCTGACGACTACCCGCCGCGCGCCCTGTACGGCCGCTACCTGGCCGAGGTGTTCGCCGAGCTGTGCGCCACCGCCCCGCCGCGCGTGCGTGTCCGGCCGGTGCCGGCCGAGGTGACGGCGCTGGTACGGGCGCGGGACCGGCTGCTGCTGACGGCCGGCGGGACCACGTACCCGGCCGACAAGGCGGTGCTCGCCACCGGGCACTCCGCCGTGGCGCTCGACGACGGGCAGCTCGCGCTCCGGCGGCACGCCGCGCGCACGCCGGGCGCCGCCTACATCCCGCCCGGCCTGGCCGCCGAGATGCCGCTCGACGAGATCCCGCCGGGCACGCCGGTCGCCGTCCGCGGGCTCGGCCTCACCTTCTACGACGTGATGCGGGCCGTCACCGTGGGCCGGGGCGGCCGCTTCCGCGCCGGGCCGGACGGGCGGCTGCGATACCTGGCATCGGGGGAGGAGCCGTGGCTGATCGCGACGTCGCGCGGCGGGCTGCCGTTCCTGGCCAGACCGGCGGTGCCCGGCTACCCCGAGCCGGCGGTGCGCCCGAGGGTCGTCACGGAGGAGCGGCTGGGCGCGCTGCGCGAGCGGGCGCTGGCCGCCACGGGCTCGCCGCAGCTCGACTTCGCCGCCCACGTCGAACCGCTCATCCAGCTGGAGGCCGACCTCGCCTGCGAGCGGGGAGCCGCCCACCCGCTGGGCCGGCTGGCCCGCCCGTTCGCGGGCAGGTCGTTCGCCGGCCCGGACGACTTCCGCCGCTGCCTGACCCGTCTCCTGCTGCTGGACGCCCGGCGGGCGCGGGAGGGGTGCGCCGCCGGTTCGGTGAAGGCCGCCACCGAGATGCTGCGCGCCATCAGGCCGCTGCTGCCGCCGGTCGTGGACTTCGGCGGGCTCCTGCCGGGCTCGCACCACGACTTCCTCACCCGGTTCGTGCCCGAGAGCTACGTGCTGTCTGCCGGGCCGCCCGCGGAGCACGTCGAGCAGCTCGCGGCACTGCTCGACGCGGGGATCGTGCAGCCGGCCGGGCCCGGCGCGACGGTCGTGCCCGACGCCGCCGGGTACGCGGTCTGCTCCCCGCACGTCGGCGGGCCGGCCCGGCACGCGCGGGTGCTCCTGGAGGCCAGGGCGCCCGGGCGGGACGTCACCCGCGACACCTCGCCGCTGTACCGGCAGCTGCTCGCCGACGGCATGATCAGCGAGTTCGTGAACGCCGGGTACCGCACCGGCGGCCTGGCCGTCACCCGCTCGCCGTATCGCCTCCTGGACGCCTCGGGCCGGGCCGACCCCGACATCCACGCGCTCGGGGTGGCCACGGACCGGACCCGCTGGTTCACCGAGGTCGGCACCGGCAGGCCGGGAGCGGACAGCCCCTTCCGCCGCGACGCCGACGAGGTGGCCGCGGCGCTGCTCGGCGCGGGTCAGTGATCCAGGGGCAGATCCAGGGGCAGCTCGTCCAGCAGGGCGGTGGCCAGGGCGTGCGCGGGCTCCTCGTAGGCCCGGGCCAGGTCGTGGAAGGTCTGCTCGGCCCGGATGGCGGGCCAGTCGGCCGGCAGGTGCTCGGCCGGCAGGTGCGGGTCCTGGCGGACGAGCTGCAGCCAGTCGGTGTGGAGCAGCAGCTGGCGGGCCAGGTCGTCGGGCAGCGCGAGCCGCGCCCCGGCGTCGCCCCAGCGCTCCAGGAAGGCGTGGTAGCGCTCGGCGATCTGCCGGGTGTCGAAGGCGCGGACGAGGTCGGCCGACTCGGTCGGCTTGAGCGCCCGCGCGGCCAGCACGGTGACGTGCTCGCGCAGGCCGAGCTCGGTGACGGTGCCGGTCACGTCCTTGGCTCCTGGAGCGATCCACAGGCCGCTCTGCAGGAGGCCGAAGCCGGCCCAGATGAGCCGTGAGCGCAGGTCGTGGCGGGTGCTGCGGTGGCTGTCGGGCAGCGAGAAGCCGACCAGGGTCCAGGTGCCGTCCCAGTCGCGGTTGACGGCGCCGGTCTCCCAGATGCGGCGGCGGCCGTCTTCCAGGACGGCGGTGGCCTTGCCGGTGAGCCCGAAGTAGGTCTTGCGGCCCCGGCGGTGGCGGGCCAGCAGGCCGCGGTTGACCATGCGGGTGAGCGTGGATCGCGCCGCTTCCTCGGTCACGCCCAGGCGGGCGAAGACGTCGATGACGCTGCCGGAGTAGACGGCGATGCGGCGGCCGAGCACGTGAATGCCGAGGAAGCTGAACATCAACGACTGGGGGCGGGGTGAGGGGGAGAGCGGTGCGCCGTCCCCGTCGTCGAAAGTCACGAGTAGAGGGTAGACGGATCCCATTTGTTGGGCAAAGCTATGACGCAAATCGAGAGTCTGCCCCGCGTTCAAGGTGTCCCGCCCCCCTGCGAAGGAACCAGCGCCATGTCGAACCCGCCGGCCTCAGCCTCCTCCCCGCCCGTCCAGCTCCGCCGCGCCGTCGCGTCCAGCTATCTCGGCAGCGTCATCGAGTACTACGACTTCCTGCTGTACGCCACCGCCTCCGCGCTGGTGTTCGGCAAGGTCTTCTTCTCCGGGCTCCCCCCGCTGGCCGCCACCGTCGCCAGCCTGGGCACGTTCGCCACCGGCTACCTGGCCCGGCCGCTCGGCGGCGTCGTCTTCGGCCACTTCGGCGACCGGCTGGGCCGCAAGCGCATGCTGATCCTGACCATGGTGCTCATGGGCGTGGCCAGCTTCCTCATCGGCGTGCTGCCCACCTACGAGCAGATCGGCAGCCTGGCCCCGATCACGCTCGTCGTGCTCCGCGTCGTCCAGGGCATCGCGGTCGGCGGCGAGTGGGGCGGCGCGGTGCTGATGTCCGCCGAGCACGCCACCGGCCGGCGGGGCCTGTGGGCCAGCTTCACCAACGCCGGAGCGCCCTCCGGCATGCTGCTGTCCACCGCCGTGCTCAGCGGCAGCGCCGCCGTCCTCGGCGAGGAGGCGTTCCTCAGCTGGGGCTGGCGCATCCCGTTCCTGATCAGCATCGTCCTGCTGGGCATCGGCCTGTTCGTCCGCGCGCGGGTCGAGGAGACGCCGGTGTTCACCGCAGCCAGGGAAGCCGCCGCGCCGCGCTCCGCGCCGCTGCTCGACGTGCTGCGCCACCACCCCAGGACGCTCCTGCTCGGCGTCGGCGTCGGCCTGTCCGCCTTCGTCCTGCAGGGCACGCTCACCACGTTCCTGCTGGCCTACGGCGTGGAGGCCGGCTTCGCCCGGCAGGACGTGCTCAACGGCCTGACGCTCTCCTCCGGCCTGGCCGTGCTCGGCATCGTCGGCTGGTCGGCGTTGTCGGACCGGCTGGGACGCCGGCCCGTCGTGCTCACCGGCGCCGTCCTCGCCGCCGCCTACAGCTTCCTGCTCTTCCCGATGGCCGACACGGGCAGCGTCGCCATGCTCACGCTCCTGCTCGTGCTCGGCCAGTCGATCATCCACCCGATGATGTACGGGCCCCTCGCCGCCCTGTACGCCGAGCTGTTCTCCACCCGCAGCCGCTACACCGGCGCCTCCCTCGGCTACCAGCTCGCCGGACTCGGCGCGGGACTCGCCCCGCTGATCTTCGCCCAGATCCGGGCGGGCAGCGGTGGCGGCGGGACGGGGATCATCTCCGCCGTCATCGCCGCCTTCTGCCTGCTGACCGTCGTGTGCACGCTCGCGCTGCGCGAGACCAGCGGCACCGACCTCGCCGGCGAGCCGGGCCGGGCCGTCCGTCAGGCGTAGTGACGGTAGACGGCGCGCGCCACGCAGGCGGGCTTGGCGCCGCCGTCGATCTCCACGGTGAAGGTCAGGTGCGACTGGACGCCGCCGCTCACCTCCTCGACCGCGTCGACGAAACCGGCCAGGCGGATCCGCGCGCCGACGCGGACGGGGCTCGGGAAGCGGACCCTGTCCAGGCCGTAGTTGACGTTCATGGACACGCCGCTGATCTCCAGCAGCTCGTTGAACAGCGGGATGACCAGCGACAACGTCAGGTAGCCATGGGCGATCGGGCCGCCGAAGGGCCCGTCCGCGGCCCGTTCGGCGTCGGTGTGGATCCACTGGTGGTCGCCGGTGGCGTCGGCGAAGGCGTTCACCCGCTCCTGGGTGATCTCCAGCCAGCCGGTGCGGCCGAGGTCGGTCCCGGCCAGGGCCTTCAGCTCGTCGAGTCCGTGCGCGGAGATGGGCATGACGGAAACTCCTCGTGGATGGCGCGAAGCGCGGGTTTGACGATCTGGCCGGATGGGGTATCGGGCGAGCCGCCCGTTCAGACAGCCAACGCGTCGCTCTTGTCCAGGCCGAGCAGGCGGGCCGCGTTGTCCTTGAGTATGAGGGGGCGGACCTCGGGTTCGATGTCGAGCTTGGCGAAGTCGGCCAGCCACCGGTCGGGTGTGATGACGGGGTAGTCGGAGCCGAAGAGCACCTTGTCCTTCAGCAGGGTGTTGGCGTAGCGGATGAGCTGGGGCGGGAAGTATTTCGGTGACCAGCCGGACAGGTCGATGTGCACGGTGGGTTTGTGGGTGGCCACGGCGAGTGCTTCGTCCTGCCAGGGGAAGGACGGGTGCGCCAGGATGATCTTCAGGTCGGGGAAGTCGGTGGCGACGTCGTCGACCAGCATGGGGTTGGAGTATTTCAGGCGGATGCCGCCGCCGCCCGGCACGCCGGCGCCGATGCCGGTCTGGCCGGTGTGGAACAGGGCGGGCACGCCGAGTTCCTGCAGTGCCTCGTAGAGGGGGTAGGCCATCGGGTCGTCGGGGGCGAAGCCCTGCAGGCCGGGGTGGAACTTGAAGCCGCGTACGCCGTGCTCGGTGACCAGGCGGCGGGCCAGCCTGACGCCCGCGCGGCCGCGCCAGGGGTCGACGCTGGCGAAGGGGATGAGTACGTCGGGGTGCTCGGCGCAGGCGGCGGCGACCTCTTCGGAGGGGATCGGCGGGTGTCCGGTGGCGTGCTCGGCGTCGACGGTGAACACCACGGCGGCCATCTTCCGCTCGCGGTAGTAGGCGGCGATCTCGGGGATGGCGGGCTCGCGGGCGCCGCGGACCTTGAAGTAGGCGGCCGAGGCGGCCGACAGCTCGGGGCTGAGCGACCGGTGGCCGCTGGCGGAGATCTCCGCGTGGGTGTGGACGTCGATGGCGGTGAGCTCATCCAGGTTCAAGGCCGTCATCAGCGGCTCCTTCCGCGAATCGATCAGGCGAAGTCGGACATCTTCCGCAGCACCCGGTCACGCGGGATGCCCGCGACGGCGGCCATCACGTCCCGCGGCCGCTTGCGGTGACGACCGCCGCCTTGCCTGTCCGCTCCACTCGCCGCTCCTCGTCTCCCGTCGTCATGCCGCCGACGCTAGACAGATCGGTGTCGGCAGTCAATATTGTGCCGAATATCAGGTCGTCGGCGTGACCGTCCGGCCCCGCGGAACCTGTCCCGGAATCTGGCTGAGCTTGACCGGCGGATTACGCGGGCCGGGGTAGCAATACGGCGAGGTCGGAACCGCCGCGGAGGCTGACGGCGCCGGCCCGGGGCGACCGCCGGCTTATCGGGGGGTTGGCCGGTGGGACGCCGGACGATGTGGGGCCGGGCGGCGCTGGGCCGCCCGGCCCCTGGCGTGCACGGCCTCGATCAGCCGGTCTCGCCGGGTGCCCGGCCGTTCCCCGGGTCCAGCGCCGCCGCCCGGTCCCGCAGGTAACGCTGCTCGGGCAGGCTCGTGGTGAGCCGGGCGGCCAGCCGGTAGTTCTCCCGCGCCCCGGCGTGCTCGCCGGCCAGCTCCTGCAAATGGGCGCGGACGGCGTGCAGGCGGTGGTGGCGCGCCAGCCGGGGGTCGTCGTCGAGGCTTTCCAGCAGGTCGAGCCCGGCGCGGGGGCCACGGGTCATCGCGACCGCGACGGCGTGGTTGAGCGTGACCATCGGATTGGGCGTGATCCGGCCGAGGATGCCGTACAGGATGCGGATCTGCTCCCAATCGGTGTCCTCGGCCCTCGGCGCCTGGACGGGCAGTGCCGCGATCGCCGCCTGCAGCTGGTAGGGGCCGAGGGACGAGGTGGACATCGCGGTGGTGACCAGCGCCGTGCCCTCTTCGACGAGGGCTGCGTCCCAGCGGCCGCGGTCCTGCTCGGCCAGCGGCACGAGGGCGCCGTCCGGGCTGGTGCGGGCCTGCCTGCGGGCGTCGGTCAGCAGCATCAGCGCGAGGAGCCCGGCGACCTCGCCGTCGCCGGGCAGCGACCGGTGCACCAGGCGGGTGAGCCGGATCGCCTCGGCCGTCAGCTCGCCCCGGTGCAGGTCGGGGCCGGAGCTGGCGGTGTAGCCCTCGTTGAAGATCAGGTAGAGCACCTGGAGGACCGCGTCCAGCCGCCCGGCCCGCTCCTGCGGCGGCGGCAGCTCGAACGACGCCCCGGCCGCCTTGATCCGCTGCTTGGCACGGCTGATCCGGGGCGCCATCGTCGCCTCCGGCACCAGGAACGCCCGCGCGATCTCGGCGGTGGTGAGCCCGCTGACGGCGCGCAGCGTGAGCGCGACCTGGGAGGCGGGCGTCAGCGCCGGATGGCAGCACAGGAACAGCAGCGTGAGCGTGTCGTCCCGGTCGCCCGGCCCCTCCTCGCCGGGCGCCGGCGCGAGCTCGGCGTCCGGCGCCTCCTGGACGGCCGCGACGACCTCCCGTCGGCGGCGCGCCTGCTCGCTGCGTATGTGGTCGACCAGGCGGCGGGAGGCCACGGTGATCAGCCAGGCGCGCGGGCTGTCCGGGATCCCCTCGCCGGGCCACTGGGCCGCCGCGGCGAGCAGTGCCTCCTGGACCGCGTCCTCGCACTCCTCGAACCCGCCGTAGCGGCGCATGAGCACGCCGAGGACCTGCGGCGCCAGCTCGCGCAGCAGGTCCCCGAGGCGTTCGGTCGCGCTCACATCTCCATCCCGGCCGGATCCATCAGAGGGCGCACCTCGACGCCGCCCGGCAGCAGCGCGGCCAGCTCCAGGGCGCGTTCGCGGCTCTCACAATCGACAACGTACTGCCCGGTGACGTGTTCGCGATCCCGCGCGTACGGGCCGTCGGTCACCGTCACCACGCCGTCCAGGACCCGTACGACGGCGCTGATCGACGGATCGGCGAGCGCGTGCCCGCTGATCAGCTCCCCCGCCTGGCGGGCGGTGGTCACGAACGCCTCGTGCCCCTGCGCGTCCGCGTACACGCTCAGCTGGAACTTCACGGCGTGCTCAGCCCGCGAAGACGACCGGCCGCACCTCGATGCCGAGGCCCGGGACACCGGCGTCCGGAATGAGCGCGGCCAGCTCCAGGGCGCGCTCGCGGCTCTCGCACTCGATCAGGTAGTAGCCGCCGAGATACTCCTTGGCCTCCAGGTACGGGCCGTCGGTCACCGCGGGCACGCCGTCCCGGACCCGGACGACGGCGCTCTGCGACGGCTCGGCCAGCGCGGTGGTGCCGAGCATCTCGCCGGACTCCTTGACGCTCTCCATGAAGGCGCCGTGGCCGTTCATCACCTCGTTCCGCTCCTCCTCGGTCAGTGAGTCCCACACCTGCGGGTTCTTGTGCATGATCAACAGGAACTTCATGTCATCTCCTTCGACGGTCCGCACGGCACCCGGTGGCGCCGTCCGCCATGAGTCGGAGCGGCGCGCGCCTTCTTGACATGCCCGGCCCAAGATTTCGGCGGCAGCTCCGACCGCATCCGTGGAACCACTACTACCAGGGAGAACGAGAACGAACCCGCGGCCGCGCACGCCCGCCGGGCTGGAGGGGTGAGGTCAGGAGTCCCCGGCCTCGGGCAGGCGGGCGAGCACGGTCTCGGCGATCGTGGCCAGCGTCCGGATCTGCTCCTCGGACAACAGGTCGATGAAGTGCCGCCGGACGGACTCGACGTGCGCCGGCGCCGCCTCCCGGATGGCCCGCAGGCCGCCGTCGGTCAGCACGACCATCGCCCCCCGGGCGTCGCCCTCGGACTCCTCCCGGCGGACCAGCCCGCGCTGCTCCATCCGCGAGATGTGCCGTGACAACCGGCTCTTCGACCAGAGCATGCGGTCGGCCAGCTTGGTGAGCCGCCACCGCTGATCGTCCGTGGAGGTCAGCGCGGACAGGACGTCGTAGTCCGGGTCCGACAGCCCGGAGTCACGCATGAGGTCGCGGCTGATCTGCGCGTCCAGCAGCAGGCGCATCCTGCGGTAGCCGATCCAGGCGCGGAACTCGGCGTCGTCCAACCAGCGTGGCTCCATGCCGCCCAGTTTAGTTGACGTGTAACCAACTTGGGTTTAGGTTACATGTAAACCAAATCAGCGGGAGGCGATGATGTTCGGACTGGGTGTTTCCGCCTCGGCGGCGGCGGGAGCCGATCCGGTGGGCGACGCGAGGTTGGCGGAGGAGCTGGGCTTCGACTTCGTCTCCACCTCGGACCACCCCTGCGGCAGCGAGCCGTCCTACGAGGTGTGGACGATGCTGACGTGGATCGCGGCGGCCACCTCGCGGATCAAGGTGGCCACGCGGGTGCTCGGCGTCCCGTACCGGCCGCCCGCGATGGTGGCCAAGATGGCCGAGTCGCTGCACAGGTTCTCCGGCGGCCGGTTGATCCTGGGGCTCGGGGGCGGTTACTCCGACGAGGAGTTCCGGGCGTTCGGGCTGGGCGTGCCCACGGCGCGGGAGAAGGTCGACGGCATGGTGGAGGCGATCCACGTCATCCGCGGCCTGTGGTCGCAGGCTCGCTTCACGTACGAGGGCTCCCGCTACCGCACCTTCGAGGCCGACATGGAGCCGAAGCCGGTCGGCCCCATCCCGATCTGGCTCGGCACGTACGGCAAGCGGGCCCTGGAGGCGACCGGCCGGCTGGCCGACGGCTGGATCCCGTCGCTCGGCTTCGCCGGGCCGGAGGAGGCGGCGCGGATGCGGGAGAAGGTGCTGTCCCACGGCCGCGCCGTGGAGTGCGTGTACAACGTCCCGTTCCGCATCGGCGCTCCCGCCGACGGGGGAGTGGCGGTGACGGGCTCGGTGCAGGAGGTGACCGACCGGCTCGCCGGCTTCGCCGAGCTCGGGTTCACCTCGATGAACTTCATGCCCGTCGGCCCGGACCCGCGCGACCAGGCCGAACTCCTGGCCACGCGGGTCCTCCCCGCCCTGCGCCCGCGGGTGTCAGCGAGCTGACGGAGAGGACGTGACCGCGCCGGTCTCGACCGGGAGGCCGGCCTCGACCCAGTCCTGGATGCCCTCGCGGTACTTGCGGACGCCGGTGTAACCGAGCCTGGCCAGCCGCCGGGCCACCGCCTCGCTGTTGCCGCAGGCGGGGTTGGAGCAGTAGGTCACGATCGCCGCGTCCCTGTCGGGGAGCAGCTCGGCGGCTCGCTCGGCCACCTCGCTCTCGACCAGGGGGATCGCGCCCGGCAGGTGCTGCTGCGCGTAGTAGTCGCCGCCGAGGGCGTCCACGACGACGACGGTCCCGGCGTCGATGGCGGCCTTGAGTTCGTCGCGGCTGATGAGCGTGGTCATTGCGACCTCCGGATAACTGGACTACAGTCCGTTTCTGTGGATGATTCGGAAGTTAGCGGACTGCGGTCCGGTTCGTCAAGCGAGCCGCTGGAGATCCTCAGGAGCAGGCCGCCCAGGGAGCGCGCGGACGCCGCCCGCAACCGCGAGAAGGTGCTGGCCGCCGCGGCCAGGCTGTTTCGCGAGCAAGGGGTGGAGCACGTCTCGATGGACGCCGTCGCCGCCGAGGCCGGGGTGGGCAAGGGCACGGTGTTCCGCCGGTTCGGCGACCGGTCGGGCCTGGCCGTGGCGCTGCTCGACGAACGCGAGCGGGAGCTGCAGGAGCGCGTCATCTCCGGCCCGCCGCCGCTGGGCCCCGGCGCCCCCGCCGCCGAGCGCCTGGTGGCGTTCGCCGACGCCTACCTGGACTACCTCGCCGGTCATCTCGACCTGGTGCGGATGTCGGAGACGGCGGGCCCGGGCGCGCGCTACCGGATCGGCGCCTACCGCTTCTGGCACCGGCACCTCGCGATCCTGCTCGGCCGGGCGCGCCCCGGATGCGACGCCGACGCCCTGGCCCACGCGCTGCTCGCCCCGCTCGGCGCCGAGTCCGTCACCGCCCTGCGCGCGGACCTCGGCGACGAGCGCGTCCGGCGGGCGATCCGTGACGTCGCCCTGGCCGTGGCCACCGCGTCAGAGGAGGGCTGAGCCTTCCTCCTCCGGCACGGCGCAGCCGTGCACGACGACCTCCGCCGTCTGCCGGACGGCCTCCCTGCTGACGCTCTCCGGCGGCGCGGTGACCAGGGTGAACAGCGCGCCCCCGTAGAGCGCGACCAGGGCGGGGATTCTCTCGCGCGGGATGGTCAGGCCGAGCTTGCCGTGGTGCCCGGCGGTGATCCGCAGCGCGCTGCCCTGCAGACGCGCGAGCGCCGCCGCGAGCACGGGCCGGCGGGCGGCCTCCAGCTGTAGCTCGAAGATCGCCAGGTAGCGCTTGCGCAGCGTCGTCGCCGCCGTGAACAGCGACTCCGTCAGCAGGTCGACCATGCTCGCGGCCCGGTCGGCGGCCCGGTCGGCGGCCCGGTCGGTGTCGGCGTGGTGCAGTTCGGCGACGCGCTCGGCTGCGGCCACCAGCAGTGCCTCCCGGCTGCGGAAGTAGTTGGAGGCCGTGCCCGGCGGCAGATCCGCCTCCTTCTCCACCGCGCGGTGCGTCAAGCCGTGCACCCCCGCCGATGCCAGCAGCTCGATCGCGGCATCGGCCAGGGCCCGGCGACGGGCCGGATTGGTGGGCGGCATACCGCCATGCTACCAATAACCGTACTAGTACGATCGTAGTGAATCGAGCGAGGAGACCTCATGAGGATCGTGGTCGTCGGTGCGGGGCTCGGGGGAGTGGCGGCAGCGGCCGGGCTGCACCGCGCGGGCCACGAGGTGACGCTCTTCGAACGCGGCGCCGAGCTCCGGGAAGCGGGCACCGGGATCGTGGTCATGCCGAACGGGCTGCGCGCGCTGGACGAACTCGGCCTGTCCGCGGACGTGCGCCGGCACGGCATCCGGGCCGGCCGCGGCGGACTGCGGGACCGGCACGGACGGCCGCTGCTGGTCACCGACGTGGCCCGGGGCCGGCAGCGGGTGGGCACGATCGCCATCGTCGACCGGGCCGGACTGCACCGCTCGATCCGCGCCCCGCTGCCCGCCGGCCTGGTGCGGACCGGGACCCCGGTCGAGCGGCTGGAGCCCGACGACACCGGCGTGACCGTGATCGGCGACGGCGGCCCCCTCGCGCGGGCGGACGCCGTCGTCGCGGCCGACGGCATCGGCAGCAAGCTGCGCGGGCAGCTCTTCCCCGGCCACGCCGGGCTGCGGCGGACCGGCCGGATGGACCTGCGCGGCATGCTGCCCCGCCCGCCCGGCCTGGAGACGGAACTGCTCGCCGGCCAGCTGGTCGACCGCCGCACCGGGGCGATGTTCGGCCTCTTCCCCGTCGGCGCGGACCTCCTGTACTGGTTCACCGACTCCGCCCTGGACGGGCCGCCGCCCGGCGCCGACGAGGCCCGCCGGGAGATGCTGTCGCTGATGGCCGACTGGCACCCGCTCGTCACGACGCTGATCGAGGCCACCCCGCCCGCCCGCATCTTCGTCGACCCGATCACCCGCCTGGCCGGACCCCTGCCCTCCTACGTGGCCGGACGGGTCGCCCTCCTCGGCGACGCCGCCCATGCCATGCCGCCCGACCTCGGCCAGGGCGCCAGCCAGGCATTCCAGGACGCGGCCGCGCTGACCCGTCTCCTGGCCGGCGCCGAACCGGGGGACGTCGCCCGGCGGCTGCTGCGCTACGACGCCGAGCGCAAGCCCAGCGCCAACCGCGTCATGCGGGCGGCGTCCCGGCAATCGTGGCTCACCTCCCGGACCGGCGCCACCGCCTGGCTGCGCGACGCGCTGCTGCGCGCCGTGCCGTCCCGGCTGGCCACCAGGCAACTCGCCGCCCTCTGGCACGCCTGACGGCGTGACCCCGGCCCTCTGGCACGCCCGACGGGGCGACCTGCGCGGTCCGAGTTGTCCTACGTGCGCGAGGCTGTGCTTGTGCTGTGCTGTTAGCATTCTCGGAGTCGCCCGGGTCCGCCTTGTCCCGGGCCCGTCGTATCTGTTCCGCCCGGTGCCGGGGGCGGCGGCCGGGGCGCGTGTCCCGTCCCACCGCGGTCCTGGATGTCCCCTGGCGGGCCACGGGTCGCACCCTTCCGCACCACAGGCGCCGGCGACCCCGGGTGGCCCGCAGCGCCGGGCGGCGACGAAGGACACCCATGCCCCGCGCCGTCACCGGCTACCGCTCCCTGCTGCGCACACCTGGCGCGGCCGTCTTCTTCCTCGCCGCGGCCGCCGGTCGCGTCGGCATCGCCATGACCGGCCTCGGCCTGGTCTGGCTGCTGCACGCCCGCACCGGCTCCTATGCGACCGCCGGACTCGCCGCCGCCGGGTTCGCCCTCGCCGAAGCGCTGGCCGGCCCGCAGCTGGCCCGCCTGATCGACCGGTTCGGCCAGACCCGCGTCCTGCCGTTCTCCCTCCTCGCCCACGGCGCCGCCATCGCCGGCGTGCTCACGTCCACCGGCCCCGTCGTGGCGGTCGCCGCCGCCACCTGCGCCGGCGCGGCCGTCCCCCAGCTCGGCGCGCTGTCGGCGGCCCGCTGGGCGCACCTGCTGCGCGGCGACCGGGCAGGCGAACTGCCCACCGCCTTCGCCCTGGAATCGCTGGCCAACTACGCCGCCTTCCTTGCCGGGCCGGTTCTGGTCACCGCGCTCGGCGCGGGCGGCGGCACGGCCCCGGCCGCCGTGGTCGCCGCGGCCCTGATCCTCGGCGGGGGCGCGGCGCTGGCCTTCCAGCGCCGCACCGCGCCCCGGCCCGCCCGCCGGAGCGCCGGACGCGCCCACGGCCTGGCGGGCCCGGGCTTCCTCCTCCTGGCCCTGCTGAACCTGGCCATCGGGCTGTACTTCGGCACCATGGGGGTCGCGGTCACCGCCTTCGCGATCAGCCACGGCGCGCCCGGCGCGGCCACGCCGATCATCGCCGCCGCCGGCCTCGGCGGGCTGCTGTCCGGATGGCTCTACGGGCTGCGGCGGCAGCGCACCCCCGCCCGCCGTCAGCTCGTCCTCGCCGCCGCCTGCCTGACGGGCTCGGCGTCGCTGCTTCCCCTCGCGCCGTCCGCGAGCTGGCTCGGCCCGGCCGTGGTGGTCACGGAGGCCGCGGTGCCGCCCGTGCTCGTCCTGCTGAACGTCCTGACCGAGAAGGCCGTCCACCCGGCGGCCCTCACCCAGGCCTTCACCTGGAACAACTCCGCCAGCGCCGCCGGTTCGGCACTGGCGGCGTCGCTCGCCGGCCACGCCGCGGACGCGTGGGGCGCCGCCGCGGCGCTCGCGCAGGCCCCCGTGGCCGGGCTCGCCCTCCTCGTCCTGTCGCTGGCCGTCCGGCGGGAAGGCGGGCGGGCTACCGGGTGATGCTGGTGGCGCTGCGGCGCGGCCCGGCGTAGCGCCAGAAGAAGTTGAGCAGCACGCTGGCCCGGTTACGGCCGCCCAGCAGGTAGGCCACGTGAATGAAGATCCACACCAGCCAGGCGGGAAGCCCGCGGGCGGTCAGCCCGTTGGGCAGTTGCAGCACGGCCTCGGCCTTGCCCACGGTGGCCATGATGCCCGGGTCCCGGTACGAGAACGGCCGGGGCGGCCTGCCCTGGAGGGCCGCGGCGATCTGCTCGCCGACGTGCCCGCCCATCTGGATCGCCGGCTGGGCGAGCTGCGGCTGCGGAGAAGGCTGGCCGGAAAGGTCGCCGGCCACGAAGATCTCCGGGTGCTCGGGCACGTTCAGCGCCTCGGTGAGCGTGATCCGGCCGCCCTTGCCCTGCGCCAGCCCCCAGTCGGCGACCTGCGTGGGCGCGGTCACGCCGAGCGCCCACACGGTCAGGTCGCTCGGCAGCCGCGTGCCGTCGCTCAGCACCACCGCGTCCGGCTCCACCGCCGCCACCGTGGTCCCCAGGCGCAGCTTGACGCCCCTCCTGCGCAGTGCCGCCGCCGTCGCGTCCCGCAGCCTCGGCTTGTACGGGGCGAGGACGTAGTCGAAGCGCTCCACCAGCGTCACGCTCGTACGCTCCGGCCCGATCTCGGGGTGTGTCAGCGGCAGCGTGCGCCGGCGCAGCTCGGCCAGGGTGCCCGCCATCTCCACCCCGGTCGCGCCCGCGCCCACCACCACGACGTGCGTGCTCTCGCGGCGGCCGAGCGCGGTGTCCTCCAGGTGCTGTCCCAGCCGGTCGCGCAGCACCGTCGCGTCGTGCAGCGAGTAGATCGGCAGCGCGTTCTCCCGCGCCCCCTCGATGCCGAGCCAGTTGGTGGTCACGCCGGTGGCCAGCACGAGATAGTCGTAGTCCAGCCCGCCCCCGTCCTCGAACTCCACCCGCCGCTTCCCGGGCAGCACCTTGCTCACGGTGGCCCGGCGGGTGCGCACGTTGGGCCACCGGGCGGCGAAGGTCCGGATCGGGTAGGACACGTCGGAGGTGCCCATCCCGGCGGTGGCGACCTGGTAGAGCAGGGGCTGGAAGGTCGCGTACGGGTTGCGGTCGACGAGCGTCACCAGGGCTCCGGTCCTGGCCAGCCTCTTCGTCGCGGCCAGCCCCGCGAAACCCGCACCCACGACGACGACCCGCGCTCTCTGCACCATGATCCGGTCCTTCCCCGAAAACGCGGTCATGAAAAATCCGCTCATGACCAGACGCCGGCCGCGCACCCGTTTCGTCAGGACAGTCCGCTAGCAGCGGTCGATCCGGGAGTTCACCAGGTTGATGTTCCGGATGACGATGTTCGTGCCGCACGGGTTCTCGGTGATGACCGAGTTCGTCAGCGTCAGGTTCTGCAGCGTGATGTCGCGCGACACGGGGAACTCGGCGCGCGAGGCGATGCGCACGTCCGAGCCGTTCACGCTGCCGCTCTGACCGGCGATCGTGACGTTGTAGCAGTTCTCGACGAGGATCGAGTTGCTGCCGGTCTGCGCGATGTCCACGCGGTCGATCACCGCGCCGCCGCTCTCCGACACGCAGAACACCCCGCGCCCGCCGCCGCGCGCGATCACGTTGCCGACGCGCACGTTCACCGGGTACGCGTCGCCGATCCGGCCGTTGCGGTTGGCCATCCGGAACGCCGCGTAACCGGTGCCCGTGCCCGCGCCCTGGGCGTCGACCGTGCCGACGGTGGCGTTGATCGTGTCGTTGAACAGCAGCCCCGACTCGCCGGTGTCGCGGGCGGTGACGGTGCCGATCGTGATCCCGTCCACGCCGTACGTCTCGACGCCGTGACTGCCGCCGCCGGAGGCGTAAACGGTGTCGATGCGCACGTTGCGGGTGCGTACGGCGCGGTTGGCGTGGTTGTCGATGCGGATGCCGAGCCCCGCCGAGCCGAGCCGCAGGTCGATCCGGCCGAGCGTGATGTTCGTGCCGTTGCGGATGAAGACCCCGAAGTACGGCGAGCCGGTCACGTTCAGCCGGGTGACCTCGACGTCCGTGACGTTCTGGGCGCGCACGACCGCGTTGTTGGCGCTGATCGTCCCGCTCACGGCGATCGTGCCGCACACCTCCAGCGTCGTGTAACTGGGCAGGTCGAGCGACTGGTTGGCGTTCATCGAGCCGGAGCCGCGGACGATCACCTTCTGCTTGGCGGTGCGGCCGGTGGAGAGGCTGCCGACGGCCCGGCGCATGGCCTCGATCATGCTGGAGCCGGTGTAGAGGGTGGTGCCGCCGTTCCTGGCGGTCCAGGTGCCGCCGCTGAGCACGGCTTCGGCGTCGAAGGAGCCGCTGCCGCAGTCGCCGCCGCCCGTGCCCAGTTTGACGAGCTGCCACTGCTGGTTGGCGCCGTTCAGGTCGTCCCACTGGGAGATCCGGGCGCCGTCACCGGTGGCCCACTCCCAGGTCTCCAGGGCCTTGCCGCTGTGCCGGTTGATCAGGCGTACGTGCCCGCCGTCGGAGTCGGCCAGGCGGAACTGCTGGTTCCAGCCGTTGGTGTCGGCCCACTGGACGATCTCGGCGCCGCCCTCGGCGTTCCACTCGTAGACGTCGAGCACCTTGCCGCTGTGCCGGGACTTCAGCCGGTAGTAGCCGTCGCCGGAGCTGACGAACTGCCACTGCTGCTGGTTGCCGTCGTTGCGGGCCCACTGGACGATCGGGGCGCCGTCACCGGTGGCGAAGTTGTACAGGTCCAGGGCCTTGCCGCTGTGCCGGTTGACCAGCACGTACCAGGCACCGGTGTCGACGCTGGCGGCCTGCGCGGCAGGCTGCACGGCGACCGCGCCCGCGGTCGCCAGCACCAGGGCGATCAGGACGGCGAGCAGGCGGCGCCATGGGCCGCCGGTGACGCGTGGTGGGGAAGTCACGGCGCACTCCTTTTCGGCAAGCGCTTTCCCTGTGTTGATCCCACGCGCCCGATCGGCCGTCAAGCGGCATCCGCCGCCCGGACGGCCGACCTGCGGACTCGTGTGAAACGTTCAGCCCAGGAGGGCGCGCGCCTTGGCCAGGCCAGGGTCGCGGCCGGTGGCCAGGTCGAGGGCGGTCAGCGGGGCGTGATGGTCGGCGGGCACGCCGATCGTGTCCACGATCTCCCGGTCCGGGCCGAGGTGCCGGATCTCGGGCAGCACCAGCACGGAGCCGTCGTCGAGCAGATACCCCTTGCCGGGCCCGGAGACGGCGCCCGCGGTGCGGGTCCCCACGATCGGGCCCAGGCGCAGCCCCTTGACGGCGGCGGTGAAGTCGTCGCAGGCCGACGCGCAGCCCCGGTCGGTCAGGACGACCAGGCGCGCGCCGAGGAGCGGGACGCTGTCGTCGGTGCGGTTGGCCGCGCACTCGCCCTTCAGCGGGCAGAAGTAGCTGGTGACCTTGCCGTGCGCGAACGCGCCCAGCAGCCGCGTCACCTCCCAGGGCGACCCGCCGCCGTTGCCGCGCAGGTCGAGGACGACCGCCTCCGGCTTGCCCCGCAGCTTGGCGAGGACCTGGTCGGCGGCGCCGTCGAAGAAGCCGGGCAGCTTCACGTGCACGGCCCCGCCCGGCAGCTTCTTCGAGGTCACCTCGGGGCGCCTCGGGGTGAGCGGGCCCTCCTCGATCGTCACGGTGCGGACGCGCCCGGTCGTGGGCCGCTTGAGCGTGAGCCGGACGGACTTCGCCTGGAAGGCGCCGATGACGGCCGGGTTGGGCGTGGTGCCCGCGAACGGCGGCATGCCGCCGGCCTTGAGCACGATGTCGCCCGGCCGCACTCCGGCGCGGTCGGCGGGGCTGCCGTCCAGGACGCGGGTGATGAACAGCGGCGGCCGGGCCGCCGGGTCGAACCCCGGCCCCTGCGCTGCCGACAGGCCGGCGATGCCCGTGCCGACCGGCCCGCCGTCGGGCGGCGTACCAGTTGGCGGCCGTACCGCGCGGGCGTGGTTGTCGTCCAGCGAGGCGACCATGGCGGTGATCGCGGCGCGCAGCGCGGCCCCGCCGCCGTCGCCGAGGACCTTCGCCACGGCGGCCCAGTCGGCGTCCCGGTCGCCGCTCAGGGCCGGCAGGTGCAGCCCGGGGCGGTCGGCCTCGCGCCGCTGCAGGTCCTGGGTGTAGGCGGCGAAGGCGCTCTTCAGCAGGTCCCTCGGGTCCATCGCGGGGCCGCTGTAGTAGTGGTCGAGCACGCAGTGGTACGCCATCCCCAGCGTGGCCACGGTCGTGGCGGGCGGCGGCTGCGGGGGCGGCGCGGTCGCGGGCGCGCACCGATCGGCGGGCACCGGACCGGACGGCGCCGGGCTGGACGGCGCCGGGCTGGAGGGCGCCGGGCTGGAGGGGGCCGGCGGCGCGGAGAGCGCGCAGGCCGTGGCGAGCACGGCGGCGCAGAGTGTTCTGATCATGGCGGTCAGCGTGGCGGCGACCGCGTTGCGCGGCTGTGAACGCGATCGTTAACGCCGCTGTTACCCCCGGCGCGATACGAACGGTGTCATGCGGGTTCTGGTGGCCGAGGACGAGCGGGATCTGGCCGATCTGGTGGCGGTCGGGCTGCGCCGCCACGCGATGGCCGTGGACGTGGTGTACGACGGGGCGGCCGCGTCGCAACGGCTGGCGGTGAGCGACTACGACGTGCTGGTGCTCGACCGCGACCTGCCCGGTACGCACGGCGACGCGGTCTGCCGCGAGCTGGTGGCGCGCGGCAGCCGGACCCGGATCCTCATGATGACGGCCGCCGGGTCGGTGCCGGAGCGGATCGAGGGCCTCGGCATGGGCGCCGACGACTACCTGCCCAAGCCGTTCGACTTCGCCGAACTGGTGGCGCGGGTGCGGGCGCTCGGGCGGCGCAGCGTGCCGGGGGTGCCGCCGGTGCTGGCCAGGCACGGGATCGTGGTCGACACGCACCGGCTGCAGGCCGCCCGCGACGGCCGCCACCTGCACCTGTCGCTCAAGGAGTTCGCCGTCCTGGAGACGCTGATGCGGGCCGACGGCGCCGTGGTGAGCGCCGAACGGCTGCTTGAGGAGGCGTGGGACGAGAACGCCGACCCGTTCACCACCGTCGTGCGGGTCGTGGTCAGCCGGCTGCGGGCCAAGCTCGGCGACCCGCCGTGCATCCAGACGGTGCCCGGCGCGGGCTACGTCCTGTGACGACCGTCCGGGTCCGGCTGACGCTCGTCTACTCGGGACTGTTCCTGCTGACCTCGGTGGTGCTGCTGGTCACCGTCAACCTGCTGCTGAGCCACGCGCTGACCAGCGGGGTCGCACGTCTGGGCGGCCCGCGGCCGGTTCACTTCGTCCCGGCCCCGGCCCCGGCCCCGGTCGCGCCGCCGGGCCCGAACCCGGAAGGCGGGCCCGCGGTGCGGCTGGTGGAGGACGTGGTCAGCTACCAGTGGGAGGTGACCTGGCTGGCGGTCGGCGTCCTGACGCTGGTGTCGCTGCTCGCCGGCTGGCTGGTGGCGGGCCGGCTGCTGCGGCCCCTGCACCGGATCACCGCCACCGCGCGGCGGCTGTCGCTGTCGACCCTGCACGAGCGGATCGCGCTGACCGGGCCGCAGGACGAGCTCAAGGAGCTGGCCGACACCTTCGACGAGATGCTCGACCGGCTCGAACGCTCGGTGGAGGGCCAGCGGCGCTTCATCGCCAACGCCTCGCACGAGCTGCGCACCCCGCTGGCCGTGCAGCGGGCGGCGATCGAGATCGGGCTGCCGCCCGGCGTCGGGGAGATCCGCGACAAGCTCCTGCTGCACAACCGCCGCAGCGAGCGGCTCATCGACGCCCTGCTGCTCCTCGCCCAGGCCGAGCACGGCCTGCGCGAACGCACCCCCGTCGCCCTGGACGAGGTGACCCGGCTCGTGCTGGCCGAGCGAACGGACGGCCGGGTCACCGTGACGGCGCGGATCGAGCCGTGCATCGTCGACGGCGACGCGGTCCTGCTGAACCGGCTCGTCACCAACCTCGTCGACAACGCCGTCCGCTACAACCGGCCCGGCGGCGCCGTCGCCGTCACCGTGGACGGCGGCGGCCTGACCGTCAGCAACACCGGCCCCGAGGTGCCCGAGGACCGCCTGGGCGACCTCTTCCAGCCGTTCCGCCGCCTGCACACGACCCGTGAGCAGGGCGCCGGGCTCGGCCTGTCGATCGTCGCCTCCATCGCGAACGCGCACGGCGGCCGGGCCGCCGCCCGCCCCAACCCGGGCGGCGGCCTGGAGGTGACCGTCAGCTTCCCGCCCGCCTGAGCACCCGGAGGCGCGGGCCGGGGCCGGTCAGCCGGGCACGAGCGCCCACGACTGCTGGTCGTTGACGAACGCCGCCGACGTGCCAGCGACGTTGTAGGAGTCGGTCCGCCCGTTGTAGGGGTCGAAGGTCGACTGCAGCGCCGTGCCGTGCGCCTTGCTGATCAGGCGGTGGTAGCCGTCGGCGGTCCTCACCAGGCGCCACAGCTGCGCGTCGCCGCCGCCGGCCGGGGCGCTGATGACGGTGCGGTTGCCGGTGCCGCTCGGATAGGGATCGGCCGTGGTCGTCAGCCTGGAGGCGGGGGAGCCGGCGCTCGTCACCGTGTAGTAGCCGTCCGCGGCGGGGGAGAGATACCAGCGCTGCTCGTTCCACCCCCAGGACGCGGGGGTGACGGCCACGTGGCGGCCCCCGCGGCCGCCGTACGGCTCCCCGGCCGCGTGCAGCGCCACGGTCGGCTGGGCCTTGCTGACCAGGCGGAAGCGTCCGGCGGGCCCGATCTCCCCGGCCGCCGCGAAGGTGGCGCCATGGCTGGTCAGGCGGTCGTCGTCGGCGTAGAGCGTGGACTGGCGGCAGGTCGCGCTGTGGGAGCAGTTGTCGGCGAACCAGGCGTAGCGCTCCACGTACGGCAGGCTCTCCAGCAACGGCACGAGCTTCTGCAGGAAGTTGTCGGCCCGCGCGTGGGTGGGCGTCCCGTACATCGGCTTCCACGCGGAGGTGTCGACGGTGCCGATCTCGGTGAGCCAGATGGGTTTGCGCCACTTGTTCCACGCGTCGGCCAGAGTGCCGCGGACCTCCTCGATGGCGCCGGGATTCGTCCAGTCCGGGTAGATGTGCAGCGCGATGAAGTCGACCCGGTAACCGCGCTGCCGCGCGCCGGTCATGAACTCGTCGAGCCAGCCGCTCCAGTAGTTCGCGGGCGCGGGGCTGCCGAGGGTGAGTCCCGTGGACTGCAGCGCGGGCCAGGCGTCGAGCGCCTCCGTCACGGTCATGCCGGCCTGGTCGGCCAGATCCGGCTCGTTGAAGCCGAGCAGATGGCGGTAGCGGCCCTGCTCGCGGCCCGCGGTGAGCTCGCTGACGGCCGCCGGCGTGGCGGCGGCGCCGTTCCACACCATGGGTACGTACTCCATGCCGTCGCTCTTGGCCCCGTTCGCCGACCAGTCGTAGAACCAGGTGGCGCCGGTGGCCGCCAGACGGGCGTGGTCGGCGCCGTACTTGATCGCGGTGACGCCCTTCTTCGCGGTGCGTGAGACGGGGACGCCGCCGGCGTAGCGGACCAGGTAGGTGGTGTCACCGGTCCCGGTCACCGCCGCGCCCGTGTCGTTGACCACGTGGTTGACGCCGCCGCTGCCCGCGAGGAAGACGCTCACCAGGTCGTGCAGTTCGACGCTGCTGTGGTCGGGCACCTCGACGGCGCGGTCGGCGAACACGGGCTGGTTCTGGTTGAAGAAGGAGTACACGCCGAGTCCCCAGGCCTGATGGCCGGTGACCGAGGCGCCGACCTTGTAGGAGGCGTAGCCGTCGGAGCCGCCGTCGCGCCAGGCGCTCTGCGACGGCGGGTCGTAGGGCAGTTCGCTCTGGTAGAAGACGGTGCGCCCGCGCTGGCCGTTCCAGACGGTCTGGAACTTCTGGTAGTGCTCGACGAACAGGCCCAGCGCGGTGACGTGGTCGCCGTTCACGGTGACGCCGGAGTCGGCGGTGTTGGCGGTCCAGCCGACACCAGCGCCGTGGTCGGCCCGCCAGGCCCACACGTGGTCGAGCAGGACGTGGTTGCTGTTGACCAGGAGGCTGTTGACGGCCCTGCCCGCACTGGCGCCTCCGACGCGGAAGAACACGTCGTGCACGGACGCCGGGTCGGCCGCGTGGCTCACGTTCGTCTTGCGCGCCCCGATCGTCAGCAGGTGCGGGGAGCTGACCGGGCCGGCGTCGACGAGGAACCCGGCCAGCCGGACCCCGCCCACGTCGGCGACCTCGACGGCCGGGGTGCCGGCGACCGGGACGAGCGTGGCCATGCCCAGGCCGAGGACCACGGTGCCGGCCCTGCTCACCTTGAGCGACTGCGTCAGCCGGTAGACCCCCGGCGTCAGCAGCAGATGCTTGCCCCTGGCGAGCTGGGCGTTGATGGCGGCGGCGCTGTCGGTGGGCCTGGCGATGTGGAACCCGGAGATCGGGATCGAGGTGCCCGCCTGCGTGCCCGCTGCCCAGGTGACGCCCGTGGAGCCGGTGCGCGCGGCCGGGACGAAGACCGAGTAGCGGTCCGCCGCGTCGACGGTGAGGAAGGGCTTCTCCCTGCTGACGGGCGTGGTGGCGAGCGTCGTCACCTGCGGGTCGGGGAAGGTCTGCGGCGGGGCGCCGCCGACGCCGGAGAAGACCATGTTCCACACCGACCCGCTCCAGCTGCCGAGCTGGCTGTCACGTGTGTAGTACTGCTGCTGGGTGGTGGCGTCCACCTTGCCGTCGATCTTGGAATCGGCGATGAAGCCGCCGCTGGCGTAGCCGTACCCGGCGGTGTGCAGCAGGAGGTCGCCCCGCACGTGCACGCGCCGGAGCGGGGCCGCCTGGGAGGCGGCCCAGCGGTTGGCGCCGCCGGCCGGGGTGACGGAGAGGTTCTCGGCCGAGCGCCAGAAGTTCGTCAGCGCGTTGTCGCCGGAGGGCGCGGACGGATCGGAGCGCCCCTCGACCCGGACGGCGCCGCTGATGACCACGTCGCCGGGTGCGCTGCCCAGCCCGGCCACGGAGGTGTAGTAGCCGAGCTTGGCGTCGACCGCGTAGGAGCCGGGTTTGAAGAGGAACGCGTGACGCTGGGCGCCGAACTCGTTGTCCTGCTGGGCGGCATGCACGGCGTCGAGCCGGGACTGGATGGCCGAGGCGCTCATCGACGGGTCGAAGACGACGACGTTCGGTCCCAGATCCGGGGTGGCGGCGCTCGCCGCCTGCTGCGGCAGCGCGGTGAGCGCGCCGGTGACGAGCGCTGCCGTCGCCGTCGTGGCGGCCAGCCGCCGGGGGAGGCGTGAACGGGTGGGCATACCGAGTTCTCCGATCTATTTAAATCGTTTTAAGAACCCCGAATTGGCTCAAACGTAGGCAGGCCCGGCGAAGGCGTCAAGAGCCAGTGCGGGGAACGATGCTCTCTCGTGATCTATGACGACCAGGACCGGCATGGCGGCGACGCAGCGATTTCGGGCAATCATGGGTAACGTTACCCACCGCTGACCAGCCCGAGCGCGGTATACAGGACGCATGACGTTCGGGGTGCGCCAGTTCGAGCTGGCCCTGATGCACCGCATGCGCGACCTCAACCCGGTGCGCGTGGAGGAGGCGCTGGGCGAGCTGGGCGCGACCCGGGCCGAGCTGCGTGACGCGCACGCCCGCTGGACGCGGATGGCCCACGCCCCCGGAGCGCCCAAGGGCGCAGCCGCGCTGCGCAGGATCCTCGGCCCGCCGGCGCACCGCGGGGTCCGGCAGGCGGGCAGCCTGACCTGCGACGTGCTCCGCTGGGCGCTGCCGTCCTGGCCGGGCCTGGAGTTCGAGGCGCTGGCCGGCCCCGGCGGCGAGGTGTGGAACCAGTGGTTCGTCCGCCCGCGCCCGCGCGCCGCCCCCGCCTTCGAGGAGCTCGCCCCGTGGCGGTGCGTCGTCGCGGACCTCGCCGCCTTCCCCGGCGCTTTCCAGGGCGAGGGCGGGGCGCCGCACCACTGGACGGCCGGCTTCACCCACCGGGGCGCCGGCTACCGCGCCCTGTTCGTGTACGGCCTCCTCCAGCGTCTGGAACGTGCTTAACCGCTTCGCGGACCTCGCCGCCGGACCGGCCCCCCGTATCACGGTGAACCAGTTGATCACCGCCGGGCGGACGCCCCGGAGACGCTCACCGCCGACCTGACCAGCGCCCGTACTGACCTGCGGAGACGTCGAACCGGACAGTCCGGTGCCGCCGGAGTCGCGGACGTTGACGTGAAGGCCGTGGACGTCGGCACTGTGGGCGAGATCGCCGTCCAGGTCGGCGACGGGATGTCGTGGTGCCAGGGCGGCAGGTGGACGTGGACCGGCGCCGGCTCCAGCACGACGGTGACCAGGCGGTTCGACCAGATCAGCTGCCCGCTGGGCGTGACGCTCGGCCCGAGCCGGATCCGCGCCGTGTGGGTGTTCCTCAACAGCGGCGGAAAGGTGCGGATCGACGACATCCGGGCCGAGTGACGCTCACAGGCCGGCGAGCCAGCCGGTCAGGATCCGGTTCACCTCCTCGGCGCGTTCCTGCTGGACCCAGTGCCCGCAGTCGTCGAGGAGGTGGCAGGAGACCAGGCCGGGCAGCGTCACGGGGAACGCCTCGACGGCCGCCGACAGCCACGTGGTGGTGGCGTCCAGCGCGCCGCCGGCGAACACCGCCGGCTGCGCGATCGGCGCGCCCTCGTAAGCGGCCAGGTCCTCCCAGTCGCGGTCCATGTTGCGGTAGCGGTTGAGCGCCCCGGTCAGCCCGGTCCGCTCGAACTCGGCCGCGTACACGTCGAGGTCGGCCTCGCTCAGCCAGCCGGGCAGCGGGCCGGCCGGGAACCGGTCGCGCATCCTGCCGCCCCGGCTCACGAAGTGCGGGTCCGGGGCGCCGGGGGCGGGCATCGTTCCGGCGGACAGGGCGGCGTAGATGCCGCCGAGCCAGCCGCGCACGTCCGGCTCGATCTCCGCCTCGGCCCGGCCGGGCTCCTGGAAGTAGCTGACGTAGAACTCCTCGTCGCCGCCCGTCCGCGCGAACGTCTCGCTGGGCCGGGGACCGCCCGGCGGCGTGTAGGGCACGCTCAGCATCCCCACGGCGGTGAAGACGTCCGGCCTGAGCAGGGCGGCGTGGGCGGCGATGCCCGACCCCAGTCGTGGCCCACGATCGCCGCCGTCCGCTCGCCCAGCCCGCGCACCACCGCGACGGCGTCCTCCACCAGTTCGACCATCCGGTACGCGTCCGGCGCCGCGGGCCTGGACGAACGGCCGTAGCCGCGCACGTCCACCGCGGCCGCCCGGTAGCCGGCCGAGGCCAGCGCCGGCAACTGGTGCCGCCAGGAGTACCAGGACTCGGGGAACCCGTGAACCAGCAGCACGAGCGGTCCCGCGCCCTGCTCCACCAGGTGGATCCGGCCGGCGGGCGAAGGGACGAGACGGTGCGTGTACGGCGACATGACATCCTCCAAGTGGCTCACGCCGATCCTCGGGCCGGCGGCGCGCCACGACGAACCCTGTTGCCGATCCGGCAAACCGCCCCGTCACCGTCGTTCCCCCCGGAAGCCCGGCTGATCGCCGCCGGGCCGGGAAGGCTATGCCTGACCGGCGGCCGCCGCCCAGTCGAGCAGCGCCTGCGCCGTGTCGAACCGGCGGCCGGAGTCGCTCTCGCCGAGGATCACCCCGACCAGCAGCCGGCCGTCCCGCTCGGCCGCGAACGCCAGCGTGTAACCGGCGGCGCGGGTGAAGCCGGTCTTCACGCCGACCGCGCCCGGCGTGGCGAGCAGCCGGTTGGTGTTGCGCCACGAGTAGGAGCCGTGCTCGCCGGTCGCCTCGACCGTGTGGTGGCGCGTCGAGGTGATCGACTTCAGCGTCTCGTTCCGCAGCACCGCCTCGGCCAGCCGCACCTGGTCGGCGGCCGTCGAATAGCCGCCGCCGTCCGCCGGCATCCCGTCGGCGTTGACGTAGCGGGTGTCGGCCATGCCGAGGTCGCGGGCGGCCGCGTTCATCTTCGCGACGAACCCCTCGACGCCCGGGCCGTACGTACGGGCCAGCACGTGGGCGGCGTCCGCGCCGGACGGCAGCAGCAGGGCGTGGAGCAGGTCGTTCACGGAGAGCCGGTCACCGGCGCGCAGCCCGGCGACGGCGGCGCCGCCCCTCGCCGCGTACCGGACGTCCTCCTCGGTGACCTCGACGACGTCGCCGGGACCGGCCTCCCGCAGCGCGACGTGCGCGGTCATCATCTTGGTGAGGCTGGCCACGGGGCGGCGCAGGCGGGCCTCCTTGCTGTAGCGGACCTCGCCGGTCGACGTGTCGACCAGCAGCGCGGCCCGTCCGAGCACGGCGGGCGCGTCCACCGGAGCGGACGAGCCACCGGCGGGCCCCGCCACCGCCGAAGCCGGGGCGGCCTGGACCGCCGGGGTGGCCGGGGCGGTGGCGTGGGCGGCGGTCGCGCCGGTCGTCAGGACGCCGGCGGCGAGGACGGCGCCGGCCAGGGCGCGGGCCCGGCGCCGCGGCACGGGACGTGACGGGGAACCCTGGAGGGGCGGGGGACTCGGCTGG
>NZ_LAVL01000088.1 GCF_001083785.1 Nonomuraea sp. SBT364
ACTACGAACTCGAGGTCGGGCCCGGGGGCTGCGGAGTTGTTAAAAGAACCCACCACGAAACCCGCGACCACCAAGCCCGCCACGACCAAGCCCGCCGAGAGCGCCTCGTTCTCCCTGGCGTACGTGCGCGTCCAGGGCTCGTCCACCATCAAGGACGCGGGCACCTGCTACACCGGCACGCTCAACTTCGGCGTAGGCGTGGACTCCACCAAGGCGGGCGCCTCGTTCTCCTACCAGTGGGTCTTCGACGGTGACGTGATCGAGAGCGGCCAGGACCGGCTCCCGAGCGGCAGCCGCAGCGACTACCTGAGCTCCAAGCGGCTCATCGACCCGCCGGACGGCCCGCACACGGTCACGTACCGGATCACCTCGCCGGTCTCCAGGAGCGAGTCGCTCAGCTTCACCATGTGCCCCACTTCCTAGCCGCCCCCGACGCCCCGCCGAGGCCAGGCGTCGCCCCGGGCTGCCCGGAGCGAAATTACCTACGCCATCTCCGCAACTGCCGAGCAAATCAATGTAAATACTTGTGACCAACCCTGCACAGGATCTACTGTCACCTCACCCCCCGACAGAATCGAGCGTGCGATGGCAGCAGCAGCGTTACCCAGGTGGTGCAGGAACGCGGCGGCCGCCGCCGTAACGGTGGCCGTCGCCGCGGGCGGGGTCACCGCCCCCGCCACGGCGAGCGTGCACAGCGGCGTGCACAGCGGCGTGCACAGCGGCGCTGGTCCGGTGGTGACGCGGGCCGGGCTGGATCCCGCGCTGGTCGCCGGCCGGGGCGCGCCGGTGGCGTTCGCCGAGCAGGAGGCCGAGAACGCGGTGACGAACGGCACGGTCATCGGCCCGGACCGCGCCGCGTACACGCTGCCCGCCGAGGCGTCCGGCCGCAGGGCCGTCAGGCTCGCGCCCGGCCGGCACGTCGAGTTCACGCTCCCCGCCAGGGCCAACGCGATCACCGTGCGCTACAGCATCCCCGACGCGCCGGACGGCGGCGGGATCACCGCCCCGCTGCACGTCGCGGTCAACGGCCGCGCCGCCGGGACCATGACGCTGACCTCGCGGTACTCCTGGCTCTACAACCAGTATCCGTTCACCGACGACCCCCGGGCCGGCCTGCTGCACCCCGACTGGTGGATCACCGAGTGCGCCTGCGTGCCGGCCGCCACCACGCCCGCGCCGCAGATCGCCAAGCCGTTCCGCCCGATGCACTTCTACGACGAGCAGCGGCTCCTGCTCGGCCGCGCCTACCGGGCCGGCGACCGGGTCAGGCTCACCGCCCCGGCGGGCGGCGCGGCCGCGTGGACGGTGATCGACCTGCTCGACTCCGAACTGGTCGGCCCGCCGCGCATCCGGCCGCGGGCGGCGAACGTGCTGATGTTCGGCGCCGACCCCACCGGCCGCCGCGACTCGGCGCCCGCCATCGAGCGCGCCATCGCCTTCGCCCAGCGCAAGAACCTGACCGTCTACCTCCCGCCGGGCACCTACCAGGTGAACCGTCACATCGTCGTCGACGACGTCACCATCGAGGGCGCCGGCAACTGGTACACGATCGTCAAGGGCAGGCAGGTCGCCCTCGGCACGCCGGCCCCCGACGGCTCGGTGCACACCGGCGTCGGCTTCTACGGCAGGCCCGCCGCCGAGGGCGGCAGCCGTGACGTCCACCTGTCGGGGTTCGCCATCGAGGGCGACGTCCGCGACCGCGTCGACACCGACCAGGTCAACGGCGTCGGCGGGGCGCTGAGCGACTCCACGATCGACGGCCTGCACATCCGCCACACCAAGGTCGGCATGTGGTTCGACGGCCCGATGACCAACCTCAGGGTCACGGGCAACATCGTCGTCGACCAGATCGCCGACGCGCTCAACTTCCACGGCGGCGTCACGGACTCGGTCGTGTCGGGCAACTTCGTCCGCAACACCGGCGACGACGGCCTCGCGATGTGGTCGGAGAAGCTCGCCAACGCGGGCAACACGTTCGAACGCAACACCGTCCAGACCCCCACGCTCGCCAACGGCATCGCCGTCTACGGCGGCCGGGACAACACGGTGTCCGGCAACCTGATCGCCGACCCGGTCCGCGAGGGCAGCGCCATCCAGGTCGGCGCCCGGTTCGGCGCCGAGCCGTTCACCGGCGCGCTGCGGATCACGGACAACACCACCGTCCGGGCCGGCACGTACGAGCTGAACTGGAACATCGGCCTGGGCGCGATCTGGTTCTACGCGCTCGACCGGAGCATCGGCGCGGACGTCGTGGTGAGCGGCGACCACTACCTCGACAGCACCTTCAACGCGATCATGCTGGTGAGCGAGTGGTCGGTGAAGGACCTGTACAGGATCGAGAACGTGCGCTTCGAGGACATCAGGGTCGACGGCACCGGCACCTCGGTGGTCAGCGCCCGGGTGGCCGGGTCGGCGTCGTTCGCGAACGTGGACGCCCGCAACGTCGGCGCCGTCGGCGTCAACAACTGCGGCTCGTTCCACTTCCCGGCCACCGGGTCGGAGTTCGCGCTGGCCGACGGCGGCGGCAACGACGGGGGCTGGCTCGCGCCGTGGCTGCTGCCCAACACCCTCACCTGCGACGACCGCCCGCCGGTGGTGCCCCCACCGGCGCCGTCGCCCTGGTGACAGGCCGGGGCCGCGATGCTTGATCGGCTCCGGCCCCGACCGTAGCCTCGTCGTGCACGATCCGTGACGAGGGGACCGCGTTGTGACCATCCCGCTGACGGTGGCCGTGCTCGCCGCGACCGCGCTCGCGCCGGCCGCCGCCGCAACCGGGCGGCCGCCCGCCTGCCCGCTGGTGTTCGGGCACGGCGGCTACCCGAAGAACCCGGGGGCCGCCGCCAAGGACCTGATCCGCCAGCCGAACCACCCCAGCGGCGTCGAGGACATGCGCGCCCGGGGCGCCGACGGGGTGGAAGCCGACGTCCAGCTCACCCGCGACGGGACCAAGGCCGTGATGTGGCACAACACCACCACCAACGGCCTGACCGGGCCCAACCGCAAGATCACCGACCTGTGGTGGGCCGCCGGCGACGGCGACCTGAGCTCCCGCCGCATCTCCCGCGGCCCCTACACCGGCGAGCGCGTCCACACCCTGAGCGAATGGCTCGACCACGCCCGCGCCGCCGGGCTGATCGCGCTGCTGGAGGTCAAACGCCAGGCCAAGCCGATCCTGGAGCGTTCCGGGGAAGCCTGGCACGAGCTGTCCGGCCCGATCCTCGAACGGCAGGACACCCAGCGCATCCTCCTCTACTCGACGGACCCGTGGATCCAGGGCGAGCTCGCCGAACGGCATCCCGGCCTGCTCCGGGGCTCCGCCGTCCGCTGGACCGACGGCGTCGGCTGGGACGAGCCGCCGCCCGGCTGGCGCGCCCAGACGCCCCGCTGGACGAAGACGCTCAGCCGGCGCCCCGCCGGCGTGCTGACCGACTACCCCGCCGACTACCGGCGCTGGCTGGCGGGCCGGTGCGTGTGACGGCCCCGTACGAGCCGGACTGGGCGGCCGTGCGGCGGCGGATCGCCGACGCGCCGTGGGCCGCCGGCGTGCTCGCCGCGCTGGAGGCGGACTTCGGCCACTGGTCGGGGCTGCCGCTGCCGGGCCCGGAGCGGCCCTCGGCGTGGATCCACCACTACTTCTGCGACGCCGACGGCGCGCCCCTGCGCCACGACCCCGCGACGCCGGACCGGCACGCCTGCACCGGCTGCGGCAAGGTCTACTCGGGCGAGCCGTGGGACGGAGCCTGGCGTGCCGTCACCCACAACGCCGCCGCCGCGCAGGCGCAGCGCGCCGCCCTGCTGCTCCGCCTGACCGGCTCCCGCCCGGCCCGCGACGAGCTCGAACGCGTCGTGGGCGGCTACGCCCGCCGCTACCCGGACTACGAGCCGCACGGCGAGGCCGCCGGGACCGGGCGCGTCCAGCCGCAGGCGCTGGACGAGGCCGTGTGGGCGGTCGGGCTGCTGCGCGCCGTGCGCTGGGCCGGTGACGCCCTCACCCCGGCCACCTCCACGGCCCTGGACGCCATGGCGCGGGCCGTCGCCGGACTGCTGCGCCCCCAGGCGGGGGCCGTGCACAACATCCCGTGCTGGCTGCTCGCCGCGCTCGCCGAATGCGCCGTGCGCCTGGGCGACACCGGGCTGCTGGCGTGGTGTCGCGACTCCGAGTTCGGCGCGGAGGCGCAGGTCATGCGCGGCTTCCACGACGAGGGCCTGTGGTACGAGGTCAACCCGCACTACCACTACTACGCGCTCGCCGCCCTGCTGTCCTACCGCGAGGCGGCGGGCCCCGCCGGGCTGTCGGCGCGAGCCGTGCGACGCCTGTCGAGGGCGGTCACCGCGCCGCCGATGCTCGCCTACGCCGACGGCCGGCTGCCCGCGTACGGGGACGGCTGGGCCGAGTGCTTCACCGCCGACTTCGCCCCGCACGCCGAGGCCGCCTGGGGCCTCCTGCCGGAGCACCGGCCCAGCCCGGCCCCCTACTACGCACACCCGCGCCCCGCGCCGGTCCGGCTCTGGTACGGCGCCCAGCTTCCCGAAGGGCCCGCGCCGCCGCTGACCGCCCGCTCCTCCGTCGCCGCGCTCGTCTTCGGCCCCGGTGCCCTGCCTCGGGAGCCCCCGGACCATCCGGGCCCGGCCGGCTCGTTCGTGTGGCCGGGGGCGGGCATCGGCCTGCTCAGGTCCGCCGGGGTCCGCGCCGCGCTGCGGTACGGGCCCGACGCCGGCTGGCACGACCACCGCGACAAGCTCGGCGTGGACCTGGCGACCGCTTCGGGATGGTCCAGCCTCGACCTCGGCACCAGCGGCTACGGCTCGGACTTCACCGCGTGGCTGCGCTCGCCCGTCGCGCACAACGTCGTCACCGTCGGCGGCCGTCCCCAACCGGCCCACACCGGCCGCCTCGTGGCGTCGTCGCCCGGCCACCTGACGGCCGAGTCCGCGTTCGGCGGCCACACGCTGCGCCGCACCCTGACGGTGACCGGCGACGGCTGGACGGACGCGTTCACCGTGACGCTCGCCGCGCCGGACACCATCGAGTGGACCTTCCACGGCGACGGCCCCTTCACGGGGGAGGGCGAGCCCGCCACGCTCACCGGCGACCTCGGGCACGAGTGGCTGCGCGACGTGCGCCGGCTGCGGACCATCGGCGGGCTCGTGCGCGGCACGTGGGACGCCCGCGGGGCGCCGTACCTGGAACTGTCCGTCCCGGAGGGCTTCGAGGCGTACGGCGCGCTCGCCGGCGGGAACCCGAACGGGCGCCCGCTCGGCGTCCTCCTGCTGCGCGGGCACGCGGCCGGGGCGCGCATCCACGCGCGGTTCGCGCTGCCGGAAGTAGGATCCTCCGCTGCTCCACGGACCCGTGGACCGGACGAACCGCCGCCGGCCGGCAGGTGCGCGTGACGGCCCGGCGTCATCGACGCCCTACGGCGTAGGAGGACCACCCGGGGTGGATCGGACGGCCTCGCCAAGCGGCCAGCACCGCGGCTGAAGCGGGGAACAGAGGGTGCGGCAGCTCACCCGGTCGCGCCCAGATCCAGCGCTCGAACACGTGCGGCTCCAGCGTGGCCGCGACGACGGTCTGGACGGTGAGCCTGATCTCGACCCCTGCCGTCACCCGCGCGTCGCCCGACAGGACGACCGTGAACACCCGCGGTTCCGCCACGTCCCGGATCCCGGTCTCCTCCTCGACCTCACGGAGCGCCGCGGCCTCGAACGACTCGCCGGACTCCACATGGCCGCCGGGCAGGCACCAGGTCTCCGGCTCGCCTCGTTTGATCCTCCTGCCGATGAGGAGGGCGCCATCGTCGCGGACCACGAGAGCTCCGACACCGACCGTCATCGCGCCGCCTGCAGATCCCGCAGCGCGGAGTCCGCCGCGTAGTAGCCACTGACCATGGCAGCTACTATGCCGCGGAACAGGCCGCACGCGTCACCGGCCACCCAGGCGGGTGTGTCGGGCAGCCGCAGGTCGCCGTCGACCTGCGGATACCACCCGATGCCTTCGAGCGTGGGGCCGATGAGACGGGTTCCAGGCCGGCCCAGCTCGGGGTAGGCCGAGCCGAGCCGGGCGAGGCCACGCAGCATGGTCTTCCTCAGTTCGGGGCCGTACACGCGGTCGAGGACCGGCTCGCCGCCGGGCAGCGCGTCCAGGGGGAGCGTGAAGAAGGAGCGCTCGTCCGCCATCGCGTCCAGGGCCGGGGCGATCAACCGGGCCGCCATGGCCTCGTCCAGGACGCGGGTATTGAAGCCGATGTTGGAGCGGCCGGTGGGCGGGCAGTCCGAGCGGCCGGAAACGGTCCACAGGCCCTGGGTCTCGGTGAACGCCGTCTCCCCGTCACGGCACGCGCAGAAGGTGCGCCACTCCACGCTGCCGTCGCGCTCGCGGAACCGGAGCTTGGGGTCCAGTTGCCGCATGTCGCGGAAGAATGCCAGATCGGCCGGTTGATCGATGCGGAAGCCGACCTCCAGCCTGTGGAAGGACCGTTTCCAGGTCAGGCCGGGCAACCCGAGCGGGCCGAACCTGCCGCCCGCCAGCACGAGCCTGCGCGCCGTCAGATCGTGTCCTGCGAGGGAGAGCACGAAGGTGTCGGTGGCGGGCCGATACTCGGCCTTCACCACTTCGGTCTCGGTGAACAGCGTGGCGCCGGACACGGCGACCAGGTCGCCGGTGAGCTTGATGCGAGCAGGCAGCGAGAGGTAGTCGGACGGGTAGGCCTTGAGCACCCATTCGCCCGCTCCGACGGTGTAGGCGGAAGGGGCCTCGGGGAACGGAGGAGTGTCCACGCCGTACGAGGCGAGCACGTGGCACGTCCAGTCGTAGGCGGCGCGCAGGTCTTCAGTGCGCGGCAGCGTCCACAATTCGCTTGCCGAGGGAAAGAAGGAGAATTTCCCGTCGGAGAAAAGCCCGGCACCGCCATGACCGCGCGTGATGTCCGACGGCGCGTGCCGATCGCGTTCGGCGACGAATTTTCCGCCGTCCACGAGTGCCACGCCGAATCCTTTTCCGGCCAGTCTGTTCGCGGCCGCGAGCCCGGCCGGTCCGGCGCCGACGATGGCCAAATCAAAGCTGTCCACTATTCTCCTTCTGGAAAGTAATGCGACGCACAGGAGGAAGGCGGCCGATCATGTCCGAGACGGTTTTTCCGGTGAATTTCATCGCCACAGTCCGAGCTCATCTGAAATTGCTGGCGCCGGACGCTGTCATCGAGCCGGATCTTGACCTGGTCGCGGCCGGGCTCGACTCGCTCGCGATGGTCGGCCTGCTTCTCGACCTCGAAGAGGGATGGGAAATAACGATTCCCGACAGCCGGCTCAGCTGGGAGACCTTCCGGACGCCTCAGTCGCTGTGGACGGCCGTCTCGGAGCTGATGTCCGCCTGACGCCACAGCGGTGGATGGCGGTCCTTCCAGGGGCGTTCCGCCTCCAGTTGCGCGGCGACGGCCAGCACGGTGGCGTCGGCGCCCGGCCGGCCCGCGAGCATCACGCCGATGGGGAGCCCGTCGTGGCTCCACCCCAGAGGCAGTGACATCGCCGGCTGGCCCGTCAGGTTGTACGGCGAGCAGAACGGCGAGAACTGCCGCTGCCGCTCCAGCTGATCCGCCGGGTCGTCAGGCTCGGTGAAGTACCCCATCGGGGCGGACACGCGGGCGAGCACCGGAGTGAGCACGAGATCGACACCGCTCAGCGACCGCATCGCCGACCTGGCGGCATTCTGGAGCTGCCCCAGTGTCCCGAGCACGGCCCAGGCGGACTGGGCCGAAGCGCGCTCGCGCACGAAGCGGGTCAGCGGATGCAACTGCCGCTCTCGTTGCGGCGACAGCGGATTGGCCGCGAGCACCCCGAAAATCTGGTCGAACAGCGGGCCGACCGACGGGTCGAACGGTGGGGCGATGTCGATGACCTCATGCCCGAGTGAGGCCAGCAGCTTGCTCGTCTCCTCCCAGACGCGCAGGACCTCCGGGTCGACCCCGGTCTCGGCGACCAGCGGCCGGGCATGCCTGCCGATGCGCAGCCGCCCGCCCCGCCGCAACGCGGCCAGGAACGATCCTTCCGGCGGTGGTGGCGGCGGCAGGTGCGGTTCGCCGGGCATCGGCACCGCCATCGCGTCGAGCAGGGCCGCCACGTCGGCCACCGTACGGCCGAGCGGCCCGTTGGTCGGCAGGCCGAACATCCCCGAATGCAGCGGGCCGTGGCTGACGACGCCCCTGGTCGGCTTCATGGCGACCAGGCCGCAGAGTGACGCCGGCACGCGAAGTGATCCGCCCCCGTCCGACCCTTGCGCCGCCGGCGCCAGGCCCGCGGCGACGGCGGCCGCCGCGCCCCCCGAGGACCCGCCGGCGATGAGCCCGGGACTCCACGGATTGCGGGTGGGCGGCCCCTGCCCGGTCTCGCACGACAGCAGGATCCCGAACTCGCTGGTGGCCGTCTTCCCCAAACTGATCGTCCCCGCTCGGCGCAACAGGGTCACGACGTCGGCGTCGAAGGTCGGCACATTGCCGGCCAGCACCTTGGAGCCGAACATGGTGCGGACGCCCGCCGTGGCGGTGAGGTCCTTGAAGCACGTCGGAACGCCGTGCAGCGGCGGCAGATCATCAGGATCAGCCCGCCGGATCCGCTCCTCGGCTTCGCGAGCGGCGGCACGCGCGGAATCGGCGGTCACGGTCACGAAAGCACCGACCTGTGGATCGAGGCTGTCTATTCGCGCCAGATAATGCTCGACAAGTTCGACCGGAGAAATTGTTCGATCGCGAATGGCGGCCGATTGGCCGAGCATTGTCAATTCATGAAGTTCGGTCATGGGCTCATAGTAGCGGCCGTCATCGCCACGTATATGGATCGTTCTCCGGAATAGCTGTCCCTGCCGTGCATGGTCGCCTGATTGTCGAGCACGAGCAGATCCCCGGCTTGCCACGGCTCGGCGTGCGCAATGCTTCTGGAGGTTCTGGATATCTCGGCGATGAATTCCTCCGGCACCGGGGCTCCGTCGGCGTAGGTGACATCGTGCGGCAGTCCTCCGCCGTACATCTTCTCCAGCACCTCCCGGGCGCGTGGTGACCCGACGCTCGACGGGTGCCATTGGTCGGCCTGGTTGAACCAGATCTTCTCTCCGGTGCGCGGATGCCGCCGTGTGGCTTCGCGCTCGCGGGTGAGCACGAGCACTCCCTGCTCCCAGGAATGCTCCACGTCCCGCCCGTCCAGAAGCTTCGCGCAGGTGTCGCGATCGTCGGTCTCGAAGGTCTCCCGCCAGCTCTTCCCCAGGCCGGCGTCCGCGGGCAGGCGCTGGACGTAGCGCAGCCCACGCTCCTCGAACTCGCGCACGAGCCCGGCCGGCAGGCTCTCCAGAAGCTCCCTCGCGTCACACAGCGGCGTCGCGCCCCCTTCGCGCGCGGGCCTGCCGCACAGGAAGAACAGCAGATCGGGCACCTCGCGCTCGTAGGACAGCTCTTGGTGCAGCGTGATGTCGGCCGACGGCGGGAACTCCGTCGAGGTGTAGACGTTGCCGCCGAGCTGCGTCCGGGGTGAGTTGCCGCCGACATACGACATCGGCTCCAGGTCGAGCCGGCGTAGCAGCCTCGGCAGGTCATGCTTGCCGCCGAGGGCGAACCCGCGCAGGAGCAGCGGCGCCCCGGCCAATGCGCGCCGATCGGCCAGCGCGGCCGCGACCTCGGCCGCGGCCCTCTCGAGCGAGGTGTCCGACGACGCGTGGATCCTCAGTGGAGTCATCTGTCCTCTTTCCGTCCCGCCGGCGGGACGACCAGCGAGCAGTAGGCGTCATACAGCCGGCGTCCGGCGTCGGCCCAGGTGGGCAACCGCGGCCGCCCTGCCGGCTGCTGAATGTCGAAGGCTCGTGCGAGCACGGACGGCCGCATGCCGCCTTCGTAGGTGTGCACCCATGCCCCGCCCACCTCGTCGACCAGATCGACGGCGGCGCCGCGGTGCGGCATGAGCACCGGCCGGTCGAAGGAGAGCCCGAGGAATGCGCTCGCGGAATTGACCGCGAACGAAGTGCCCAGGACAAGGGAGTCGCTGGCGCGCACGTAATACTGAATCTCAGCATCTCGGACGAACCTGAGATCCGCACGCGCCCGCGGTGTCCGGTCACATTCTTGACGCACCTGCCGGGCCAGTTCCGCGCTTGCCGGTTTTCCCGCGACGAGCAGAAAAGCGTCCTCCCGGCCATGCGTCACCTCTCGATGGCATCTCAGAAGCTCTGGGATGTTCTTGTACGGCCTGACCATCCCGAAAGCCAGGGCGATACGCGCCTTCGCCGGCAGGTTCAAATGGTCACGTGCGGCCTGTCTCGACGGTTCGTCGTCCGGGTAGACGCCCCGGTAGCTGCCCTGCGTGATCACCCGGAGATCGACGCCGTCGATCGCCGGATATTCGAACCTGAACTGGCCGAGCGCGGTATACGACGGGGAGATGACCTGGTCGACCAGGCGGCTGAAGCGCCTGATGAACCCCAGGATCACACCGGACCTGCCCAGTTCGTGCGGCCGGATGTTGTTCGCCGTCCACACGATCTTGGCGCCGCGTGATTTGGCCAGTCGTAGCTCCGCCAGCATCCTGGCACCGTCGATCGCGGTCCAGAACGTGTGGCAGTCTCTTCGGACGAGCCATTCCGGCCAGTAGACATGAATGATGTCCCAGGAGCCGCCGAGTACCGCTGCGGTCGAATAAGGCAGCACCTCGACCGGCCCGGCGGCGCGGACGCCCATGTACATCTGCGGTAGGTCGGGATTTCCCCCGGCCTCGCTCGAAAGGTGTGCGACAAGAACTCTCAGCGGTCGTGACGGCATGGCCAATCCTTTCCGGGGGTTTCGGTGATTATCGCGCAGGATCTCGTGAAGAATTTTTATCGACCGGTTCGCATACCCGGGCCGTTCGGCGGGATGAGGTCCCTTTTCACCACACGCCGGGTGGTCACGAAAGCGGTCGACGGCGTCAGCATGACCGTCGGGCCGGGTGAGATGGTCGGTTATCTCGGTCCCAACGGCGCGGGAAAGTCCACGACCATCAAGATGCTCACTGGGGTGCTCGTGCCGACGTCCGGCAGGGTCGAGGTCAACGGCCTGGTTCCGTGGCGCGACCGCCGGGCCAACGCCCGCGCCATCGGCGTGGTCTTCGGCCAGCGCACGCAGCTCTGGCAGGACCTGCCGTTACGTGACTCCTTCGAACTGGTCGCCAAGCTCTACGGCATGGGCAGGAACCGATATCTCTCGCGCCTGGCGGCGTTCACGGACCTGCTCGACCTCGGTCCCTTCATCGACACACCGGTGCGCTCGCTCTCTCTCGGCCAGCGGATGCGCGGCGACCTCGCGGCCGCGATGCTCCATGAGCCCCCGCTGCTCTACCTGGACGAGCCGACAGTGGGATTGGACGTGGTGGCCAAGGCCAGAATCAGGGACTTCATCGCGAATCTCAACGCGGACACCGGCACCACGGTCATCCTCACCACCCACGACATCGCCGACGTCGAGCGGCTGTGCCGGCGGGCCGTGATCATCGATGAGGGCCGCGTGGCGTACGACGGAGACCTCGACGCGCTCAGACGCCGTTACCTGCCCTATAGGGAGCTCGCCGTCATCGTGCAGCCGCCCCTGCCCGAATGGGACATCCCCGGCGTCGAACTCGTGGACACGGTCGCGCACCACGGGCACGTCATCCTGAACGTGCGCCACGACCCGCTGATGCTCAGCACCCCGGAGGCGATCGGCCGGATCACGGCCCGGGTCGCCGTGGTGGATCTGACCGTCAAGGAACCCGACCTCGAACAGGTCATCCACCGGATCTACACGGCACGATGAGGTACGGTCGGCCGCCGGCGAGCGCGGCGATCATCGCCAAAGCGGCCAAGTCCGTGCTGATCTACCGATCGGACATCCTCGTCGGCATCGTCAGCCTCGCTCTGCGGGTGGTCCTGGTCCATCTGGTCTGGCAGGCGCTCTATGCCGGCGACGCCAGCGTGGCGGGGATCGGCCGCGACGACGCGATCGGCTACGCCATCCTCGGCGCGATCTTCAATGTGACGTTCCAGCCGTGGCACTTCTCCAGCCTGATGAGCCGCGTGTCCGACGGCACGGTGGTGTTCGACCTCATCCGGCCGGTCGGGCTGATCACGTTGTCCCTGGGGCAGCAATTCGGCGCTGTGCTGGCGGGCTTTCCCCGTGCGCTGATCGGCATGGCCGTCGCTCTGGCGCTGGGGGCCGTGCCGCCTCCCACCGGAGTGGCCACCGCCCTCGCGTTCGTCGTCAGCTCGCTGCTCGGCCTGGCGATCGCCCTGCTGTGCAACCTGCTCGTCGCCATGACGGCGTTCTGGACCACCGAGATCTATGGAGCGATCATGGTCTACCACATGGCCGCCGCGTTCTGCTCCGGCGCCTTGATCCCGCTGTGGTTCATGCCGGGCCCGCTCGCGACCGCTCTGAGTTGCCTGCCGTTCAGCGCGCAGGTCTTCACACCGCTGTCGATCTATCTCGGCCGCGAGCCTGACATGCACACGCTGGCGTCGATCGGCGGCCAGCTCGTGTGGGTCGTCGCGCTGGCCGGCCTGAGCCGGCTGGTGTGGCGGCGCGCCCTGCTCCGGGTGGTCATCCATGGCGGCTGAACTGATCCGGCAGGTCAAGGCCTACGCCTGGCTCCAGCGCGCCGCCTGGAAGGCGAGCTTCGCCTATCGGGGGAACACCGCGAACACGATCGTCGGGGTGGCGGCCGTGCAGGGGGCGCAGCTGCTGTTCATCGGCGTGCTGCTCGACAGGTTCGGCGCGGTCGCCGGCTGGTCGATTCCCGAGGTCGCGCTGCTGTACGGCATGCGGCTGACCGCCCACGGGATCTGCACCACCTGTTTCGGTCAGCACACGGCTGTCGCGATCATGCTCCGGGAGGGCTACTACGATCGTTTCCTGCTGAGGCCGGTCAATCCGTTCCTCCAGGTGCTGACCGCGCGCTTCAACCTCGGCACGCTCGGCGATCTCGGGCTCGGCCTGACGATCCTCGCGGTCGCCGCCCCGGCCGCCCCCGTGCGATGGACACCGCTCACCGTTTCGTTCCTGGCCGGTGCGGTCCTCGGCGGTGGCCTGGTCGAGGCGGGAGTGCAGATCGCCCTGTCGGGCCTGAGCTTCCGCGTGAGCATGTTCAGCGCCAAGGCCACGGTCAGCACGGTGTTCACCGACTTCGGCGCGTACCCGATGACGATCTTCGGTCACGCGGGCGCCCACGCGCTCACGTTCGCACTCCCGCTGGCGTTCGTCGCCTACCTGCCCTGCACGGTCATCCTCGGGCGGACGGCCGAGCTGGTCGTGCCCGCGTGGCTGGCGTACGGCGCGCCGCTCGCGGGCCCTCTTCTGCTCTACGCCGGTTACCGGTTCTTCATCCGCCAATCCCGCCATTACGTCAGCACAGGCAACTGAGGGGTCAACATGATCGTATTCATGCTCGGTATCGGAGGCTCCGCCGTCGCGGGCAAGGAAGCGCTGGACGCCTGGCTCCGCCGCTACCCGCTCCTGCCCGATCAGACCGTGAAGCAGTGGATCTCCGACGACCAGCGCGTCTGGTGCCACTGGGTCTCGCACGGTGAGGATCAGCTGGGCGGCATCCGTTACACCGCGACCGCCCCCGGCACGTTCGCGCTGTTCGCCGGTCGCCCGGTGCGCTGGCAGGACGGCGAGGCCAACGGCCGCGACAGCATCGACCCGCGCGGGTATCTGGAAGATCCGGGCGGGTGGGCGCCGGAGCTCGACGGCCGCTACTGCGTGGTGCGCGCGGACGACCGGCACGTCCACGTCGTGACCGACCCGGTCGGGCTCCTGCCCGTGTACACCTCGCGGCACGACGGCGCGGTGCTCGTCAGCAACATGGCCGCCCTCGTCACCCCCGGCAAGGCCGCTCAGCGCATCCGCGCGCTGGCCGGGCTCCTGGCCGCGGGATGGGGCATGACCGGCGAACCCATGCCGGAAGGCGTGGACAGGATCACCCCCGGCGCGCTCGTCACGCTCACCAGGGACGGCTCGTCCACCGAGCGGAGGCTCGGCCCCGCCTGCCGGGAGCTGTTCTCGGCCCCGCCCGACTACGCCGAGGCCGAGCGGCTCATGCTGTCCCTCGCGCGAGGCTTCGCCGACTGGCCGGGCCGGCCCCAGTTGCTCGCACTGACGGGCGGCCGCGACTCGCGGGTGATCGGCGCGGCGCTGCGGCACGCAGGCGTGACCACCTCCGCCGTGACCGTCGCCTTCGCCGGGCAGGTGGGCTACCCGGCCACCGGTGACGTGCTGCTGGCCAGCGCGCTCGCCACCACGTTCGGGATCGAGCACACCATCCGCACCGTGGGCCCGCAGTCGGCGCTCTACAGCCGGCTGCCGTCCGTCCTGGACGTCCTCAGGCTGACCTCACCGGGAACCACCGCGCTGAACGACATCATGGACCTCCAGCTCAGGACCGCCGAGGGGCCGCTCCCCGTCATGCACGACGGAGTCGCCGGAGAGATCGCGCGTGGCGGTTTCGACACCTACCTCGAAGGCGACACACCACGCGGCGGAACGCCCGCGGAGATGGCGGACGCACTGCTGCACAGGGCGGTCATGAAGAGCCCGACGCCGTTGGTGAACGCGGACGGGATGGGACTGCTCCGTAGCTGGATGCGTGAGTTCGTCACCTCCCACGTGGACGAAGGGGTCAAGCTCGACGACATCCCCGACACGTTTTTCCTGTATCACCAGGCTGCCTGGCACGGGCCGAACGTCACCAATCGCGAGCACCGCGAGGACGCCGTGTCCATGATGCTGTCGCCCCGCCTCTGGCCGCACATGCTGGGCACGACCGCCCGCGAGCGCGCATCCGGCGTCTTCCACCGGGAGATGCTCAGCCGGTTCGCGCCGGAGGTGGCGAACCTCCCGTACGAGAAGGCGGCGGCCTCGTGGACGCCCGGCCAGGGGATCAAGGAGCCGTCCGATCCGATCGAGGCGGTCCTCAAGGCGACCAGGATCGCCGTGGCCGATCACCCTGATCACCCCGCCTGGGCCGTACTCGACCGCCGGCGTGTGACCGCCCTGCTCGACTCGCCCTCGCAGGTCATCCGCGGGCCCGGCCGCTACCAGCTGTGGAGCCTCGCGACGGTCTTCTGCGGCGCCTCCTGACGCAAGGACGGGACCGGGCGGCCGTCGCTCAGGCTCCGCCGGCCGCCAGGTCCCGCAGCACGCTCTGCCGTGTCTTGCCGTTCTCGGTACGCCGCAACGAGTCCACGAACCGCCACCGCCTGGGAACGGCAGGCACCGGCAGCGACATCAGGCAGTGCTGGGCGAGCTCCTTCGCCGACAGGGCGGCCCCGGCGCGCACGACGACGAGCCCCACCAGTCTGGTGCCGAAGTCCTCGTCGGCGACCGGCACCACCGCGGCGTCCGTCACCTCCGGGTGGCTCAGCACCACGGCGTCGACGTCGCCGAGATAGACGTTCTCACCACCGATGAGCACCATGTCGTCGGCGCGCCCGACCAGGTAGAGGTAGCCGTCGCCGTCCTTCCAGCCGAGATCGCCGACCGTCCGGTACGGGGCGGGCGCCCGCCGCTCGGCGTGCCTGCTCGGCAGGGTGCGCAGGTGAACGGTTCCCACGGTGCCGTCGGGCACGGGCCTGCCGCGCTCGTCCAGGATCTTGATCCGGCAGCAGAAGCCTCTGCCTACGGTGCCCGGCCGGGCCAGCCACTCGTCGCCCCTGCACAGGGTCACGCCGATGCCCTCGGTGGCGGCGTACATGTCGTAGACGCGCTCGGCGCCCAGCGCGTCGATCCAGGCGCGCTTGGTGTCCGGTGGGCACGGCCCTCCGGTGTGAAGCACCGCGCCCAGCCGCGTCCAGCCGGCGGCTCGGTCCAGGTGCGTCTGGAGCAGGCGCATATGGGTGGGGGTGAGTTGCGCCCATTCGACGTGTTCCGCCCCGAGAAGCCGCGCAACGGCCGGCGGGTCGAAGATCTCGGTCAGGATGGCGGTGCCGGCGTCGGCGAACGTGGCCACGAGGCAGGTGAAGGCCGCCGAATGCCCGAGCGTGCCCGCGATGAAGCGGCGCTGACCGTCTCGCCAGCCACAGCGGGTGTACATCAGCGGCGGCGGTCCCGCTTGCCGGAAGGGGAAGCGGACCAGTTTGGGCGTGCCGGTGCTCCCTCCCGTGGGCAGCACGTAGGCCGGTGCCGCGCGCCTCGGCCCGGCGCGGCCCACTTCGGTGACCTGCTCGCCCGTGACCAGCCAGCGGACCGGATGGGTCGGGGCCGTCCTGTGCAGCCAGGCGCGCCGCTGCCGCTCGGTCAGGCTGTCCACCGGCAGTACCTCGGCACCCAGCGCCGAGGCGGCCAGGAGCGAGATCGTCGAGGTAAGTCCCCGGGTCAGCTCGACGATGATCAGATCAGGCGTGCCGCGGGCGCGCAGCAGCGCCGCCCGCCTACGCGTTTCGGCGTGCAGTTCGCGCCAGGTCAGCCGGCATACGGTTGCGTCGGCCCGATGCAGCGCGAGCGCCTCGCCGCCGGGGACGCGCGCCGCATGGCTCTCCACGATGGCGTGCAACCCCGAGGTCACAGGACGGCCCCCACCCTCGTCCTGGGATCACCGGACGAGGCCGCCAGTTCCTCCAGCGCGTGGACCTGTCCGGCGGTGTCTCCTGCCTGCGGCCACGTCACGCCATTGACGACCAGCGTCATGGCGCGCGCGGATTCCTTGATGTCGAACACTGTCCTGTACGCGTCGCGGTCCTCCCTGGCGGAAGTGGTCCGGTTCCCGTCGCCCCAGTCGAACACGTCGGGAATGACGTGATAGTTGAGGTGGACCAGGCCGTTGACGGTGTCGCCGTCCCGTGACCGGGCCACCTCGCGCTGCATCCGTTCGAAGGCCCTGGGGTCGTACGCGCACGTGCGGTAGGAGCTGACGCAGGAGGCCCACGCCTCCCGCATGAAGCGCTCCATCGTGCTGTCGGGGTCCACGCGGATCGGTGTCACCGTGGCCAGTGTGTTCGTCGCGACGTAGGAGGCGCCCGCGACGGGAGGCGGCACCCGGAACAGCGTCCTGACCAGGACGGTGGTGAAGCCGTACTCGCGCGAGACGAGCAGGGCGATCAGCCCGGTCAGCACGCCGCCCTTCGGCAGGCCGAGGACGCGGGCGAGCCGGTCGACGTGCAGCTTCAGCGCCGCCGACCGGGTTCGGGTCTCGGTGGCGTGGGCCGTCGGCGTGCGGATGACCTGGTCCGGTTCCACCGTCGAGAGCAGGCCGCGCATGTGCGCGATGTTGCGCGTGCCCGCCGCCAGGCGGCGCGGGGCCGACTCCAGCTCCGCGACCGTCAGCGGGTCCACGGCGGGTGGCAGGGCGCTTGCGGGCCGGCCCCTGATCAGCGCCCGGTACTCCTCGGCCAGCAGGGCGGCGCCGTGTCCGTCCACCGTCAGGTGAGAGGTGATCAGGACGCAGCCCCAGCGCCGGTCGGGTCGCTCGTAGAGCAGGCAGAGCGGTGGGTCGGTCTCGGGGACGAGAGTGGCCCGTCCCGTGAGGTACAGGCTGTGGATGCGCAGGAGGTTGTCCGCCGGCACGGCGGGCACGGGCGCTTGCCGGATGTCGAGCCCGGCCGTGTCGTCGACGATCTGCAGCCCGCTGCCGAGGGCGAACCTCGTGCGGAGGACGCCATGCCGCGCCTCCAGGACCCGAAGCGCCGAGGTGGCCGCGGAGCGGGTGTCCGCGCCGTGGCCGGGATCCAGGTCACGGATCATCACGAGCTCGGACAGCTTTCCGCCGATCTTGCCGAGCCACGTGATCAGGTCGGTCTGTCCCCAGGTCAGCGCTCCCGAGGCCATGGTTGATCCGGGGGCTCCCGTCACAGCGTCACCCGCCGGCGGGGGGCACTGCTGAGCAGCGACTCGAGCGCTCCCACGACCTGGCCGGCTCCGCCGTACCCGCCGCAGAAGCGGCGCATGGCGGCGTCCTGTGCCGCATGCAGCGGTTCGCGCGACGCCCTGCGCATGCCTTCGGCCAAGCCGTTCACCATCCGCGTCCAGACCTCGTCGCGCCGGCGGGCGTGGCCGCGTAGCCGCTCGGCGATGGCGAGGGTCTGCGCCAGGATGTCGCCGGTCGGCGACACCCGCCCGCCCGGGTCCACGAGCGCGTGCGGGAAGGCGCCGGCCGCCGCGCACTGCGCGATCTCACGGTAGTTGGTCAGGTGGCCGTAGTGCTGCTCGGGCAGGAAGACGAGCGGCGTGCCGTACGCCGCGCACTCCAGGGCTGTGGTGAGACCGGGCGGCGCCAGGCAGGCCAGCGCCGCGTTCATCGACTTCAGGATGGCTCCGTGTTCCATGGGAGCCGGCTCGATCCTGCCGGGGACGCGGGCCCGGGCGAGCACGGCGGGGTTGCCCGCCAGCACGATCGGCTCCCCGGCGCCGTGGACCTGTGCCGCCTCGTCCAGGAGGACGCCGACCACCTCGACCCAGGCCAGGGCCGATTCCACGGGAACGAGCGGATTCACGATGCCGCTCGTGGTCGCCAGCCACCCCGTCCTGGGCGCGTGCGCGCGATGCGACAGGTCGACGATCGCGTCGACCGGCGTGACGTTCGGCAGGCCACGCAGCAGCCCCAGCCGTGGTGCCACCTTGGGGGCGCGCTGCGCGCAGGTGAGGTCGCTCAGGTGGTGCGCGATGTACTGGCTGTCGTGCAGCGTGATCGACCGCATGGCCTCCAGGCCGCCGGTCGTCACCAGGTGGCCGGCCGTCCGACGCAGATCCGCCTCCCGCTCGGGGGACCACGACCAGAACCAGTAGAGGCTGTCCACGTACAGGCACGGAACGTCGTTGATGCGCGCCCACAGGGGCAGGAAGGGATCCATGACGCTGATGGCCGCGTCGAACCCGCCGGGTGCGACGGCGGCGAGCTCCGCCATGGACCCGACCTCGGTGATCGAGGTGAAGGTGGCGGCGTTCGCCCTGGCGAAGGTGAGCGCCGACTTCTCGCCCACGAGGTGGCACTCGGCTCCTCGTCCGGCCAGTTCGGCGCAGACGGCGTGCAGTTTGGACGCGGGGCCGAAGCCGAAGGCCTCGGCGGTCACCAGCACTCTGGTCATGCCTGCGGGCCTCTCCCTGTCGCGCGGTAGATCTGCTGGAGAAGCTCGACCATGCCGACCCCTGAGCGGGCGTCGGCCACGAGCGGCTCTCCTGAGGTGATGGCGGCCGCGAAATTGGCGATCTGACGGCGGTGGGAGACGCCGTAGTAGCCGATGCCGGGTGCCGGCTCCATCGTCTCCGCCGGGTGCTCGACCGTCGCCACCGCGCCGGTCGCCCGATGCAGAGTGCTGGGGTGGTCGAGGTCGAGGCAGACGCTGCCGGCGCTGCCCACCAGCTCCAGCCTGGTGCGCCACAGCGTCGCGCTGCCCACCGTGACATTGAGCGTCACCGGGGTGGCGCCCGCGAGCAGCAGCGCGCTGAGCGTGTCCTCGGTCTCGATCACCTCGCCGAGCCGCGCCCGGCCCGCGATCGCCGCCCGCACCTCCAACGGGCCAAGCAGCGACCGGGTCACGTCCAGACAGTGGTAGCCCTGATTGACCAGTGCCGAGCCGCCTTCGCCCGCCCAGGTGCCACGCCAGTAGCTGTCGCTGTAGTAGTCGGCGGTGCGGGACGCCTCCAACGACACCTGCGCGTACAGGAGAGTGCCGAGCAGTCCCTGTCCGACCCAGCGGCGCACCGCTACGACCAGCGGGTCGTAGCGGTGCTGCGAGACGACCGAGAGGACCAGGCCGCGCTCCTCGGCCAGCTTGACCAGCTGCTCACCGTCCTCCTTCGACAGCGCCAGGGGCTTTTCCACCAGTACGTGTTTGCCCGCGAGCAACGCGCGCGCGGCCAGCCGGTGATGCCCGGCGTGGTCGACGGCCACCGACACGCTGGTCACCGACGGATCGCGCAGAACCCGCTCCACCGAGTCGGTGGCCGCGCCCACGCCGTGGGCGGCCGCGAAGGCGCGTGCCGTGGCCAGATCGCGGTCGCAGGCCCACGCCAGCTCGCCGTGCGTCAGAGCGCCGAAGCCGTCCGCGTGGTTGGGCGCCACGCGGCCACAGCCCACGATGGCGTGCCTGATCATCGGTATTCCTTCATGTACTCGACGAACTGCGGCAGCGCGACCTGGGGCTCGGCCAGCTCGGGATTCCAGTACTTCTCCCATTCCAGCGAGACCCAGCCGTCGAACCGCTTGCCGCCGATCCACCCCAGCACTTCGCGCAGCGGCAGCCCGCCCTCGCCCATGAGGACGTACTTCCAGCCGTCGGCCGTCTCCGCCATGTCCTTGGCCTGGAGGTAGAGCAGCCACGGCCTGATGTTCTCCCAGGTCTGCGCGGCCTGCTCGCCTTCCAGGTAGGGGTTGCCCAGGTCCCACTGCACGCCGATCTCGGGGCCTTGGAAGCCGGTGAGCGCCTCGGCCACGAACTGACTGCACGACATGCCGCGGATGCCCGGTGCGTCACGAGAGTCGTGCAGTTCGAGTGCGAGGCGTACGCCCGTTTCACGAAGGTCGGCGCGCAACTCCTCCAGCGCCTCACGCAGCCACCCCGCGGCGCCGGCGTCCGGGGGGTGGGCGCCGGGGAACACCCGCAGGAACGTCGCGGAGAACGCGGCCGCCAGGCGCAGCATGGACCGTGTCTCCGCCAGGACACGCTCTCTGGCCGGTCCGGGTGGTGCCGCCAGATCGATGCTGCTGTCCAGCGCGGGTACGGCCAGACCGGATTCCGCGCAGGCGGCGGCGATGCGCAGGGCCAGTTCGGGCGGGAAGTCAGGGCCGATGATGTGACCGTCGACCAAGCGCCACTCGATGCCGTCGAAGCCATGACGCACGGCGGCGTCGACTGCTTCGGCCCAGGTCCAGCCGGGACAGCCGAGCGTGCTGAAGGCGAGCTTCACGTGAGACTCCTTATCGCTACGCGGCACCGTTCCATGACCTCGATCTGGCGCCTGACGCTTTCTGGGGAGATGTCCAAGGGGCGGCCGTTCCGCAGGCTGTCGTGCAACCGCCGATACAGCCGGACGAGGCTGGCGGCATAGGTCTCGTCGTCCAGCCGGCACTCCTCCTCGGTCCACACCAGTTCCTCGGAGTCGTAGCCGCGGTCCGCCGGCGGCTCCCCGCTCACCTGGCGCGCGGGGAGAAGGTCGGTGTCCAGATAGCGCCACCGGAGGCGCTTCGGGCCTCCGGTGAGCGCGCCGCGTGTCCCCGTCACCAGCCATTGGTCCTGCGGGAAGGCGCAGGCGTTGCTGAATTCCAGGTCCACCGTGGGGCCGTCCGCGGACGTGAGGAGGATCTTGGCATGGTCCTCGGCGTCGCCGAGGCTCAGTGGGGTGCGCAGCCGTGAGCAGGTGACGTTCAGCCGGCCGCTGTCGCCGAGCAGGAGGAGCGCTTGGTCGAGGATGTGGCTGGCATCGTTGTTGATCATGCCGCCGCCGCACCGGTTGAGCGTCTGCCAGTCCCATCGCCTTCTGAAGGCGTGCCGTCTGATGGAGATCTGGATGATCTCGCCGAGCTTCTCCGATGCGATGACCTCGCGGACCTTCCGGAAATCGGCCGCGTACCTCAGGTTCTGGCTGCTGATCAGCGATCGGCCGGCCCGCTCGCTCGCCGCGAACATCTCGCTCGCCTCGGCCGGGGAGAGCGCGAAGGGCTTCTCCACGAGGACGTGCTTGCCCCCGTCGAGTGCCTGGACGGCATGGGTCGCGTGCAAATGGCTCGGCGAGGCCACGACGACCAGCTCGACATCGCTGTCGGCCACCATTTCGGAGACCGTTGGATAACCGGCGCAGCCGTACTCGGCGACGGCCTCGCCGATACGGTCGGCGACGGGATCCGTCGCGGCGACGAGCCGGAATTCGCCCGGCAATGCGGCGATGGCGGCCACGTGCAGGCCCCAGCCGGATCGGCCCAATCCTATGACGCCCACGTTGATCACGGCGCTCTCCTTCCGAAAAACAGCGCCCTCCCCGAGCATGTGAGAATCGAAGCCATTCTCGTCAAGGAGGCAATATGACTGCCGACGATGTCATGGAGACCGTACGCGCATTCCTGGCCGACGAAATCCTGGAGGACCGGAGCGCGATGCCGGCCGCCGACACCCCATTACTTGAATGGGGTATTCTCACCTCTTTGTCCACCATGCGGCTGGTGAGTTTCATCGCCCAGCGATATGGCGTGACCGTGCCGACCGAAGAAGTGGTGGGCGCCAATTTCCGCGACCTGGCGAGCATCGCCGGACTGGTCATCTCGTTGTCCGCAGCGCCTGCGTCCTGACGTCCCCCCGTCCCGCCGGCGGGACGCCGACGCGCACCACCGGCGGGACGACGAAGCGCTGCGCGTCCGCCCGCTCGGCGCAGTAGGCCTCCAGTTCCCCGGCCGTGACCCGGCCGAGCACGAACGCCTCGGCCCGCGCGGAGTCACCGCCGGCCCGCACCCGGGCGTCCTCCACGAGCGGATGGCTCAGCAGCAGGTCCCTGACGGCTCCGGGGTCGGCGAAAACCGTCCCGGCGGGACCCAGCGGAACGAGGCCGGGGGAGCGCCGTGCGGACACGCACTCCGCGTCCACGCTCTCGACACGCTCGGCCAGGCGCCGCATGATCGCCGCCGTGGTGGCCGGCGAGAACGACTTCCTGTCGAAGGCGATGCCGATGGAAACACCGTCCGGCCGCTCCTCCAAGTGCAGTGACACCCCGCTGGAACTGGACACCGGCGGATCGTAGGCGCCGGGCGAGACATCGAGTTCCCCGGGGGTGCGCAGATCCCTGTAGCCCTTGCCGTGCCTGAGGTTGGCCGCCACCATGACGCGCGGCTCGAACCCCCACGTGTGGGCGAGGTCGCGCCTGGCGCCGCTGAGCGTGGCGTCGTCGACGGAGGAGTGCCGAAGCGCGTCCATCAGCGTTCCGCGCACCTGAGCGGGAACGCCCCGCTCGGTCCGGTGCACCGTCATCGGCAGCACCAGGGTGAACATGCCGACGACCTGCCCCTGCGTGGCGCTCCTGGTGTCGACGGGCACGTTGACGGTGACTCGGTCCTGCGGCGAGAAGTCGAGCAGCGTCGCGGCGACAGCGGCCAGCAGCCACTGGAAGCGCGTGCAGCGCTGCGTCCGGCAGGCCCGGGTGATCTTCATGAACGTGCCACCGGACACCTTGAACGCGTGGTAGTCGCATCCCCGCACCCCCTCTGACCGCAGCGAGAGGTGCGGGGACTGGTAGACGGGTGAGGACGCCACGACGGTGCGCCGCCAGTGGTCGCGTGCCGCGTCCGCATGCGGGCCGGCCGCACGCTGGGCGAGGGCGGCGGCGAAGAACCCGGCGCCCGCCGCGGCCTGCCCCGTGGCGCCGGCATAGCACTGCCACACCTGCTCGACCAGTAGATCCCTGCCCAGACCGTCGAGCACCAGATGGGGGAAGACGGCCAGGAAGGCGTGCAGGCCCGGCGAGTGACGCAGCAGGACGAACTCGAAGGGACGGTCCCGCGCCGGGTCCCAGGCGCGTGACAGCAGTTTCCTGTTGAGGCCGCGGACATACCTGTCGAACTGTTCCTCGGAGGCGCTCCGCACCTCCCGGCACAGGACCAGCCCCGGGCCGGAGGACGGGAGATCGCTCTGACGCAGCCCCGTCCGTGACTCGCGGACCACGACGCGCAGCGCCTCGTTACGCCGCACGACCGACTCCAGCGCCCCGGTGAAGGCCGCCGCGTCGAACGCGCCGCGCATCCGGTAGTTGAAGTACACGGGCGTGCGCACGTGCGGGTTCTTCCGGTCCGCGTGATAAATCTGCTCCTGGGCGAACGTCAATGGCGCATTCATTTGATTGCCTTCCTGCGGGCGGAAATTCATTCGTCGCCGGTCGAACATCTCGACGCGACATTGCCATTCGTAGCATTTGTTCCTACGCTGTCCGGCGTGAAATAGAAATTCGAGGAGGTGAAATCCAATGTTCGAATCCATCGACATCCGCGCGCTGCCGGACGAGGAGCTCGACGACCTGTTCGGAGGCTCTGAGGTCACGCTGGCCGCCAAGCACTCCTAGGAGCGCCGGGCAGTTGATACCGCGGTGTCGCGGCAGGTGATGCCGCGACACCGCTTTTCGTCACCGGCTTTTCATCGGCAGATCGACACAGGGGGCGACATCATGAGCAGACCGCACGACGAGCCGTCCGGCAGCGATATCGCCGGCCGCTTTCGCCGGCAGGCGCTCGCCCAGCGCGGAGGGGCACGCGAATTCGGATCCGTGCTCGACCGCGTGCTGGCGCTGCCGATTCTCCGCGGCGGGTTCGGGCGCTCCCGGGTTCCGGTCCGCTATCAGGCGCAACGCAGTGACTGCGGGCCCGCCGCCCTGTCGATGACCTTGGCCTCCCACGGCATCGACGTCGAGGTGGCCGAGCTGCGGCGCGCGACGAACGCGGGACGCGACGGCGTATCGGCCCGCTCCCTGCTTGAGGCGGGCCGGCGGTACGGCCTCCAGGGGCGCGGCATCCGGGCATCCCTGGAGGCGCTCCAGCACCTCCCGCCGGGCACGATCCTCTTCTGGCGGTTCCAGCATTTCGTCGTGCTGGAGAAGGCCGGCATGGGGTACGTCGACATCGTCGACCCCGCGCTGGGCCGCAGGCGGCTCAGCACACAGGCGGCCGGGGAGGCCTTCACGGGGGTCGCCCTCGAGTTCCAGCCACCGCTCGACCCGGGCGGCCGGCGCATGAGCTCGCAGTCGAGAAGCCCCTGGCGCTACCTGTCGTTCTTCCTGCCCCGGCACCGGGCCTGGGGGCCACTGATCGCCGCCTCCACGCTTCTGCTGGCCTTCAACCTCGTCATCCCGGTGTCCACCGCGCTGTTCGTGGAGCACGTACGGCCGGGCGCCGACGCCGTGCATCCCTGGACGGTCGCGGGCATGGCGCTGGCCGTGCTCGCGGTGTTCGCCGCCCTGCAATTCGTCAGGTCGATGTCGGTGCTGACCCTCCAGGTGGTCGCCGACAAGTCAGTGACGATCGGGACGCTGTGGCACCTGCTCTCGCTCCCCTTCGACTACCACACCAGCCGCAGCCCGGGGGATCTGGCGCTTCGGGTACGGACCAGCGCGAGCGTGCAGCGGGTGCTGACGGACTCCACGCTGGCGGCCGTCTTCGACGGCGTGCTGATCCTGGTCTACATGGCGCTGCTCCTGGTCTCCGATCTGATCCTGGCCTCGTTGGTGATCGTCCTCGCGCTCCTTCAGGTAGGCATCCTGCTGATCGGATGGCGCAGGCAGGAGCACCTCATGGCCGACATGCTGGAGATGCATTCGCAGTCGCAGAGCGAACTGGTGGAGATCCTCGACGGTGTGCCGACGCTGAAGGCGGCAGGCGCGGAGACCGTGGCGGGCGAGCGGTGGACGCATTCGCTCACCCAGGAGATCAACGCCCAGATCCGCAGCAGGCGCCATCTTCAGCTCTGGGGTACGGCAAGCAGGGCCCTGCAGTTCGCCGCCCCTGTCGTGGTGCTGATCTGCGGGGCCTTCCTCGTCATGCGCGGCGATCTGACCGTGGGAAAGGCGCTCGGCTTCGCCGCGCTGGCGATGGGGCTGTTCGTCCCGGTCGCCAACCTGGTCGCGGCGGGCCTGCAGGTGTCAGGCCTGGGGCCCACGCTCGCCAGGCTCCGGGATGTCCTGGAGAGCGAGCCCGAAGGCGGCGGGCGGCGGCTGCAGCCCGTCGAGCGGGTGCGTGGCGGCGTGGAAGCCCGTGACGTGTCGTTCTCCTACCCGGGAGGGCATGCCGTGCTCGACGGGGTGAGCTTCTCGGTCAGTCCCGGAGCCTTCGTGGCGCTGCTCGGACCGTCAGGGAGCGGCAAGTCCACGCTGGCGCTGCTCCTCGCGGGGCTGCACCTGCCGGCGCGGGGTCAGGTGCTGATCGATGGCACGGACACCACCCGCGTCGACCGGGCTTCGCTCCGCCGCCGGATCAGCTTCGTCAACCAGGACGCCAAACTCTTCGCCGGTACGATCCGGGAGAACATCACCTGGAGCCTGCCGGAAGCAGAGGAAGCCGACATCAGGGCCGCCGCCGAACTGGCGGGCATCGCCGAGGAGATCGAGGCGATGCCCATGGGATACCAGACGCTTCTCGGACCCGGCGGATCCGGCATCTCCGGCGGTCAGCGCCAGCGGATCTCGCTGGCGCGTGCGGTACTGCGCAAACCCGGACTGCTGATTCTGGACGAGGCGACGAGCGGGCTGGACCCGGAACTGGAGATGAAGATCTTCAGGAAGCTCCTGAGACTGGACATGACGCTCATCGTCATCGCCCACCGGCTGACCGTGGCGGAAGAGGCGGACGAAGTCCTGCGCTTCAGCGAAGGAAAGGTCATCAGAAGAGGCGACCCGTCCCTGACCTACTCGTCGAGCTGATGGACCGAGAGCGCGGCGACGGAGTCGAGCGCCATGGTGATCCACTCATCGATCGGCTGGTTGGCCGACACGGCGGCGGTCTTCCACAGCCGCTCCTTCTCCGGCGGCACCTTGAGGACGATCGACGCTGTCGCCAGCGACTGCTTCGCCTCCCCGGCGCGGGCGCTGCGCAACTCGCTGCGCAGCCGGTTGCGCGGCCAATTGTTCTGCTCCGCCCGGTCCAGCCACAGGTCCTGCTCGTGCGGCGGGAGCGAGGCGACCTCCGCGTGATGCTGGAAACTCAGTTTGTCCCTGCGCCGGCTAATCGGAATTCTCCGGGCCACCCAGGCGTAGTTGCGCAACGTCTGATATTCGAGCGAAGTCTGTTCGATCGCCTTCTTGTAGCGCCCCGGAAAGGACTCCTCGCCGAACACCAGCCAATCGCCGAGCCACCACACGGAAGAATCGGCGATGAGGTTGATCTGCCTGCCCAGCTGCCGCCAGGCGTCGAACGGGTATTTCTCCGGCAGGGCCAGCCCGAGCCGTCGCGGTTTCGCCCGGGAGTCCAGCCCCAGCCCTGTCTGCATGGCGTTCGGCCTGATGCGCGTGTGCGAGCCTTCCGTAGTGATCGCGGGTGCCGGACGGAGTCGCTCCATGGACATATCGACCGCCTTCCTTCGCTTGCATTTTCCGGCTGATACCCCTGGACCGGTGAGCCGTGCAGCGGACAGTACGATGCTTTACTTTCGACTCGCTTTAGTCTCTCTTTGGTCCCGCCGGCGGGACGGCCCCAGCACCGGTCCATCATGGGAAAGGAATGGCGTGGAATTCACCTGGCCCACCGAGGCGGCGGACGCATTCGCGCGCGTTGTGGCGTCCACCGAGAACTGGCCCGTGGCCGACGAGAATCTTTCCGGCCGCGAGCTGTGGGACGCGTGCGCGGAACTCGGCCTGCTCGGTCTGTCCGTCCCGCAGGAATACGGTGGCCAGGGTCACGGCTTCGTGACCACGGCACGCGCGGCCGAAGGATTCGGCCTGGGGTGCCGTGATTTCGGGCTGGTGTTCTCCGTCCTGGCCCACCTGTTCGCCTGTGCGATGCCCATAGCCGAGTTCGCCGGGCCCGCCGTACGCCGGCGCGTGCTGCCCGAGCTCTGCTCGGGACGGTGGCGGGGAGCCAACGCGATCACGGAGGATTCCGCGGGCTCCGACGCGACAGCCGTACGCGCCTCCGCCGTGCGCGAGGGTGACGCCTACCTGCTCAACGGCGCCAAGACGTTCGTGAGCAACGGGCCCGGCGCCGACGTGTTCGTGATCTACGCCCGCACCGACGACACAGCTGGACACCTGGGGCTGAGCGCTTTCGTCGTGGAACGCGGCACCCCCGGCTTGCAGGTGGGCGAGGCGTTCGAGAAGACCGGGCTGCGAAGCTGCCCGGCCAGCGGCCTGACCCTGCGGGACTGCCGGGTTCCCGCCGGAGCGCGGCTCGGCCGCGAAGGCCAGGGGGCGGCGATCTTCCAGGCGGCCATGCGCTGGGAGCGCACGTGCCTGTTCGCCGCGTATCTGGGCCAGATGACCAGAGTCGTGGACCGGTGCGTCCAGCAGGCGCGCTCACGCAGGCAGTTCGGCCGGCGCATCGGGGCGAACCAGGCCGTGTCGCACCGCCTGGCGAGGCTGCAACTCGGCGTGGAAGCCGCCAGGCTCCTGCTGTATCGCGCGTGCTGGCTCCTCGACAGGGGAGAGCCGGCCACCTCGGAGATCGCCATGGCCAAACTGGCGGTCAGCGAGAGTGCGGTGGAGACGTCGCTGGCCGCCGTGCACCTGTTCGGCGGCGCGGGAGTCCGCGTCGACGACGGCATCGAGCTGGAGCTGAGGAACGCGCTGCCCAGCACGATCTTCTCCGGGACCTCGGAGATGCAACTGGAGCAGATCGCGGCGGGGATGCGGCTATGACGACGCTCTGCGACCTCGTGCGCGCTGGTGCGGAAAGGACACCGGAGGCGCTCGCCGTGTCCGCGCCGGACGGAGACGTCGGCTACGGCCGCCTGGACGCCATGTCCAACCAGCTCGCGCACGTGCTGGCGGCACGCGGCGTGCGCCGTGGCGACCGCGTGGCGATCTGGCTGGACAAGTCGGTGTGGATGGTGGCCGCGATGCAGGCGGTGTTGCGGCTGGGGGCGGCTTACGTGCCCGTCGATCCGCTCGGCCCGGCCGGTCGCGCCGCCGCCGTGATCGCCGACTGCCGGCCCCGTGTGCTGGTCACGACGCCGGTCCGGGCGCGGTCCCTGCCGGCGACGCCGGGCGTGGCGCTGCTGACCGGCTGGGAGGAGGTGGCCGGCTGCCCGGCCGGACGACCGGACGTCCCGCCTCCCCGGCCGGGCGACCTGGCGTACATCCTGTACACCTCCGGCTCGACCGGCCTGCCCAAGGGCGTTTGCCAGTCACACGCCGGTGCACTCGCCTTCGTCGAATGGGCGGCGGGGGAGCTCGGGGCCCGGCCCGCCGACAGGTTCGCCAACCAGGCCCCGCCCCAGTTCGATCTGTCAGTCCTCGATCTGTACGTGGCGTTCATGGCCGGGGCCTCCGTCCATCTGGTGTCACACGAGCACGCCTACGCGCCGGAACGCCTGGTGGCGTTCGTGCGGGAGCACGCGATCACGGTCTGGTACTCGGTGCCGTCGGCGCTGATGATGATGGAACGCGACGGAGAATTGCTGCAGGCCGGGCCGCTGGGCCTGCGGGCCGTGCTGTTCGCCGGAGAGCCCTACCCGGTCGCGCACCTGCGTCGCCTCCGCGACGCGTGGCCGCAGGTGCGCTTCCTCAACCTGTACGGGCCGACGGAGACCAACGTCTGCACCTTCTACGAGGTGCCCGTGCCGGGGCGGGAGGTGCCGATCGGGCGCGCCTGCTCCGGCGCCGAGGTGTGGGTGGAACGTGACGACGGCAGCCGTGCGGACGTGGGCGAGGAAGGCGAGCTCGTGGTGCGGGGCCCGACGGTGATGCTCGGGTACTGGGGCCGGCCTCCGCAGGACGGCGCGCCGTACAGGACGGGGGACCGCGTCGTGCTCGGTGCCGATGGGAACCTGAGATATCGCGGGCGCAGGGACGGCATGGTGAAGGTGCGCGGCCACAGGATCGAGCTGGCGGAGGTCGAGGAGGTTCTGAACGCCCACCCCGCGGTGGCCGAGGCCGCCGCGACCGTCGAGGGTGAAGGCTTGGCCGCCCGCCTGGTCGCCTGGCTCGTCCCGCGGGGCACGCGGGCCCCCGGCCTGCTTGAGATCAAGCGGCACTGCGCGGCCTCGCTGCCGCGCTACATGATCATCGACGTGGTCCGTGAGCTGGACCGGCTGCCCAGAACGGCGACCGGCAAGATGGACAGGCTACGGCTGGCCGGGCGGACGCGACAGGCGTGAAAGCGCTGACCTGTCGACCTTGCCGGTGGAGCCGCGCGGCATGTCGTCGAGCACATGGCACAGGTCGGGGAGCTTCTGCGGCCCGAGCCTGATCTCCAGCTCGCGCAGGATATCGGTGCCGGGGAGCGAACCGACCGCGTACAGGACCGTCTTCCCTCCCTCGGCAGGAGGCACCAGCGCCGCCTCGTGCACGCCGGGGATGGAGAACGCGGCGGCCTCGATCTCCGCGACGCTGGCGCGGACGCCTTTGAGCTTGAAGATGTGGTCCCGGCGTCCGTGGAAGTAGAGATGCCCGGCTTCGTCGAGGCTACCGATGTCGCCGGTTCGCAGGAACGGTACGCCGGTCACGGCGTCCACGCCGAAGGTGCGGGAGGTGAGCTCGGGGGCTCGCCAGTATCCGGCCATCACGTGCGGGCCGTGCACCACGATCTGCCCGCTCTCCCCCGCGGGCAGGGGCCGGTCGTGCCGGTCGAGGATGGAGACCGACGTGCTGTCGAGGGGGGTGCCGACCGAGCGCGGCCTGGCGAGATAGCCGTCGGGCTCCAGGATCGACACGCGTTTGCACTCCGTGAGCCCGAACATGAGCTGGACGGCCGCGCGGGGGAAGGATCCCTTCAAAGCGTTGATCGTGGCCGGCGGCAGCTGGTCACCGGTGTTGGTGAACAGGCGCACCCGCTGAAGCGGGGAGCCACGCCCCGCGAGCCGGGCGAGCATGACGGCCAGGCCGGGGACCACGGGCACGACGGTCGCCTCCTGCTGTCGCAGCGCCACCGCGAGCCGCGCGTCGTCCTGTGGATCGGCCAGCACCAGCGTGGCTCCCGAAAGCGCCGCCAGGAAAATCTGGTAAAGGCCGTAGTCGAAATTGAGCGGCAATCTACAGAAAATCGTGTCTTCCGCCCTGTAGCGCAAACGCTGCTGAACGGCACGCGCCGCGAAAAGTATCTGGGCGTGCGGCGCGACGACGGCCTTCGGTTCCGCGGTGCTCCCGGACGTATAGAACAGAATCAGCGGATCAGCCGGGGTGTTCGCCGGGTGCGCCGGGGCGTCGGCGATCTGCGGTCCGGACATCTCCCGCCACGCGCCGGCCAGGTCCACGGTCAGCGCCGGTTCCGCGTCCCGCACGATCTGGGCGCGCTGGTAAGGCCTGAGCGTGTCGCTCACGGGGACGAAAATCACGCCGGCGCGGGAGCATCCGAAAAGCGCGGCGAGGAAGCGCCGGTCAGGAAGGGCGGGCACGAGGACGCGGTCGCCGCGCTGGACGCCCCGCCGGCGCAGCCAGCCGGAAAAGGCCATGCTGTTGCGCCGGAGTTCGTCATAGGACCACGAGGCCATTCGATCGCGAACTGCCGGGCGGCCGGGATCGGAGATGGAATCGATTATGTCATGCACCAGCATGCTGCAGAACCGCCTTTGCTGATCGAGTCGCGCCGGGCTAGCATCCCAGGACACGATATCCGGCGGAATTTAAGGTGCTGACATGACGGCGGAGAAAGTGGCGCTGGCCCACCCGTACGTTAAATCGGCGGCGTTGTTCACGCACGCGGGTGAATTGGCGATCGCCGTGGTTCCCGAGCTTTATTCGAGTGCCGTGGAAATACGCGACCATCTGTGGCGGGAAATGGCCGGCGACGCCCCCACGCTGGTCATCCTGGTGGCGGAGTTGCCCGTCGGCGATGACGGCGCCGTACGTCACGACCTGCTGAGCCGGCGTGTGGGCACACTCGAACCCGGCGAGCTGTCACGCTACGCCGAGCCGGCGGGGGACGTGGAACGGACTCTCCAGCGGATCTTCGCCGAGGCCGTCGGGGTGGAGCGCGTGGGCGTGCTCGACGACCTCATCGACCTGGGCGGCGACTCGCTCGCGGTGGTGCGGGTGAGCGCGCTGATCTCGGAACGACTCGGGGCGGAGATCCCGCTGGAAGCGGTCTTCGAAGCCTCCACCGTCCGGGGGATCGCCCGGCTGGTCGAACGTGAACAGCCGTGATCCCCGTCAACGGGGCCCGTGACGACATCGCCTTCGTCGTGCCCGGCGGTGAGGACGTTCGCTACGGCGACCTTCCGCGGGCTATGGAGCCCTGGCGCCGGCTGGCAGGGGAGCGTACCGGCAAGGAACTGGTGGCTCTGTTCTGCGACCTGTCGCTGCCGTCGATCGTGAGCTACCTGGCATGCCTCGAGGCCGGGCACGCCGTACTGCTCGCCGACCCGGCACTGACGGACGCGGCGACCGCACGCCTGCTCGAGGCCTACCGCCCCGGGCTGGTGCTGCACCGTCAGGGACGGCCGCCGGACGGGTACACGCGACTGGCGCAGGCGCCGGCCTGGGAGCGCGCCTCCACGCGGGAAACACCGCTTCACGAGGATCTCGCCCTGCTGATGATGACCTCGGGCACGACAGGACGGCCGCGCGTGGCCGCCCTGTCTCATGCGAACCTGGCCGGCAACGCCGCCGCCATCGTGCGGGCACTGGAGATGAGCGCGGCGGACAGGGCGATCACGTCGCTGCCGCTCCACTACTGCTACGGCCTGTCGGTGCTCAACAGTCATCTGGCGTGCGGCGCCAGCCTCGTGATCACCTCCGCGTCGCCCACGAGCCGGAGGTTCCTGCGGCTCGTCGGCACCGAGAAGGTGACCTCCATGGCCGGCGTGCCGTTGACGTACGAGGCGCTGTGGCCTCTTCTCCGCCGGCAGTGGCCGGGGTCGCTGCGCTCGCTCACCCAGGCGGGCGGCGCCCTCCGCACCGTCGGCGACTACGCCGAACTCGCGAACGATCACGATGCACGTTTCTGGGTCATGTACGGGCAGACCGAGGCGACGGCCAGGATGTCGGTCCTGGACACCGCGGCCTCGCCCGAGGCGATCGGATCCGTGGGTCGTGCCGTCCCCGGGGGGTCGTTCACCATCGACGAAACCGGCGAGATCGTCTATCAGGGGCCCAACGTCATGCTCGGCTATGCGGACACCCGGGAGGACCTCGCCCTCGGTGACCGGCAGCGCGGACTGCTGCGCACCGGCGACCTCGGCGCGCTGATCGACGGCTTCCTCTACCTGCGCGGCAGGGTCAAGCGCATCGTCAAGGTGGCGGGCAAGCGGATCAACCTGGACGAGATCGAGTCGACGCTGAACGGCGCGGGCCGCGTCGCGGTCGTGGAATGCGCCACGGGAATGACCGCGTACTGCCTCGAAGGCGAACACGTCGTACGCCGGCACGCCGCCGCGGTCTGCGCACGACTGGGTCTGCCGCCCGCCAGTCTGCGCGTCGAGGTGGCGGAGACCCTCCCGTGCACGGCGTCAGGCAAGATCGACTACCGGCGCCTCGAAGCTCTCGGCGACCGCGGGACAGGAGCCGTCGCACCACCACGCTGAGGCGTGACCGGCGCCGACTCCGGACGGCTTCTCCACGCCGCCTCTCCGGGCGGACGCCGCGCACGGGCCCGACGTACAGGCGGTACGTCGTCCCGGCGGCACGCCCCGTCCCGCGCACAACCGTTCAAGACCGGCCCGTGCCCCGCGGGTACAACGAGGGGATGGACATCGGCTTCATCGGCCTGGGGCTCATGGGCGCGCCCATGGCGCTCAACCTGGCCCGCGCGGGCGGCCTCGTCGTCTGGAACCGCACCCCGGCCCGCGCCGAGCCGCTGCGCGCGGCGGGCGCCGACGTGGCGGACGGACCCGGCGAGGTGTTCCGGCGTGCCCGTTTCGTGTTCCTCATGCTGGCGGACGAGGGCGCCGTCGACGACGTGCTCGGCCGGGGGACGCCGGAGTTCGCGGCCCGCGTCGCCGGACGCACCGTGGTGCACATGGGCACGACCTCGGCCGCGTACTCCGCCGGGCTGGACGCGGCCGTGCGCGCCGCCGGCGGCCGGTACGTGGAGGCGCCCGTCTCCGGGTCGCGCGGCCCCGCCGAGGAGGGGCGCCTCGTCGCCATGCTCGCCGGCGACCCCGGAGCGGTCGGGGACGTGCGCCCGCTGCTGGGGCCGATGTGCCACCAGAGCGTCGTCTGCGGGGCGGCGCCGTCGGCGCTGCTGATGAAGCTGGCGGTCAACCTGTTCCTCATCACGATGGTCACCGGGCTGGCCGAGGCCACGCACTTCGCCGACCGGCACGGGCTCGACCTGCGGCGCTTCCAGGAGGTGCTGGCCACCGGCCCGATGGCCAGCGTCGTGTCGCGCGGCAAGGCGGCCAAGCTCGTCGAGGGGGAGCTGTCCCCGCAGGCGGCCGTCGCCGACGTGCTCAAGAACAACCGGCTCATCGCCGAGGCCGCCCGATCCGCCGGGCTCGCCTCACCGCTGCTCGACGCCTGCCACGCGCTGTTCGCCGAGACGCTCGCCCTCGGCCACGGCGGCCTCGACATGGCCGCCGTCATCAAGGCGCTCGAAGCCAGAACCGCCAGAACCGCCTGACCCGCCGTCCGGCGCTCCACCCGTGGCCCATCGGGAGGTGTCCGCGGCGTCCGGCGGTGTGCAGGCGGCCTGCCAGCGGGCGGGGGTGAGGCCGTACGCGCCCTTGAACCTGCGCGTCAGATGGCTCTGGTCGGCGAAGCCGGCGGCCAGCGCGGCGGCGGCCGGCGGGAGGCCGCCGCGCAGCGCCCGCCGCGCCACGTCGAGCTGCCGCATGGTGCGGAACCGGGTCGGGCTGGTGCCGAACGCGGCCCGGAACTGCCGCGCGATCGTCCACCGGTCCAGCCCCGACACCCGCTCGAACTCCGCCACCGGATGCCGCACCGGCACGACACGTACGCGATCGGGATCACGCTGACGGGTGTGCAGACCTTCCGCTACCGGGGGGAGG